>JBOICI010000024.1:0-53365 GCA_050739955.1 Moraxellaceae bacterium
CTTTAGATGCTGTCAAAGTCGCTGGATCCCGGCCTTCGCCGGGGCGACAATTGCGAAAGCGATGCTTAGGGAGTTAAAGATGTAGATCCCAAAAATAAGCCTCCTGTGCCAAAGCCCGCACAAAGAAAATGCCGGAGCAATCCGGCCTTTTTATTTCCTTGGCGGCATGACTGCCATCAGTCGCACTCACCATCTCTTTTACGCAGACGTTTATCAGCATACATATTAAAGTCGGAGACGCGCATGAGCTCGGACAAACTGAAACCGTCATCGGGATAACTGGCCACGCCCACGCTGATGCTCACACTCAACACATGGCCCTTGACGACCAACGATTTGGCAACAGCTTCACGCAGGCGCGCAATCAGCTGGTCCAGTACCGGGCCCGGCTGTGTATCTGGCAAAAGCACTAGGAATTCATCGCCGCCAAAACGTGCAATCAGATCAGACGTGCGTAAACACTCGCGCGCCTGAGCCGCCACATGCACCAACATGGCATCGCCCACTTCATGACCGTAGTCATCATTAATGCCCTTGAAGCCCTCCAGATCCAGATTGAGCAGGGTAAAGGGATATTTCTGTCGTGCGGCCAGCGCGAGAAAAGACTCGGCCTGCAACAGAAACTGGTGACGATTCGCCAGCCCGGTGAGGCTGTCATGGCTGGCCAGTACCTGTAATCTTTCCTGGCTGCGGGCAGCAAAAGCCACCAGACCACCCGCACAGAAAGACAGCAGCAAAGCCAGCACATGCCAAAGCAAGGTGCGCCACTTCATGGCCCTGCCCGGCTCACGCCAGTCGGCCGCCAACTGCCAGCGACCGCCGGGCATGATCACACTCATCTGCAAGGCCGTGGGCGAGGTAAAAATACCTTCATCGCCAAAGAAGACATCTCCTTCAACACCTTTGCCATCACGGCCGCGCAGGGCATACACCACTTCATCCTTGCGATTGAGGCCAACCTTCTCAAATACCGGTGCAGTATCCATGGCAATGGACACCAGCCCCCAGTAACTCGCGCTATTGCCGGCATCCACCACGATGACAGGCACACGGTGCACAAAGCCGACACCGCCCTGTAGCAGATTGATGGGCCCCGCAAGAAAAGGCTTCCAATCCTTGCGCAGGAGCAACACACCTTCACGCTGGTCGGGAACGGTCTCCAGATTCACGCCCAGCACCGCCTCATTCCCAGCAAGGGGATAGACATAACGCACCACATTGTCCGGAGCGAGGGCGATATTGCGCAGGCCGGGATGCCAGGTGGCAAGAGTTTGCGCCAGGCGCTCGTAATCGTGAGCAGAGAAATCCGGTTTGGCGGCTACCAGCGAAGCGGCCGAAAGGCCCACAGAAAACGTGCTATTGAGCTCAGACTCAAGACGCGCCCGCATGGCGCTGGTTTCGATCTGCAGGCGGCTGCGCGCCGCTTCGTACTCGCGCGACTGTTCGAGATGAATGAGGATTTCAGACAGGAGAAAAACGAAAACACCGACGAGCAGGCCCAGGCCCAGAGGTCGCAGCAGCTTCAGACGGTCTTTATCCGGCTCCTTCACATCCGCCACATCCACCTCCCTATCGAAAAGCCTGAGCACTCCCCAAGAGCTTTCGCCTGATGCATCCACTGTCTGGTGACAGCAGCATCTTCAGAGTGAATCTAACAGTAGCAAGAAGCGCGACATATGAGACAACAATGGCGCCTGTCGGCAAAAAGCAGGGCTCTGCCGACAGGCGCCGTCTCAGCGCGGAGCGCGCATTGGATAAAACAGAGGATTGAAAAGCCGCAGCGAGCCATTGAAATGGCTCGTGTGCTAGCGCCCTGCAAAGCAAAAACGGGCAAAGCGGCGGAGTCTACGAATACTCAATGAGTATTCTTCGCCTTCTCCCCCCCCCCTGTTTGAGGGGAGAGAAAAAGCAGGACCGACGCGCAGCAGCCTTTCAGGCGCGCAGACGGCGGCTCTGGAAAGTGCCCCAACCATTCTCCGCCATGGTGGCGAGGAAAGACCACAGACCCGATTCATTGGGACGCGGCTTTTTACCCTTGGCCATGCGATGCAACTGACGCGAGTACCACATGACTTCCATCATGGCCATCTTGTCCACCATGGGAATGCCGGTGCTGATGGCTTTGACCTCATAGCGCGCTTCCTTGCCAGCCAGAAGGCGATTGGGTAGATCAGGCTCGATCGCCAATGAGCGTGCCACGCCTACGAAATCCACAGCACCTTCGGTGATGGCTTCAGCCATACCGGCCGAGCTGCGGAAACCACCCGTCACCATGAGCGGTGTCTTCACAGCGGCACGTGCTTTTTCAGCGAACTCGAGGAAATAGGCCTCACGACGACGCGTGGAATCTTTCACAAAGGAATTCTTCTTGCCCGCCATGATCGGAGCTTCGTAAGTGCCACCGGAAATCTCGATGTGATCAATGCCGGCTTCGCTGAGCGCAGCAATCACCGCCAGCGATTCTTCCTCGGTAAAACCGCCCTTCTGGAAATCTGCTGAATTCAGCTTGATGCCGATGGGGAAATTCTTGCCGCAGTTGGCGCGCATCTCACGGAAGATTTCCAACACGAAACGGCGACGGTTTTCCGGATTGCCACCCCAGCGATCCGTGCGCTGGTTGTGATGACCAGAAAGAAATTGGCTAACAAGATAACCATGGGCACCATGAATCTGCACGCCAGAAAAGCCGGCTTTTTTTGCGATGGCGGCGGTACGGCCGAAACGCTGGATGATGTCTTCGATTTCCACTTCAGTCAGCGCACGCGGCGTGGCAAAGAAAGCCTGCATGTCTTTACCGAAAGGAATGGCCGACGGCGCCACCGGATCAGCCACCAGCGTGCGCATCACCTGCTTGCCGGGATGATTGATCTGCATCCAGAGCTGGGTGCCATTGCGCGTGCCGCCACGGGCCCAAGCCGTGAGCAATTCCATGTCGCGCTCGTCTTCCACCACCACATTGCCGGGCTCACCCAGAGCACGACGATCCACCATCACATTGCCGGTGATGCACAGACCAATGCCACCATCCGCCCAATGCTCATAAAGACGCACAAGGCCCGGCGTCACGCGATTTTCCCAAGTCCCAAAACCTTCGCTCATGGCCGACTTGGCGAGACGATTCTTGATAATGCTGCCATTAGGCAGGCTGAAGGACTGAGCCAGAACCTGGGCGGGAGAAAGCGACTGGGTCATGGTGACTCCTTGAATACTGTTCTTGGATGCCGCATTGAAAAACGGCGGGTGCCGGCAGCTAGACGCAGCTCCGATCAGGCCTGCAAGCTAACACCAATTCGATACTTGTCAAACTATCAATCTGTGCCAGAATCCCGGCCAATCAGGCCAGATTGTCGGCCACTTTTCTTTGGCTACGCCGCCCCGGGGGCATCGTGATCCGCAAGCGCTCAAGCTCGCCGCTGAGCTCCTCACCGAGCACCAGCGATGTCGAGAAACTGGCCCGGGCCTTCAAAGCCCTGTCCAATCCCAACCGACTTTCCATCTATCTCGAAGTGCTGCGCCAGTACCGCACGGAAATGAAATCCTGCGGCCTCTCGCACCTCATCGACAGCCTCGCCATCGGCGCTCCCACGATTTCGCATCACACCAAAGAGCTGGTGGACGCAGGTCTTATCAGCGTGCAACGCGATGGCCGCTTCATACGCTGCACACTGGACGATGATATGCGCGCCCAGCTCAGAGCCTTTTTTGGCAAAGATTCCGACTGAATAAAACACTTCACTGGAGAAGATCATGGGCTTGCGTGTACACCACTTGAATTGCGGCACCATGTGCCCGGCCTGCGCCCGTCTTATCAATGGCGACGATGGCCACGGCAATAAAAAAGGCTGGCTGGAAGCGGCGCGCATGGTCTGCCATGTGCTGCTGATAGAAACGCCCAAAGATGGTCTGGTGCTGGTGGATACCGGTATAGGCGCACTGGATGTGGAAACACCCAAACGCCTCGGCGGCCCTTTTATAAGTCTGACTCGCCCCAAGCTGGATCATCAGGAAACCGCTATCGCTCAGGTGAAGAAGCTGGGCTATAGCGTGAGCGATGTGCGTCACATCATCGTTACCCATCTCGATCTGGATCACGCCAGCGGCTTGCCGGATTTCCCGCAGGCCCAGGTGCATGTGTTCAAAGCCGAATTTGATTCCGCCATGAAGCCGGATTGGCGCAGCAAGGCGCGCTACCTGCCATCGCAATGGGCACACAGCCCACGCTGGGTAAAACATGAGGGCGGCGGTGAAGACTGGTTCGGCTTTAGCGGCATGCAGCCGATTGCCGGCTTGAGCGAAGACATTCTGCTCATTCCCCTGATCGGCCATACCCGCGGCCACTGCGGCATTGCTGTGCGTAGTGACAAGGGCTGGCTGCTGCATGCCGGTGATGCCTATTTTCATCATGGCCAGCTGGAGGCGCAGCCCTATATGCCGGCCGGCATCGCTACCTTTGAAAAACTGGTGCAGACCGAGCGCAATGCCCGTCTGCGCAATCTCGCCCGCCTACGCGAGCTGGCCCTGAGCAAGGCCGGTGAGGTGCAGATCTTCTCGGCCCACGATCCGGTGGAGTTTGATCGTCTGGCGGTTTAAGCCTCAATCGCTCTTCGTAGGTCGGGCTTTAGCCCGACGCAGCCCTTTGCTCCAGCGTCGGGCTAAAGCCCGACCTACGGCCCGTAGAAGTCCCAATTGCAAAGCCTTCTGTGGGAGCTGTTTCGAGAGCTCCCACAGCTAATCCCGTCAGCCACAGCCCTAAGCCGGCCACCGGTCGACCAAGCAACTGCTTGGCTTGACTTGAACGCCGACTGTCATCGAAAGTTACTGACTCGTAAGTTATTAACAAGCCGCCATGACCGAAGAAGCCGACAACAAAACCGCCCCGCGCTGGCAGCGCCGCCCGGATGCCCGTCCCGAAGAGATTCTGCGGGCGGCTATGCAGACCTTTGTCGAGCGCGGTTTTGCCGCCACCAAGCTGGAAGAAGTGGCCGCCCGCGCCGGCGTCTCCAAGGGCACGCTCTATCTTTACTTCAGTAATAAGGAAGAGCTGTTCCGCAGCGCCGTGCAGGAAAGCATCCTGCCGCATATCCAGAGTGGCGAGCAGCGCATGGCCGATTTTCAGGGCAGCCCTCTTCTGCTTCTGCGTGAAGCTTATGAGCGCTGGGCCGATGTGGTGACTGACCCGCTCATGGGCGGCCTTTGCAAACTCATCGTGACGGAAGCCGCCAATTTCCCCGAAGTGGCGGCCTTCTATTTCGAACAAGTCATCAAGCGCACACGCGCGCTGTTCGCCAGCATCCTGCAACGCTGTGTAGCCGCTGGCGAAATCCGCGAACTGCCCCTTGATCTGGCCGTGCGTGAAATCACCGCCCCTATTCTTTTTGCCGTGATGTGGCGCCAATCCATGGCCCAGCACGACGACAAGCCGCTGGATGTCGCGGCTTATCTGGATTTTCACTTCAATACCCTGCTGCAAGGATGGCGCATCTCTGACGTAAAAACAGGATCAGAAAAATGAACGCACAAACACAGCCCGCCGACACCAGCACCACCGCCACGCCAGCCGCCAGTCCGCGCAAAAAAATCGTTATGGCCGTTGCTGCCGCCGTTGTTCTGGCCTACGCCGGCCACGCCTGGTGGTTCAATGCCCACTATGTAGAAACCGATAATGCTCAGGTAGACGGCCACATCATTCCCGTCTCACCCAAAATCGGCGGCTTCATCACCACCATTCATGTGCAAGAAAATCAGGCCGTAAAAGCCGGTGATGTGCTGGTCACCATGGATGATCGTGATTACCGCTCGAAGCTGGCTCAGGCCGATGCCGATCTAGCTCAGGCCATTGCGGCCACGGGGCGCGGCGCACAAGCCGGCCAAGCGGTGGCGCAACTCGGTGCCGCTTCGGCACAAGCTGAAGCCGCACAAGCTGATATTGCACAGGCCGAAGCTGACTTTGATCGCAGCTCGCGTGATCTCGAACGCCTGCGCACACTGGTGGATAAAAAACTGGTGAGCACGCAGCAGTACGACACCGCAGAAGCCACACAACGTGCTGCCAAAGCCCGTCTGCAAGCCGCCCGTGAATCCGCTCGTGCCGCCACCCAGCAAGTGGGCGCCGCTGGTGCGGCGCTACGCAGTGCCGATGCCCGTCTGGAATCTGTACGTGCCGCGCGTGATATTGCTGCCCACCAACTGGCCGATACAAAAATTCTGGCACCTGTTACCGGCATGGTCAGCCAGCGCACGGTGGAAAGCGGCCAGCTCATGCAAGTGGGCCAACCCATGATGAATCTGGTGCCGCTGAACGATATCTGGGTCACCGCCAATCTCAAGGAAACCCAGATTCGTGACATCAAGGCCGGCAATATCGTACAGGTAGAAATCGATACTTATCCCGGCGTGGAATGGCAAGGCACGGTGGAATCATTGGCTCCAGCTACGGGCGCCAAGTTCACCCTGCTGCCGCCCGACAATGCCACCGGCAATTTCACCAAGATCGTGCAGCGCATTCCGGTGCGTGTGCGTATTGATGGTGCCGAACACAAGGAATATGTATTGCGCCCCGGCATGAATGCCGTGGTCCGCATCGAAAAATCGCGCTGACATGACCTCTCACGCCATGCCTATTTTTCCGCAGAAGCAGTCATGAACGTCTTCCCAAGAAAAGCCATGAACGTCTTTCCACAAAAACAGTTCAGCGATGAGGTGATTCATCGCAACCGCTACATCATTGCCATGGTGGTAACGCTGGCCGCCATGATGGAGCTGCTGGACACCTCCATCGTCAACGTGGCCATTCCGCAAATCATGGGCAATCTCGGCGCCACGCTGGAAGAAGTAACCTGGGTTTCCACCGGCTATATCGTGGCCAATGTCATCGTGCTGCCCATTTCCGGTTGGCTATCCAACCGCTTTGGCCGGCGCAATTACTTCATGAGCTCCATTGCCCTCTTCATTGTTTCCTCATTTTTCTGCGGCAATGCCTCCTCGCTGGAAGCACTGGTGTTCTGGCGCATCGTGCAAGGCCTGGGTGGCGGCGGTCTCATTGCTACCGCGCAAAGCACGATTTATGAAACCTTTTCTCCCCGCGAAATCGGTAGCGGCATGGCGATTTTCGGCATGGGCATCATGATGGGGCCGACATTGGGGCCCACCGTGGGTGGTTACATCACCTATCACGCTTCATGGCCCTGGATTTTCTATATCAATCTGCCCATCGGTATGGCCGCCTTGCTACTGGCCAATCAGCTGCTGCCCGATTCCAAATTCCACCAGCAAGTCACCAAGGTGGACTGGATGGGTATTGCCCTGCTCGCCATCAGCATTGGTACTCTGCAAGTCATGCTGGAGCGAGGCGAAAAGCTGCAATGGTTTGATGCTTATGAAATCCAGATTTATGCCGCCATTTCCTTTTTCACCTTCATCGCTTTTATCTGGCATGAACTGGAAGTGGATCATCCGGTGGTGGATTTATCCGTACTGCGCGACAAGCAGTTTGCCGCCGGCCTCGTGTTCTCCTTCCTGCTCGGCATGTCCCTGTTTGCCACGGTGTTCTATCTGCCGCTCTATCTGCAGACTCTTCTGGGTTATAACGCCTGGGAAACCGGCAAAGTCATACTGCCCGGGGCGCTGGCCAATGGCCTCACCATGGCGATACTGGGCAAGTTTGTGGAAAAGAACGATATCGACATGCGCATACTGGCCGTCATAGGCATCAGTGTTTTCGGTTTCAGCATGCATCAGCACAGCCTCTTCACCACGCAAAGTGGTGACAGCGACTTCTTCTGGCCCCTGATACTGCGCGGTGTCGGCTTGGGCTTCATGTTCATTCCGCTCAATGCCTTGGCCATGGCAAAAATTGCCCCCAAGGACATTCCCAATGCCACCGGCATTTATACCCTGGTACGCCAACTCGGCGGTTCGGTGGGCATCGCGGCAGCGGCTACGCTCTTCGTGCACTGGTCAGCCGAATACAAGGCCGATCTCAGCCTGCATGTGAGTAATCTGAACACCAGCACGCAGAGCAATCTTTTCTTCATGGAAAAGTGGCTGCAGTTGAAGGGAAGCAATGCCGCGGAGTTGCAGGAAACGCTGCTGCGACTGGTGGATGCCAAGCTCACAGCGCAAGCCTCCATGATCGCCTTCGAACATATCTTCCTGCTCTTTGCCGCCACGCTGACGCTAGCCCTGCCCTTGCTCTTGCTCATGCCCTATGCCAAAGGCCTGCGCCGCGGCGGCGGAGATCACTGATCTGAAATAAAAAAAGCCGGCAATGCCGGCTTTTTTTATGAACACATAAAACTCAATGCGATAGGGTTTGCAGACCTCGCAGGCCTTCGGCCATCTTGGCTTCCAGCTCACGGCACAGCGTGCGTGCATCACGGCCATTAAGCGGCTCCTGTGGCAGCACCAGCACATCCACCACGATGCGGTGATTACTCTTCAGGATTTCAGTGGCGTGGGACAGAAACTCGTCGTCTCCCACAAAGGGCACCAGCGGATGCAGGCTGTCGGTTTCATCGCGATAGCAGACCAGTACTGGCTGCACAGGAACGTCAGCCTCGATGGCAGTTGCAAACAGCTTGTGAAAAAAGCGTTTGAGCTTGTGTCCATCCGTAGTGGTGCCTTCCGGAAAGAAAAGCACATGACGGCCTTCGCGCAGATGCATGGCCAGCTCTGAGCCCACCTGCCGCGCATCGCCCGAACCACGCTGAATAAAGAGCGTGCCCGCGACCTTGGCTAACCAACCTATCACCGGCCACTTCGCCACTTCCGCCTTGGAGAGGAAGTTCACGGAAAAATACGAGCCCAACACGGGAATATCCAACCAGGAAACATGATTGGAAATCCACAGTGCATGGCCCGGCTGTGCCTCACCATGCACGCGTATGTCCACATTGAGGATGTTGCAGAAACGGCGATGCCACCAGCGTATGACCGGGCGTTGGTATTCGCGGTATTGCACAAAGACCGCGCCACAGGCCACAGCCAATACCGCGCCTTCCACCAGATGCAGGCCGAGACGGGCAAAGCGGTAATAGAGACGGAGACGGGCAGTCAGGGAGTTAGAGTGCTGCTGTGCCACGAGAAAACGCCTTTGCTTGAGATGAGCGAAGGCTAATGCATCCTGGGTATCGGCAGCAAAGCTGGACGGCAGCTGAAAAGCGGCTTGCATTGCCATCGCAGCGTTAAAAACAGGCTCAGAATGCTCATTTACTAGCAGTAAACTCCGCTTCTTCACCTGTTTTTGCCCTCGCCTAGAGGCGCCTACTGCTGGTGCGCTGGCGGCCTCAGCATCGCTTTTCAAGCCATCAATAGGCATTTGCGTCATGTGCTCAGCCGGCCTTGAGGAAGCGCTGGGCGTAACGCCCGGCCAAGGCCGACACATCCAGCAGCACGAAGACATCGGCGCAGTGGAACTCGGGGTCCCAGCAGGCCTCACCACCGATCTTGCAGCCCATGCGCAGATAAGCTTTGAGCAGGGGCGGCAGGCAGGCTTTGGTGGAAACTACCGGCGCCTCGATGGTGAGACCACGATACGGTTTCACGCGCAGGCCAGGCTCCACAAAATGCTGTTCACGCAACTCCGGCATGATGGCCGCAAAATTCTGGCCGCCATCGCGCAGGCTGATGCTGGCGCAGCCCAAGAGATAACTGAAGTTCTGGGACAGCAGATAATCGGCCAGCGCCGACCACAGCACGGTGATGGCAGCACCGGAGCGGTAATCTTCATGCACACAGGTACGGCCGATTTCCAGCACACGACCTTTCAGCGCTTCCATCGCTGTCATGTCGAATTCATGTGCCGAGTAGAAACTGCCGGCCAGACGAGCTTTCTCGCGAGTGAGCAAGCGGGTGGTGGCAATCAAGCGGCCATTGGCGACGTCATAGACATTAAGGTGTTCGCAGAAGTCGTCGAAGGAATCGCGATCCAGGCCGTCCGGATCATCGAACTTCACGCCGAATTCACTGGCAAAGACTTCAGCACGCAGACGCTGGGCCTCGCGCAGCTCTGATACATGGCGCACAAAGCGGGCTTCCAGCCTCGGCTTGTTACGAGCAGACGTAGCTGCCGCGAGGTGCTGTGCGCTTTCAAACTGATTCAGGGCCACTGCCTGCATCATTCCTTCCTCATATCTTCTGTTCATGGCTGCCATATTCGAGAGGCGCCGTGTAAGAGACGTGACGGAATGGTTAAAGTTTTGCGACAGGGCGTCCGACAAAACGGGCCGACATAAGGGCCCTGAATCAGAGCTGTGCTTTCAGACCTCCACAGAAACGAGTGGGCGGTAATGCGGTACCAGCAGGCGCACAAACTCACTGCTGTGATGCCGCACATAACTGCCTTTGCGCAGGGCAATCTTGGCGGCGTGCTCACCAAAGAGATGGCCGGCCGGCAGCGTGACCAGGCTGAAATCCTTGGTCACTTCATAAGCAATGCTGGGAATGATGCCAACACCGAGACCTGCCTCCACATAGGTCTTGATCACATCGGCATCGCGCGCATCCAGCAATACATCCGGCTTGAGGCCGGCCGCCAGAAAAGCCATGTCGATGGCCGAGCGCCCGGCAATGCCCTGCTCGGTCATCACCAGAGGATAAAAGCTCAGATCCTTGAGATTGATCCTGTCTTTTTTACTGAGTGGATGCCCATGCGGCACCACCACCAGATGATTCCAGCGATAAACCTCCAGCACATCCAGGCCGGGATGCAGGGCCAAGGCCTCTGAGGCGATGCCGATATCCGCCTCGCCAGCAGCCACCATCTCGGCCACCACGCTGGCGTCGGCCTGCTTGATGATGAGGGGCACTCGTGGAAAGCGTTGGCGAAAAGTCATGACGGCGGCCACAAGGGCGTAGCGCGCCTGAGTATGGGTGGTCGCAACAACAAGACCGGAAACGGAAACGCCCCTGACGGGGACCGTACTACCTGTGCTCATTTTTTCCCCTGAATAAAAATGCCCGGCCACCTTAAAAAACCAGTGCCGGGCAAAAAAATTCACAGGCTGGCATCCATGATGCACAAACCCGCTTCAGGAGAACGATAACAAGCGAACCACGAATTCCTTAGTAACGATTAAGCATCGTGAAATTCACTTCAGGAATATGAAATAAAGAAGAAATACTGATGGCAAAAGCAAGCGTGATGAAGCTCACATATCCCGGCACACTCACTCCCGAGAAATTTCTGACGAGATCAAAAACCACTCAAGGAGTGCAATATATGACAGAAGGAAAATGACATTCTGAAAAATAAAAAAGGCCAGCAATTGCCAGCCCCATATAAAAAAGAAAGCCTCTAGCCATATTAATCAGGTTCGACTCCGAGCTCAGCCGGAGGCACTGCTGGCTGAGAAAAATCCCGACGCGCCTGCTCCATTTTCTGCTTGTCCAGCACGGGTTTGTTCAGGACACGCTCTCTGGCCTGCGGCGGCAAGCCTGCAAGCCGTTTTTCAAGTCGCTCAGCCTTTTTCTTTTCCTTGGCCTCACGCTGTTGTTCCTTGACCAGCGCTCTTTCTTCCAGAGCCTTCAAGCGCTCCTGATAAGCTTTCTGCTGCTGGGCATTAAGGCTGCTCTGGCGAGCTTGCCAACGCTTGGCCAACAAATCAGCCTCTCGCTGCTTACGCTTGCCGGCCTTGGACTGCGAATACATTTGCCCAGCTCTCATGCCAATCTCACGATCCAGGCTCATGAGACTGATGGCCGTTGATGCATCGTATTGGCCAGCAGGCAAAATACTGAGCTGCACCAGCAAATCCTTTTTCTTGCCGGATGACTCATAGCTTTTCAACACATTAAGGCCCTTGGTCATGGCATCAATGGCACGCTCTAAAGGCATATCCTTGACATTGATGGTGACAGAAACCTCTATCTTGGGATCCATACGGATATCAATGCCGGACTGCTTCCCTATCTGCGAAAAAATAGAAGAAAGCATGTCTCCTTTTGAAGAAATGGACACTGTGTCCTTAGCTTTGTTGTATACAACATCGCTTTGCACAACAGGCTGCTTGAGAAGAGAAGGCACCTGCGCATTTCCAGCAAGCGGCTGAGCCCATGCGGAGCCCGCCATCACTGAACAAACAATAAGGCAGGCAGAAAACCATCTCCATGGGAGTATTTGCATTTCGATTGTCTCTTGAGTCCTGAAAATAAAGAGGGCCGGGCGCAAGCGCCCAGCCCTCTTGTTTACATCACTGACAATTAACTGTTGTTGCAGTTGCCTGCGCAAGTAATCAGCTTGAAGAAGGAACCTTGGTTACCGGGCGAGACACCCGTACCACCGTTGTACTGCGCGCTGCCGCTCACAGTGCTGGCATTTGGATTGACAGCCTGCAGCCAGATGCCGCCGCCGCTGCCGCCACTAGATCCACCAAGCTGAGCATTGGCATTGCCGCCATTAACCTTGATGGTGCCGGCATAGGCCAGCTTGCTACCGTAGATATAAACACCGTAGCTATTTCCACCAACATAGTCACCATTACCACCGTTGGCCGTGATATTGCCTGTCACCTTGGTTGTACCGTACTCAGACTCCCAATCATGACTGTTGGCATATCCACCATAGCTGCTGGCGCCTGTGCCCACATCGTTACCGCCATTGGCAGTAACAGCACCGCTCCAGGTCACACCATTAATGCCCCATACATACACATAACCACTGCGACCGTAGTACGAGTTGGTGCCATTACGATTCTGGCCACCGCTGAGATCCACAGCACCAGAGTGTGTGACCTTGGCAGAAGTAGGCGTCAGCTGGGCAGACTCGTTGTAATCCGTTTCCAGATCGATGGAACCACCATAACCACCATAGCCATTAGTCCCGGCACCATCGGCACGTGCGTTCCCGCCATTTGCCTTAACAGCTACTTGGCTGACGACATTGCCGCCCGTTACGCTGGTCGTATATTCGCCCTCCAGATTCGAGTCGTAGTTATACAGCTCATAGCGATTGCCATTGCCACCAAATGTGCCGGCACCACCGAATGTGTCAACGCGCGTATAACCGAGGAAGGAAATTTCGGACTTTGCCGTAGCGTCATAACCATCATCTTCCACTTCGACAGAGATGCCACCGCTGCTGCCGCCACTACCCGTTCCTGTTGCAACAGCATCGCCACCATGCAGGGCTAGGCGGCCTGACCACGCAACACTGCCTGCCGGCGTGTTTTCCTCGGTGCCATAGTCATAGGCATAGGTATTAACCTCGAGGTCACCACCGTAGCCGCCACTGCCTGCTGCATCCGTGGTCTTGCCACCATAAGCCAGCAGGGCACCACTATTACGCACGCCTGCTGCTGCGCCGATTTCAACTTCACCTGCCCTGCCACCATCGCCATCAGAAGAGTCAGCACCAAAGAGGGAGAGCTTGCCTTTGTTGTTTACACCACCCAGATATTGCGCATACGCATAGAAACCGCCGCCATTGCCACCGGTAGCGCCCTTGCCGCCGCGGCCATCAACAGCACCGCTGTTATTGACTGCTCCATAGTAGGAATAAAGCTCGACATAATCGGCACTGCCACCAATACCGTCAACAAAGGTGCTGTCCCCCCCCTTGGCATTCAAGGCGCCCGTATTCTGGACGTAGTAATCGCCATACACGTCGATATAGCCCGCTTGGCCGCCATCGCCACTGCTGCTGTTTGCACCGCTGGCGTTGATTTCACCACTATTGACAAAGGCGTAATCAAAGTAGAGATAAACGTCGCCTGCATTCTGGCCTGCGGCGGTGCCCTTGGTCAGGATCTTGCCACTACCCGTATAAGAAGAACCGTAAAGCTGAATATTCCCGCGCTGCGTAGCACTGGCATCCGTCGTCGTGATCGTTCCGAGGTTTTGCACATCCCCGTTCAGATCCATGTAGGACTGGGTCGAGCTGTTTGAATTCAAAGGCAGGGTCAGCGTTACACCGCTGTTCACCTTGAGGCCGGTCACGATTTCAACACTGTCACAGCCAGCGCCGCCATTGGACTTGTAAAGATTGCCGCTATCGTTCACGACATAGAGTGTGCCACTCACTGAATCACCAGCTGCCGTGCAGTCGGCATACTTGGTGACTGCTGTATTTGCCGCGACAACGACGCCATTCGCGCCAAAGCTGGGGGTAAAGCTGAGTGCCGTAAAGCCGGCACTGGCCGTACCCGCCGACAACACTTTTACATCACCGGATCCGGCTTCTTTGTAGAGCTCGAAACCGCCAGCAGAACCACCAGAAGACTCTATACCTTTGCCACCGATACCACCGTTTACCGTGATCACCGTACCGGAGGTAGAGGTAGCATCCACGCTATTGACCGATCCCGACCCGCCACTGCTGGCACCATCACTACCACAGCCACTCAGCGCTGCTGCCGCGATAGCAACAACCAGTGCCGAGCGGACACCTGGTTTTTGATTACTGATCATTTTGCTTCTCCCTAATTTTTATGACTTGCCATAACTGGCGTCCAACAAGCAGGCGGCCCTTCTCGAGCCCATACCTAAAAGCCCCCAAGTTCTAGCACAGGAAAAACAAGACACAAACAAAAAAGAAACTGTATTGGAAAGAAGTTGACCAGAAGCAGAGCCCTGAAATTTGTCAACACCAATAAACAGGTAAAAGACCTCAATCGTCCCCCGCCTGTCCTGTACACAAACCGGGCATCGCAATCATTAACCTGTATTGCGCAAACCAGCTGCGATGCCGGCGATGGTGACCATGAGCGCATGATCATAGGATTTATCCTGATCACCTGCTTGGCGGCGCCGGTGCATGATTTCTGCCTGCAGCATGTGCAGGGGCTCGATATAAGGCGTGCGCACATTGATAGAGCGACGCAGAACCGGATTATTGGCGAGCAGCTCGCGCCCCTGATAGACGCGGCGCAGTGAGTCCACCGTGATCTGCAGGCGATTACGTAATTCCGCTCCCAACTCACGCAGACGTACATCATCGCCCGCCAGGCGCTCTTCGTAATAAGCCACGATGGAGGCATCGGCCTTGGCCAGCACCATCTCCAGCATGTCTAACACGGCATGAAAATAAGGCCACTGCCTTTCCATTTCGCGCAGCAGCTCTTCACGTCCGGTATCCATGGCCATATTCAGCGAGCGCCCCGTGCCCAACCACGCGGTAAGCATGAGACGCACCTGGGTCCAGGCAAACACCCAGGGAATGGCACGCAAGGATTCCACACCGCCACTTGGCTTACGTTTGGCCGGGCGCGAGCCCAGCGGCAACATCTGCAACTCGGTTTCTGGTGTAACGGTGCGCAGATATCGCACGAAGTCCGGTGTTTCACGCACGGTTTCGCGATAAACCGCGAGTGAAATCTCCGTCATCTCATCCATCAATGCCCGCCACTCCGGCTTGGGTGCCGGCGGTGGCAACAAGGTCGCCTGCAAAGTGGCCGAGGCATAAAGATCCAGACTACGCATGGCAATGCCGTGCATGCCGAATTTGAAGCGAATCATTTCGCCTTGTTCAGTCACACGAATGGAACCCTGCACCGAGCCCGGCGGCTGTGACAATAAAGCCTGATGCGTAGGCGCACCGCCACGACTGATGGAGCCGCCACGACCATGAAAAAGCGTGAGCTTGACGCCATGTTTTTGCGCCACAGCAGTGAGCGCTTCCTGGGCGCGATATTGCGCCCAGTTGGCAGTGAGGAAGCCGGCATCCTTGGCGGAATCGGAATAGCCGATCATCACTTCCTGATGCCCATTGATAGCGGTGCGATACCAGGGAATGGAAAGCAGCGCATCAATACACGCGGCTGCACCATCCAGATCAGAAAGCGTTTCAAACAGCGGCACCACGCGCAAAAGATGCGGCACTTCTGCTTTCTGCTGCAGCAGCATCACCGCCAGTACATCACTGGGAGATTCCGCCATGGAAATGACATAGGCACCCAGCGCATCGGCCGGCTGTTTTGCCAGCACATCAAAAGTGGCCAGTACTTCCTGCACATCAGACGAAAGTAGTGCGGAGGTCTCTACTGCATGCGGATGATCCGGCAGCAGCGGACGCGGATTTTCCAACTCCTTGAGCAGAAAAGCCTGACGTTCTTCTTCACTCCAGACGGCATAGGAACCCAAGCCGAGATAATCGGTGATGGCATCTATGGTCTGGGTATGGCGAGTGGACTCCTGACGGATATCAAGTTTCAGCAGCTCTACCCCGAAACAGGCAAGACGTCGCAGGACATCGAGCAGATCACCATTGGCCAGCGCAGAAAGTCCACTGGCACAAAGTGAGTCGTAGCAAAGTTTGAGAGATTCAAAAAGCTCATCGGAATGCAGATAGATATCGCTGGCATCGGCATTTTCATCCTGCAAGGCGGCATCGGCCCACTCGCGTGTGCGCGCAAGTCTATGACGCACTTCACGTAGAAGATCGCGATAAGGCTCGCGACTTTCTGCGCCCACGCGGGCACGCAACTCCGGGCTGCAATCCGCCATGGAAAGATCAGCACGCAGGGCATCTATATCCTTCCAGAGCAGATCAGCGGCCATCCAGCGCGCCAGCAGCAATACCTCGCGCGTGACCGCGTGCGTGACATTGGGATTGCCATCGCGATCACCACCCATCCACGATGCAAAACGTATGGGTGAATGATCTACGGGCAAATGCTTGCCGGTGGCCTCGAACAACGCCGTATCAAATTCGCGCAGAAAATCCGGCACGGTCTTCCACAGAGTCTGCTCTATGACGGTAAAGCCCCACTTGGCTTCATCCACAGGCGTGGGGCGTGACTGGCGAATTTCATCCGTGCTCCAGGCCGCAATCACATGCCGGCGTAAAGCCGTCATTTCCTGCGCTCGCTCCACTGGCGTCAGGCCGCGATCCAGACGCTCCAGCGATTCCGTGATGGCATCGTATTTCTGTATGAGGGTACGGCGGCTGACTTCGGTGGGATGTGCGGTGAGTACGAGCTCGATGCTGAGCTTATCCACGGCCGCCAGTATGTCGTCCTTGCCACAGTGATGAGAGGCCAGCAGAGCAAACAGCTCGCGCACGGAGCCTGGCTGTGGCGGCTCGTCACTACGCCACTGATGGGCACGGCGACGACGCACACGATGATATTGCTCGGCAATATTGGCGAGATTCAGAAATTGCGTGAATGCACGCGTGACTGGCAACAACTCGGCATCGCTGAGCCCTGAGAGCACGCGCGTCAGTTCGGCCCGGGCCTCGGTGCTGCCATCGCGGGCTTGTTTGGCGAGGCGGCGGATATGTTCGATCTTGTCGAAAAAAGCTTGGCCTTCCTGCTCACGCAGGGTGTCGCCCAGCAAATTGCCGAGCAGGCGCACATCATCGCGCAGGGGGGAATGGGGATCGCTGCTGGTGCTCACCGAAAACTTCCTGATGGCTGGAGAAGGGGTCACATGACCAGAAGGTCAGATGGTACGACGCAGCTGCCCTTTTGCGAAACCGGCCCAGCCCAATTACGAGACATGCCCATCGTGCCGCTGAAGAGGCGACCACTGAGCCAGTTTGTCGGCCAGCAAGCGCAGATTCAGGGGTTTGGGCAGATGGTCGTCCATGCCCGCGGCATAGCAATTATCAATATGGTGCTGGGTGACATGGGCACTGATGGCCACGATGGGCACCCGCGAGCGGCCTTCAGCCGACTCGAAACGACGTATCTCGCGCGTGGAAACATAGCCATCCATGACCGGCATCTCGCAATCCATGAGCACCAGACTGAAACCCGGCCGGGCCCGACGGAAAGCAGCCAGTGCCTGCTCGCCGTTTTCCACCAGCTCGGCCGTGATCCCGAAGCGGCGCAGCAGCCCCATGATGACAACCTGATTGGTGCGATTGTCTTCCGCCACCAGCACGCGTAAGCCCGGATATTGCGCTACCTCCTCGCGGGGCTGTGCCGACTCGTCCGGCTGTTTGCGCAAAACCGCCAATGCCGCCTGCCGCAACTCGCGGGCCAGCACCGGTCGCGAGAAAGCATGGGCCACGCCGGCATGCACCAGTACGCCGGGACTGGGCTGCATCTGCGGCAGGGCAAATAACAGGGTCTTGCAATGACGCAGCTGCGGATCACGCATGAGACGGCCATGCAGGGTCAGGCCGTTCATATCCGGCAATTGCAAGGCGGTGGCCACCAGATTAAAGGGCTGGCCTGCGGCCGCCGCCTCCTGCAGACGCACAAATGCCGCCTCCCCGCTCTGTACCGCTTCTACCTGAAAGCCGCGGGTACTGGCCTGTGCCGACATGACTTCGCCAAAGCGTCGCTCGCCATCGACCAACAGCAGATGCACAGTGGGCAACTCGAGTGCCCACACCGAACGCTCACGCGCCCCCACTACTCGCCGCATATGCAGGCTGGCGCGGAAAGTGGAGCCGCGCCCCGGCTCACTCTCCGCCACAAGATCGCCGCCCATGAGACGACAAAGCTGACGACTGATGCTCAAACCCAAACCGGTGCCGCCATACTGGCGTGAGGTGGAGGCATCGGCTTGCACAAAGCTCTCGAAAATCTGCTCACGCTGTTCCGCGGCAATGCCTATGCCGGTATCGGAAACTGCAATCAGGATAAAGCTTCCGCCCTCACCCTCTTGCAGACTGACGCCCACCTCTATGTTGCCGCGCTCGGTAAATTTCACGGCATTGGAAATGAGATTGGTGATGACCTGCCGCAGGCGCAAGGCATCGCCGATGACTTCCGTGGGCACCTCATTGGCAATTGAACACAGCAGGGTGAGCTGCTGCTTGTAGATACGGGCACGAAAAAGATCCAGACACTCCTCGATCAACATGTCCAGATCCAGCGGTGCCAGATCCAGCTCCATGCGCCCGGCCTCGATCTTGGCGTGATCCAGCACATCATTGATCACTTCCAGCAGGGCATTGCCGGAGGATTCCATGGTGCCGAGTATGCGGTCCTGCTCAGCACTGAGCCCGGTGGTACGCATCAGCTCGGCCATGCCCAGCACACCGTTCATAGGGGTGCGTATCTCGTGACTCATCATGGCCAGAAACTGGCTCTTGGCTTGGCTTTGCGCCTGCGCCAGCAGGGCCTCTTCGCGGCTGCCGGCCTCGGCCATCTTGAGCTGGCGCAACTGCAGGCCCAAGCCCATGAAAAGCAGGATCATGGAACAAACCAGCCCGGCCTTGATGCCAACAATGAAAAAATCCAGAAAGGGAATCAGGGCAAAAGCCGCCAACACCGCAGCGATGGCATTGAAAAGAAAAATGAACCAGCCCATTACGAAATACAGGCCCACCGCGCCTGCCCGCGGCAGCTGGGCCAAACCCATGGCCAGAATGCAGGTCCCCACCAGAACCCCCAATATCAATACAGCCATGGCGCCATGGCTGGGTCCGAGCAGGGGCAGAATCAACAGGCAAACTGCACACAGCAACATCAATACCCGGGTCATGCGGTACCAAGGCGAATCCGCAGGCAGCTTCAAATACTGCACAGCAAAATGCAGGTAAAGCAGATCGGCCAAGCCAACGGCATAGGACAGCAAAAGGTTCTGCCAAAGACCGGGAACCGGCAGAAACTGGAACATCAGGCCGTCTATGCAGAGCAGATAGAGCACCGTGGGAAAGAGCGCGAGGGCGTAATAAAGGAAAAGCTTCTCGCGCGCGCTCACAAACAGGAAAAAGCTATAGGAAAGCAGCAGGAACATGGCGCCGTAAAACATGCCCTGCCACAGCTGGGCACGGCTCATATCGGCCCAGAACTCATCGACCCCATAAAGCCGGGCAGGAAAAATGATGTTGCTGGACGACATCACTCGCACATAAAAATCGGCAGTGCTTGCTGCTGGCACCGTCAGCGGCAAGGCCAGCTGACGCAGCTTGAGCGCGCGTTGCGACCAGTTTTCGGTATCTCCCGTAACAGCCTGCCGGTAGCCCCCTTTTCCATCAGGCGCATACAACGTGACATGGTCCAACAGGGGGAAATCCAGGAACAGGATGCGCTGTTGCGGCTCAGCCAGGGGATTATGCAAAGAAAAGCGGAACCAGTAGGCTGCGGCCGGGTCAAAGCCCCAGTTGGGATGCTTCTGCACCGGGCGGAAATCCTGCTGCATATGCATGACTTCCGGCAATAAGCGCTGGCCATCCGGGTCGCGCCAGAAGCTGACATAGGGCGTCAAACGAATATTGTCGCCATCTGCCAACACCAACGCCGATGATGGCGGTGACACAGAGGCAGCACTCGCCGTCATGCACAGCAGTGCTTGCAGCAATATCGCCACCCATATGGTGAGCATCCGTCTCATCGCAGGGATTCCTGTCCGTTTGGCCGGAGATTCATATACCACAGGACGCACAACGGAATACGGCCAAATCCACCGGTCGACTACCCCACCGGCCCGTGTATGCCTTCTCATTTTACGGGGCGGTTGCTAGGATTGCTCCGCCCCTGCCTGCGCAGGCCGACCGGCCTGACGCACCCGCTGCAACAAAAGAAGTAGACCACGGATTGCGCATGAACCCCCTGCTGCCAGAAAACATCAAACCCATTGCCCCCGAACAATTCCATGAGCTGCATCTGCCGCAATGGCATCTCGCACTGCGCATCACTCTCGCCTTGCTGGCGCTGGCCTATGCCTGGTTCGTACCGCAACAACTGCTGCTGATCACTTATACCGGCTTTGTCATTGCTGTGATTCTTTATATCGCCGTGCAAAGCCTGCTTGGACTTTCCATCATTCTCAACCGCGCCAATCCGGCGCTGCTGCATGCCATCACTTATACCGATGTGATCGCTGTACTCGGCGTGCTAATCAACGATCCAGCGGCACTACCACCCACCATCATTTTTTCCGGTGCCATGCTGGCTCTGGCCGTTGCTCAGCATCGCTTGAAATCCTTTACTGCCGTATTTTCCGTTGTGCTTATTCTAATTACCGGCACACTGATTTTGCGTCAGCAACTGCTGCACCAGCCCTACGACATCTATTTTGCCGCCGTCACACTTTTTGCTCTGGCATCGGCCTGCGCCACGCTGATTCTTTCTGCTCATGCTGAGAGCATGCGCCTGCGTGCTGCACGCGTGACTGAAACCGATCCAATTACAGGCCTCGGCAATCGCTGGACATTTTATGAGGCGGCGAAATATCTGCTGCCCTATCACCAGCGCAATATGACACCCATGGTGGTGATGTTTGCCGAAATCGAAGTTACCAAGCGCAAAGGCAAGAAGGTTGGGAAATCCATCAACCAGTATCTGCTCAAGCAATTCTCCAGCATCATCGACCAACGCCTGCGCGGCTGCGATGTAGCCGTGCACTACGGCCGCAACGAGTTTGCCTTCTTGTTGGTGGACACCATCACCAAGGATGCCGAAGCCATTGCTTTCGACATCCAGCAGCAGTTCGATACCTGGGCCAAGCAGAAGGACCTGCCGGCCTATGTCCATATCGGCATGTCCGTGGTTCCCAACCGGCCGATTGCCTTGGACCAGATCCTGATCAACATCAATTCCGCGCTCTACCGTGCCCGTCAGTACAAGAAGGGGGTATCAGGAGCTGTTTTTGCCGACCCGGAACAGAGCCGCTGAGCCCTCTCTGAAGCGGCCCTGTGAGGGCCGCTTTTTCTCGGGGAAATCAGGGCTGGAGCCGTTTGTAGCATGTCACCGCTTTGTCAAACAAAAGTGATGCAAACGCAAAATCGCGATGCTAATATCTGCGCGCCGATTAGTTGGATGCTAGGTAATCTGGGCGGTTTGCAGGCATGTAAATGCCGGTAACGCCGGTAGTGCATTTAGCATAGTCGTCAAACACGCAACCCCTGAGAGAGACATCATGCAAATCAAGAAGATCGCCGTTTCCGCCGCTATCGTTGCCGCTCTGGCCATCGCTGGCTGTGCCAAGAAAGAAGAAGCTCCTGCCACTGAAGCTCCTGCTGCTGAAGCTGCTGCTCCTGCTGCTGAAGCCGCCCCGGCTGTTGAAGCTGCCCCGGCTGCTGACGCTGCTGCTCCGGCTGCTGACGCTGCTGCTCCGGCTGCTGAAGCTGCTGCTCCGGCTGCTGCCAAGTAATCAGACCCTTCCCGGTCTGATGCAAAAAGGGGTGCTTCGGCACCCCTTTTTTATTTTCCGTCCCATCTCTTTCAGGTAATCCCCATGTCGCTATGCCCTTGCGGCTCCGGCCAGGAGTCCGTCTCCTGCTGCCAGCCGGTTCTCCAACGCCAGCAACCCGCCCGCACGGCAGAGGCCCTGATGCGCGCACGTTATTGCGCCTATGTTGGCCACAATGTCGACTTCGTCATGGAAACCACGCACCCCTCCAGTCGCGACGACAGCGACATCAGCGCCATGCGTGCCTGGGCCGAGCAGTCCGAATGGGAAGGTCTTGAGGTGCTCTCAACCCATCAGGGGGGGGAGACAGATCAGCAGGGCGAAGTGGAGTTCGTTGCACGCTATCGCCTGCAAGGCGTGGCACAGCGACATCACGAAAAGTCACTGTTCGTGAAAAAAGACGGCATCTGGTTTTTCAAGGATGGTGAAGTGATTGCCAGTGGGCCCGCAGAGAAAGCAGCCCCGGTCGTCAATGCCAACAAACATGGCCGCAATGATCCCTGCCCTTGTGGCAGTGGCAAGAAATTCAAGAAGTGCTGCGGCGCCTGAGTCAGCCGCCTGCAGACGGGGCCTGGGGCTGGCAACGCTGCTTGAGCAGCGGCGTATCAATACGCAGCCAGCCACAAGCCACCATCTCCCGGTGCCGGGCAACGACCTTGCGCCAGATCTGATTGCCATAAGGCACAGGATTACCCTGGGAGTCTTCTGTCCACGCCTGTCCACGTCGCAGAGCATCTAACACAAGCTCACGTGTGGTCGGCTGCAATGTCGGTAGAATGCCGATGTTGATATCCACCACCGCTGCCAGAACCTCAGGCTCCCAAGGCCCGTATTTCAAGGCCGCCCCAAGACTCTGCTCGTACTCATCATCCAGCTGCAACTCGCGTCGCAGCACATAGGCATGCCCGAGATGGCCATAGGGCCAAGTCGGCCGCAAGCGTATGGACGTCTGATATTCGGCTGCAGCCAAGCGTAGCAGGGGACGCAAACGCGGATCGCCGTCGCCCAGATCAAGCTGACGCGCGATATAAACCCGCGCCAGTGTTTCATGATAATTCGCATTGAAGGGCGCTAGCCTGACGGCGAGCAAGGCATCCGTATGCGCTTCGTTCCAGTCAGCATCCGCAGGGCGATAGGCCTGCCCTTTTGCTGCCGATATCGCCACCAGATTGGTCCAAGCCTCTACCCAGGCAACAGCCCTGAATGCGGCGATATCCGCAACAAATGAGGAGAGCGCGACAAAAAAGAAAAGAAAACAAAAGCCGGATGCTGCATACCAGCGCCAATTAGCGTGACGCTCCCGCTTCCTTCTGCCAGAAGAGCCCATTATCACTCATCCTTTGCCGCTACTCGGCCTATCTAGCAATCAGGAGTCAGGCCTCTTCCTTGGCCTTGTATCCGTAATAATCGTAATACCCGTAGTAGCTGCCGTATTTGGTGGCCTTACTCAGATTCACCTGATTCAAAACCACTCCCGTCAACGGCGCATTGACGCGTCGCAACTTGCTGATACCACTGCGTGCACTGTGGAAGGCCGTAGCATCCGACTTCACTACATAGATCACGGCATTGGCGAGTGTAGACAGCACCAGCGCATCACTGACTGCCAGGGTCGGCGCGGAGTCAATCACGATACGGTCATACTGCTGAGCTAGCTGGTGAAGGACATCGCGAAAACGACGAGAGGACAGCAACTCCAGAGGATTCGGCGGAATCAGGCCTGCTGTCAGGATATCGACATTGCCTTCTTCATGATGATGTATGCACTGCTCCATCTCGGCCGTGCCTGCGACCAGATTGGACAGACCCGGACTGGAGCCCGGAATCCCCAGCGTTTTGGAAATGGTCGGGCGACGCATATCCGCATCGATCAACAGAACTTTTTCCATCTGCGCCATAGCCACAGCGAGATTGACCGAAGTCGTCGTCTTACCCTCACCCGGCACACTGGAAGTCACAACAACAATCTGGTGCGGGGTATCAAGACCGGACAGCACCACACCCGTACGCACGGTACGCACCGCCTCGGAAAAGCCCTGCTGATCGTTTTCAAGAAACAGGGGCCGGCCCGCAATTGCATCCTGGCGGCGCTTGGCAACAGGCAAGAGACCCAGCATTGGAACACCCAACCGCGCCTCCACGTCCTCTGCACCCTTGAAGGTACTGTCGAGATAGTCCAGCAAGAAGGCCAACATGACGCCCAGCATGATACTGAGCACGAAGGCCAGCGCCATGGTCAATCCCTTGAGCGGCTTGACCGGCTTGTCGGGCACAACCGCTGTATCAATCACACGGGCATTGGACGTTTCAAGCTGACGCGTTTCATTGGCTTCCTTGATGCGCGTGAAGAACGCATCATAGAGGTTGCGATTGGTATCTACCTCACGCTGCAACTCTTGCAGACCAAACTCTTTACGTGACAGAACCTGTGCCGTTTCACGAGCCATCGCCAAGACTTGCTGGGCCTCATTGAGATCCAGTTCGGCCTGCTGATAAATGGGATGCTTGGGGCCATAACGCTGGCCGACCTCAGACAGTTTGAACTTGGCAGCAATCATGCGCTCGGTGATGTCCTGCAACTGCCTTGATGTCAGAGCTAGCACACCACTCTGACCATCCGAATTAGAAACATCAACGATATCGTTTTTCTCACGATAGGCCTGCAAACGCTGCTCCGATTGCTCAAGTGCAATCTTCAGGGAGCTAAGGCGCTGCGTCAGCCAGCCCGCCGCCTGCTCAGTGAGTGCAATACGCGCTTCCATCTGGCTTTCGATATAGGCCTGAGCCATGGCATTGGTGATAAGCGCCGCGAGTTTGGGATCATGCGACTCAAAATTGATTTTGACGAGCTGGGTATTACGAACAGGCTCAACAGTGAGATACCCGATAAAGGCATTCACTACATTGGAAAGCTTTTGCTCCTCAGTCAGCAGCGGGTTCTCCTGATGTCCTTCTGGCAACCACTTGCGCCAGTCCAGGGCAAAGGCTGACGACTTTTCCTCGGCAGTCTCCT
This sequence comes from Moraxellaceae bacterium, assembly GCA_050739955.1. GTDB lineage: Bacteria > Pseudomonadota > Gammaproteobacteria > Pseudomonadales > Moraxellaceae > UBA2031. The sequence continues at coordinate 25,040 of JBOICI010000024.1, forward strand.
CGCCAGCAAACTCGGGATTCTGCACAAGATTGAGCGCCTTCACGACACGCGTTGCCAGTTCTCGCGATTTGAGAATCTCGAACTGCGTTTGCAGATACTCTTTGTTGCCACCATCCATGTCATAAACTTCCTGGATGGTAATGACTTGGGCCTGCTTCTGCTCAATCAAAAGTGTCGTGCTTGCGCGATAGACAGGTTCGATACTGAAAACAATCAAGGTCGCCAGAATGGTGACCGACAGGGCCAAGCCCAGGATTCCCCACTTGTAGCGACTAACAATGCGCCAGTACTGACGCAAATCAATTTCCATCTCATGATCGGGCGTCGCCGAAGCAGCGCTTATGACATTTTTTTCCATGGCAGGCGCAGGCTCAGAAAAAGCTTTGTTCAATGGTCAGGATATCGCCTGGACGCAGAAAGGTATCCAGAGTGACAGGCCGAGGACGCCCCAAAGGATCGTCCTCATGAATGATGAATATCTTGGTAAAAGAGGCACGAGGAGTGAAGCCTCCCGCCAGCGCAATTGCCTTGCGCACCGTAAGACCCGGCATATAGGCGAGACCGCCTGGCTTGTTAACCTCACCATTCACGAAAAACTGGCGGTACTCAAGAATACTGACGTATACCTGCGGATTGACGAGAAAGCCCGTTCTCAGCTGCTCGGTCAGATAATCCTGCAGCATACCTATAGTCATGCCTTGGGCACGAATCTCTCCCAACAAGGGAAAAGACAAAGTGCCGGCATCGCTCAAGCGGGTTTCAACCGTCAAATCTTTTTCATTGAATACAGTGACCATAAGCCGGTCACCGGGCCCCAGCTTGTAATCAGAGGCCAGAGATAAAACTGGCCGCACTGAACTATCTACAGCGGGAAGATTGAGAACAGGAGGAGAGTCTTCACTTTCAACCCCTGCCGCAACAGAGGGACTAGCAGAGCCGAACAGGCGATCCCACCAGTCCGGGGCGGCATGGGCCGTCCCGGTCAAGAGGGACAGGCCCAACACCATACATACCACACGAATCATGGACCGCCCCGTTACAGACTTACAGACTCAACTGGCCATTCAGAGAGAATACCGCTCTGTCGTAGTCGTAGATGTCCATCGTCGACTCACGGTTGGTCTTGGAAATTCCAGCACCCAGCACCAGCCAACGACGCATCTGATAATTTACAACCAGACCAAGAGTCACAGAGTCATCCTCACGAATCCCGGTGCCAGGCAGACGATCATGATCTTCAATGCCAAGACCCGCCGTCAGCTTGCTTTCCACACGACCAGACCAATCATGCGCCCAGCCCGCCGTCAGATTGCGGCCATCGATACTGATTGTAGGCAGAGTGCCATCCTGCAGGCGGCGACTGCCATCCAGCGTGAAGCGGCTACGCTCCAGAGGCGTCCATATCACGCCAACATCCCAGGCGAAACCGGAAACGCCATCACCATCTGCCGTATCACGCTTATTACTACCAAGACGAATCTTGCCGGTAGTGCTAGCCGTACTTTCCCAGCTCACGCCCAGAAAGTAGGCGCTACCGGTATAGTCGGAAACCCGCGAAACGATAGCATTGCTGTAATCGCCCTTATTGTACTCAAAGTCGAGCAACGCCTTGGTTTTGGGCAGGACACGCAGGCGGAAGCCAAGCATGCCGTCAATCATATCCAGATCGCGTGCCGCCGCTGCATCTTCGGCATCATAACGCTTCTGACCGTAATTGAGAGTCAGGGCAACCTGACCTGCAGCATCTTTAGCACCGTACTCTACCCCACCGTTCAAAGTGGCGAGATTATAGGTATCTGGGCTACCACGAGACTCCAACGCAGCCTTGCTAAAGCCTTCGGTGAAGGCCGTCCCCAGATCGTCATGCAGGAGGTTGTAACCAAGGCCCGCATCAAAGCGGAAGCGGCCGGTGGGCTCCACATGCGCCTTGGCACTGAAAAGATTGTCAACGTAGTTGTTATTGTCTTCACCGTAAAAGCCCGCGATAGCGGCATAACGCAGGTTATAGACATTGTCTCTATCCTGGGCCACCAGATCGAAGGTCGGCTTGATCACGGTGATGAAGGAAGAAACTTCATCTGCCGACAGCCTGTAGATATTGCTGTCCTGCAGGGCCGCCACCTCCAGTGTGGGGATAAAGCGAAACGGTTCCAGATTGAATGCCTGGGGATCTAGCGCGACAGCAGCATTTCCGGCCTCAGCCGCTGAAAACGCTACCGCAGCAGACAACAGTGTCAGCTTCTTCATGCTTTCCTTTCCTTCCTTTTCAATCAGAGCAACCTGATACAACTTCCACCGACTTGTATACGCACCATGCGAAAAGTCGGCCAACCCGGTTTTGAAGACGCCGAATCCTATCACTGAGCAAGCATATCGTCACGCCAGAAATCAGGTGCTCGACGACAGCAGCCTAGAGGGCCGATATAATGCCTGCCCTCAATGACACATCCCTTACAACCTCGTCCGCAGTAACCGTGAGATTCAGCATGAGCAATGATCCTGTAGTCATCGTCAACGGCGCCCGCACCCCCATGGGGGGCTTTCAGGGAGCACTTGGCTCCGCCACTGCCCCCGAACTGGGCGCCGTCGCCATCCGTGAAGCAGTCAGCCGAGCCGGGCTCAAACCGGAAGACATTCAAGAGGTCATCCTCGGCTGCGTCCTGCCCGCCGGCCTGAAACAAGGTCCGGCCCGCCAAGCGGCTATTGATGCCGGCATTCCGACCTCCGCCGGCGCCACCACCATTAACAAACTCTGCGGCTCCGGCATGAAAGCCACCATGCTCGCTCACGACCTCATCAAGGCCGGAACTAACGACATCATGGTAGCCGGCGGCATGGAGTCCATGTCCAACGCCCCCTATGTGCTGACCAAGGCCCGCGCCGGTTACCGCATGGGTCACGGCGAAATCAAGGACCACATGTTTCTGGACGGCCTTGAAGACGCCAAGACCGGCCGCCTCATGGGCTCCTTCGCCCAAGACATGGCAAACACGCTCGGCCTGACTCGTGGCGACATGGACGCCTTTGCTATCGAATCTCTCAAGCGCGCCCAAGCAGCCATCACCAATGGCAACTTCAAGGCAGAAATCGTGCCGGTTTCGGTCCAGACCCGAAAAGGCGACGTTGTCATAGACACAGATGAGCAACCGGGCAACGCCAATCCGGACAAAATCCCCACGCTGAAACCCGCCTTCGCCAAAGACGGCAGCATCACTGCCGCCAATGCCAGCTCCATCTCTGATGGCGCCTCTGCCTTAGTGCTGATGCGCGAATCCGAGGCAGCAAAGCGCGGCCTCAAGCCGCTGGCCCGCATCGTTGCCCACAGCACGCAGTCCCAGCATCCCAGCGAGTTCACCATTGCTCCCGTAGGCGCCCTCTCCAATCTCTTTGCCAAGACCGGCTGGACAGTAGCCGACGTTGATCTCTTCGAAATCAATGAAGCCTTTGCCATGGTGACCATGGCCGCCATGAACAAGCACAACATTCCGGCCGACAAGGTGAATGTCTACGGCGGCGCCTGCGCTTTGGGCCACCCTATTGGCTCCACCGGCTCGCGCATCATCCTTACCCTTATTCATGCCCTGAAACAGCGCAGCGGCAAAAAAGGTGTGGCCGCCCTGTGCATCGGTGGCGGCGAAGCTACTGCCATGGCGATAGAGCTGATCTGAAGCTGAGTGACATACAAAAAAGGCCGCGTAATGCGGCCTTTTTTGTGCGCCAAAGTGACTTCCCGGTTCTGGCGAAAGAACAATGACCATGCTTCAATCGGCGGCCGCGTGACTGTCCATTCACCCGAAGAACACAGGATTCCAGCCATGAACGCCGTTGCCGACCTCCAGACTCAACCCTGGCATGCCATCTATGCCGAGTGCGGTATCAATCCGGTGCTGCCGGAAATCGCCGAAAAGTCCCTGGCCGACTATATCGAATCGCATGCCAAGAGCTTGGGCAGCAGTCCGGCCATGGAGTATCTGGGCGCCACCGTGACGTATGCCGAGCTGGATCAACTGGCTAACCGTCTGGCCAATGTGCTGCAAAAGATTGGCGTCCAGAAAGGCGATGTCATCGGCATGCATTTGCCCAACACACCGCAGTACCTGATCAGCCTGGTGGCCGCCGCCAAAGTCGGTGCCGCAATTTCTGGGGTTTCCCCCCTGCTCACCCCCTCCGAGCTGACCCACCAGATCAACGACGCCCACATCAAGGTGCTGATCAGCCTGGACCAGCTTAATGCTCCCATTGCCCAGATTGACGGCAAGGCCCCCACGCTTAAAGCCTTGCTGGTCACCGGCCCCATCGATCCGCTGCCGAGTTGGAAGAAGTGGCTGGCTTACAAGCTCAAGAAACTGAACAAAGTGACGCCTGCCCCCATGCAGCACGTGAAGGTGCTGGATTTCTGGAGCGAGCTGCAAAAATCACCGGCCACTCGTGTCTACACCAAGCTGACACATGCCGACACCATCTATATCCAGTACACCGGCGGCACCACCGGCAAGCCCAAGGGGGCCGAGACCTCGCTATACAATATGTTTGCCAATGCTCGTCAGTGCGAGGCCTTTGCTGTCTACACCCCGGGTAGCGACACGCTGGCAGCCGCCTTCCCCTACTTCCATATGGCCGGACTCTCTCTGGCCCTGCTTGGCATGCAGCAGGCCGCACGCATTCTGATCGTGCCAGACCCGCGCAATGTGGAGATGTTCTGCAAGGTGATGCAGAAGTATCCGCCCACCTTCCTGGCCAATGTGCCCACGCTCTACCAGATGCTCTATGAGCACCCCGAGTTCAAAAAAATCGATTTTTCCAGACTGAAAATGGCCATGTCCGGCGCCGCACCTTTCCCGCCTGAAATGATTCATCACCTGGAGGCCATCATCGGTCAGGGCAAGCTGGCTGAGGTTTACGGCATGACCGAAACCAGCCCGCTGCTCACCTGCAATCCACCAACACGTCCAAAAATCGGCAGCGTCGGAGTGCCGGCAGTAGGCACCATCATCAAGATTGTGGATGTGGAAACCGGCACCCGTGAAATGCCTTTGGGCGAGCCCGGCGAGCTTATTGCCTGCGGCCCACAGGTTATGAAGGGCTATCTGCATCTGCCCGAAGCCACCGCCAAGACAGTGCGTGAACTCGAAGGCAAGACCTGGATCTACACCGGCGACATCGCCAAGATGGATGCTGAAGGTTATGTCTCTATCTGCGATCGCAGCAAAGACATGCTCATTGTCGGCGGTTACAAGGTCTTCTCAGTGGAAGTGGAAGGCAAACTGGCTGAGCTGGACTTCATCGAACTCTCAGCCCTGATCGGGCAGCCCGATGAAAAACGCCCCGGCAACGATATTGTGCATCTCTATATTCAGCTGAAAGCAGGCGCCAAAAACGAGAACCAGGATGAGCTGCGCGAAAAAGTGCTGCTGTTCTGCCGCGAGCAAATGGCCGCCTACAAGATACCCAAGCATGTCCATTTCCTGGATGCGCTGCCGCTGACAGCCGTTGGCAAACTGGACAAGAAGGCCCTGCGCCCCTGATCCTCTGCCTGCTCCCAAGAAAAACCGGCCTCTGGCCGGTTTTTTTCTAGTCGCAATACTGCCGTAATGTGCATACCGCAACAGCCTGTTGCACTTTCACCGGCCAGCGGACTGTTTTAAGGCACGGCGCATCTGGTCTGACTAGCACCTCGCCGATAGAATGGCCGCCCGGTCACGAACCACGGCCTACAAGAAAACCAAGGAGATAAGGCGTGTCGCGACTGCCTGTTGTTGTCGGATTTGGCGGCATCAATGCTGCTGGTCGTTCATCCTTTCACCAAGGCTATCGTCGCCTGATCCTGGACGCCCTGGGACAGACGAAACAGGAGCAGACTCTGGCCGATCTTGGCCGCCTGATGCGTCTTGACGGTACATCTGTGCAACAACAAGCCTTTGCCCGCCAGCACACACTGGTACGCCGCATAGAGCCGCAGTATTTCGATGTCAGCGCGGCACCCTTGCATCACCGCATGCACATCAGCGCCGACCAGCTCACTTTCCGTCTGCGCAAACGCGATCTGCCCCTGCAAATTCCACCACACTGGCAGGTGCAAACACTGTCGGATACAGAAGTCAGCGTTACGGTGCTTGAAGGCATGGAAATGCTGGTGCCCGATGCGCATGCCTTTGCTGTCAGCAGTGCCGGCCAGCTGCCCACCGGTTTTGATCCCTCGCTTTATTATCCTGCACGCCACCATCCACGCGCCCTGCAGATGACAGTGTTCGGGGCCAGTGATGCCCTGCATTCAACCGGCATTCCCTGGGATGAGCTGCGCCAGAAAATCGCACCTGACCGTATCGCGGTTTACGCCTCATCCGCACATGGCCAGCTTGATGATTACGGCGTCGGCGGCATGCTGAAATCTGCTTGGCAGGGTAAGCGCAACAGCGCCAAGCAATGTCCGCTGGGCTTTGCGGAAATGCCGGCCGACTTCATCAACGCCTATATCCTGGGCAGTGTCGGTGCCACTGCCGGCGTGCTCGGCGCTTGCGCCACCTTCCTCTACAACCTGGAACGCGCCGTCACCGATATTCGCGAAGGCCGCATCGATTTCGCGCTTATTGGCGCCACTGAAGCACCGATTCTGCCCGAAGTCATGGAAGGCTATCGCGCCATGGGTGCACTCGGCGAAGACGCCAAACTACTGGAGCTCGATCGCGCCAAAGGCATTACCGAAGTCGATAACACGCGAGCCACCCGCCCCTTCGGCTACAACGCCGGCTTCACCATGGCCGAGTCCGCTCAGTTCGTCGTCATCACCAGCGACAGCTTGGCTCTGGAATTGGGCCTGCCCATACAGGGCAGCGTACCGGGCATCTTCGTGCATGCCGACGGCTACAAAAAATCCATTTCCGCGCCCGGCATAGGCAACTACTTCAGCTTGGGCAAAGCGGCGCATCTGGCTCGTGAAATCCTTGGCGAAGAGAAACTGCGCCGACAAACCTTTGTGCAAGCTCATGGCACCGGCACCCCGCAGAATCGTGTGACTGAATCCCATGTTTTTGACAGCATTGCCGGTGCTTTTGGCATCGAAGACTGGCTGGTGTCTTCAGTCAAATGCTATGTCGGACATTCGCTGGGGGCCGCCGCCGGCGACCAGTTCATGGCCGCACTGGGTGTCTGGTCCGAAGGCTATGTTCCGGGCATTTTCACACTGGATGAAATCGCCCATGACGTGAACCGCCAGCATCTGCGCTTCTCGCAACAACATGTGGAAACCGGCCGCGAAGGCATGGCCGCCTGCTTCATCAACTCCAAGGGCTTTGGTGGCAACAATGCCAGCGCCCTGTTGCTGGGACCGCAGGAAACCCGTCAGCTGCTTGCCAATAAACATGGCAAGGCTGCGATGGGCAGCTGGCAGAAGCGCCTGGACAGCACTGAAACCAGCCGCGAGAGCTACCGTCAAACGGCCGAAAGCGGCAACTACCAGCCCCTCTACCGCTTCGGCGAGGGAGTACTGGAGGGCGGCGATCTGAGCTTCAGCGATCAGGAAATCCGCCTGCCCGGTCTCGATCTTGCGGTGAACCTCCGGTCACATGCTGACTTCTCCGCCTATCGGGAAAATATCGCCCCAATAAAAGAGTGAATTCAATCACACTACAAGTCGAGCCAAGCCTGTGCTAATAAGAAGGCCTACCTGCAAAAAAGGCCAAGAATAATGCGCAGGATACTGCTCTGCATGACTCTCTGCTCACTGTCCGTCACCGGTTTCTTGCTTTCAGTGACTCCTGCAATGGCTGCCTCGGCCGCCACTACGCAGGTGCAGACCATACGCAATCTGCAGCAGCTGGAAACGCTGAGCTACAAGGTGGCAACCTCCTTTTATCTCTATAGCGTACTCAACCGCGACCCCAGCCAGCTCAAGCGCATGCAAAGTGAGCTGGCCAGCGGCGACGTTCTGGTGCAGAAAGTCGGTACAGGAGCCATTACCTCGCGCTGGAACGATCTGAAGCGCACGGCCACCACCGCCAAATTCACCAGTGAAGGTGTCGCTGATAACTCCAGCATCAACGCTGTCGATGCGGCCCTCAGCACACTTACCCAGAACATCCGCAGTGTTGAAGCCGAGCAGCGTACTGCCGGCAATATCGCCACCGACAAAATGGCAGACATGCTCTACGACCAGTACGTACTGATGCAGGTGATGACGGCGGCCTATTTGCGCAAATCAGCCGATTACTTCGGTGGTGCCATTGTGCTCAGCCAAGGCCCACAAGTGGAAATCGACGTACTGGCCGCCAAGTTCTCCACTCAGCTGGATCAGCTCAACAAGCATTACGCCAAAAACCCTCAAGTGAGCGTGACCTTGAAAGAAGTCACCACCAAGTGGTCCTTCATCAAAGGTTCCTTCGTCAATTTTAACCAGAACAATGTGCCCTTCATTGTTGGCCGCTATAACGAACAGATTACGGACAAGCTACTAACGGCCTATGAGCAGCTGCTGCCCTGAGTGGCGCGCAGAAATGAAAACGGCGACTCAAAGTCGCCGTTTTTTTTGTGCCGCTTTTGCAGTTGCGGATGCCGGCACGGGCTGGGCAGGTAATAAGAGCAGATAAGCACGCCAAACAGACGCCATGGCCATCAACAGCACCAACAGTGCCGAAAGTTGCTGCGCGTCACGCAGCTGCTTCAGTGTCCAGGCCTGCGTCAGTACAGATCCCGGCAGCGCCAGCCAGAGCACAGCCAAAATAGCCGTCGCACCCAACGCCACCACTACAGCGAAATAAGCCATGCGCACCGTATGATTCGCACCACGCTCCAGCCAACCCGATAGATGCAAGCCTGCCGCCGCCCACATCCACATCATTGCCGCCAGCGCTATTGCCACCGCCCACATATCACGCACTCCCATCACACTATTTTCAGTGTGCCAGACGAAAAACAGAAAGGCTCTGCGCCCGCGTCACGCTTGTTACCTCAGCCAATGGCAATTGCTTGAGCTCCGCCATGGCCTGCGCCACAGAGGGCAGAAACTCCGGTGAGTTACGAGTACGCCGCGCCCCCGGTTCGCGATGCGGCAAAGGAATCATGTCCGGCGCATCCGTTTCCAGCACTAATGATGTGAGCGGCATCTCAGCCACCACAGCACGCAATCGTTTTGACTGGTCGTAAGTCAAAGGGCCGCCTATGCCCAGACGGAAACCCAGCTTTGCATAATGCCGGGCTTCCTCTATGCCACCTGAATAGGCATGCACGATGCCGCCTTCGTGGAACTTCATTTCGTGCAGGATACGTATCACATCCTGATGCGCCTTGCGTACATGCAGGATGACGGGCTTGCCATATTTCACAGCCAGAGCCAACTGGGCCCGGAAAAACTCCTGCTGTTTTGCTTTCAGCTCAGTCGTCTTCAGCTCATCGAGAAAATAATCCAGACCGATTTCACCAATGGCCACACATTCAAGCTGCGTACTGACGATACGCTCGAGCTCAGCCAGATGGGCATGCGTATGCTCGGCGATATAACAGGGATGCAGGCCGGGTGCCGGCAATAAACGCGGCGTCTTAATGCTCATGCAGACAGAGAAAAGCTTGGGCCAGAGTGCCGCGATATAACCAGGAATAACGATGGTATCAACACCCGCTGTCAGTGCTCGTGCAGCGACTTCCTTGCGATCTGCATCGAAGTCATCCACATCGAAATGGCAGTGGGTATCGATCAGCATCATAGCGCCGGCAACGTCCATTCCGGCTTGAGTATGCCCTTGAGCGCCGCATACGGGATCAGCAGCTCCGGCTGACCCGCACTATAAGGACCAATGTCATAGGCGTTGTATTTAATCAGAACACCCTCTGCTTCCAGCGTGAAATTGTCGCTTTCCTTGAACGGCCATTGCGAGGAAGAATCAATACCCTTGCCCTTCATCCAAGCCTGATGTGCCTCTTTTTCTGCCTGCACAAAGGCCGGACGCTGACCATCCAGCATCACATCATCCAGAGTCAGCAAACGTTCTGCATGGCGATCGTAATTGAGATAGCGCGTGGCAGACTTTCCATGCGCCCCGCCCGTGTAAAAATCGGCATCCAGCTGCACAGCCACCAACGGCCCTTGCTGACGGAGTAATGTTGCCCGCAGTTTGGCCTCGTGGCGTCGTGAGGCTTTATTCAGAAAATTATCGGCAAAGACTTCCAGACTTTCTCCGCGGGCCGAACTGCCCGCCTCTGCCAGTTGCAAAAGACTCTTCTGCACCAAGACTGACAAATCAGACTTGTCCGGGAACTGCACAATACTGGCCGCCGCCTTTGCACAATCCTTCTGACGACAACTGGGCGCTATCCGCTCCCAGGTCTGGGTTTGCGTTTTCAGCGCCAGAAATTCCTGCACCACCACCGGCGCAGGCGGAGCGGCCTGAACCACAGGCTCGCTGGGCGCCACGACTTCCTCATGCTTCTGACAGGAAGCTAACAGCAGACTGAGTAAGAGAAAAACTCCGTGGCGATGACGCATGCAATCACTCCTTGGCGGCAGAAACCCCTAAGACTCAGTGCTCTCGGGTTTCGCGGAACTGGATATCCGGATAACGCTCTTTCATTAGCTGCAGATTCACCCGACTAGGGGCAAGGTAGGTGAGATAACCACCGCCGTCTAGTGACAATTGGTCATGTGCTTTTTTCTTGAACTCGTTGAATTTCTTGTCGTCGTCACAATGCACCCAACGCACTGTAGCCACATTCACCGGCTCGTAAACACACTCGACCTTGTATTCCTCCTGTAAGCGGAAGGCCACTACATCGAACTGCAGCACACCGACAGCGCCCAGAATCAGATCGTTATTGATCTGCGGCATGAATACCTGAGTGGCACCCTCCTCCGAAAGCTCTTTCAAGCCCTTCTGCAGCTGTTTGCTTTTCAACGGATCACGCAGACGCACGCGACGGAAAAGCTCTGGCGCAAAATGCGGAATACCGAGGAAGTGCAGATTTTCACCTTCGGTAAAGGTATCGCCTATCTGTATGGTGCCGTGATTGTGCAAACCAATAATGTCGCCCGACCATGCCTCTTCCAGATGCGCACGTTCGCCGGCCAAGAAGGTGAGCGCATCCGCAATGCGTATGTCCTTACCAATACGAACATGCTTCATCTTGAGGCCTTTCTCGTATTTGCCGGAGCAGATACGCAAAAAGGCAATACGGTCGCGGTGTTTGGGGTCCATATTTGCCTGAATCTTGAACACGAAGCCGGAGAATTTTTCTTCGGTGGCTTTCACTTCACGCTCAGCGGCGGTGCGACCCGGAGGGCAAGGAGCCCAGTTCACGAAACCATCGAGAATATGGTTAACGCCAAAATTTCCCAGCGCCGTCCCAAAAAATACCGGCGAGAGTTTTCCGGCCAGGAATTCGTCGAGATCAAACTCATGACTGGCACCCAGCACCAGCTCAAGGCCTTCGCGCAAAGCTGCGGCCTCGTCACCCAAGACGGCATCAAGCTCAGGGTTATCCAGACCTTCGATAATCTTGTCGGCGATAATGTGTGAGCCGTGACCCTGCTGGTAAAGATAAACGCGATTCTCCAGCAGATGATAAACACCCTTGAAATCACGGCCGGCGCCTATGGGCCAGGTGATGGGCGTGCAGCGAATCTTGAGCACGCTTTCAATTTCATCCATCAGCTCGATGGGCTCGCGGATTTCGCGATCCATCTTGTTCACAAAGGAAATGATGGGCGTATCGCGCATGCGACAGACTTCCATCAGCTTGATGGTACGGTCTTCCACACCTTTGGCGCCGTCTATCACCATGAGCGCAGAATCCACCGCCGTCAGCGTGCGATAGGTGTCTTCCGAGAAGTCTTCGTGGCCCGGGGTATCCAGCAGATTGACCGTGCATTCCTTGTACGGAAACTGCATGACCGAGGTGGTGATGGAGATACCACGCTGCTTTTCCATTTCCATCCAGTCGGAGGTGGCATGGCGGTCGGATTTACGCGACTTCACCGTTCCGGCGATCTGAATGGCCTGCCCCCAGAGCAGCAGCTTTTCCGTGATGGTGGTCTTGCCGGCGTCGGGGTGGGAGATGATGGCGAAAGTGCGGCGGGCAGCAACTTCAGCGGCCAGCTGTTCGGAAAGGCTCATGGCGGTCCGGAGGAGGTCAAAAAACGAGGCGCGATTATACGGCAAGGCGGGGGCCGGCGGGCAGCCAAAGCAGAGCCCTCAGCCGCCTCTCTGACATCCCCGGCAATCTGACAGTCCCGGCAAAGAGACGGCCCTGTATCAGGCCACCGCTTTGCATCAGGAAGCATCAGGCGGCCTCACACCTCAAACAGATTGGCGATTGTGCTCGGAAACCTGTCCGTTCAGCGTCCACAGATCATAGAGCCAGCCCAGCAGGAAGAAGCCGCCCGTGCACAGCCAGAGAATGCCGGTAATCCACTTGCCCAGATAAAAGCGGTGTATGCCGAACACGCCGAGGAAGGTGAGCAAGATCCAAGCGACGGTGTAATTGGCCCGGCCCGCCGTGTAACGCAGATCGGCATCCCTATCCATGGAAGGGATCAGGAAGAGATCGACTATCCAGCCGATGAAAAACAGACCCAAGGTGCAAAACCAGAGGGTGCCGGTCAGTTGGCGGCCGTAATAAAAGCGGTGCGCCCCCATAAAACCGAAAATCCAGAGAATGTAGCCAATCGTTTTGCTGTGGGTGTCTGTATGGGTGTCCTTGCTCATCATGCCTCCGGGCATTGATTCAACAACTAGAAAGCCATCGCCATAAGCAGCGCATCTTCGCGCCCACCATCTTTAGCCGGATAGTAATTACGGCGCAGGCCTATCTCGTTAAAACCCGAAGACTGATAGAGGGCAATCGCGCGATGGTTGCTGGGGCGAACCTCGAGAAACAGCGTATCGGTATGCGTACGGGCATGCTCCAGCAAATGCAGCAGCAATTCGCGCCCGAGGCCGCGGCCATTGAGCCTGGGATCGATGGTGATATTCAGCAGATGCCCCTCGTCCAGAATGATCTGCACGATGCCGTAGCCGATGATTTTCTTTTCTTCAGCGGAGCCGCCCTGCTCCATCACCACCATGAAATAGCCGCTTTCCAAGCCATCGCGGAAATTACCCTCCGTCCAGGGAAAGATATGGCCGCGCGCCTCTATAGCCAACACCGAAGGCAGATCCGCCGGCGTCATGCGACGTATGAAGCTTTCAGCCATTGAGGGCCTGCCAGAGGGCACGTTTGGCGGTGGGATTATCCAGAAGCTCACGCAGAGGGGGCGCGGCAATCACCGTGTGCTGAGGCAGTGCGGTGCGCACATAAACCGAGAGTGTTTCGCCCAGCACCAGCCAGCGCGTTTTTTCATCAGGGCTCATGCGACGACGTCCGAGAAAAGCAGCCAAGGCTTCACGGGCCGCGCCCGCATCGCGGGGAATGGCGGGATTGGGTGACATGGGCCAGCGGAAATGTTCACGGCCGGCGTCAGCCGTAATATCGCCACCCACGGCCTGCATGAGATTTTCCAGCAGGCGATATTCCTGTGCAGAAAGATCGGGCACATCATCCAGCGCAATCACGGCCATCAGACCGGGCGCCAACAGCTGTACGCGACAGGCAAAACGCGGATAGGACTCGGTCGATGCATTGGCCGCAGGAGCAATAGGCACCGCCTCAGAAACAGGTGCCGATGGCGCTGGTTTGATTGATGGCGCTGCAATGACCGATGGCGAGGCTACAGGGGCCGGCTTTTGCTCGGCCACATTTTGCACGGCGCCATTTTGCACAGCCGTTTTCTGCTCCACCAGATTTTGCGGCGGCAGACTGGGCACTACCGGTTCGGCGAGCAGCGTCGCATCCGTATACGCGACAAACTCCAAGCCAGCCGATGGCAAAGCGCCCGGCAGATCATGACGCGACGACCAGAGCGGAATACCCAAGGCCGCCAGATAAGTCTGGCGACGCCCTTCTTCCCTGCCGGCGGACACATCCGTCATATCAGACGCCTTCAATCTGACCCTGCGGACTCACACGTTCAATATTTGCGCGCATGAGATTCAGAGCATTGAGATAGGCCTTGGCACTGGCCACCACGATATCGGTGTCAGCACCGTGGCCATTGATGATGCGGCCAGCCTGATTGAGGCGCACCGTCACTTCGCCCTGCGAATCCGTGCCGGAGGTAATCGCATTCACCGAATAGAGCTCCAGCAGCGTGCCAGAATTCGCCACAGCCTCTATGGCACGGAAAGTCGCATCCACCGGACCTGAGCCCGTGGCGGTCACCGGCTTTTCCTGACCATTCACATTCAGTGTGAGTTTGGCTTCAGGAATGGCGCCAGTTTTGGAGGTCACTTCCAGACTCACCAACTTGTAGGTTTCTTCCAGTGCCTGCAGGGTATCGCTAACCAAGGCATGCAGGTCTTCGTCAAAAATCTCGTGTTTCTTGTCTGCCAGCTCTTTGAAACGGATGAAGAGCTGATTCAGGGAATTATCGGAGCCGACCGGAATACCGAGCTGATCAAGGCGAGCGCGGAAAGCCGCACGGCCCGAATGCTTGCCCAACACCATCTTGTTGGCATTCCAGCCCACATCTTCGGCGCGCATGATTTCGTAAGTTTCACGATGCTTGAGCACGCCGTCCTGATGGATGCCGGACTCATGCGCAAAGGCATTGGCACCGACAATGGCTTTATTCGGCTGTACCGGAAAACCCGTGACACTGGAAACAAGGCGCGAGGTCGGCACAATTTCCGGCGTGTAAATGCCGGTCGTGACAGGAAAAAGATCGGCGCGGGTTTTCACCGCCATCACGATTTCTTCCAGAGCGGCATTACCGGCACGCTCGCCCAGACCATTGATAGTGCACTCCACCTGACGCGCGCCATTGAGCACCGCGGCCAGCGAGTTGGAAACAGCCAGACCAAGATCGTTATGACAATGCACGGAGAAAATCGCCTTGTCGGCATTGGGAATACGCGTCAGCAGCTGACCAATCATCTCGCCGAACTGGCCGGGAATGGCATAGCCCACAGTGTCCGGAATATTGATGGTACGGGCACCGGCATCAATAGCGGCTTCGATAATGCGGCAGAGAAAATCGACTTCGGAGCGACCCGCGTCTTCACAGGAAAACTCCACGTCTTCCACCAGATTGCGCGCGTATTTCACGGCACGCACGGCGTGCTCCACCACGGCATCCGGTTCCAGACGCAGCTTGTACTTCATGTGGATGGGTGACGTGGCGATGAAGGTGTGAATGCGCGAAGCATTAGCCGGCTTGAGCGCCTCAGCGGCACGATCAATATCTTCAGCACGAGCGCGGGACAGCGAGCAGATCCGCGATTCCTTCACTGCCTCGGCCACTGCACGCACAGATTCAAAATCACCCTGAGAAGCAATGGCAAAACCGGCTTCGATCACATCCACCTTCATGCGCTCCAGCGCACGGCCGATGCGTACCTTTTCCTCCAGCGTCATGGAGGCACCGGGGCTTTGTTCGCCATCGCGCATGGTGGTATCAAAAATGATGAGTTGCGGCTTGCTGCTCATGAGATCTCTCCGGAATTACGGGTCGTCCGCGCCCTGTTTAGCCACGCAGGGCCTGCGACATTCTCGGTGCTTAAAGGATAGCGCCAGCGGGGGAATCGGCAGCTAACAGCGAGGAGGCAGACCCGGGTTTGTTAACCCAAAGTGGCATGCGCGAAAAGCGGGTGAAAACAGCTTATGCATCAGGCGTCGGACCGGTGCCGGAACTATATCCACTCGCCCCGGCCTTGGCCAGATTGCCTGCCCTTGGCGACCGGTCTCGTAACAGAGACCACAGGCCCCAGAGTGTGCCCGTCAGCGCCCCAAAGAGATGGGCATCGGGCATGACCCGGCCGTGAATGAGCCCGCGCAGATAGTTGGGATCGTAAAAGGCGGTCTGTTCCCAAACCTGACGGCCGACCAGCATTAACAACACCAGTCCCGCCAAAACCGGCGCCTGCGGCAAGAGGCGGATGACGGCGCAGTAAATCAGGCCATGGAGTACGCCGGAAAAACCGACATAGCCCATGAGATCCGGCTGCTTGAACCAGAGCCCGGCGGATATCACGAAGGGAGCGATCAGAGTGACAGCCCACCAGTCCCGCACGGGCAACTCACGCGGCAACAGAAAGGCCAGCAGCAGAGCTCCCGCACTGTTCAGCAGAGCATGGGACAAGTTCAGGTGTACGAAATGGGCCGTGAAGAGGCGCCACCACTCGCCGTTTGCTATGGCTTCGCGCTGGTAGTGCAAAAGCTCGGTGGCCCCTGGCATCAGGGCCAGAGTCAGGAATAGCGCAACCAGTGCTACGGCTCCCGGAATGGGCGACGCAGCTCTGCTGTTATTCAGCATCCTGTAGGACGGGGACGGACTTGGGTCGACTGAGCTGGACCGGCGACTCTCCTCCCACCGCTGTCGGAGACGTACTGCCGCGCGCTTCATTGGAAGTAGCACTGATTTTTTCCCGCAGCAGGATGTTGATACAGGTCTTGAGCTCATCCAGGTCAGCAATCTTCATACTGAAGCGCTCGGCGCCGGAAAAGCGTGTTGCCAGATCACCACAATCATCGGCACTGGCCGTGGCCGTTACCGATAGACCAAGCACCAGCAGGAGCAGGGAATGGGTTGGGCGCATAGTCCCCTCAATATTGTTGTTATGTCTTCCATGTATGCCGTCGGTAGTTTTCTACCGTTCAGCCAGTACCGACATCCATCGGTCGGCGCTTTTTAACACGGCCTCTCATGAGCCCTCAAGGCAATGGTTCACAAAGACTGTTTCTGTAGAACAGTTTCCGACGACCGCCTCACGAGCCCGGATCACTCACCCTTTTTGATTGGCCGCCCAGTCAGCCATAGCGCCTCGGCATACTGGACAAAAAGCTGAATCAACGTCAGCTTCCATAAGGCCAAGCCAGCATCGCTCGATGATAGCGGGCACCGGGCAGACCAGCCCCCTCCCTCATGACAAGACACAGGATGCGCAGCCGGATGGCATATCAAGCAGGATGGGCAAAACGGAATCTGGGCATACGTGCCCGCGGCTATGCCATGCAGGGCTACGCCCAGTGGGAGCACCGCGCACGCGGTGAAGAAAGCCCGCTCTATGCCCGCGCCCTGTTCGTGGCAGATAACGCCGGAGCTGCCGTGGTTTTCTGTTGTCTGGATCTGGGCTACGTCACCCACGCCATGCGTGACGGGGTCTGCCAGCGCCTGCTCGAGGAGATGGGTGCTGCCTTTCGTGAGGAGGCCTTCGTCCTCACTTGTACCCACACCCACTCCGGCCCCGGCGGCTGCTCGCACGATGTGCTCTACAACCTGGTAACCCCGGGCTTCATTCCCGGCCATGTGCAAAGCATTGTCGAGGCCTGTTCGGAAGCCATTCTCGAAGCTTGGCGCAGTGCCGCTCCCACTGAGCTGAGGCTGCAGAGCGATGCCTTTGCCGATGCCCTGCCCGTGGCCTGGAATCGCTCACTCGCCGCTTATAACCGCAATCCTGATGTGAATCCGCGTACAACAAGCGAAGCCCATCTCGCCCTCAACCGACAAATGCAGGTGCTCTCCCTGCATCGCGACGGCCAGCTGCTTTCCCTGCTCTCCCTGTTTGGCGTGCATGCCACCTGTGTCAGCAGCAGCCAGAAAAAGCACGATGGCGACAATAAGGGCTATGCCGCCAGCCACACCGAAGAGCAATTGAGCTCCGCCCAAAATCCGGAGCCGGTTGCCATTTTCGCGCAAGCTACCGCCGGGGATGTATCTCCGCACTATCACGGCCCCGGTCAGGAAAAACGTCGCCGCGCCATACGCGGTAAAGCTGAATACGCCTATGCCCACCACAACGGCCAGCTTCAAGGCGAGCTTGCCCTTTCACTGGGCCACTACGGGAAACACAGCAGCCTCAACGGCAGTATCGATGCCGTTTTCACATATGTGGATTTCACCCGGGAACACGCCGACCCGCGCTTTGCCAATGGCCACCGTGATGCTCGCACCAGCGAGCCCTGTCATGGCGTATCTTTTTTCACCGGCACACCGGTAGATGGCGTGGGTATGCCAAAGGCACTGGGCCTAGTCGCCAGTCGGCTGGCAAAAGGCCTGCGTCAATATCGTCTGCACAGCATCTCCAGCCTAGAAAAACGGGCTGAGTACAAAACGCTTTATGCCGCTCAAGGCCCTAAAGACATTCTGCTGGAGGCCGGTCGCAAACAGATTCTGGGGCAGGAGCTTGCTGCTCTGAAGCTGCCTGACTTTGCTGATCCCCTCGTGAAAGAACTCAAGCGGCAGGCTCGGATAGGCGCTATAAAAAACAGCGCACTCGTCCCGACCGTATTACCGCTGCAAATCATACGCATCGGCCAAATTGCCATCGTCTGCTGTCCGGGCGAATTCACTACCACCGCCGGGCAACGTGTCGTCGAAAGCGTGCAGGAGGTCTTGCAGAAACAAGGTGTGCAGCAGGTACTGATCTGCACCTACTGCAATGACTATATGGGCTATGTCACAACCTTCGAGGAGTATCAGGAACAGGCTTACGAAGGCGGCCATACGATTTTCGGCCAATGGACGCTGGCCGCTTTTCAGACCCGGTTCGATCAGCTCGCACACGAACTGGGCAAGCCGGAAGCCGAGCGCTGCCATGATCGCAACACGCGCCCAACACCCGCACCGATTGACGAGCTCAAGCTGCGCAGCGATTTACCACCACCCGCCTGACCTCTTGCCCGCGCCACCGACCTGTCCATAAAAAAAGCCAGCGAAGCGAGGCTTTGTTCGCATCAAGGCTCAGCATTTGAACGAGGATTTACGCGCTCAGCCAAAACGAATGGCTTAGGAGCAGCGAAGCAAACTCCCCATAAAACAAAACCCCGCCGAAGCGAGGTTTTGTTTTACATCAAAGCTCAGCATTTGAGCGCGTCATCGTGCGGTCAGGCAAGGCGCAGGATGGTGTGAGCAGCGAAGCGAACTCCCCATAAAAAAAGGCCCCTTGCGGGACCTTTTTCAAAGCGACTCATTTGAGCGCGGGATGATGCGTTCAGGCGAGGCGGACTGTTTGTGAGCAGCGGAGCGTACTAAAAGTACGTGAGCACGCGCAGCAAACAGTCCAACGAAGCATCAACGCATCAGACCAGCTCAAATTACATCATGCCGCCCATGCCACCCATGCCACCCATATCCGGCATTGACGGTGCACCCTTGTCTTCCGGGGCATCGGTGATCATGGCTTCGGTGGTCAGCATCAGACCGGCAACACTCGCTGCGTTCTGCAGCGCGGTGAAGGTCACCTTGGCCGGGTCCAGAATGCCGAGGGCAATCATGTCGCCGTATTCGCCGTTAGCAGCGTTGTAGCCGTAGTTGCCCTTGCCGTTCTTCACTTCGTTCACAACCACCGAAGCTTCAGCGCCGGCATTGGTCACGATCTGGCGCAGCGGGGATTCCATGGCGCGACGCAGGATGTTGATACCGGCCACCTGGTCAGCGTTGTCGCCCTTGATGCTGTCGAGAGCAGCAATGGCACGCACCAGCGCCGTACCACCACCCGCCACCACGCCAGCTTCAACAGCGGCGCGGGTAGCGTGCAGGGCATCGTCAACACGGTCTTTCTTTTCTTTCATTTCAACTTCAGTAGCCGCACCGATCTTGATCACGGCAACGCCGCCAGCGAGCTTGGCAACACGCTCCTGCAGCTTTTCTTTGTCGTAGTCAGAGGTAGCTTCTTCGATCTGGGTGCGAATCTGCGCCACGCGACCATCGATGTCGGCCTTGTTGCCGGCGCCGTCGATAACGGTGGTGTTTTCCTTGGAGACTATGATCTTCTTGGCGGTGCCAAGATCGTTCAGCGTAGCCTGTTCCAAGCTGAGGCCGATTTCTTCGGAGATCACGGTGGCGCCAGTGAGGACAGCGATGTCCTGCAGCATGGCCTTGCGACGGTCGCCGAAACCAGGAGCCTTAACGGCACACAGCTTGACGATACCGCGCATGCTGTTCACCACGAGGGTGGCCAGCGCTTCGCCTTCAACGTCTTCAGCAATCAGCAGCAGCGGCTTGCCAGACTTGGCCACACCTTCCAGCACCGGGATCAGTTCGCGGATGTTGGAGATTTTCTTGTCAACGAGCAGCACGAAGGGAGCATCGAGCTCGGCCGTCATGGAATCCTGCTTGTTGATGAAATACGGGCTGATGTAGCCGCGGTCGAACTGCATGCCTTCCACAACATCCAGCGTGTCGTCGAAGCCGGAGCCTTCTTCCACGGTGATCACGCCTTCCTTGCCCACTTTTTCCATGGCCTGAGCAATCAGGTCACCGATACGGGTGTCGGAGTTGGCGGAAATGGAACCCACCTGAGCGATTTCCTTGGTGTTCTTGCAAGGCACAGCAACGGCCTTGATGGCTTCAACAGCGGCGTTGGTCGCCTTGTCGATGCCGCGCTTCAGATCCATGGGGTTCATGCCCGCAGCGACGGCCTTGAGGCCTTCGTTGAGGATGGACTGAGCCAGCACGGTAGCAGTCGTGGTGCCATCACCAGCCACATCGGCGGTCTTGGAAGCCACTTCTTTCACGAGCTGGGCGCCCATGTTTTCGAACTTGTCTTTCAGCTCGATTTCCTTGGCAACGGTCACGCCGTCCTTGGTGATCAGCGGAGCGCCGAAGGACTTGTCGATCACCACATTACGACCCTTGGGGCCGAGGGTGACTTTCACGGCATCAGCCAGAACGTTCACACCAGCAATCATGCGGGCACGTGCGGAATCACCAAACTTTACGTCTTTAGCAGCCATTTTATGTAGCCTCTCAAAATTCTTGGATTTGCAACGAAATCTGTTTTATTGGATGAGCAAGCCGGAGGGATGCAGAGCAAGGCGCGGGGTCGGCCGAAAAGCGGAGCGTACATTTAAGTACGTGAGCATTTTCGGACGGGCTCGCAACGCCGCTATGCGCACTCCGGCGCCGCTCAGCCCTCGATGACGGCGAAAATTTCGGACTCTTTCATGATCAGCAGTTCTTCGCCGTCCACTTTCACGGTGGAGCCGGAGTACTGACCGAAGAGAACCTTGTCGCCCACCTTCACATCGAGGGGACGCACTTCACCGTTCTCGGTGATGATGCCTTTGCCAGCAGCCAGTACTTCGCCCTGGGAGGGCTTTTCGGCAGCGGAACCCGGCAGCAGGATGCCGCCAGCGGTCTTGGTTTCTTCTTCAACACGACGGATGACAACGCGGTCATGCAGGGGACGAAGTTTCATCGAAGGACTCCTTCTTGGAACGGTAAAGACGGCCCGAGCGGGCCAGCCAAATTCAGGGCGCCGTTTTAGCACTCAAAAGCCATGAGTGCCAGCTTACGGACGCACCCCGCCCGCTTGGTGAGCAGGTCGGGGGACAATATCCCGACCATGGAAGGCCGGGGCTGTGCACTAGGTGGGGGCCATCGGAGGGCTTTCAAGGGTCTGAATGACAAGCATTTTTGGGAGACTTGCGTAGGAATACGGATGACGGGCCATAACCGGGGCCATATGCTGCGCGGCACGCCAGAAATACCAGCCTAAAGGACCTCCCGATGCGCCGTCTTACCCTGCCCCTACTCTTGGCCACAGCCCTGCTTTCTGCCTGTGGCGGCGGAGGCGGCTCCGCAGACAAGCCAGTGGCCAGCAGCACCCCGGATGAAACCCCGGTCACCGTCTCTGGCCATTTCTTCAGCTATGTCTCGGACGGTAGCCATATTCACGCTGTGGACATGGTTAGCGGCACGGTCACCGAAGTTGCCGCCCTCGCCACCCCCACTGAAGACCTGAAGCGCATCCCCTTGGCATTCCAGCGCGGCCTGCTGAATGACCGGGCCATCGAATGGAACGATCTGCTGTATGTAGACAACGGCAAGCTCTATCTGTTGCCTGCCCGTAGCGACACAGCAACACCACCGGCTCCACGCCAGCTTTCGTCCGCAAGCAACATCAACCCTTTTTGCAGTATGCAAGCCTCCGTCAGCGCTGATGGCAATCATGAAGGGCTGCTTTTCTTCGCGCCGGACGCAGGTAAAGGTTGTTATGACGGCGTGGGCAGCAGTTATCTGGTCACAACCGATATGACTCCGGGCGACGCCCCCATAAGTGGCCCCGCCGACTGGGTAAAGGACATAAAGGTTTCCTATGTCAGCAAGGGCAATTACAGCATCACCAGCTTTATCGGCATCCGCGATGGCAAGCTGGTAAAACTGAACAGGAGTCACCAGACAAGCGCCATCCTGAAAACCGGCATTGCACACATCGACCACGCAATACGAGCAGCGGGAGTGCATCCGGATCTGATATTTGTCAGCCTCACATCCTCAAGCGGAGACAGCAGCCACCACTTGCTGAACCTAGCCAGCAATACGCTTTTTCCCGACCTCGGCCCGGCCTTCAGCAGCCCAGTTTTTGATACAGATAAAATTTATGGCTTGCATAGCTTGCCGCCGCTTTATGCCAACAGCACAGTATATTCCGCCGGCCTTGATGGCTCATCCGCACAAGACATCGGCTGCGCACCTATCAGCAATGCGTTTTATATTTTGGGAAAATCCGGTGATCTGATAGTACTGGGCGATGGGGCCACGCGAACCGCACTGAACCTGAAAACCTGCGAGCAAAAGTTCCTGTTCAATCAGTCTGCTGGCAGCTATGTCCTTGTCCAAAATGATCAAGCTTACTTCGACGACTTCAGCACACAATCCTTCCACCGCCTGAACATCCTCACCTTGGAGGACGACGTGACAGCGCAAGCCCGATCTACAGGCTGGATTCTTTCACCGGTAACCGATGGCAGGACATTGCCCAGCAGTTTCATCCTGCTCAGCAATCTGGACAAAAACGATGGCGACAGCCTGAAGCTGGAAAGTTACAGCCTGCAGGGAGACCGATTGGTACTTGGCGTATTGGACAGCGACATTGATGCCGCCGAGGCCTCTTTCGGAAACAGTAGTGGGCATGCGATGAACACAGGGATCGTGAGCTTCAGCGATACCAATGAGCAAGAACACTACCGGCTATACAGCATCAAGCTGGATGTGGCCGGCAGCCTGACCCTGCTACTGGAAAAAGACTTTCTGCAACAGCTCTGAAGCACAGGTGCTCAGCGCTGCTCCTTCGTCGGGGGCAGCGCTGGCGCATCCTCAACAATCTCGCGCCCCTCTCCCTCGTATACATCGCCGCCCTGCCCGGCCGGGCCTTGCTGGCCCTGCCAGCCACCTTGCGGGGTCCACTGGAAAGCGGCACCGCCCTGCATTTTCACCATGCGTTCTTCGGCAATACGGCGGAAGCGGGCCAGCACTCGGCGGCGCACAGGCGGCAGCAGGACCAGCAGTGCCAGCACATCGCTGATAAAGCCGGGGAAAATCAGCAAAGCCCCCGCCACCCACCAGGCAATGCCGCCCAGCAAGGCTTCCGTCGGCACTTGCTGACGCTGCAGATCGGCCATGGCCTGACGGAAGAAAGCCGCGCCACAAAGGCGTATCAGCGTACTGCCCAGCACCACGCCAGCCGCAAGACCCGCCAGCACCCACCAGCCGCCGAAGGCCTTGCCCAGCTCGATACCGAGTATGACTTCGGCCGGAGGCAGAAGAAGAAACAGCAGTCCCATGAAAATCCTCAACGTTTATTCAAAAGCTTTTAATGAGCCGGAGCATCCGCTCGGCCTGCTCGCGCCATGGCCACCAGCGTTTCACGCGCGGCCAGCGGCGTGCTTACAGGCACTTCAAACGCAATACGCGCATGACGTTTGCCGATGCGCAGATTAATGCCCTCGGCATCTATGCCCGTCATCACGGGCTGCACGCCTTCGGGTACGGCCAAGTTGTATTGCGCGCAGTAATGCAGGATGGCATCGGCGTGATCCGCATTCATATGGCCAACCATGCCGAGCTCGCGCTCACCGGGGAAAGGATTAGCCAGTAACACAGCCTCCGGCTCCAGCCAGTGAATGCTGCCAAAGCCACCGATAAAGCGGCAGCGTTTGGTTTTCAGCACGAAGAAACTGAAATCGTGAGTCTTGTGGTAATCCTTGGATTCCGGAAAAAAGCTGCCATAACGCGCCGCTACCGCTTCAACTTCATCCGCCGGCACCGGCACACAATCGCCCACCAGCGTGAGGCGCGCTTCGGCCTGCACATCGGCACCACCCGCCACCACAATCAGTGAGCAACGTGCATCGGCCTTCACATTCTTGGTGTGCTGAGCAATATCAGAAATCAGAAAAACCGGCTCACCCGCCGCATTCAGGCAATAAGGCACTACGGAGCCGAAGGGATAACCCGGCATTTCTTTGGACTGAGTGGAAAGCACACCTTGGCTAACGCTGAGCAGCAGTTCACGGGCGGCAAGGCCGGCTTCCGGTTTCATAGGGGCTCCTGAGGGAATGCCTGATAAGGCTAATGAGGCAAAGGCGTGGGCGACGATAGCAAAAAGCCGGCTAAGGCCAGAAGGGCAAGAATCTTCATTCTTGTTGCCGGACTGTGCTGCCTGGCCCTCAGCCTCGCCCTAGCTCTGTCGCCCCGGCGCAGGCCGGGGCCCAGCGCCTTGATTTTTCCGCCGTAGGGTGTGCAAGCGCAAGCTTGCGCACGCGGGCCTGTGCACCTACCTCAACGCGTGCGCAAAACCTTACGGCTTTGCACACCCTACGCACGGACATGGCATCTCAGGCGTTCAGCCTGACGTAGGGCGCAATCGTATTGCGCCGCATTAAGCCCCAATACCGCAGCAAGCCCCG
Source organism: Moraxellaceae bacterium (assembly GCA_050739955.1). Lineage (GTDB taxonomy): Bacteria > Pseudomonadota > Gammaproteobacteria > Pseudomonadales > Moraxellaceae > UBA2031. Next base: position 49,751 of record JBOICI010000024.1, read on the forward strand.
AATACGGCGCAATGCGCTGCGCTTATTACGCCCTACGCTTGTGACTTATTTGTCGCCCCGGCGCAGGCCGGGGCCCAGTGACTTTAATCCCTTGAAAAAGTAAACACGCTGCCCCGGCCTGTGCCATCGGAAATCCCGCGGCGCGCCGAAGCGACAAGCAGAAATGCAGCTGACCTAGGGCGCAATCGTATTGCGCCGCATTAAGCCCCAATACCGCAGCAAGCCCCGAATACGGCGCAATGCGCTGCGCTTATTACGCCCTACGCTTATGACTTATTTGTCGCCCCGGCGCAGGCCGGGGCCTAGTGACTTTAATCCCTTGAGAAAGTAAACACGCTGCCCCGGCCTGTGACCATCGGAAATCCCGCGGGGCGCCGAAGCGACAAGCAGAAATGCAGCTGACGTAGGGCGCAATCATATTGCGCCGCATTAAGCCCCAATACCGCAGCAAGCCCCGAATACAGCGCAATGCGCTGCGCTTATTACGCCCTACGCTAGCCGCCGATCAGCTTTTCAAAACACGCGCGTGATGCGCAAGATGATCCGCCACAAAGCTGGCGATGAAGTAATAACCGTGGTCATAGCCTTCATGCCGGCGCAGCGTCAGCGCCTGACCGGCCGCGGCACAAGCCGTCTCGAATTTTTCCGGATAAAGCTGATTGGGCAGGAATTTATCGACCAAGCCCTGATCAATCAGGATGCCACCCGGAAAAGGATTCTTCGCCGCGGCCATTAGCGCACTGGCATCGTGCTTTTTCCACGCTTCACGGTCTTCTCCCAGATACCCTGAAAAAGCTTTTTCACCCCAAGGGCATTGCGTGGGCGCGGCAATCGGTGCAAACGCCGACACGGAACGGAAAACTTGCGGATATTTCAAAGCCAGCGTGAGCGCGCCATGGCCGCCCATGGAGTGACCAAAAATACCGGCGCGCTGCATATCCAGCACTAACTCCTGCGCCAGCAACTTAGGCAACTCATCGGCCACATAGCTTTCCATGCGGTAATGTTTTTCCCAAGCAGCCTGCGTGGCATTGATATAAAAGCCCGCACCCACGCCAAAATCCCAGTAATCGCTTTCGCCCGGCACATTGGCGCCGCGCGGGCTGGTATCCGGTGTCACGATGGCAAGGCCGTGCTCAGCGGCAAAGCGTTGCGCGCCCGCCTTGATGGCAAAGGTTTCTTCGGTGCAGGTAAGGCCGGCCAGATAAAACAGCACCGGCACCGGAGCGGCATCATCGACCAAAGCCTGTGGCGGCAGATACACGCCAAACTTCATCGGCAGGCCGATAACACTTGAATCATGCTGATAAAAGCGCTGCACGCCGCCAAAGCAGGCGTGCTCGCTCAATAACTGCAGGGCCGACATAAAACCTACTCCCATCCAAACCACCGTCATTCCCGCGAAAGCGGGAATCTCCAGCTAATGCGAAAAGCATTAAATCCGAGATGCCCATTTACGCGGCAATGACGAAGTAAAATTTAAAAACCACCGACCGGTGTCGGGCTAAAGCCCGACCTACGAAAGAAACTGTCGTCCCGCGCCCTGAGGGATTTCCCTTGGCCGCAGCAGACGGGACCCAGTAATTCCGACACGACACTGGCGGCTAAGGGCAGCTGTCGTCCCCGCGCAGGCGGGGACCCAGTGACTTTATTAATCCAGGAACGGCACTGGGCTCCCGCCTGCGACCAAGGGAAGCCCCGCGGGGCGCGGGCGCGACAGAGAAAATCAGTACATCAATCAATAAACAACCACCGACCGAATGGATTCGCCACTCTTCATCAACTCGAAACCCTTGTTGATTTCATCCAGCTTCAGATGATGCGTGATCAGCGAATCAATATTGAGCTTGCCTTCCATATACCAGTCGACGATTTTCGGCACATCGGTACGGCCACGTGCACCACCGAAAGCCGAACCCATCCAGACACGGCCGGTGACCAGCTGAAAAGGCCGTGTAGAAATTTCCGCACCGGTCGGCGCCACACCGATGATGATGGATTTGCCCCAGCCCTTGTGGCAGCACTCCAGCGCCTGACGCATCACCTGCGTATTGCCTATGCACTCGAAGCTGTAATCGGCACCGCCATCGGTGAGCTGGATGATGGTGTCCACCACGTTTTCCACCTTGGAAGGATTAATGAAGTGGGTCATGCCGAACTGGCGGGCCAAGGCCTCGCGCTCCGGATTCAGATCCACACCAATGATCTTGTCCGCGCCCACCATCTTGGCGCCCTGGATCACATTGAGACCAATGCCACCGAGACCAAAGACCACCACATTGGCACCCGCTTCCACTTTGGCGGTGAACACCACCGCGCCCACGCCCGTGGTTACGCCGCAGCCGATATAGCAAACCTTGTCGAAGGGCGCGTCTTCACGGATTTTCGCCAGCGCGATTTCCGGCACCACAATGTGATTGGCAAACGTGGAGGTGCCCATGTAATGCAGGATCGGCTCGCCATTCAGAGAAAAACGCGAGCTGCCATCAGGCATCAAGCCCTTGCCCTGTGTGCTGCGTATGGCCTGACAGAGATTGGTTTTACGCGAGAGACAGAATTTGCACTGCCGGCATTCCGGCGTGTAGAGCGGAATCACATGATCGCCGGCTTTAAGCGTTGTCACGCCCGCGCCCACTTCCAGCACCACCCCCGCGCCTTCATGGCCGAGAATGGCCGGAAAAGCGCCTTCAGGATCAGCGCCAGAGAGCGTGTAGTAATCGGTATGGCAGATACCGGTCGCCTTCACCTCCACCAGCACTTCACCGGCACGCGGGCCCGCCAGATCAACTTCTTCAACAGTCAGGGGCTGGCCAGCAGCCCAGGCAATAGCAGCGCGCGTCTTCATGGTGAGGCTCCTTAAGGTTCAATCAGATCAGGCAGGCGTTTTAGCATAAAAACCGATTGATCCCCGCCCCTTAGCGCAGACCGCGTAGCCACCTATGGGCGATGAGGCATAGGTCGGCTCCCACTCAATCGGCTCCTCGATCAAGACCTAATCAACCCATAAAGACTGACGGCAAATACGGAGAGCTCTTTATCGCTATGGACAGGCATATAGGCATCCCATTTAATCAGCCTGAGTTTTGCACCAGTCACGTGCCTAAACCCGGCTTGCCCAAGCCCAATCAACAATATGCGCAGGCGATGAAAGATTAAGCACCTTATTTTTACTTTCTGGATTAGGCATCTAACAGGCGCCATTTCGCGTTATATGCACTTCATAGAGGATATGAAATGAATAAAGGCGAAGTTTTCGCAACACCGAGCAATCAGCATAGATTTGTTCTTGGCCTCACCCCAACAGGGGATGTCGCCTTTGCTACTCGTGGTGGCAATACACTACACGATTACAATCACTGCCAAATACAGACCCAAGAAACGTTCCTGTCAGAGTGCGCATCTCTTTACGTGGCAAGCACAGAAGAAGCTCAGAGAATCCTCACAAAATTCTCAAATTATATGATTTCAAAAAACGTCACATAAGGCATCTAACAAGCGACTGTGATCGTCAAGCTGGTTTTTGAGCGTATTTTTCATTCCAGCTTTGACCATCACGCAGCATTGCATTCAGCAGGCCCATCATCTTCCGCATGCAGGCCACCAGCGCTACTTTCT
>JBOICI010000025.1:0-61743 GCA_050739955.1 Moraxellaceae bacterium
ATCGGGGGGAGGATGAAGGACGGTGAAGCTAAAGCAATCAGTCAAAAGCACAAATAACAGGAACTATCATTCTTATTGGCATGATGTCGCAATGGCGGTGGCAGCGCATAAAAGCAGCCCGGCCACCCACCAGAATGCACTTCGGGTCACATAAAAAAGGACCTGCGCAGGTCCTTTTTTATCAGTGGCGCCGGCTCAGAACCAACCCTTCCACCAAGCCAATGCCACTGCTGCCAGCACGAATAAAAGCAGCCACAGACCGCCGTGATGCCGACTGGCATAGGGGTCTGTCAGCGCACGGCCGGCGCCCTCGGGCAAGCGTGCCAACTGTGTCAGCGCGGTACCAAAAGGAATATTGATACGGGCCTCGGTATTCACTGCCCAACCATTGGCATCCAGCATGGGGGCAAGATTACGTTTACGCAGTTTGAACCAGGCCAGCACCATTGAGGGCCCGGATACCAGCAGCATCACGCCCAGCAGGGCTAGCGGCATCTGCCACCAGAGCAGGGACAGGAAGCCCGCCGCAATCGCCGCCAAGACAGTGCCAATGGCGCCGATGGCGAGACCGATAGCGGCAAAAATACCGGCAAACTTGGCGATATCAAACGGAGGCACGGCAGGGGCTGCGGACACAGCGGGTGTTGCTGCGGCGGCCGCGGGGGCATTCTGCACATGGGCTGCGGAAGCAGCCACGCCCGCCGCCGACTTCTCTTCCATGGCTTTGTCCCGCGAGGCCGCCATCTTGTGCATCTGTTCAGAAATCATTTTCCCCACACGCCGGTAAGGCGTCCAGAACGCCTCACGCACACTGATGGGATGTTCAAGCATCTTCACCACATGCGCATCCCAATCCACACCCTTGCGGTCATAGAAAATACCGTTGCGACCGTTCATGAGTTTGCCGGCATCGCCGGCAGTAACGGCGGCGACAATATTCATTTTCTCCGCCAAACCCTGCCGCGTGCATTCACAGTAAACCAGATAGCTGCCGCTGGCTCCGGCCATAGCACTGTGCTTGCCGAGATCATTCACCCGTATGCTGAGATCGCAGCTCTTGCCGTCGATATAAAGTGTGCCGGCCTGAAAAATGGCCTTGTCGCGCCGGGTATAGAAATCACGGAAGGAGATGAAATTATTCAGCAGCGTGACCAGGTTTTTCTGGAAGCGCACCAGCTTGTCGACATCCAGCAAGCCCTCCGCCTCCGCTGCAACGGCTTTATCCTCAGCCACCAACACCAACAGCTTTTCGCGTATACCGTTATTCACCAACCATTCGAGACGTGCGGCCTCCAGAGTCGTGACGGCCAACACCGGGCGCTCCGCCAGCCAAGCAAGGTGCGGCGCACATTGCTCGTTGATCTTCTGCCAGTCCTCAACACTCAGGCTGTTTTTATCACCCAATAGCGGTGTAAGCAGCTTGGCCCGGAAATCTGCCAAGGCGTTTATCCATGCAGGATTGAGGCCTTCCTGCAAAGGCAGATCACGGCCGGCAGCAATATTGGCCAGCGGCAATTTCCCGGCCTCACTGCCACTCGCCAGATTAAGCGCAGCCAAGCGCACCAGCTCTGCCTCTTCACCATTCATGAGTGCTGCTGCGCGGGGATCAAAAGCCGCCATGCGCACGCGATTGAAATAGTCATCAATCTTTTCGCGCACTGCTGTTAGCGCTGCAATGGCAGACTCGCTGGCATCCCCCAGAGGCCGCAAAGCCTTTTCATGATGAACACGTGCATGCCACGCCGAAAATGCTTCGGCCTGATTAAAGAATTCATTGATTTTTTCTTCGGAAACCGCGGCCTCCTGGCTACGATCCGTTTCCGCACCCAAGGTCGCAATAATATCGACAATAGCCTGCTTGAGCGCCTCATCCGCAGTCAGGCTGGCCGGCACCAGACCATCACCATTGGGTTTTTCCGGTGGGAAAATGCGCGCAGAGTCGTCGGTATCCAGCACCGACAGCGTCGTGGCCTCCGGTTTGCCGATATTGGTGAGCAGGCGTTTTGCCGCCGCCTTGAGATGCTGACCCGCCTCTGTGTCATTCAATGCTGCCAAGGGCAATTCATCGCCACTGAACAAGACATTGGCATCCGCCAATACCGACAAAGCCCACTCCACTGCAGCCAGCAACTCAGGCGCCCTGATGCGCCCATCCTTGTCGGTATCTATGTACTCCAGCGTACGCGCATCAAACTCCAGCCCCTTTACCGGGCAGGCCAGCGCGGCCCAGAGCTTCTGGTCCAGAGTGCGCAGGGCACGCAGATCAGCGGGGGTGTCCAGGCGTACCTGGTCAAAGCCGCCGGAGCGGAAAAACTGCCAACGATGGGCGGCTGTCGTCATGGAGATGTCCTTATGGGCCGCAGATCACGGCAGGGCTTGAGAGTAGAAGAGGCTCGGCACCGGCTCAAGCCGGCCTGCTGACTCCAAAGACAGGCGAGCTTATGTCGCCAGCATGTGAGCCAAGGCCTCATGCACCTGCGCCCGCAAATCATCGCGTTCATTGGGCAGCTGGTGCGAAGCATCCGGAATTAGAGCCTCATATTCCAGCGGGAAGTGCTGGCGCACGAACTCGTTGTTATAAGTCCACTCCACGGTTTCATCGCGACCGCCCTGTACCAGCAGTGCCGGTGTGGGGCACGGTGGCAAACGCCCCATATAGCCAACCCAGCGCCGCAGAGCGCCTATCCAGCGCATGGGTACTTGCCGCGCCTGCAAGGGATCGCGCTCGCGTACAAAATGCAAATACTCTTCATCACTGCTGTTATTGCGAAAGACGCGCGGAACAGCAGGGCGAAAATGCCGGACCAGCCACCAACCAAAACGGATTTGGGCCCATTGCGCAGGCCGCACTAGCGGCGCCAGCAACAAAATTTTTCGGAAGGGCGCAGGCCGGCCTTGGGCGGAAGCGCTCAATACATAGTCCATGACAATTGCGCCGCCCATGCTAAGGCCCACCGCGTAAAAAGGCGACGGCAACTCAGACCCATAGCGCTCGATGGCATCACTCAGTACGTACTGGTAATGCGAGAAATCGGGAATATCGACACGGTCTCCGCTGGAAAGGCCGTGCCCGGGAAGATCGAGAATGAACACCGCATGGCCACGTTCAAGGCAATCACGCATGAGATGCCGATACAGCCCGGAGTGATCCAGATAGCCATGCAAGAAAAATACGGTTCCACGTGCTTCGGCGGGCAAGAAAACATGACCCAGCAAGCGATAGCCATAAGCCTCGAACCAGCCCGTGTAATGCCGCACATCCGGGACCACATTTTCGAGATCTATGCCGTAATAACGCACATAGTCCGCCACCACGCCCTGCAGCGGCGAGAAAACGGAAAGATCGAGACGCAGTAAGGCGCGCTGCAAGGCATCAATATCCGGCGCAGCCGCCTCCGCCTCACCCGACTTTACCTGCTGCAATGATGCACTGGATGACATGCTTCCCCCTGACAACTCATTCGCCATGGTTTATAGCATGAGCGCCAGTCGGCATGTCTGAACCCTGGAGGATTTACCCATGAGCGCGACCCAGCACCGCATCGTGATACTGACTGGTGCCGGTATTTCTGCTGAAAGTGGCATCCGCACCTTCCGGGCGGCGGACGGATTATGGGAAGACCATCGCATCGAAGATGTCGCCACGCCCGAGGCCTTCAGGCGCGACCCGGTACTGGTGCAACGTTTCTACAATATGCGCAGAGCACAGCTGCAAGACCCCACCATACAGCCCAATGCAGCACACCGAGCGCTGGCCCGACTGGAGCAGGAATATCCGGGCCAGATATTGCTGGTCACCCAGAATGTGGACGATCTGCATGAGCGCGCCGGCTCGCAGCAACTCGTGCACATGCATGGAGAGCTGCTTTCCATGTTCTGCACGCATAGCGGCCAGCGCTTTCGTATTAGCGGCGACATCAGCCACGAAAGCAGATGCAGTTGTTGCTTGAAACAAGGCAGCCTGCGCCCCGACATCGTCTGGTTCGGCGAAATGCCCTATCAGATGGAAAGAATTTATCAGGCGTTGGAAAGCTGCACGCTTTTCCTGAGCATAGGCACCTCAGGCAATGTCTATCCGGCGGCCGGCTTCGTACAACGGGCGCGTATGGCGGGGGCACACACCGTGGAAATCAACCTGGAACCATCACAGACCCGCACGGCTTTTCATGAGCATCACTACGGGCCCGCCAGCCACAAGGTTGTGGAAGTGGTCGCTAGCCTGCTGGCCGGCAACAAAGGCTAAAGGCCAAGGGCAATCAGTCGGACTTGCGCCGCCCGGACACAACGCGACGATCCGGTTGAATGGCGCCAGCACGACGTGAATCACGGCGATCGCGCCCATGCAGGCGACGACTGTTCAGGCGCCGCTCCACACCATCCCAAGCGCCCCGGACAGCGTCCGTCGGGCCTCCCAGGGATTCGAGATGCGAGACCAGCCCCGCCTCGGCGAGAATTTCCAGATAACGGTTAGCTTCTTCCAGACTGACATCCTGCTTGATGATGGCCGGCTGTGTGGCCAGCAACTCATCAATGCGGGAAAGAGGAACACGAAAGAGCGCGGCGAGATTGCCGACAACTTGGGCCGGCGCAATCCCGGGCAGGTATTTGCCGCGGAAGACTAGGCGATAGCGGGCAGACATAGACATCCCTGATTATTCTTGTGGCATAGCTTTCAGCAGCACGCCCTGCGGGCATGGCTGGCCTAGAGTATGCCTCCCCGCCATCACTGCAAAGGGGGGTTAGACTGCCTCGACAAGCAACAGCACATGTAACGGCTCGCCATCGCTGCGGAAGGCCACTATCTGTCCCTCCAACTGCGGCTGCCAGTCGGCATGGAAGCGCGGCAGGCCAAGCTGACTGGGAGCCGGCAGCATGGCTTTGATATTGCCACCGATGATATTGGCGATCTCACCCAAGGCATCCGACCAGAGTGCTTCGCGCATCTCTTCTTCGTCACACTGGAACATGGTGCTCGCAACACGCTGGGCCAGCTGCCGCGAGCAACAGACCACCAGGCTGCCATTCCATGCGCCCTTGATGCTGACCGACGCCGCACATTCACAAGCTTCCGGCTCACCCCGGCTGCGCGCCAGCGGAATATCGAGAAAGCCGGTCCACACGCTTTCCGTGATATCACTGAGATGTTCTTTTTCCGGCATATTCACACTCATGCATCCTCCCGCAAACGGTAATAACAGGAACGGCCGCTGAGGCCAGGCAGGAAAGAGTCGACGACGCCTTGAGGCGATTCACCTCCACCCAGAAACAGGAATCCGTCCTGACGCATTACTCCACGGGCACGCTGCAATACTTCACGACGTGCCGCAGCATCAAAATAGATCAAAACATTGCGCAACAAGACGATGTCGAAACGCGGTAACTGCGGCCAGACATCAATCAGGTTGATGGCACAAAAACGCACATTGCGCCGCAACTCTGTCCCCACCTCCCATCCCAGCCCCTGTCGGCGAAAATGCGTCGCCAACTCGCGCGCCGGCAAACCCCGATTGACCTCCATATGGCTGTAGCACCCGGACCTTGCCTTTTCCAAGGCCGCCGGAGAGAAATCACTGCCAACAATCTGGATATCCCATCCAGCCAGCTCCGGCATCTGCGCCAAGAGCATGGCCACGCTCCAGACTTCCTGCCCCGTGGAGCAAGCAGCACTCCATATCTGCAAGCTACGCTCCGCTCTACGTCGACGGATCAATGACGGTAAAACATCCGTACGCAGCGATTCGAAAAACCAAGGGTCACGGAAAAAATAAGTTTCCTGTATGGCCATGGCCTCAGCCACTTGCGCCCGCAGTTCGATGTTGCCATCACGTAGTGCCTGCAGCAGCGGCCTTGTTTCCATGCCCCGCATAAGCGCCAGTTTCTCCACGCGGTTCTCAACCAGATAATGCTTCTCCGGTGCGAACACGAGTCCGGCCTGCTCATGCACGCAACGCAAAACCAGCCCGACATCCTCTTCCGTAAGCATCATGTCCCCGCATTGGCAGGCACGCCACCTTGCGCGTCTACCTTGTTGAACCAAGGCCGGCATACTGCAAGCCGGCGCGTAACTTCTGCAGCGAGTCCTGCCAAGGGCACAACGGCATTGGCCAGGCCGGCCTGCTGCACCGCGGCCGGCATACCCCAAACCACACTACTGGCCTGATCCTGCACAATCACCTGTCCACCACTTTCACGAATGCAGCGCGAACCACGTTCACCATCCTGCCCCATCCCTGTCATGACCAAGCCCAGCACCCTGCTTCCGTAGGCATCCACCGCCGAGCGAAACAGGACATCGGCAGAGGGGCGGCAGAAATTTTCCGGCTCACCATCATCCGGTCTTGCCCAGATTGCATCCCCATCACGCCACACCAACAAATGCCTGCCTCCTGCAGCCAATACCACTTGGCCCGGCTTTACACGCAAATGCGCCGTGCACTCGACAACATCCACCTGCGAAATTCTCTGCAGGCGCTGAGCCAGTGCCCGCGTGAAAAAAGCCGGCATGTGCTGCACGATGAAAATCGGCACTGGGAGATCAGCGGGCAATTGCGGAAGCAATTCACTCAGGGCGTTAGGCCCTCCCGTTGAAACCGCTATCACCACCGCATCTACTTGACCCGGCGCCAAATCCGGCAGACGAAATACTGCCGGAGCAGCAGCCCTACTTGCCTCACTGACAAGCAGTGGTAAAGGCTGCGGTGATTTCCTTCCCAGCAACTGGCGCAAACGTGGAATCAACGCCGTTCGTATATGTTCGCGGGCAGCAGCGGCACTGCCCATCATGGATGGCTTGAGCACATAATCATTGGCCCCCAGCAACAAGGCCTCTATGGTGACCATGGCCCCACGCTCAGTCAGCGAGCTGAATACCAGCACCGGCAGCGTGGAGCCTGAAGCCCGTAACTCTCGCAACATATCCAGCCCGTTCATATCCGGCATTTCAATATCAAGCACCAGCGCATCAGGCATCACGCGCGGAATACGCTGCAAAGCCTCCCTGCCATTGGACGCCATGCCTGCCACCTCGATATCGCTTTCCTCTTCCAATATCTGGCTCAGAACACGTCTCACCACAGCGGTGTCATCAATAATGAAAACCCGTATCGCCTTCATGCCGTTCCCGTTGGCAATCCCTGCAGGCCCAACATTTCCAGTTTGCTGATCAAGGCCTCACGACTGAAAGGCTTCATGAGGTATTCATCCGCACCCGCAGCCAGCGCATTCATAACCTGCCCAGCCTCCGTCTCACTGGTAATGACCAAAAGACGCATATTCCGAAAGCGAGGATCGGAGCGCACCACGCGAATAAAATCCAACCCGTTCATGACAGGCATATTCCAATCCACCAACGCGATATCCCGGCTGATACCATCATCCAGACGAAGGATGGCCGCACTGCCATCCTCCGCCTCGTCGACGACATAACCAATTCCGCGCAAGGCATCGCTGATCAGCATGCGCATGGCACGCGAGTCATCAATAACAAGAGCATTCGGCATCATGCACCTCCACTTGTGCAGGCATGTCTCAGTTACGCCGGGTAGAAGTCAGGTCCTGCAGTTCCGCAGCCATCTTGGCCAGCTCGGATGCCGCCTCGCGAGTACTGGCAGCACCCTCACTGGTACTGCTGGCCGCAGTTGCCACGCCAGTAATACTGCGCGCGATATCATCCGTGCCGCGGGCGGCTTCGGTAACACGACGTGCAATCTCGTTGGACGTGATGGTCTGCTCTTCCACCGCCGAGGCGATGGAGCCCTGCACCTGGCTGATGTGATGAATTACCTCGCTAATGCGAGCGATGCCGTCCACCGCGCCCTTCACGCCGCCCTGAATGGCTTCAATCTTCTGGCCGATATCTTCAGTTGCCCGAGCGGTTTCCTTAGCCAGCTCCTTCACTTCATTAGCTACCACCGCAAAGCCACGACCGGCTTCACCCGCACGTGCCGCCTCAATCGTTGCATTGAGCGCGAGCAAATTGGTTTGCTGGGCAATGCCCGTGATCACCTTGATGACTTTGCCGATTTCCGCACTGCTGATTCCCAGGCTCCCGATAGTGGTATTGGTGCCTTCAGCAATACGCACGGCTTCATCAGCCACACGTGCAGCATCATTGGCGTTCTTGGCAATCTCTTTGATGCTCGAGCCCATTTCTTCTATGCCACTGGAAACTGCCTGCACACTCTTATTGATTTCTTCAGCCGCCGTGGCCACCGAAGTTGCCTGCACCGAAGCCTCCTGTGCAAAAGACGACATCTGCGCGCTGGTACTGATCATGGCATCGGACGATGTGGCGATGACGCCCACCGAATCCCGTATGCGCTGCTCTAGCGTTACTTTCTCGGTAATGATTTCCCAAGTCAGCATGGGGCCTATGTAATTACCCTGCGCATCCATGATGGCACTAACCAGAAGATCCAGCTTTTCCGGCCCCACCGAAATGATGGTGCGATGTGGCAGGTTTTTCGGATCGGCAAGAATGCGGCGCTGATGCGCTGGATTTTTGTGGAAAACATCGATATTGGTACCAACCATCTCACTGGCTTTGACATTGATGTATTGCTCGATACGGCTCAGGGTGCGCTCGGCGGCGGGATTGATATACACCACAGACAAATCACGATCGCAGAGGAAAACATTAGTGGGCATCTGTTCCACCATATTGGTCAGACGCTGGATTTCATTCTGCTGAACCAGTTCGGCCGTGATGTCATCCCAGCACACGGTATAACCGACCAGTTTCTTACCACCGTTGTAAACGGCATTGATACGGGTGCGCAGGGTAATGCCGCCGAAGGTGAAGTCTGCTGAGTGCGGCAATACACCGGGATTACGCAAAATACTTTCCACACGTTTTGGATCACGATGAAAACGGTGGATATGACCATTCAGGATATCTTCGAAGCGCACACCGAAAGCTTGTTGTATGGGCGCCGCAATGGTGCGCAATGTATCCAGAGCCCGCGGATTGATATAGACAATGTACAGATCTGTATTGGCCACAAATACATTGGTCTGCAGGCTGTCTATAACGCCACGCAAGCCCGTCATTTCCCCCAGGAGCTCGCTGGTGTTTTCCTGACTAAGACCAAGATCACGCGCAATGGCGGCGGAATCAGGAATATTGGCCTCCTTGGATTTGCTACCTTTCTTGCTGACGATATCGTCAGACAGAGGTCCTACCGTACTCATTACTGCCTCCATAAGGCCTTTCTCGACACCAAGATGCTGCAGGGTGGCCTGCAGGTGAGTGGCCACATGGCCAAAATGTTCCGCAGAAATATTGAAGCGGGCATGCACTTCCTTCATGGACGGCCCTTCGTAAACATTTCCGCCGCCCAGCGCCTGCGTAAAGAAGTCGACCTGCATCTGCTTTAGATGCGGCATACGCTTGGCCTTGAAGAAAGGCGCCAGCAACTCGTCTTCCATTACCCGGCGGTAGAACTCATCTACCGTGGCCTCTATCGCCGGCGTCCCGCCCAGAAGCTCGAACAAGGAAAGCGAATCACGCGACCGAGTCAGATTGGAGCGTGACTGCACGCGGGTTTTTTCTTTTTGTTCCTGACCATCATTGCTCATCGTGCATCTCCATTAATTCTTATTCTGTTGCCAGTCCCGCGCGCACGCAGCTGTCGTCATCCAGCATACGGTGCACATCAACTAGCAGAAGTAACTTACCCTCAAGTGCACTGATGCCCCTGATGAACTCACGCGCCATGCCCTGCAAGGTTTCCGGAGGACGCTCTACGGCTGCCTCATTTACTGTCACCACATCGCCAATCTTGTCCACCAGCAAACTGACTTCACCGCTGGAGTGACGAATAACAAGATTCATCTTTTCTTCTGCATGGTCCGCTGCTTGTGAGCGCAAAACCCGGCGCACATCAATCGCCGTCACGATCTGACCGCGCAGATTCATGAGGCCGGCGATGGCAGCCGGAGCCAGAGGAGCTCGCGTCAAAGGCTGGCTTTGCAAAACCTCCTGCACATCGCCAACCGGAATGCCGTAAAACTGCTCTCCAATAAAGAAAGTGCAATAAAGAGTGCTGTCGCTCATATGGACCTTCCCTCCGTCTTCAGCACAGAGCTGTCCACCCGCAAAAGGCCGCCGCGCGACATGACAATCACCTCATCCATATCAACCATATCGGTGACACGGCCTTTGACAACCGCTGATCCGCGCACGATGCGCTGGCCATCCTGCCGCGAGAACGTTGTAATTTCTTCCTCGACAATATCGATGATGCCGTCCACAACCAGACCCACCAGACCTTCATCGCTGGCGTGTACGATGACCTGCAACATGGCGCTGCGATCTGGCTCCGCCTGCTCCAACTCCAGCAACTTTCCTATCCTCACCAAGGGCAGGATCTGTTCGCGGTACTGCACCACTTCTCGCCCACAGGAAAGCTCAATGCTGGCAACAGAGAACTCCTCCAGACGTTGCACACAGGAAAGTGCAATGGCGCCCTGCCCTTGCGAACCAATACGAAAGAGTAAAAGTGAGTGTCGATCATGATCGGTGCTGGCAATCGCTTCCTGCGCCTTGCTCCAGGCAGATGACTGCTGGCTTTCCATCAGCACATGCGCACGCTGGGCAATGGCCACGGCATCCAGAATCAAGGCCACACGGCCATCACCCATAATGGTGGCGCCAGCAAAACAGCTCACATTCTTGAAGTGGCGCCCCAAGGGTTTGACCACGATTTCTTCGGTATCACGCACCGTATCTACCAGCAGGCCGAATTCACGACTGTCCGCTTCCAACACCAGAATATGCAGCGAGGCATCATCACTGCGTGGAGGCAGGCCCAACACCAGACGCAAATCCACCAGAGGCAGCAATCTGCCACGCAGGCGATACACAATGGATTCATGTATGGGTTCGATTTTTTGGCGACGCTCATCGCCATCGAGGCGCACAATTTCCAGAAGATTTACTTGGGGAATGGCATAGCGCTCGTCGTGACAGGTGGTAACCAGCGCCGGAATAATGGCCAGTGTCAGCGGAATTCTGACCTTGAATGAAGTGCCCTGTCCGGGCTTGGTCTGTATATCTACCGTGCCCCCAACGCGCTCAACATTATTACGCACCACATCCAGACCCACGCCACGACCGGAAAGGCTGGTGACCTGCGTCGCCGTCGAAAAGCCCGGCAAAAAAATGAGCTCCAGAACCTCTCGCTCGCTCATCTGCGCGGCCTGCTCTTGCCGTATCAATCCCCGCGTCATGGCGTGATCAAGAACAGCATCAAGATTGACGCCGTCACCATCATCGCTGATCTCAACAATCACATAGCCACTTTCGTGAAAAGCCCGGAGCCGCAGCAGCCCCACTTCGGATTTGCCGGACTTCACGCGCCGCTCCGGCGATTCCAGACCATGATCCACCGCATTGCGCAGCAGATGCGTCAGCGGATCCTTGATGGCCTGTAGCAGACTGCGATCAAGTTCCGTATCGCCGCCCTCGCGCTCCAGCCGGACTTTCTTTCCGGTATGCAACTCAAGATCACGCACCAGCCGGGGGAAAGCACTCCACACCGTACTGATAGGCTGCATCCGGGTTTTCATCACGCCCTCCTGCAGCTCGGTCGTGATGAGATTGAGACGCTGCGAAGCACTGGATAACACCGGATCCATCTGATTGCCGGCGTACTGCAGTATCTGGTTGCGCGTCAGTACCAGCTCCCCCACCACATTCATAAGCTTGTCGAGCAGAGCCACATCCACACGTATGGCGGAATCCACGACGGCGCTATTACGATCAGACTCATCAATAGGCGAAGTCTCTGGCAATACCCCGCCACTCCTACCCTTTCCCTCCATAAAATCATGAAAGACTTTTATGAGAGCAGAAAAATCATTATCGCCCTCTTCTCCCGTCGTCTCTATAAGCGCCAGCATGTGCCGAACGGCATCAATAAATTCAAAAAGTATGCTGGTGAGATCGCGCGACATGGCGAGATGGCCATCGCGCAACAAGGCCATGACATCCTCAGCAGAGTGGGTCAGGGATTCCATGCGATTGAAACCGAAGAAGCCGCAAGTACCCTTGATGGTATGAACAGCACGGAAGGCGCGAGCCAGTGTTGCAGCGTCTTGAGGTGTTCTTTCCAGCACCACCAGATCTTCTTCAAGATGCGCGAGGTTTTCTGTGCTTTCCACCAGGAAGGCGCGCAGGGTTTCGTCCATGCCGCTCATTTCCTGTCCTCGGCTGCAGCAATGCTGGCGCTAACAGGTGCAATCGATTTGCGTAGATACACAATGCGCAGCACTGACTGCACATCAACATCCTGTGGTGGCTTGGTCAGATAATTATCACAGCCTGCCAAATGTCCCTCGTGATGATCAGAGCCCGATTTGAGACTGGAGAGCATGGCAACACGGGTTTTGCGTATGGCTTTTATCTGACGACAAGCCTCATGCCCGCCCATGCCCGGCATGACTACATCAAGGAAAACCAGGTCGTAGGATTTATGTCTGACGCACTCCACAGCCTCTTCACCCGAAGCGGCTTCGTCAATGGATACCTGGAATGAAGTTGCCGCTAACTGCTTCAACTTTGCCGACATGTATTGGCGCACGGCCGCACTGTCATCCACTACCAAAATATGCAGAAGCACGCCGCGGTCGCGCACTGTGGCGGCCTCCGGCAAGGAGATTTTTTCTGCTCCTGATTCCTTCATGATCGTTCATCCCTGCTAGCAAAAGCTGGCATATGCGCCTTCCCAAAATTCAGGAAGCGAAGCCCCCTCCAAAAGCCGGCAACACTCCTCCACGCACAGCTCTCTGATCGAGTGTGCCCAAGGAAAAAAGCGATGACTTTTTTTGAATTGTGAAACGCTTCAGATCAACAACGTGAACAAAAGTAGTACACGTTCGATGAGCTCACCAACTTCTGCGCTACCGCTGACCGACTCTTTAAAGCCACTTATCCGGGCCTGCGCTGCTGAGACAAGTGATGGGCCAAAAGGCCCTGAAATGAAAAAGGACCTCAGATGAGGCCCTTTTTCATTTTGCGGTAACTACGCAAAACGTTCGTGCCATTTACTTGACGCTCTGCTTCAACTCGCCCTTGGCATAGCGATCCGTCATCTTTTCCAGCGAGAGCACGCGAATCTTGCTGGCCTGGCCGGCTGTACCGAAAGCCTCATAGCGATCAATACAGATATCGCGCATGGCAACGATAGTTTCCTTCAGGTATTTACGTGGATCGAACTCGGCCGGATCTTTCACCAGATAGCGGCGAATAGCGCCGGTAGAGGCCAGACGCAAATCGGTATCGATATTGACCTTGCGCACACCGTGCTTGATGGCTTCGACAATCTGCTCAACCGGCACACCATAGGTTTCCTTGATGGCGCCACCATGCTCATTAATGATCTTGAGCCAATCCTGCGGCACCGAGCTGGAACCATGCATCACCAGATGCGTATTGGGCAGACGAGCGTGGATTTCCTTGATGCGATCAATGGAAAGAATATCGCCCGTAGGTGGACGCGTGAACTTGTAGGCGCCATGCGAAGTGCCAATGGCGATGGCCAAGGCATCCACACCGGTATCGCGCACAAACTGGGCCGCTTCTTCAGGATCGGTGAGCAGCTGCGAGTGATCGAGCACGCCTTCGGCGCCCACGCCGTCTTCTTCACCCGCCATGCCGGTTTCCAGTGAGCCCAGGCAGCCGATTTCACCTTCCACAGAAACGCCACAGGCATGAGCCAGTGCCACGACATTGCGCGTCACGCTGACGTTGTAGTCGTAGTCAGCTGGCGTCTTGCCGTCTTCTTTCAGCGAGCCATCCATCATCACGGAAGAAAAGCCAAGCTGAATGGAACGCTGGCAAATAGCCGGCGAGGTGCCGTGATCCTGATGCATCACCACCGGGATATGCGGGAATTCTTCAATCGCCGCCAGAATCATATGGCGCAGGAAGGGCGCACCCGCGTATTTACGCGCACCGGCCGAGGCTTGCACGATCACCGGCGAGTCGGTCTTGTCAGCAGCTTCCATGATGGCGCGCATCTGCTCGAGATTATTCACATTGAAAGCGGGAACGCCGTAGCCGTTTTCAGCGGCGTGGTCCAACAGTTGTCGCAGGCTGATCAGTGCCATTTCTTTTACTCCAGTTTCCGTTCGCCCTGAGCTTGTCGAAGGGCGACTCCAATATTCCGCGCTTCGACAAGCTCAGCACGAACGGTATTAGTTATTTCTTTGCCGCTTCTTCGAGTGCTACTACCGCCGGCAACTTTTTACCTTCCACGAACTCAAGGAAGGCACCGCCACCGGTCGAGATATAGGAAATTTTTCCCGATACGCCGTATTTGTCGATGGCCGCCAGCGTGTCGCCACCACCGGCGATGGAGAAAGCCGCGCTCTCAGCAACCGCCCGCGACAGCACCTCTGTACCCTTACCGAATTTATCCACCTCAAACACACCCACCGGGCCATTCCACAGAATGGTCTTGGCCGCCGTCAGCATGTCCGCAAACTTGGCCGCCGTTTTCGGGCCGACATCCAGAATCATGTCGTTGTCGCCGACATCTTCCACGTTCTTCACGACGGCATCGGCGCCATTCACAAACGCCATGAAATCGTCGATCGGGCCTTTTACTTCTGCCACCACCACATCCACGGGCAAGGGAACACTCACTTTCTCGGCAATCTTCTTGGCGGTGTCGATCAGATCATGCTCGCACAGTGATTTGCCTACCTTGTAGCCGGCGGCCGCGAGAAAGGTGTTGGCGATGCCGCCACCCACAATCAGCTGATCACAGAGATCAGACAACGAGGTCAACACATCCAGCTTGGTCGACACTTTAGAGCCCGCAACAATGGCGATCATAGGGCGCTCGGGCTTGGCTAACGCCTTGTGCAGTGCCTCCAGCTCAGCCGCCAGCAAAGGGCCGGCAGCAGCCACCCTGGCGAACTTGGCCACGCCATGCGTAGAGCCTTCGGCGCGATGCGCAGTCCCGAAAGCATCCATCACAAAAATATCGCAGAGTGCGGCGTATTTTTGCGCCAGCTCATCCGCGTTTTTCTTTTCACCCTTGTTGAAGCGCACGTTCTCAAACAGCACAACTTCGCCGGCTTTTATATCCACGCCATTCAGATAGTCGGCCAGCAGCGGCACATCACGACCCAGTGCCTTGGCAAGATATTCGGCAACCGGCTTCATGGAGTTTTCTTCAGAAAACTCACCCTCAGTGGGGCGGCCCAGATGGGAACAGACCATCACGGCAGCGCCTTTTTCCAAGGCCAGCTTGATGGTGGGCAAGGCGGCCTCAATACGGGCAGCGCTACTGACCTTGCCGTTTTTGACTGGCACATTCAGGTCTTCACGGATGAGAACGCGCTTACCTCGAAGATCCAGATCAGCCATCTTGATAACAGACATTAGAACTACCTCTTGCTCAAATACGTACACAAATCCAGAAGGCGATTGGCATAACCCCATTCGTTGTCATACCAGATCAGCACTTTCGCCTGCCGCCCCATCACGCGGGTTTCAGTGGCATCAAAAATCAGCGAATACGGCGAGTGATTGAAGTCACTGGAAACCAGTAACTCATCGCAAAAGCCCAGCACACCCAAGCTGTCGCGCTCGGCATGTGCTGCAAACAAATCATTGATTGCCGTCACCGTGAGTGCTTTGCGCCCGATAAAACTAAAATCCACCACGGTCACATTCTGTGTGGGCACACGCAGGGAATAACCATCAATACGAGCGCCCACATCTGGCAATACGCGGCGCAGCGCACCAATGCTGCTGGAGCTGGTGGGAATGATGTTATTGCCGGCAGCTCGACCGCGACGCAAATCGCGATGCGTTCTATCGAGCACGACCTGATCAGAGGTCATGGCATGAATTTCCGTCATCAAGCCGGACTCCACACCAAAAGCCTCGTCCAGAATTTTCACCAGCACCGCTAAAGCCTGTGTGGTGCAGGACACGCTGGAAATGATGCGATCTTCTGCACGCAGTGATTCATGGTTGACGCCATACACCACGGTGGCATCCACATCATCAAACGGCGCGGCGCCTATGATGACTTTGCCGGCACCGGCGACCAGATGCCGGGCCGCGTCGGCACGAGCTCGAAACTGGCCCGTACACTCCAGCACCACATCAATCTTCAGCTCTTTCCAGGGCAGCTTTTCTGGCTCGGGCTCACTCAATAAGCGCAAGCAACGGCCATCGATGCGCAGCTCCTTGCCGTCTAACTCGACCTCGCCAAAGAAGCGGCCATGTGTGCTGTCGTAACGAGTGAGATGGGCCAGCGCTTCCGGCTCGCCCAGATCATTGATGGCGACGAATTCCAGCTCGTCATGAGCACCGGCTTCCGCCCAGGCGCGCAGCACGTTACGACCAATGCGGCCGTATCCGTTTATAGCGACGCGCAGCGTCATGTTGGCCTCAGACCAGTTCGTTAACGGCAGCCACTACGGCATCCGTGGTAATGCCAAAATGCTTGTAAAGCTGGCCGGCCGGCGCCGATTCACCAAAGCTGCGCATGCCGATCACGCGGCCATCGAGACCGACAAACTTCCACCAGTAATCCACATGCGATGCCTCTACGGCCACACGAGCACGCACAGCAGCAGGTAGCACGGCTTCACGGTAGGCTGCATCCTGCGCCATAAAAATATCCGTAGAGGGCATGGAGACCACGCGCACAGACTTGCCGGCTGCGCTGAGTTGTTTCTGCGCCTCAACGGCCAAAGAAACTTCCGAGCCCGTGGCGATGATGATGGCATCGAGCTTGGCGCCGCTTTCCGGCACCAGCACATAGGCACCGCGCGCCACATCGGCCAGCTGCTGCGCGTTACGCGCCTGATGCGGCAGATTCTGGCGCGAGAAAATCAGGGCCGTGGGGCCGTCATTGCGCTCAAGCGCTGCCTTCCAGGCCACGGCAGATTCAACCGTATCCGCCGGACGCCACAAGCTCATATTCGGCGTGCCGCGCAAAGATGCCATCTGCTCAACAGGCTGATGGGTCGGACCGTCTTCGCCCAAGCCAATCGAGTCATGCGTATAAACATGAATGGCGCGCTGCTTCATCAGCGCCGCCATGCGCACGGCATTACGCGCGTACTCCATGAAAATCAGGAAGGTGGCGCCATAAGGAACAAAGCCACCATGCAGGGCAATACCGTTCATGATGGCGCTCATACCGAATTCACGCACACCGTAGAACACATAATTGCCGTCGGCTTTTTCCTGAATGCCGCGGCAGCCCTTCCATATCGTGAGATTGGAACCAGCGAGATCAGCCGAGCCGCCCAGCAACTCCGGCAGCAAAGGACCGAAGGCATTCAGCGTATTTTGCGAAGCCTTGCGCGAGGCAATGGTTTCGCCCTTTTCAGCGCAAGCGGCAATCCAGGCATCGGCCTTGGCGGAGAAGTCCGCCGGCAACTCACCCTTGAGGCGACGCTGCAACTCTTTGGCCAGCTCCGGATACCGATTTTCATAAGTGCGGAACAGCGAGTTCCACTGCGTTTCCAGGGCATCGCCTTTAGCGGTGCCGTCCCAAGCCTCATAAATGTCGGCCGGCACTTCAAAGGGCGCGTAATTCCAGCCCAGCGCTTCGCGAGTCAGCGCAATTTCCGCATCGCCCAGCGGTGCGCCGTGGCAATCTTCCTTGCCCTGCTTATTGGGTGAGCCGGCGCCAATGATGGTGCGGCAAATAATGAGCGTGGGTTTTTGCGTTTCGTTATGCGCGCTGATGATGGCTTCGCGGATGGCGGCGCTATCGTGGCCATCGATCTGGCCGATTACTTGCCAGCCATAAGCTTCGAAACGTTTTTTCGTGTCGTCGCTGAACCAGCCTTCTACTTCGCCATCGATGGAAATGCCGTTGTCGTCATAAAAGGCGACAAGCTTGCCCAGCTGCAGGGTGCCGGCCAGCGAGCAAACTTCGTGCGAAATGCCTTCCATGAGGCAGCCGTCACCCAAGAAGGTATAGGTGTGGTGATCAACCACATTGAGATCATCGCGATTGAATTGCGCGGCCAGCGTTTTTTCCGCAATCGCCATGCCCACGGCATTGGCCAGACCCTGACCCAGCGGGCCGGTGGTGGTTTCCACCCCGGCGGTGTAGCCATATTCCGGGTGACCCGGCGTGCGGCTGTGCAGCTGACGGAAATTCTTCAGATCATCAATGGTGACGTCGTAGCCGGTGAGGTGCAGCAGCGCGTACTGCAGCATGGAGCCGTGGCCATTGGAGAGCACAAAACGATCGCGATTCACCCAGCCCGGATTTTTCGGGTTGTGGCGGAAAGGGCCACGCCACAGCACTTCGGCGATATCGGCCATGCCCATGGGGGCGCCGGGATGTCCGGAATTGGCCTTTTGCACAGCGTCCATAGCAAGGGCACGTATGGCATTGGCAAGGCGGCGTTCGGGCAGGGGGGCGGCGGACATCGGGCTCTCCGGGGCGGGCCTGGCCAGTCCGGGCGGACGGGCCTGAAAATGAAGGCGCGTATTGTCCCTGAAAGCCTTGGGGGAAGGAACCACTATCCCCTGCCCTGTACATGGCATTTGGCAATGCCGCTCATGCCAGACCTGAAGCAAACTCATCACCAGTGGCCGGCCAGCGGCGTGCAAGTCCGGGCTGCCGCCGGTATGATGCGCCCCTCAAACCCGCCGGCTTTGGCTCCTTCGGCCGCGTGGACGATCCCCGGATTTCCCGGCGGCTCATTAAAAGGAGACATGATCCATGTCTGAGTATTCCGTTTTTACCTCTGAATCCGTGTCCGAAGGCCATCCGGACAAAATGGCCGACCAGATCTCGGACGCCATCCTCGATGCCATCATTGCCGAAGACAAATACGCCCGCGTTGCCTGCGAAACGCTGGTAAAGACCGGCGTGGCCATCGTTGCCGGTGAAATCACCACCACCGCCAAGATCGATTACGAAGGCATCATCCGTAACGTCATTCTCGACATCGGCTACAACAGCTCCGAAGTCTATTTCGACGGCAAGACCTGCGGTGTGCTCAACCTCCTCGGCCAGCAGTCGCCCGACATCAATCAGGGCGTGGACCGCGCCAAGCCCGAAGATCAGGGCGCCGGCGACCAAGGCCTGATGTTCGGCTATGCCGCCAACGAGACCGACACCCTGATGCCGGCCCCGATTCTTTACTCCCACCGTCTGGTCGAGCGTCAGGCTGAAGCCCGCAAGAGCGGCCTGCTGCCTTGGCTGCGCCCGGACGCCAAGAGCCAGGTCACCTTCCGCTACGAAAACGGCCTGCCCGTGGCCGTGGATGCCGTGGTGCTCTCCACCCAGCACAGCCGCGATGTCTCCAATAAGGACATCGAAGAAGGCGTGATGGAGCTGGTGATCAAGCATGTGCTGCCGGAAAAGTGGCTGACCAAGGACACCAAATACTTCATCAACCCCACCGGCCGCTTTGAAATCGGCGGCCCCATGGGCGATTGCGGTCTCACCGGCCGCAAGATCATTGTGGACAGCTACGGCGGCATGGCCCGTCATGGCGGTGGCGCCTTCTCCGGCAAAGACCCCTCCAAGGTGGATCGTTCGGCCGCCTATGCCGGCCGCTATGTCGCTAAG
Source organism: Moraxellaceae bacterium (assembly GCA_050739955.1). Taxonomy (GTDB): domain Bacteria; phylum Pseudomonadota; class Gammaproteobacteria; order Pseudomonadales; family Moraxellaceae; genus UBA2031. Next base: position 19,569 of record JBOICI010000025.1, read on the forward strand.
AACATCGTGGCCGCCGGCCTCGCCGACCGCTGTGAAATCCAGGTCAGCTATGCCATTGGTGTGGCCGAACCCACCTCGATCTCGGTCAACACCTTCGGTACCGGCAAGGTCTCGGACGCCAAGCTCATCGAGCTCATCCGCTCCGTGTTCGAGCTGCGTCCCTATGGCCTCGTGAAGCAGCTCGACCTGCTGCATCCGATCTACCGACCGACCGCCGCCTACGGCCACTTCGGCCGCACGCCGGAAGAGCTCACCCTGAATGGCGAGACCTTCTCGACCTTCAGCTGGGAAAAGACGGACAAGGTCGATGCCCTTCGGGATGCGGCCGGCCTGAAGTAAGACATGACAGCAGCCCTCGTCGCAGGTGATGAGGGCTGCTGGAGTGGCTCTCCCCGCGCATATTTGAAGAGCCTGTCGCCATCACCCCATCACGCGGATCATCCCATCACGCGGATCACCAAGGCCGCCGACTCACCGCCCATTGACCGCCCTTTCCAAGGCGGGCTCTCGCAGCAAATAAGCAGGCAGAGATGGTGATCGACTCTTGCGAGCGTCCAGCCCCCGTATCCGGTCTGCCACCGCCACTGCAATGACCTCGTGAGCGTGCTCGTTGGGATGCCAGTCCACCGGCTCGGGCGGGCTGCCTCTCCAGAAAAAATACTGCCTCACATATTCATCCGGGGTTCTCGGATTCAACAATCCAACCATGATGCTCCAGCCCGGCACAGCAGCAATCCCTGATGGGAAAAGTTGCTCCGGCACATCCAATAGCGTGGATGAGCCCAACGTCAGCACCACTGTCTTGGCACCACTCTGCCCGGCGATGCGGTCAATTTCTGCGTAGGCCGCCCTGACGATTGCATCCGGCCGCTGCGAGGGCTCCGGCACCAGACCCAGCCATTGCCGGATACGCAGAGCAGCAAGGTGCACATCCCTGTGCCAGAAAAGAGGAAAGGCAAAGCGGGCAAGGAACGAGACCTTGTCGTGGAGGCTGGGAGGAGAAGCCTTGTACTCCTCGATCAGCGGCAACAGCCGTGCCGGCAGAGTGAACGGGGCGCCGGCGATCGAGACACCCTCCTTGTCGTCATAAAAATAAGGCGCCATCACGGTACCGAAAGTATCTGTCGCAAATTCCGTTTGCGCCCTTGTCACCAGCCAGGGCGAATACTGGACGATCACATAATCCGGGCGGTATTTCGGAATCATCTTCCTGGCCTGCAACACCATTTGCGCCAGCCCGTAGCCGGGGACACCCGCATTGACCGACTCACCACCCAGCTTGAGCCCCGCCTTGTAGGCAAACGTATCTTCGGCGGCAAGCAATTGCCCATACGTGAAAGAATCTCCGAGAAACAGCAGCCGAGGATGCTTGTCACCGCGGAACATATGCGGCACGCCAAGCGGCGCCCTTACACCGTCGTCATCATGATGAAAGGGCACAGGACTGCCTTTCGGAATCAGGGCAAAGCCCTGTGCATTTGCTGCCAGCACAGCCCCCAGTACCGGATCGAAATCAAACTGCCTGCCTATGGTCTTGCCGACATTCTGCATGGGCTCCAGTTGCCGAATTTTCAGAAAATCATAGAGAGGAAGTGCTCGGAACAACACGACAATGCTGTACGCCAGCAGCAACAAGACAACACACAGCCCCGCTGTCACAAAAGGAAAAATCCGCCGGTACTTCGACATATTTTCAGAGCTTCTCATTTTTCATTTTCTTGTTAGTACGTGATGAACGCATCAAGCCGTGTGCAACACCACATTTTCAACAATGACATTTCCCATGACCAGCATGTCCAGACCAGCACTCAGCATGCAGCGAATGGCGTCTTCCGGCGCATTGACGATGGGCTCGTCCTTCACATTGAAAGAAGTGTTCAGCAATACAGGAACACCCGTGATCCGCTCGTATTCCTGCAACAGGGCATGAAAGACCGGATGGCTATCGGCCGCCACCGTCTGGACCCGGCTCGTACCGTCAATATGGACGGCAGCAGGAATACGCTGACTCTGCACCTCCGTCAGCGGCGCACAGGTGAAGAGCATGTAAGGGCTGCTACTGAAGACAAACCAGTCTGCTGCTTTCTCGGCCAGCACGCTGGGCGCGAATGGCCGGAACGCCTCCCGCCGCTTGACGCGGTGATTGATGGCATCGCGCATTTCGGATGTTGCTGCACTTGCCAGAATAGAGCGTGCACCAAGCGCACGAGGACCGAATTCGGCACGACCTTGCATCCACCCAATGATCTTGCCTTCGGCAAGCGCCTGCGCCGCCCTCACGAGCATCTGCTCTGGCGCGAGAACCTGATGAGGCAGCCCAAGATGCTGCAGCGCCGCCACGATTTCACAGGTGGCGTGGGCCGGCCCCAGCAAAGCGCCCTGCATGCCGTCCTTGCCATGAATGCGCTGGCGATCCGGAACCGACAGATACTCATAGGCCAGAGCGGCACCGATAGCCCCGCCCGCATCACCGGCGGCCGGCTGTATCCAAATTTCTCCGAACAGTTCGGACCTTCTCAACACTCCATTTGCACTGCAATTGAGAGCGACCCCGCCCGCCATGCACAAAGTCTCGACTCCGGTGAGAGCCCGGGCATGGCGAGCAATAGCGAGAATAACCTCCTCTGTCACCTTCTGAATGGAGTGAGCAATATCCTTGTGCAGTTGGCTGATGACGCCATTGCGCGAGCGCGGCGGCTCACCAAAAAGCGCATGGAAGCGGCGGTTTGTCATGGTGATGCCGGTGGTGAAATCAAAGTAGCTCATGTCGAGCCAGAAAGATCCGTCATCCCGAATATGCACGAGCTGTGACTTGATGAGATCAGTAAAGCGGGGCTGTCCGTACGCGGCCAGGCCCATGACTTTGTATTCGCCTTCATTCACGCGAAAGCCAAGATACTGGGTGAAGGCAGAGTACAGCAGGCCCAGTGAGTGCGGAAACTGCAGCTCGGCCAACCGCTCAAGGCGAGCCCCGCTCCCCTTCCAGATACTGCCGGTACACCACTCGCCGGCGCCATCGAGTGTGATGACAGCAGCCTCCTGAAACGGCGAAGGATAAAATGCGCTGGCGGCATGACTCAGATGATGCTCCGAGAAGCGCAACCGCTCACGCCAGAAGCCACGAGTTCCGCCCAACTGACAAAGCTGAATCGCCAACTGCTTCTTGACATTGAGCTTATCCTTCATCCATAGCGGAAAAGAGGCGTGGAATGACTGAAACCCTCGAGGTGCAACGGCAAGAAAGGTTTCGACGATGCGATCAAACTTGATGATCGGTTTTTCGTAGAACACCACTGCATCCAGATCTTCTGCCCGGAGCCCCCCTTGCTGCAGACAAAAATGAGCCGCATTCAGAGGAAATGCAGGATCATTTTTTATACGAGTGAAGCGTTCTTCTTGCGCGGCAGCGACGATGACTCCGTCATCTGCCAAACAAGCAGCGGCATCATGATAGAACGCGGAAATACCCAGGACCTTCATATCAAAAAAGAGTGTAAATGAAGGGCGATGCGGCGGCGCCTTTAGCAAGAAAAACCAGGCAGGCTGCCAGCATGAGCAGGATGATGACCGGAATCATCCACAACTTTTTTCGGCTTTTAAGGAAAAGTGCATACTCCTTGAGAAACTCCATATCAGAACTGGCTCCTGAAAAAATCCTTGTCGTGATCGCGCGAATGAGATTGCCGCCACTCACTGGTGACCGCCAGAGGTGGTACTCGGCAGTGAAGCTGGTCTCGCCCACCTAAACGCATCAGCAGCGCAATCGGCGTGAGCACCATGAAATACATGAACAACAGAACCAGCAAAGTGATGAGCGCCGCCAAACCTTGTAGCGCACGCCCCATCAAGACGTGTACGCGACCATAGCTGGCAGGATGCACCAGCCACAGCAGAAGCAGGAAAAGCCCCAGCCCCCCCATCACCCATGGCGCTTGCGCCGAGGGTTTGTGATGCAGCAGCACTGCGGCCGCCATCAGCAAGCCCAGCGCTGGCATCAAGGAACGTAGACGGCTTGCCAATATCATGTCGCCCTCCTTACAAGGCTGCGGATAGCGCGGCACTTGTTCTATGCCGGACAGCAGTGGCGGCGTCAACCGGCACCACTGCAGAACGCTCATGAATAGAGCGCCGCAGTAACACACAGCTTTCATGAGCGCCGCCGGAGTTATGCTCAGTCGCCTGCACCACTTCTTCTGCTATCAGTGCATGCAACTTGGGGGATGGATGCGAATCCACGAAATTGACCACGCGCGCGCGCCGAGACAGAGTCCGGGCGGCGGCCGTAGCATCAATGAATTCATCACCGGGCTGGCAGGTTTTGGCGAAGAACTCACGCATGCGTCCGACTTCTGCAGCGTGTTGATTCATGAGCTCATCCGTGGCCAGCGGAGGAAAGACCAGAAATACGACTGAACCGCCCTGCTGCCGGATGAATTGATGCAATTGGGCCACATCCTGAAGGTGCCTAGCCAGTATTTCGGGATTGTCATAAGCCGCCTTTAACGCCACTCCATACTGACCGCCCCACTCGGCATTGAAGCGATACACAAGCAGCAACTCCGCCAACGCCAGCTGCCGCGATGCTCGCTCCAGCCACGGCGGAGCGATCCAGCGTGGCAGGGAAACGTAGTCGTCGATATCGTTAAAGTAATACTGATGCACAACCACTCGCGCACTTCCGCTCGTGGCGATATTGAAGTGCTGGATCTCGCCAAGCTCAGAGCGCGTCGAAGCGCCATTCCGGGATAAGTTGAACAGTGTGTATTTGTCGAGCAGCCGCAGATGTGCGCGGTAGTAATAGCCATCCTCAAACCGGACGCCATGTCCCGCCGTAAAAGAGTCGCCCAGAAAGTAGATTCTGGGCAGCATGCTCCCCATGCGAGGACTGATACCGAAATCGCGCAGGCCCGCTTCGTTAAGAGGAGCCCAGTTCTTCTTTGCCCAGCGCTCGTAGGCCTTCCCCATGCCCGTGCCTGTGGTGTAGTCGATATGACGCAAGACGACCTCAGCCACGACCAGTGCCAGCAGGCAGGACACGAAGACTGTCATGCCGTAGAAAAGAAAGGCTCGTGGAGCGCGCATAAACTGCCATGCCTGTACTCAGGGCCCGCAACATTACAACAAGACCGACCCGGCTGCCCGCCACGGGAAAGCTCGATAGGGCCAATGCACTGCGCGCTGAATCTGGCGCGTAAGCAGGCCCTTACTTAGCAATAAAAAGCCCGGTTCATACCGGGCTTTTTATTGGGCGCTTAGCCCTAGCATTTGTAGGCCGGGCTTAGCCCGACGCCAAGCTAAATCCCCATGGACGACAGCTTCTGGATGGCGTCGCGGACGATGGCTGCCAGTACCGGATGCTCCACCGCCACCTTGGCCTCCCAGCTCAGCAGACGGTTTTCCAGATCCTCGGCATCCAGCGGCAGCTGCACAGCCAGTTGGCGCTCCAGATCAGCCAGACGCTCACCCAGCGCCTCTTTCTGGCCGGCATCCAGATGATGCTGGTCCTGATGCAGATGGGTCTTCAGGGCGGCCAGTTTTTCTTCCGTCATCTTCTTGGGCATGGTGCTCTCCTTCAGGGGCAATGCTACGAGCTTACGCTGACCCGAGTGGATCGGCGCCGGAATTTGTCGGGCCTTTTGTCATTGCAGCGCCATACGGGCTGGGCGAAGGCCGGCATCATGGCTAGAATGCCTCCCTGTCTGAGGAGCGCTGCGACGGTATCCCTGTTTTCAAACAAGGAGCACACACCGCCAGGCTCAGACCCACCGACCCCTTCTCTGTCTTGGTCGGCCTCAACTGCGCTCGCTGTACCGGTCCCGGTTGGCGAGCCTCTGCATTGCACCTTCTGCATCAGATGTTATCCATACCGACCCATGCTCACCCGCGAGGCAGCCTGTGCACACTGAAATAACCATCGGCCAGCGCGCAGCATTGGAGCATGTTGTCACCCGTGCTGATCTCGCCAGCACCTTGAGCGAAATCAGCGGCGATGGCTTTCCTGCGGTGCTGGCCACCTCCCGCATGATCGCCCTGATGGAGCTGGCAGCAGCCCGCCTCTTAGTGCCGCATCTGCAGGAGGGCGAACTCTCGGTCGGCGTCGGCGTGAGCATCAAGCATCTTGCCGCCACGTTGATCGATGCGGCGGTCACGGCAGAAGCAGAATATCTGGGACGCGAAGGCAAGTTGTACCGCTTTCGCGTATTGCTAAAAGATGCCGGCGGCATCGCCGGCGAAGGTGAGCATACCCGCGCCATCGTCAGCACCGAGCGTTTGCTGGCCGGCGCACAAAGGCGAAATAGACCGGCCTAGCGCTGGATAAAAGAGCCGGGCAAAAGAATTGAAAATCCGGTGTGCCGTCGAGGGGCGCTGCAGTGACCATGATCTGCTCAATGGTCACGAGGCTCGACGATGCACCGCATGAAAAAAACGGCGCCCATTCGATCCCGAATGGAGAAGAAACATGAACGCATCTGCCAAGTTCACCGACTACAAAGTTGCCGATATCAGCCTCGCTGAATACGGCCGCAAGGAAATCATCCTCGCCGAAACTGAAATGCCGGCCCTGATCGGCCTGCGCAAAAAGTACGCTGCCGCCAAGCCCTTGGCTGGCGCCAAGATCATGGGCTGCATCCACATGACCATCCAGACCGCCGTGCTCATCGAGACACTGGTAGAGCTGGGCGCCGAAGTACGCTGGTCTTCCTGCAATATTTTCTCGACGCAGGATCATGCTGCCGCCGCTATCGCTGCTGCTGGCATTCCCGTTTTCGCCTGGAAGGGTGAAACCGAAGCCGAATACGAATGGTGTCTGGAAAAAACCATCCTCGACGGCGACAAGCCTTGGGATGCCAATATGATTCTGGACGACGGCGGTGATCTCACCCTGCTCGTGCACAATAAATATCCGGACATGCTGGACAAGATTCACGGCATCACCGAAGAAACCACCACCGGCGTGCATCGCCTGATCGAAATGCTGGCAAAGGGCGAACTCAAAGTTCCTGCCATCAACGTCAATGATTCCGTCACCAAATCCAAGAACGACAACAAGTACGGCTGCCGTCACTCGCTGAACGACGCCATCAAGCGCGGCGTGGATATGCTGATGGCGGGCCGTCGCGCCCTCGTCATCGGTTATGGCGATGTGGGCAAGGGCTCGGCACAGTCGCTGCGTCAGGAAGGCATGATTGTGCGCGTGCAGGAAGTCGATCCCATCTGCGCCATGCAGGCGTGCATGGACGGCTATGAAGTCGTCTCTGCCTACAAGAACGGCATCAACACCGGCAAGGCTGCCGATGTGAATACGCATCTGCTCAGCGAAACTGATCTGATTGTGACTACTACCGGCAACAATAATGTTTGTGATTCCGCCATTCTCGGCGCACTCAAGAACGGTGCCGTGGTCTGCAATATCGGCCACTTCGATACCGAGATCGACACCGCCTTCATGCGCAAGAGCTGGCACTGGGAAGAAGTGAAGCCGCAGGTGCACAAGATCTATCGCGTGGCGCCGGGCTCCAAGGTGAATCCTTCCGATCCCAACTATTTGCTGCTGCTGTCCGAAGGCCGTCTCGTCAATCTGGGCAATGCCACCGGCCATCCTTCGCGCATCATGGATGGCTCTTTCGCCAATCAGGTGCTGGCGCAGATGTATCTCTTCGACCTTAAGTTCCAAACGCTGTCGGCCGAAGAAAAGAAGCGCCTGCTGACGGTAGAAGTGCTGCCCAAGAAACTGGACGAAGAAGTGGCAGCCGCCATGGTTGCCGGCTTCGGTGGCGTCATCACGCAACTGACGCAGGCTCAAGCCGACTATATCGGTGTCAAGGTGGAAGGCCCGTTCAAGCCGGAAAGCTACAAGTACTAAGTGAAACGTGAGCTGCCGCGCTACGCGCTGGCGGTGAATCGTGAGGAAAAGCAATTCATGGTCTGTCTCTCCCTCTGCAGGAGAGACAGACCTGCTTTTACCATTCACGTTTCACCCGATGCCGCACAGCGGCGAGTCACGCCTCACTAATCACGGCTCTCCGCAGGGACCCATACTATGAGTAAACATTTCTCTTTCGAATTCTTCCCGCCCAAGACTGATGCCGGCGCGGTGAAGCTGCGTGATGTCACGAAAACGCTGGCAGCACTCAAGCCGGAATATTTTTCCGTCACTTATGGCGCTGGCGGCTCCACGCGTGATCGCAGCCTGGGCACCGTGCTGGAAATTCAGCGCGACTCCGGCCGCGCTGCCGCTCCGCATCTGTCCTGCATCGGCGATACGCGCGAAGAGCTGGCCGAACTGCTGGCTACTTATAAAGCTAACGGCATACGTCATATCGTTGCCCTGCGCGGCGACCTGCCTTCCGGCATGGGCGCCAGTCATGGCGAGCTGGCCTATGCCGCCGACCTTGTGAAGTTCATACGTGAGCAGCATGGCGATCACTTTCATATCGAAGTGGCCGCTTATCCGGAGTGCCATCCGCAAGCGGCCAATCTGGCGACTGACATCCAGCACTTCGTGCACAAGGTGAATCAGGGTGCGAGCTCGGCCATTACGCAATACTTCTTCAATGCGGACAGCTATTTCCACTTTGTAGAAGCCGTGCAGAAGCAGGGCGTGAGCATTCCCGTCATTCCCGGCATCATGCCCATCATCAACTTCTCCAATCTCGTCCGCTTCTCCGATGCCTGTGGCGCAGAGATCCCGCGCTGGATACGCAAGCAAGTGGCCAGCTTTGGTGACGACACCGCCAGCATCCATAAGTTTGGTGAAGAAGTGATTACCGATCTTTGCGAGCAGTTGCTGCAAGGTGGCGCACCCGGCCTGCATTTCTACACCATGAATCAGGCTGAGCCGACCGTGACGCTGTGGAACAATCTGGGCCTGCCACGCTGAGGCTGGATTAGTCCCATAAAAAAACGCCAGCATGCTGGCGTTTTTTTATGGGCACAGGAATTACTTGCTCGAGAAGCCTCGTATAACGTGAATCAGGGCCTGCTTTTCATCCGCACTGAGCGAATCCTTGAACGACGGCATAATGCGTGGGCCGTCATCGATTTCCTCCAGAATATCCGCATCGCTCATCTTGGACTGCCAGGCCGGCTTGGTAAAATTCCGGGCGAAGTAGAGATTGCCGCGCCAGTTGTCCGCATGACCGGTATCGCCATGGCATTTGGCGCAATGTTCTTTGTACAAGGCGGGGCCATCTGCCGCCACTGCTACGGCGCTGCCGGCCAACAAGGCCATAGCAAGTGCCAGCTGCCTGAGTCCTGTGTTCATATTCTCTGCCTGCCTTGGAAATCGGTGGGTGGCCACAGCATAGGCAGCCCGATACTTATTGCCAATACCAATACCCAGGCCGCCCGGCCCTTCCCTGCATGAAGCGTCTGTCGCATCATCGCGCCATGAACAAAAACGATCTTCTCGCTCAGCGCGACCTGCGCCATGTCTGGCACCCCTGCACACAGATGCAGGATCACGAAAAACTGCCCATCGTGCCTATACAGCGCGGTGAAGGCATCTGGCTGCAAGACTTCGAAGGTAAGCGCTATCTCGATGCCGTCAGCTCCTGGTGGGTGAATCTTTTCGGCCACGCTAATCCGCGCATCAACGAGGCCGTGAAGAAGCAAATAGACACGCTGGAGCATGTGATTCTGGCTGGCTTCACCCACGAGCCCATTGTCGAGCTTTCGGAAAAACTGGTAGCTCTTGCGCCACAGGGCCTGACGCGCTGCTTCTATGCCGATAATGGCTCTGCTGCTACCGAAATCGCGCTCAAGATGAGCCTGCATTTCTGGCGCAATACCGGCAACGCCGAAAAGACCCGCTTTATCTGTCTGGAAAGCGGCTATCACGGCGAAACCCTGGGCTCACTTTCTGTCACCGATATTCCGCTTTTCTCCGCCACTTATGCGCCGCTGCTGAAAGATCATTTGCGCGCGCCCTCTCCGGATTGCTCACGCCGTGACGAAGGCGAATCCTGGGAGAGCTTTTCGCGCCGACAGTTTGTCGCCATGGAAGCCCTGCTTGAAAAGAGTCACCGCGAAGTCTGCGCCGTGATATTGGAGCCGCTGGTGCAGGGCGCGGCCGGCATGAAGATGTATCACCCGATTTATCTCACGCTCTTGCGTGAGGCCTGTGATCGCTATGGCGTGCATCTGATTGCGGACGAGATTGCCGTGGGCTTTGGTCGCACCGGCACCATGTTCGCCTGCGAACAGGCCGGTATTACGCCGGACTTCCTCTGCCTTTCCAAAGGCCTTACCGCCGGTTACCTGCCCATGTCGGTCGTAATGACTACCGACCATGTCTACAACGCTTTCTACGACAGCTATGAATCCCTGCGCGGCTTCCTGCATTCGCACAGTTATACCGGCAATGCCTTGGCTGCCGCCGCCGCACTCGCTTCGCTGGATATTTTTGCCAGCGATAACATCCTCACCAACAATCGCCATCTCGCGACTGAAATGGCCGCGGCGCTTAGCCCCCTTGCCGACCATCCCAATGTCTTGGAAGTCCGCCAGACCGGCATGATTGCCGCCGTGGAACTAGTCCAGGATAAAAAATCCCGCCTGCCCTTCGATTGGCGCGAACGCCGCGGCCTGCAAATCTTCAATCACGCCATGAGCAAAGGCGTTCTGCTCCGTCCCATCGGCAATGTGGTGTATTTCATTCCGCCCTATGTCATCACACCAGAAGAAATCCGCCTGATGGTGAATGTGGCCGCAGAAGCCATCGATATAAGCACTGCCCAGCAGTCGTCGCACTCAGGCAGCGACTCTCTTCTCCTTCCCTGACATAAGCGAATGCATGGATGAAAAAACTGCTGTCGGCCTTGCTCGTCATCTGGGTGCTGCTGGTTGTTATTGGCGGCATCAGCCACATCAGCAATCTGGGCAAATACATCACAGGAGATGGCCCGCAAGCACTGAGCAGCGATGAGCACGGTGGCTTTTTCCTGATCTCGAATCGACAGATTCTGCACTTCGATGCCCATGAAAAAATTCAAGCGCGCCATGATCTTGACGAACTTGGCCTGCTGAATGCCAACAGCCTTCTTTACCGGGAGGGCGAACTACTGATCTTTGATAATGAAAGACAGCAGATCTTTCGCTGCACGCTACCAGCATGGCAGTGCAAAGCGTTCACGCCCCCCTCACTGGGCCTGAGCAATGCGATTTCCATGACATGGCAATCACCAAGCACCCTGGCAGTCTCAGATAATACCGGGCATCGACTTCTGCTACTGGATACATTCGGCAATGCGCTGTATGCGGGCACTGCGGCATGGCATTACCCCAACCAGATTAGCGCCACGTCTGACGGCTTACTGTTGGCCGACACCAATCGTCTCTCCATACTGCATATTGCTGACATCGCGGGAGCAAAGCCGGAAACGCTACTGCGCACTCTGAGCCGCCCTTATCAATTTGTGCATCGAGATGACTCGTGGTGGGTACTGCAAGCCGGCGTCCGACTGGAGAACGCTGACCTTTATCGTTATCGCGCCGGCATCCCGGAAAAAATCTCCCTGCCCGCAACCGATCCCGTCGCGCTAATGGACAGAGGAGATCGCCTCATTATTGCCAGCCGTCAGGACTGGCAACTGCTGTCGCTAGATCCCGATACAGGCAAAGTGCAGACAGTTGGAGACAGCGCTTTCCAGCAAGCGCTGTCGATAGTGCATCAGGCTCAACAGAAGGCCATCAAGCAGCGGGGCCGAGCCCCCTACATCATGCTGGCACTCATGCTGCCTGCACTCCTGGGTGGCGTAGTGCTGCAAAAACGCATGAACAAGGAGGCTGATGTCGGGAAAACCTCTGCACTCCACTTTAGCGCTGCCAACAGCACCGGTAGTGCGCCTGCTTATCGTATCGACACCGACAAATCCGGCGTGGAAATGCAGCGTCTACAGCAAAACCGCAAGCTTATAATTATCGGCCTCATCATCATTCCCCTGCTGGTCTTGCTGGGACTATTGCTCTGGTTTTCCCGCATCGACCTGCCCGGGCTGCAGCCGCTTTTCTTTATGCTTTTTTCCCTGACCCTGCTGCTACCTTTGCTGGTGTATCTGGGGCGACGCAAGCAGGACAAACTTTTTGACCAACACCTGATCTGCGGTCCGCAGAAGCTGGTGCACATCAAGCAGGGCAAGCCCGTCAGCGCCACGCCTTATGCCGACATCTGGCTGGGCAGCGACACTCTGCTACTCAAAGGAAATGCTTTTCCCCTTTATATGGGTTACGGGAAGCTGCGCACCGCCTTCTGGATGACTCATGACGTACAACGTGAGATCGGCAAACGCATACCGGCAGCACAGCTCTTTCATAGCGATCATGAAATGGGCAAGGCCATGCTGGGAAAGCATTCCATACTGGGTTTGCGCCTCATCCTTGCCCGCTATGCCATCGCAGGCATCATCGCCTTGGTGTTGCTGCTCAAGCTGATGCAGTTGCTGCATCATTTCCACTTGGACAAACTGTGGAAGATTTTCCACCCGAGCTGATCCTGCCATGCGCTTTTTCTGTCCCCAGCCCCTGATCAATCACAGCGATATCGATCTCCCTCCCGAGGTTGCCAATCACCTTGTACGAGTACTGCGCAGCGAAGTCGGCACGCGCTTTTTCATATTCAATGGCGAAGGCGGCATGCACGAGGCCGAGCTGATCGAGGCCGGCAAGAAAACGGCACGTGCACGCCTGCTGGAGTTTCATGCGAACGACAAACAGTCGCCCCTGCACACGCATCTGGGCCAGGTGATGTCCAAGGGTGATCGCATGGACTATGCCATCCAGAAAGCGACGGAAATGGGCGTCACGGAAATCACGCCTCTCAGCAGCGAGCGCTGCGAATTGCGCCTGCGCGGGGAAGAGCGTGCTGATAAAAAGCTGGAGCATTGGCGACGCGTGGCTATCAGCGCCTGCGAACAAAGCGGTCGTAATATTCCACCACTGATTCACGAACCAGCGGCGCTGGGAGACTGGCTGAAAAATACGCACGCCCCTCTCAAACTGCTGCTGGCTCCCGCCGTGAGCGGCAGTCTGCCGGTTACCGCACCAGCCTCGGTCGCCCTGCTGATAGGCCCCGAAGGCGGCCTTTCTGATGCTGAAATCACCCACGCCCTGCATTCGGGCTTTTCACCCTGGCAGCTCGGGCCCCGCGTACTGCGCACCGAAACAGCACCGGTGGCCGCGCTGGCGCTACTGCAAGCGCACTTTGGTGATTTGCGCTGATACGCACAACAAACAGCACAAGCGCTTTTCGCACGTTTACTACAGCACGTATGATGCACTCTTGCCCCGTGTTGCTGCCTTTCACCGGAGGTCGGGATGACCCGCATTCGCCCCCTGGCTGTTTTCTTCCTCGGCCTTTCTTTTTCACCCGCTTTTGCCGCCGGCACAGCACCCGCTGCCCCCGAAGGTAATACCGGTCGCTATACACTCAGCACAGCACGTGCCGCTCAGGCCATGGTGGTCACCGCCAATGCCCATGCCACAGATGCCGCGCGCCAGATACTCTGGGCCGGTGGCAGTGCCATTGATGCCGCTATTGCCGCCCAGCTCGTGCTGGGCCTGGTCGAGCCTCAATCCTCCGGCATCGGCGGCGGCGCTTTCATCGTTTACAACGATGGCAAGAAAACCCTCAGCATCGACGGCCGCGAAACTGCTCCAGCCAATGCCAGTGACGGCCGCTTTCTTGATCCTGCCGGCAAGCCCATGGATTTCTACAAAGCCATAGACAGCGGCCTCGGTCTGGGCGTGCCCGGTGTGCTGGCCGCGCTGGAAGAAACCCATGAGCGTTATGGCCGTCTGCCCTGGAAGAAACTGTTCACGCCGGCCATCGAACTCGCCCGCAGCGGCTTCGCCATTTCACCGCGCCTGCATGCCTTGATCGCCCGCGATCCATTGCTGCGCGAAAAAGACCGCACCCGCGATTATTTCTTCGACAAAGACGGCACACCCCGACCTGCCGGTTATCTGCTAAAAAATCCGGCTTACGCTGACACGCTGGAACGTATCGCCAGCGGCGGCGCCAAGGAGTTCTATCGCGGCAAGATGGGCCACGAGCTGGTGAAGTCGCTCAATCTGCTGGGTTCCGATGCCACTTATGAGGATTGGAGCGCTTACCACGCCCTTGTCAGCGATGCGCTCTGCCAGCCCTATCGTCGCCTGCAGGTATGCACAGCAGCGCCTCCCTCCGGGGGCTGGACCGTGCTGCAGACACTGGCCATTCTCGATCAGTTCCCCCCTGAAAATGATGAGGCCCTGCGCTTGCATCGCCTGCTCGAAGCTGAGCGCCTGTCCTTTGCCGATCGCCAACGTTACAGCGCCGACCCCGCCTTTGTGCCGGTCCCGCTCAAGGGCCTGCTGGAAAAAAGCTATATCGAAAGCCGACAGGGCATGATTGGCGAGAAAAGCATGAACACGGCCAGCGCCGGCACACCGGCCGGTGTTGCCGCCACTTGGGTGGATGACAAGCAGGTTCTGGAGCATGGCACCACGCAGATCGTGATTGCTGACGGCCGCGGTCACTGGCTGTCCATGACCAGCTCGATTGAAGATGCTTTCGGCAGCCGCCTTTTTGTGGACGGCATTTTCTTCAATAACCAGCTCACCGACTTCAGTTTTTCGCCGCTGGAAAACGGCAAGCTGTTGGCCAATCGTGTGCAGGCCGGTAAACGCCCGCGCAGTGCCATGTCGCCTGTGCTCGTGCTCGATGGCAAGAAGCCGATCCTGGCTCTGGGCTCACCTGGCGGCAGCCGTATCATTGGTTATGTGCTGCGCGCATTGACCGCCAGCATTGATGAAGGCTTGCCGCCCTCAGAAGCAGTTGCCTTACCCATGATCCTTAGCCGCAACGGCCCCGCCGAAGTCGATAAGGATTTCCCGGCAGAGTTACGTGCAAGCCTGCAAGGCTACGGGCAACAATTCAGCGACAGCGATCTCAATAGCGGCCTTGCCATCATCCGTCGCAATAATGGTTTACTGGAAGGCGCCGCCGATCCGCGCCGCGAAGGAACAGCTGCCGGATTCTGATCCGCATAAGGAGATGACCATGAAACGACTCGCCCTGCACTGGCAAATGCTTATCGCCATCGTGCTTGGTGGCATGGTGGGCCTGCTCCTCAACCGGCTTTCACTACCCGCTGATCACGGCCTCATGGTGACGCTGAAGCTGCTGGGCCAGATTTTCATGAACGGCCTCAAGCTCATCGTGATTCCGCTGGTGGTGAGCTCCATCATCGTCAGCATCTGCAATATCGGCGATGAAATAGGCCGCATGGGCGGCAATACCCTGGCTTATTACATTGGCAGTCTGGTCGCCGCCATTGCTGCCGGCGTGCTCTGCGTCAATCTCATACAGCCCGGCATTTATCAGGGCCAGCCCCTGCATGACATTATTCCTCTACCCGCCGACACAGCCACGGCGCTTGCCAAAGTGCAGGACAAATCGCTAGGTGATGCCGCCGATGTTTTCCTGAGCCTAGTGCCGTCCAATCTTTTCGGCGCAGCAGTGGACGGCAATATGCTCGGGCTTATCCTGTTCAGCCTGCTCTACGGTTTTTTTCTAGGCCGCTTGCCAAGCGATCTGCGTGAGCCGCAACTGAAACTCTGGACCGGCCTGCAGTCCATCATGATTTCCATTACGCAGTTGGTGTTGCGCTTGGCCCCCGCCGGTGTTTTTGCACTCATCGCCACCACGCTGGCCGGCACCGGCTTTGAAGTGCTCAAACCCATGCTCTGGTTCTTTTTCACCGTGGTACTGGCGCTCTCCCTGCACATGCTGTTTTCAATTTCACTTTTCCTGCGCTATGTCATACGGGTTTCGCCCTGGCGGCATTTACAAGCCATGGCTCCCGCTCTACTCACAGCCTTTTCTACTGCCTCCAGCAATGCCACCTTGCCCGTCACCATGCGCGCACTGAAAGAGCGTGCCGGCGTTTCCGAACGTGTGGCCAATATGAGCGCACCTTTGGGCGCCAGCATGAATATGGATGGCACGGCACTTTACGAATGTGCGGCTGCTCTTTTTCTGGCACAGGCTTACGGCCTGGATCTGTCATTGGGACAGCAACTCACCGTGGTGCTTATCGCCCTGCTCACCGGCTTCGGCATGTCTGGCATTCCGGCCGCCAGTCTCGTCGCCATTGCCGTGATTCTTGCCGCTATCGGCCTGCCGCTGGAGGCGATAGGCCTGTTGCTGATCACGGACCGGTTGCTGGATATGTTCCGCACCATGGTGAACGTTTACAGTGATTCTATTGCTGCCGTTTTTGTGGCCAAGCAGGAAGGCGAAGCACTGGAGGCCTTGCAGAGCCGGAAATAATGCGCAGCTGCGGCTTGGCTCAGTCCGCTTGGAGCCCGTCATGTGGCACCCCTTGCCCAACCCTTCCAAGGAGAAACACGATGCGTAAATCTTCTTTACTCCATGCAGGCTTGCTGGCCACCGGCCTATTATTGGCAGCACATAGCCACGCAGCCTACGAAGGCCCTGGCGCAACACCAAGCACGCTTTCGATAGCCGAGATTCTGAAAAATCCGGTGGAAGACCAACTTGTCACGCTACAGGGAAAACTGCTCAAGAAAATCGGCAAAGAGGAATATCTCTTCTCCGATGGCAAAGACAGCATACGCGTGGAGATAGACGACAAGGACATGCAGCAGGTTACGGTGACCGAAAGCAGCCTCGTTGAAATCACCGGCGAGGTCGACAAGAAGCTCTTCGGCGGCCCGGAAATCGAAGTACAGACCATCCGTCTCGTCACCCCCTGAGCCCCGCTCTCGCGCCTGATTCTTCATTGCCAATAACAATGAAGAATCAGGCGCCATTAAATTTCACTAAGCCCACTCCCTCCTGCACCATCAGCCCATGATCAGATGCCGCCGTCATCTGTAGCCGTTAACTCATGGGAAGGATGCAATCATGGTGACCGCCGCCAGAACTACCAGTCAGGTCTTGCTGCATATGAGCGTCGCTTTTGGCGTAATGTGGGCCGCCACCGGATCATTGGCTTTTGGTGGTGTGGCCGCTGTTGTAGAGCCGCTTTGCAATGTGGCATTACTGCCGCTGCACGATCGCCTCTGGAAACATATTCAGCTCCGCATAGAGCGCCAGCAGCAGACATCTACCATGATGAGCACGACCTGATTCACAGCTCAGGTCGTGCTCAAGCAGCTGTGAAAAATATCCAGCGGCGGGCGATAGCTGCGGGTCTGTATATCCAGCAGCCCCAGCATGGAGTCAAAGAGATTATCCTGCGATAACGGCGATCTGCTTTTGGCAGCAAGGCACTGTGCACTGAGCCCGCGCGACTTCTCAAGACCGGGCGAAATCCACATTACAGCAGGCACATGGGTCTGCACATCCGGCGCCAGCATATACGGCGCGCCATGCAGGTACAGACCCAGCTCACCTAATGATTCACCGTGATCCGAGAGATAGAACAAGCCCGTGTCATAACGATCCGAGTTGGCACGCAGGGTCGTTATGAGCTCTGACAATACGTGATCCGTATAGAGAATGGTGTTGTCATAGGCATTGCGAATTTCTTCACGACTGCATTTATCCAATTGTGCTGTGGCACAAGCCGGCTGAAACTCTGCGAACTCATCCGGGTAGCGCTTGTAATACGATGGGCCATGGCTACCCATCTGATGCAAGACCACCAAAGTATCCTGTGTTGATTGCTCAGCCAGCTCACGCAATTTCTCAACAAGAATCCCGTCATGGCATTCGCCATCTGAACAAAAGCGCGGATCGTTCATGCTGCTGGTATTCATGCGTTCAACACGATCGCACACTTGTTTGCAGCCAGATTGATTATCTATCCAAAGCACGCGCAGCCCGGCGCGTTTGACAACATCCAGAACGTTCTCATGCCCCCTCGCTTTGGCCAGCGAGTAATCCGCCCGCCCCAAGCCCGACATCATGCAGGGCAAAGACACCGCAGTATCGGTTCCGCAGGAGCTCATCTGAGTGAAGTTAATCAGCCCTTCTTGCTGCATGAGTTTCGGCGTTGTCGATCGCGCATAGCCGTCGAGTCCGAAATTCTCGGCGCGCGCGGTCTCCCCCACAACCAGAACGAAAAGAGCTTTACGACTGCGACCAGCCCAGCTCGAACCCCGCTTTGCATCCGGCGCCACAGCTTTCACTTCATTAGCCGCATCAGCGCCGGAGACACCATTCAGCTCCTTTGCATAGTCAGCAAGACCCTTCATGAAGTTATTGGGGACAATGAAATAACGAATCTCTTTGTGATTTCTGGCTATTGAAGCAATGGCCTGATACTGGACACCTAGCATTAATAAAAAAACTGAAAATGCCAAGCTCATGAATATCAGGCGACGGCCCAGCCTTCTCAAGAGGCTTGGGGGCGACTGCAGCGGAACCAGCCACAGCATAAGCACCGGAAATACGCCCAGAAATGCAAGGTAGAATGCCATCCTCACCGTCAGCAGATCACGTATCTCGTTAATATCGGTTTCAAAAACATTCTGTATCATGCGCCCATCTATGGCTGTTCCATACTGGCTCATGAAATAAGCTGCCATGGCAGACAGCGGCAAGAGAATGCTCAGCAAGACTCGGCCGCCATAGCGCCAAGGTAAAATGCTCAGAGAAAAACTGAAAAATGCGCATAGCAAAAGCAGCACTGCCCCAGCCAGCAGCAGACCATGCCCACCACTCAGTGTCGTGATGCCGCCGAGGTAACGCCAGAAGGCACCGTTGTAAGCTATGGCCAGCAGCATGGAATAGAAAAGAATCATAGCTTCGCTGCTTTGCGCCCGTAGCGGCCACACACGTGCCAAATACCGCGTTTGTGTCAATGCCTGGCTCATACCCCACTTACCTCGGGCAACAAGTCCTCATGCCGCGTATGCGACACTGTGTGACTGGGCAAGCATCCCGGCTTGAGCACGGCATACCAGAGCAGCATCACACTCCAGCCGATAACAGCCGACCACAGATTGTGTGAGAGAAAATGCGCGCCGCGCATCATCTGCACCCAACCCATGCCCAGCCCCAGCAGAAAAACCAAGACCGCCAACGTAGCGCGCCAGCGCTGCTTCACCAGCGGCACAAAAGCAAACAGGACAAAACCCGCCGAGGCATGGGCCCCGGGAAAACAATGCCCGGCCGCTGCCAGGCTAAAAAACTGTGCGTGCAGAAAATCGCCGTAAGGCAGCGCTCCCCCGTACTGGGCCAAACTCCAGGGGCAAGCTCGCGTGGTGACCTGCTTGAGTGCACCCACGAGTAGCGGACCGCTAACAAACACCGCCGTCAGATAGGGCAATAGCCTTACCTGGCTCCAGAAGTCTGGCAGCCGTAGCGCCCATCGTGGCCGCAGCCTCAGTAGCCCGACAAAGAACAGGAGCAGGAGCAGCACAAACACCATGAGCTTTCTCAGGCCGTCATGAAGTACTGCACTGAAAAGCATTTGATCGCGATAAGGAAAAAGCTGGCGCGCAGAATCGAAGTAGAAATTCTCCACACGGGTATCCAGACCGCCGAGATCGGCAAACACCGCCGCAATGACAAGAGCGCCGAGCACGATCAGCGCTGACCAGATGCGCAGGGACTGCTCACTTGCCGTTGACGACAAGCCTGAAGAAAGACGGGAATCAAGAAACAAGATGCTGCCTCCGGTATTTGACCCAGCTTGGGGGACGAACCGTCAGCAGCCCGTGATGCAATTGTGAGGAAATTGTGAGATGTCAGCGCAGGGTAATGGCCACACGCGTGCCTTTGGCTGTGGATGTGACTGCGTAGCCCC
The DNA here is from genome assembly GCA_050739955.1 of Moraxellaceae bacterium. GTDB lineage: Bacteria > Pseudomonadota > Gammaproteobacteria > Pseudomonadales > Moraxellaceae > UBA2031. Next base: position 39,329 of record JBOICI010000025.1, read on the forward strand.
AGCCCAAGAGCCGCGAAGCCCGCTCAAGAATGGACAAACCTATGCCCTGCCCGTTGCCGCTATGAGCATGCTGCGATACACGCAACTCCTCACCAATATCCTCCAGTACCAGGGTCTTTTCATCCAGAGACACGCTGAGCAGGGAGCCATTGGCGTGCAAGCGGGCATTCGCCATGACATTGCGCAGAATGAGCTCCAGCAGTAAAGGATCTGCCTGTACGTCCTGCGCCGCCTGCAACTGATTGTCCAGCCGCGTGGCGCTGACACTGCTCTGCGCCAATTCAGACCAGATACGCTCAACCAGCTCCCGCAAGGGCACAGCACGACGCTCCGGCGAACGCTGGCTGCGCGCCAGACGCAGCAATTGCTCAATCAGCTGCCGCATGCGATCAACCTGATCCATGATGCTGACGGCGCGCGTGCTGAGTACAACATCGGCCGCGTGCTGCATCTGGATCAGTTCTGCCTGTGCCCGCACCACGCTGAGCGGAGTGCGCAATTCATGACTCAAATGCGCCGAAAACTCCTGCTCGCGCTCCAGCAGTAATGACTGCCGGGCACGGTAATCATCCAGAGCCCCGGCCAAGGCCAGAACCTCAGCCTCCATGTCAGGCTGCACAAAAGCATCCTCCGAGGGGCTCTGCACAGCAGCGGCAAGTTTTTCGATATTACTCAGTGCGCGCCGACCCAATACATAAATCACCGAGACCGACAAAATCATGGCAACCAGAAAAGCCGCACCCAGTATCAACATCAGCTCGGTGAAACTGTTTTCATACTGCTCTACATCATAGGCCAGCAGAAAGCGCCGGCCATTCTCATCGCGGATTACAAAGTGGTATTCCGTGCTGTCCGTCTCTACGGAATGATTGCCGGGGCCATAGTCACGAAAATATGCCGGCAGCATTTTCTCATCGGGCTGGCCCGGCACAAAGGCATAGAACTGCATACGCGGCACGCCCACCGGACCAAGCCCGCCATCGGGCGTGTACTGATCAATATCAGCTTCCAGCTGCTCGTCCAGCAGCTGATCTATCAAAGCCTCTTCACGCTGATTAAGAATGAGTGCCGTGCCCAGAAAAGCACTGAGCAAGACCAGTGACAGGCAGATAGCGGTCAAGCGCATCAGACGTGCGCGCAAACTCACGGCAGGACTCATCGTCGCATCTCCATGCGATAGCCGCGTCCATGCACGCTGACAATCTCTACATCACAGGTCGGCATTTCCAGCTGCTTGCGCGCTTGATACAGAACCTGTCGCAAACGATCACCATTGGCTTGTGGCTCGCCCCAGAGCACATCTTCCAAATGCGCATGAGCTAGTACCCGCCCTGGTTCCTGCAGCAATAACTCGATGAGCTTCATGACCTTGGGGCCGGGACTGCGCAATTCGCCACCCACTCTCAATTCGTGACGATCCCGGTCCAGGCTGACGACACCCAATCTGAGTACAGCACCAGAGACTGCGGCCGCTCCGCGCCGCTGCAGTGCCAGCAAGCGCGCCTCCACTTCAGCCAGCGAAAACGGTTTCACTACATAGTCGTCGGCACCAGCGGCGAAGCCCTCCAGCTTGTCTTCCTCGGTATCGCGCGCGGTCAGCACCAAGACGGGCAAGCCCAGACCCAACTCCTTGCGCACAATTTCCAGCAAGCGCAAACCTTCAAGACGGGGCAGGCCGCGATCTAGCACCATGACATCGAAATGTCCGTCTTCCAGCAAGGCCAGCGCCTGGCCGGGCGCTGCGGCCCAGTCGGCGACATGACCATGGCTGCTGAGAAATTCCACCAACGCAGAGGCAATGCCTGGATCGTCTTCAACAATCAGGACGTGCATGTATTAATCCATAAAAGGCAGCATGCGCCTGAGCGTGCGGTCATGCGTGATGAGGTGATGCCAGAGTCCCGCTGCAATATGGCCAGCCAGCAGCAAGAGCAGCAGTGGCCAGAGTATGTCTTTGTGCAGCTCCATCAATTGCCCGGCCAGCGGCTTGTTCGCTGCAAGAAAAACCGGAATATCAAAAAGCCCGAAGAACGAAATCAGGCGACCGGAAAACTGCGAGGCCAGCAAGGCGCTAAGTGGCATGAGCACCATCAATGCGTAAAGCATCCAGTGCAGAGCCGATGCAGCCCGTAATTGCCAGCGCGGTCCCGGCTCGGACACAGGCAAGGGTCCGGAAAATCGCCAGTAAAGACGCAGCCAGACCAGAAAGAAGACGCTGACACCGAACGATTTGTGCAACATCATGCGCAACGCCCGCTCTGGCGAGCCCTTGGGGAAATACTCATGCGATTCGACAGCAAACCACGCCGCCACCATGAGCAGGAAAATCAGCCAGTGCAGGCTTTTGGCCACCCAGCCCCATTGCTGTTTCGTATTGCGTGCGGGCATGGCTAGCTCCTTTGGCTGCTGACGGTGGCAGCAGTATACCAACGCACCACAAAGGAAAAGTGAAGCGAGAATTAAGCGTTGAGCGACGGCTCTCTTAAGAGGCCAGCAGATGCGCTTCCAAGGCATCCAGATCGGGAATCACCGCCAGCTCGCCGGCATATCGTACCTGCAGAAACTCCACAGGCCCGGTAGCCGCGCTCTCGAGGTCTTCCAGCTCGGCAATCTTGACCTTGGCCAGACGCGGAATGCCCTGCACAACGATGCCGTAATACGGCAGATCGCGCTGCGCACTGATGCCACTGATGATGGCCACGCGCTCGCACTCGCGCGGCACGGCCTGGCCATTAAGGCCTTCAAAAGCAATCACGGGCACCAGCATGTCACGCCAGCTCAACATGCCCAGCTGCCAGGCCGGACTGCCTTCCGGCGCCGGTATCAGCTCATTGCCCGCCACTACTTCCGTTACGGTGATATTGGGCAGCAGCAGCTGCTTCCCGGTCACCGGAGTGAGCAGACAGGCGATGGTGCCGGTGGTGGCACCCAGCAACGTGGTCTGGTTAAGCGTGAGTTGGGTTGAGGCCATGAGGCAGTCCGTCTTCAGGCAAGCGCAATGATGCGCTTGCGGATATGTTCAACAAGATGCGCAGCCAGTTCGGTTGGTGTGCCATTGAAGCTCACCACGCCGGTGGCGCGCATGGAATCGGGCTGACTGGAGCAGGCACAGCTTGCTGCGGTCTGCCCCCAGATAAAGCCGCCGGCATCATGCATGAGACTGCCGGAAATCGAACCGTCACCACCCATGCCACTGAAAATGAGCGCGCCGCTGCGATCGCCAAAACGACGCGTGACATTGGCCATGACCTGATCAATGGAGGGCGAGTAAGGCCCATCCCATTTGATGTCGCGCACCAGCACTTCGCCTTCGGCTCCGAAATCAATTTCCGTAGCGACAGGAGCCATCAGTACTTCACCGTGCCGCAGACGATCGCCGGCCGCGGCAACCTTGCAAGGCATACCGTTGTGACGCACCAGCACATGCGCCAGCGTTTCCTGCATGCGCAGATCAATATGCTGCGCCAGTACGAAAGCCACCGGCAGACCTTTGGGCAGGCAATCCAAAAACTCTTTCACCGCGGCGGGACCGCCCAGTGATGCGGCCAGCACACATACCAGATCAAGACCATCATCACCGCGCGCCAGAACTTCCGGCGGCAAGACCAGAGGTGCCGCCGCCACAGGAGCGATGGATTGCTCCAGCGCCTCCAGATGCTCTTCCTGCACCGGCTCGCCCACGGTTTCCTTGAGCTTGACGAAAACCCGGCGCTCCCAGCGCGGATAATTGCGCGAGCCTTGCGCCGGCGCCTCTTCCAGACCAAAGAGAATGGGCGCAACGGAGTGATCCAGCAGACGGTCGAGGAATGCATCATCCTCGTCCTGCATGTCCACTACCCACACATCCAGATCGGGATCACCCAGTGCAGATTCATCCAGCTTGTCTGGTGCGGCATTGAAGCTGAGCTCATAGCCATGTCCGCGCACAGCCTGAGCCAAGGCCAGGCGCTGCAGATTGGAGTCGCTGACTACACCGATACGCGGATTGCGACGTTCGCTCATGCCCGGCTCCTTACTTCACCGTGGCTGCAGCCAGCAGCTCGGCAATGGTTTCCAGCAGCTGATCTTCCTGGAAAGGTTTGCCCATATACGCGTTCACGCCAATCTGGAAAGCACGCTCACGATGTTTTTCACCGGTACGCGAGGTGATCATGATGATGGGCAGGTCTTCCAGATTCGGGTTGTGACGCACCAGCGATGCCACTTCAAAACCATCCATGCGCGGCATTTCAATATCCAGCAGCATGACATCCGGACGCTGGTCTTCCAGCTTGGCAATAGCGTCCATACCATCCTTGGCCAACAACACTTCATAACCATGACGTTCGAGCAGACGCGAGGTCACCTTGCGCACGGTCACGGAATCGTCGACCACCATGACGGTACGTGTCCGCTTGCTCTCGCCGGCCGACAGGGCAACGCCGCCATCGAAAGAAACCGACACACGCGGCTGCGTCATCGAGGCCGCACGCAGCATCGCCACCACGTCGAGAATGATCACCACGGAGCCATCGCCGAGTATGGTGGCACCGGAAATACCCGCCACTGATGCCAGCTGCGCACCAACCGACTTAACCACGATTTCGCGCGAGCCGATCAGCTGATCCACCTGAATGGCAATGTGCTGATCGCCGCCGCGTATCAACAATACCGGCAGCGGCAGAGTGTGGCCCACCAGATTGGGCGACTTCACGCCATGCACGAATTCGCCAAGATAATTGAGCCGGTAAGCGACACCGGCATATTCAAATAGTGGCGCATCGGGAGCGTAATAAGTTTCCAGCTCATAGGGGCTGGCACGCACAATACCTTCGATCTGCGACAAGGGAATGGCGTAACTGTCTTCGCCAATGCGCACCATGAGGGCGCGATTCACCGCCACGGTAAATGGCAGGCGGATGATGAAGGTAGTGCCCTTGCCCGTTACCGAGTTGATGGAAACCACGCCGCCCATCTGCTTGATTTCGGAGGTCACCACATCCATGCCAACACCACGACCGGAAATCTGCGTCACCGCAGCGGCGGTCGAGAAACCGGCATGGAAGATGAACTGGATGACTTCCTGATCGGAAATATCCTGGCCTTCCTTGATAAGGCCGCGCTCCAGCGCTTTTTTGCGTACGGCCGGAATATTGATGCCACGGCCATCATCGGCCAGCGTCAGCACCACTTCACCACCTTCACGCGCCAGCGTCAGTGTCACGCGGCCCTGCGAGGACTTGCCCGCTGCCGCGCGACCGGCCTGATCTTCGAGGCCATGGTCAACGGCATTGCGCAGCATATGCTCCAGCGGCGCCACGATGCGTTCCAGCAAGGTGCGGTCCATTTCGCCTTCAGGATTGATGACATCCAGATCGGCCGGCTTGTTAACTTCCTGACCAGTCTGACGCACGATGCGCTTGAGGCGTGGCACCAGGCGCGAGAAAGGCACCATGCGCGAACGCATGAGGCCTTCCTGCAGTTCGGTATTGATACGCGACTGCTGCAACAACAAAGTTTCCGTATCACGGGCCTTGTCGATCAGCGTGGACTTCAAATCCAGCAAGTCGGAAGCCGATTCTGTCAGCGCCTTGGAGAGCTGGTTAAGCGAGGAGTACTGGTCCATTTCCAGCGGATCGAATTCCTCATATTTGCCACCCGTTTCCTCGTTGTGACGCGAGATGATCTGGCTTTCCATTTCCGCGTCCATACGACGCAGCTGATCAGCCAGACGCTGGATGGTGGCGCCCATTTCTTCCACGGTCTGAGCAAAGCCGTGCACGCCCATTTCCACACGGGAACGCGTGATGGAGGTTTCACCAGCCAGATTCACCAGCTTTTCCAGCAGGTCCGAGGGCACACGTATCATTTCTTGCGGGCCGCGCGCACCCGCATCCTTCTTAAACCCACCCAGCATGGAAGGCGGCTGCACACGCTGCCCCGCCGCAAGCGCGGTTTGCGCAGCTGCCGCAGCAGAGGCCGGAGCGGGGAAGGAAATGACCGTAGGCGACTCAACAGCAGCGCCAGCTTCCGCGACGGCAGTTGGCAATTCGGGCGCTGTATGCGACGGCGTTGCAATATCAAACGGAGCCACTTCAGGCGCAGAGGCCGCGGGCACTTCCTGCAAGCTTCCTCGCACCGCCTTGATCGCGGCCAGCACCTTGTCCTGACGCGTACTCAATCCGGCAAAAAAATCATCATCCGCCTTACGCACGCCATTCTGGATGGCAACCAGATCATTTTCCCAGTCATGAGCAAGATCACCCAGCTCACGCAAACCAGCCAAGCGTGCACCACCCTTGAGGGTGTGCAGATGTCGCATCAGGGCATCCATGGGGGCTGATGCATTGCGATCTTCCAGCCACTCGCCCAGCGCTGTTTCTATGCCTTCGGCCAGCTCTTCGGATTCCTCCAGGAAGATTTCCAGAATGTCGCTGTCAACATTTTCAGGAACCGGTGCCGCCTCTATGGTGATGGGCGCCAGCGGCTCATGCGGCGGAGCCGCTTCCCGGGAAATAGCAGGCTCTGGCTCCACTGGCGTTAGCGTGACCGCAGTCGGGGTTTCCTGGAAATTGACCGGGTCCGCGATATAGGACTTGATCTGGATGACCAGATCATCCGTAGCCGGGCAGGCGCCATGGTGACTCAGGGAATCGACGGCTTCGGCCAGACGATCATGGCAACGGTGCAGCAAGCTGAAGAGCACCAGTGTCGGCGTCATCAGTCCATCACACACGGCCTCATAAAGATTTTCGAGATGATGCGAGAGGTCGCCCAGTGCCGAAATTTCGGCCATGCGCGCACCACCTTTCAAGGTGTGCAGGCCCCGCTGCAACTGCTGCACGGGCAATGTGTTGTTGGGATCATTCTTCCAGGTGGCCAGCTGCTCGCTGGTGGCATCAATGATCTCACCCGCTTCCTCCATGAAAATTTCCAGCAACTCAGGATCAAAGCCCTGATCCTGGGCCAGCACGGAGGCCGGAGGTGTTGCGATCACTGCCGCGGGGGGCGCCACAAAAACCACTGGCTCTTCAAGCAGTGGCGTCGATATCGCTTCGGCTTCGGCTTCCGCCTCTATTTCTGACTCGGGGAAGAATTCGGCAAAAACTGCATCAGCATCCTGCACAGCGACCGGCTCTGAAGCAGCCTCTTCCAAGGCCTGGGGTTCTGCTGCCATGGCCTCCGGAATTTCTGATGCTGACGCCAGAGACTGCTGCAGCTCATCTGGCAACTCTGCATCCACTACCATCGTCTCGGTACGCGCAGCACCGGGCATCACGACACCAGCAGCAGGGTCGCGGCGATAAGCATTGATGGCATTCACCAGATCAATACCGGAAGGACAGCGGCCACTGCCGCGCAACTCGCCCACCATATCGGCAAGGCGGTCATGACAGCGCTGCAGCAATTGCACAAGATCAGGAACGGACTGATAGCGCCCGTCCACCAGGCCCTCGTAAAGAAATTCAAGTTCGTGCGAGAGATCACCCAGTGGACGAATTTCGGCAAGACGGGCGCCGCCCTTCAGCGTATGCAAATGCCGTTGCAGTGCTGCCAGTGCTGGCGTATTGCTATTGTCCCGCTGCCATTTATCGAGCTCACCCTGTGCAGCTTCAAGTACCTCGTCAGCCTCTTCGAGAAAGATTTCCAGCAGCTCGGGATCAACCGAGTCCACCGTCATCATTTCAGCAGATTCCTGCCAAGCTGCCGAATCAGCATCCGTCATCTGCTCGGCTAGGCTCTGCTGCTCTTCTGGCTCGAAGGCAACTATGGATGGCTCATCACTGAGCACCAGTGCCGCCGCTACTTGCGGCATCTCCAACAGATCCAGCAGACGCAGCAGCACAGCCTCATTCGGCTGCACGGTCTGGCTGGCGGCCAAGGTATCAAAAACATTGACAACCTCGTCGTGGGCGCCAGCAAGATCGTTCAGAATTTCGCCGTCATAGGGCAGCTCAAGTGCTGCCATGCGCGCATATACCGCACCCAGACGTTCAGTCAGCAGCACCAAGGGCTCAATGGACTTCTGCGCAGCAGCCTGCTGCAGACGCAGCAGTTCCTGCTGCAGCACTTCGATCTTTTCATTGGCAGACGGACCCGCCAACCAGCTTTCCAATTCCCACGATGCATCCAGCACATTGTCGATGCCCAGCTCCATGAAACTGGCTACCAGACCTTGCGTGGCCGCAGTCACATCCATCGCCGCATCGCCATCAAGCTGCTGGGCGCGCTCCTGATCGAGCCGTTCCAGACGTTCCTGATCCAGACGATGGATATGTGCTATCAGCTCCGCCGCACCCTGAACCTGACCGCTACCGCCATGAAGAAGATCGGCAAGACTGCTGTTGATCAGGGCGTGGCTGTCGCGCAACACCTGAATGTGATCACGCTTGGCGCTGCCAATCTGGTTGCGTAAATCCTTGAACAAATGCTCCATGGGCGCCGCGATTTCTGCCACGGCGGCAATACCGGCCATGCCGGCAGAGCCCTTGAGTGTGTGCAACGAGCGCAGCACATTATCGCTGATGGCAGCCGATGCTCGCTCAGGGTCAATGGCACTCAGATATTGGGCAATTTCCTGCAGATGGGTTTCTGCTTCGCTGATGAAAATTTCCAGAAGTACGGCATCCACTTCGGGTGCCGCCGGCTCCACTACATCGGGAGTGGGCTCGTCGACAGGCAAAGCCTCCGGTGCAACGGGAACTGCCACATCCGGTGCCAGACTTGCGACCAGTGCATCAAAATCATCAGCACTCCCTGTCTCAGACTCTGCACTCGAATGCGCCTGCTCAGCGGCGCTCGCAACGTCCACGGTAGTTAATGTTTCGCCGCGAGAAATGGCCTCGGCTGCTGCCATCAGTGCGCTAGTGTTGTAGCGTGGCGCTTGCCGTTTGGAAAAATCCTCCACCAGATCGGGAATGATGGCCAGACCTTCAGAAATCAGGTTCACCATCACCGGATCAGGAACCAGAATTTTGTCGCGCACCTTGTTGAGCATGTTCTCGTAAGACCAAGCCAACTCGCCCGCCACCTTGGCGCCGACCATGCGCCCTGAACCCTTCAGCGTATGGAAGCCGCGGCGAAATTCGAGCAGAGCTTCAACATCCTCGAAATTGGCGGCCCAGCGAGGAAAATACTCGGCAATGTTCTGCAGGACTTCTTCAGCTTCTTCCACGAAAATTTCGCGGATTTCCTCATCAAAATCGTGATTGTCTTCCGGCATGCTGGTGAGCACAGGAAGCGCAGGCTTTTTGGGCGGCGTGACAATCTCGGCCGCCACGGCTACCGGCTCTAGAACAAGCTCAGAAGCTTCATCCTCTTTCGTCTCAAGTGCAGGCTCATCCAGCCGCACTGCACTCTCATCAACGAAAAAACTTTCGTCACCCTCCACCGCCTGCAGCACTTCGGTAACAGCCTCACCGGAAACATGCTCAAGGTCTTCCAGAGTGAACTCTTCCAAGCCTTCATTAACAGCATCCGCCTGTAGCTCGACGGGCGCATCAAAAGTCAGCTCGCTCAAGGATGCATCGGACAACCCTTCTGTTTCCTTGGCCAACCACTCATCCGTTGCCAACTCAGACGCAGCATCTTCCAAAAACTCTGTCTTGCCGGCAGGAGAAAAATCATCATCCGCCAGAAACTCGACTGGAATATCCCGCATCAGGGTTTCATCACTCGCCCCTTGCAGAACCTCGTCTTCGCGCGTCTCAACGTGGACAGCCTCTTCAGCGGGCTCCAGAGCACCTGCTATCTCTGCCTCAAACGCAGCGGCATCATCAGCCGTCCATGCGCTCTCATCCAGCACTTCATCAGCCGCGACATCTTCAACTGCCTCTGGCTGCACTGCGATGGCAAAGCCCAGCTTGGCCAGGCCTCGTTCGGCAATATCAAGAATGCTGTCGCCACCATGCGTATCATTGGCAATGCGCTCGAGATAATACTCAACCGAAGTAATTACATCGGCCAGCGTATCCATTTCCAGCCAATCCGGCCTGTGCTGATTCGCCAGCAAACGCTCCGAAACATAACGCGCAGCACCCGCCAGAATATCTGCCGGACGCTGAAGCGTGAGAATGGAGAGACTGCCGCGTACGGTATCAATCAGCTCAGGAATACTTTCCAGATGCGTGGGGTTCCATTGCGAAGCAATGTATTCAATAACGGCATCTTTGGCTTTTTCCAGCGCGCCACGTGACTCACGCAACACGGCTGCTTGCGCATCAGAAAGCTGATCCTGCGCCGAGAATTCGGAAGCGGGATTGGCCCCCGAATGTCCGATGGGCTTTTCTGCCACCATGCCCATGAGCGTTGCTTCGACATAAAGCAATGCACCAGCGATATCCAGCAAGCGCCCGTCTTCGGGCAAAGCGCCCGCCGCTGTCATGCTGTCTATAACTTCAATCTGTTCTTGCAAAATCCGGCGCGGCTGCCCAAGACCCAGCACAGCCACGGTATCTGCCACCTGCTTAAGCGTCGGCACCTGCGTGGACAGCTCAGCAATATTCTTTTCGCCGTCGCTTTTACGCACAAAAAGATCCAGCGCATCCTTAACGCGCGCCAGCTCTTCACAAAGCGCATCAACCACAGACTTCATGGCCTCGCGATCCGGACCACTCATGCGGGCACGCTCTTCACTTACCAGCGCATCACCCGGCAATGCATCATCCAGGCGATAAAGATCTTTCACGCTCCGCAAACGTGCCGTGCTACCCGAGCTTTTGGCGACGTAATAAAGCAGATTCTTGAGCAGCTCGGTGGGGGCACGATGCGCGCCCTCCTCGCCCGCAGAACGCAATTGCCGATCAATCTGTCCCAGCAGCATCTTTATAGAGGTGCCGTTTTCTATGCTTTTTTCCTGCAGACCCTCAACCACTGCAGCGCCAACCAGCCAGAGCTCACGCATCGGCGAAGCGCCAGCCAGCTTCTCAAGACGCGCAAATACCTGCGCCATCTGACTCAGATTATCGCCAACTTTGTCGTTGCGAATGACTCCCAGCAATGCAAGCTGATAAACCTGACGTATTTTCTTCAGGAGGACTGCATCTACTCCCACTGGCGCAATCTGTATGGGCGCGCGTTCACCCGCGGCAAGATCCGGAGTAAAGAGTGCAGTCTCGGAAAGCAGCGGCTCCCCGCGCACGGCACGTAGGTCATTGAGCAGGGGCAGCAGCACTACTGGTAAATCACGGCGCGATGCCTTGACGCGCTCCAGATACGGAGGCAGCTGAAGAATGGCCCGCATCAGCACTTCCTGACCATCGCCAACCCGAGCCACCTGACCATTGATCAAAGCCAGGCAAAGCTTCTCCATCTCTTCGGCAAGCAGGGCGGCACCGTAAAACTCCACCATCTGCAGCGTACCGAAAACCTGGTGCAGATAGGCCAGACAGAAACGCATCTGCGCTCCGTCTTCAGGATTTTCCACGAACGCTTCCAGCGCCTGTCGCGACTGCTTCAGCGTTTCTTCGATTTCACCCTTGACCCAGTCCAGAGCCAGAAAGCTGTGATTGTCACCCATCTTAAATGCCCTCAGGGGCCCATATCGTTATTGTCGACGCCATCATGGCGAATACGGCAGCACTCACACTGCTGAAAAATCATCTCTACAGCCACCGCAAGGCAGCTGCTGTCAAACCTTGCGGCGAAACGCCAATGTGTCCGGATATTCAATACGCACAAGCTGCGGATGCGCCCAATCCACCGCCTCGCCCACACCCAGCACCATGATCCCGCCAGGCGCAAGCCGCGTGGCGAGATTGGCCAAAATGTCACGCTTGCGAAAGCGCCGGAAGTAAATCAGTACGTTCTGGCAAAAAATCACATCCATGCCAGACAGCGGCACCTTGTCCAACTCCATGATATTGAGCTGCACAAAGGCAATACGCTTCTTCAGAGCATCCGTTACCTGCCATTCCTTTTTGCCGATCACGGACTGAAAGTATTTCTGCTTCCAAGCTGTTGGCACATTGTGCAGGCGCCGATCACCGTAAATACCGGTACGAGCGCGAGCCAGTGTCGGCAAGCTGATATCAGATGCCGTGATGCCAAAATATATTTTCTCGCGCTTAAGCTCCGTGAGTTGCGCATCCGTTTGCATGGCCAAGGAATACGGCTCTTCTCCGGTAGAGCAGCCCACACTCCATAAATTGAGCGACTTGCGTTGTGGCTCCTTCACCAGAAGCTCGGCAACATGAGTACGCACCAGCGCAAAAGAACTGGCATGTCGGAAGAAAGAGGTTTCCTGCACGGTCAAGCGATCAACAAGCACAGCCCATTCGCGCTCCGCGACCGGGCCAGCCATCAATTGCTCATAATAGGATTCGTAATCGCTGACACCAATCTCGCGCATGCGAATGGCGAGATTGGTCTCGAGAAAGGACCGGCGGGCAAGCCCCACTGTCATTCCCGTACGGGCTTCGATCAGCGTCTGCCACAGCTCGAACTGCTCATCCGAGATGGGTGCAAGCGACTTGATGCCCCAGCGATCAGTGGTGGCCACATCGGAGGTCCTGTACATGCTCGCCTCTTGGCGACGGCTTTATCAGGCGTGCTCGGGTAGCTTGAAGCCTGCCACCGACTGACGCAGCTCGTTCGCCATTTCGGCAAGATTACCAATCGAGCGCGCCGTCGCGATGGTACCGGCGGTAGTCTGCGAGGTGATTTCCTGAATCACGTTCATGGTGTTGGAAATATGGCCGGCGGAAGCTGCCTGCTGACGAGCTGCATTCGAGATATTCTGAATGAGATCAGCGAGGTTTCTCGACACAGTTTCAATTTCTTCCAGCGCCACACCGGCGTCCTGCGCCAAGCGAGCTCCGCGCACCACTTCAGCTGTCGTCTGCTCCATGGAGATAACAGCTTCGTTGGTATCGGTTTGAATCGTTTTAACCAGCTGCTCAATCTGCTTGGTAGCAGCAGCAGAACGTTCTGCGAGGCGCTGCACTTCGTCGGCCACCACGGCGAAGCCACGACCGGCCTCACCAGCCATAGAGGCCTGAATGGCGGCATTAAGAGCCAGAATATTGGTTTGGTCGGCAATGTCGTTAATCAGGGACACGATGTCACCAATTTCCTGTGACGACTCACCAAGACGCTTGATACGTTTCGAGGTTTCCTGAATCTGCTCGCGAATCGTGTCCATGCCGGAGATGGTGTTCTGCACCACCTCTGCACCTTTGTGTGCAATGGCCACGGAGCGCTCGGCCACTGCAGCAGACTCGGCAGCATTGGCAGACACCTGATCAATGGAAACCGCCATTTCGTTCACGGCGGCGGAAGCGCCAGCAATTTCCTGCGCCTGATGCTCAGACGCTTCGGCGAGATGCATGGCCGTGGACTGCGTTTCCTGAGCGGCGGCAGACACCTGTACCGCGGTCTGGTTAATCGTGGTCACAAGACCACGCAGCTGGTCAATGGAGTAGTTGATGGAGTCGGCGATGGCGCCCGTGAAATCTTCGGTCACTGTTGCCTGCACGGTAAGGTCGCCGTCAGCGAGGTCACCGAGCTCATCCAGCAGACGCAAAATAGCATCCTGGTTACGACGATTTTCCGACTCAATCTGTTCGGCGCGCTCCATTTCAGCATGACGGCCGATTTCCGAAGTGATGCGATCCTGGTTGGCGCGAATGGAGATCAGCTTGATACCACAGGCGATACCAACCACAAGCGCCACAATACCCACCAGCGTGAACAGGGTGGTGTCGGCTCCTTCAGCAACATGCACAGAAAGCATGGTTGTTGCCTGCAGCAAGCCCTGCGAATCGGCAAAAATCTTGTCAGAGGCCTCACGTACCTGAAAGAGTTCAGGAGACGTTTCAAGAATGGCGTTGGCGGATTGCTTCACTGATTTGTCGAAACTGTCGGCAATCGCAGAGAGCGCATCCTGGGCTTCGGGGTCAGTCACCTGTTGCACACCCAGCGCAGCATCGCCATCGAGCATGCCCTTGAGCACGCGCTCGAATTGCGAGGCATCACGACCGAAAGCGTCGGCTGAGGTCACGGCATCAGCACCACCCTGTAGCACCTTGTTCACCGAACGCAGGATACGTTCAGCCAGCACGGACTGCTGCTTGGCAATAGCGATCTGGTTGGCCGATGCCTTGCTGCGCAGCATGCCTTCGATCACGATGTCATATTCAGCCTGCAGATCTGGCACGGTTTCCGTCAGCGTCTGAGCCAACTCATGCAGATCCGTCACCGATTTCTTGCCGTCCAGCACGATCTTGGTATTGACCGCCACCGGCTCCCAGATTTTTTTCACCGCTACAACTTCGGACTCGCTCTCGCTACGAGACGAGCGCAGGGCATCCCAGTCAGACTGGAATTCATCATGAGCCTTTTTAAGCTGGATGAAGGCGTCTTCATTACCTGCGGCCGCTTCCGAGGCGTTTTTCGCAATATCCTGAGACAGCACACGCAGCTCGGAAGCATTCTTGATCATGGTGGTGGCGTTGTAGCTCTTCACACCCACAATCAGGAAGGCACCCACCACAACGGCCAACGCAGCACTCAGCCCCATGAACCAAGGCTTGGTATCCACTTCCTTGGCAGACGCGGCCGTGAACAGCGCCGCCCAAGACTCTTTCTGGAACAGAGAGCGGAAACTCTCCTTGGAGAACACGCGCTTCCAGTCAATGTTCGCGAATTTGTCGCTAGCTGCCTTGAGATTCGGATTCATACCATCAGCCCTCGACGGCCCCCTGTTGTAATTTTTCGATGAACACGCCAGCAAAGCCGGCCCTAAAGTTCTGTCCGCTCAAGAATTAGCGGCTTGTAAAAATTGCGGATCCTCAACCAGACGGCTCAGACTGAAAACCGCCCAATGCCTGTCATCCCGCCGGAACGCCCCTTGTACAAAGGGCTCCAGCTCGGCAGGCACGGTCGATACCTGCGCGGAGTAATCCTGAACCGGAAAGTGCTGCATACCCAGCACATCATCCACTACCAGCCCACTGAAGATGTCGCCCTGATCAATGACCAGTAGACGGCGACGATGCTCCTGCAGACGCGAAGAACGGTTGAAATAGCCCAGCAAATCCATAATGGGCAGCAAACGACCGCGCACATTGGCAATGCCTTTCATCCACGGCTTCACACCGGGGACATGCGTGTAGCGCGGCACCGCCAGCACTTCCGCCACTTCGCCCATGGCCGCCAAGTAGTGATGGCCATCCAGCGTAAAGCCTATGCCGCTCCAGTACTCCACTGCCTGGCCATCGGCCGGCAGACCCAGCGTACGCTGTTTGGAACGCTCGGCAATTTCGAGAAGTTTGATGAAGCCCTTTGCAGCCATGGCAGCGCCTGATCCGTCTTGAGTCGCGGTTTATTTGCCCGGAACCAGGCTGGCTATGGTTTTCAGCAGAAGGACTTCGTCCACCGGCTTGGTCAGGTAGTCACGCGCGCCCTGGCGCTTGCCCCAGACTCGGTCGGTTTCCTGATCCTTGGTAGTGACGATGACGATAGGAATGTGCGCCGTATCATCGCCCTTGGTGAGCTGACGGGTCGCCTGAAAGCCGTTGAGCCCCGGCATCACCACATCCATAAGAACAATATCGGGCTGCTCGGCACGCGCCATAGCAACGCCATCCGCTCCATTCGTGGCCTCCAGCACCTGATGGCCGTGCTTTTCCAGAATTTCGCGAAAGCGATAGGTTTCCGTTGGTGAGTCGTCAACGACAAGAATGCGTGCCATGAGTCATTTCCCCGCTAAATCTTTAATCAGGCCTTCAACTGGACATGCTGACGAATTGCACCCAGCAGCTCTTCTTTACTGAAGGGCTTGGTCAGGTATTCATCAGAGCCGACGATGCGGCCTTTGGCCTTGTCAAAAAGGCCGTCCTTCGAGGACAGCATGATCACCGGCGTGCCCTTGAAAGCCGAGTTGTTCTTGATCAGTGCACAGGTCTGATAGCCATCCAGGCGCGGCATCATGATGTCGACAAAGATGATATTTGGATTGGTGTCGGCAATCTTGGCCAAGGCGTCGAAGCCATCAGTCGCAGTGATGACGGTGCAGCCGGCCTTCTGAAGCAGGGTTTCTGCAGTGCGGCGAATGGTCTTGGAGTCGTCGATCACCATGACCTTCAGACCCTCGAAATTCTCTTCTGACATTGGAGCAGCCTTCTATATCTATGCAGGTACCCGCGAGGGTACAGGTGAGGCCTTTTTTATGAGCCTGCTTCGGGCATGAAAAAAACCAGACAGCGCTGTCGCCAAGCTTATAAGGGCCGGGGCGGCAGGTTTGCATCGTTTTAACATAGATTTACAGGGCCTGCTATACGACCCAAAAGGAAAAGCCTTTGCCGCGAATCAAGTCACGACAAAGGCTTAGCGAACTTTTCTGACGAGCCACTACAAGTTTGGGCATGAGTGGCAGGTCACGCCCTATACAGCCTCAGATGGCATAGTCTCCAACCGCTGTTGCGTCTTTTTCGGCCAGAAAAACCTTGGCCTGCCGAGGACGAAACCAGACCTGCTCACCCACATCGACGGCCTCCTCCTGATAGCGCTCCCGGGATAGCTCCACCTCTACCTGATCCTGGTCACGGCGCAACACCAGGCGAACCAACCCACCCAAGCGACGCACCTCAAGCACCTCACCCTGCAAGGCCTCCGTCAGCGCCTCACGAGATATTTCTATGTCATGCGGGCGCACATAGGCCACCGCCTGAGAGCCCTCAGCGCCAGCATGATCACCCGCGGGCAGCTTAAGTCCGCCCAGATCGGCAAAGCCGCCATCTACACGTCCGTGGAAGAGATTCACATTCCCCAAGAAGCTATAGACGAAGGGGCTGGCCGGCGACTGATAGACCTCATCCGGGGTGCCCACCTGCTCAATATGACCCTTGTTCAGCACAACAATACGATCAGCCACTTCCAGCGCCTCTTCCTGATCGTGGGTCACGAACACCGAGGTCACATGAATCTCATCATGCAGCTGACGCAGCCAACGGCGCAGGTCCTTACGCACCTTGGCATCGAGGGCACCAAAGGGCTCATCCAACAACAGCAACTTGGGCTCTACGGCCAAGGCGCGAGCCAGAGCAATACGCTGACGCTGACCACCCGACAACTGACTGGGATAACGATCCGCCAACCAGTCCAGTTGCACCAACTCCAGCAGCGTCTTTACCTTCTTGCGGATTTCCGCCTTGGAGGGACGCTCTTTGCGCGGCCGTACCCGCAGACCAAACGCCACGTTCTCGAAGACGCTCATGTGACGAAACAAAGCGTAATGCTGAAACACAAAGCCGACCTGCCGCTCGCGCACATGCTGCTGCGTGGTGTCCTCGCCATGGAACAGAATGCTGCCGCTATCGGCCGACTCCAAGCCAGCAATGATGCGCAGCAAGGTGGTCTTACCGCAGCCCGATGGCCCCAGCAAAGCCACCAGCTCACCAGCCGCCACATTGAGGTTGACGTTATCCAGCGCCACAAAATTACCAAAGCGCTTGTTGATGTTGCGAATATCAATGCTCATGTTTTCGTCCTCAGCCGTTCACAGGCCCGGTTTCTTCATAGCCGCTACGCAGCGCCTGTATCTCTTTAGCCAACTGCCACTCGGCAACACTCTTGATGAGCAAGGTGATCAGCGCCAGGAAGGCCAGCAGTGACGCCACCGCAAAAGCCGCCACAAAGTTGTATTCGTTGTAGAGAATCTCTACCTGCAGAGGCATGGTGTTAGTGAGGCCGCGGATATGGCCGGAAACCACCGAGACCGCGCCAAACTCGCCCATGGCACGCGCATTACACAGAATCACGCCGTAAAGAATGCCCCACTTGATATTGGGCAGAGTCACGCGCCAGAAAGTCTTGAATCCCGAGGCGCCCAGCGTAATGGCGGCTTCTTCCTCTTCCGCTCCCTGTGCCTGCATAAGCGGAATCAACTCCCGCGCTACAAAAGGGAACGTCACAAAGAGCGTCGCCAAAACAATGCCGGGGACTGCAAACAAAATCTTGATGTCGTGCTCGTAGAGCCACTCACCGAAAAGGCCATGCGCGCCGAACATCAGCACATAAATCAAACCGGCTATCACGGGCGATACGGCAAAAGGCAGATCAATTAAGGTGACTAGCAGCTGCTTGCCACGAAACTCGAACTTGGCAATAGCCCATGCGGCAGACACACCAAAAACGAGATTGAGCGGCACCGAAATCCCAGCCGCAATCAAGGTGAGCTTGATGGCTGAAATAGCGTCGGGATCCTTGATGGCCGTGAAATAAGCCTCACCGCCCTTGCGGAAAGCCTCCGCAAAAACAGCGGCCAATGGCGCCAGCAGAAATACCGACAGGAAAAGCAGGGCAACGCCTATCAGTACAGCACGAATCCACCAGGACTCCGAAGTAGCGCGACTACGATTGGTATTGGAAGAAGCGGACATTTTATTCTCGAAGTATCAGGCCGTACGGCCGTGGCGGCGCTGAGTCCAGGCCTGGAGACCATTGATGGTGAGCAGCAAGGCAAATGAAATCAGCATCATCACTAATGCAATCGCCGTGGCACCCGCATAGTCATACTGCTCCAGCTTGGTAATGATGAGCAGCGGCGTAATTTCCGACACCATGGGCATATTGCCGGCAATGAAGATCACAGAGCCGTACTCACCCACAGCGCGCGCAAATGCCAAAGCAAAACCAGTAATGAGCGCCGGCATCACCGCCGGAAAAATCACCTTGAGAAAAGTTTGCCAGCGGCTAGCGCCCAGACTCGCCGCCGCCTCTTCCACTTCCTGCTCAAGATCCTCCAACACCGGCTGCAAAGTACGCACGACAAAAGGTAGGCCGATAAAAGTGAGCGCAATCACGACCCCAAGCGGCGTGAAGGCGACCTTTATGCCCAAAGGCTCCAGATGCTTTCCTATCCAGCCATTGGGTGCATAAATCGTCGTCAAGGCGATGCCGGCTACGGCCGTCGGCAGCGCAAAAGGCAAGTCCACCAAGGCGTCAATGAAGCGCCGGCCCGGAAAGCGGTAGCGCACCAGCACCCACGCCACCAGAAAACCGAATACCGCATTGATCACCGCACCAATAAAGGCCGCACCAAAACTCAGGCGGTACGAGGCCATCACGCGCGGCGCCGTCACGGTATTCCAGAAGTCCGGCCAGGTCATTGTGGCGGTTTTCCAGAACAACCCCGACAGGGGAATGAGGACGAGCAGACTGAGATAAAAGATCGAGAAGCCCAGCGTCAGGCCAAAGCCCGGAAGCACGCTGGATTTACGCCAGGATGACAGTGTCATAAAAAAGAAAACCCCGGAAAGCCAATCAGGCTGCAATTAATACTGGCACTTTACCGGCAGAAAAATGACAGCAGAAATACCGATTCCTTAGGACTCGCTACGTTTTGGTTATATCAGCGGCAGCGCCACTCAAGACGCGAATCGGATGCCTTCGACTTTGGCACTGCGCTTCCGTGGTGCCTCACTGGTGAAGCGATAGCCACTGCCACGAACTGCCTCAATGAGATGACCATAGCCATAACGAGCGAGCTGATTGCGCAAGCGATAGACATGCACATCCACCGTCCGCTCTTCGACAAATCCCTGATCTGCCCACACGGTTTCCAACAGTTGCGACCGCGTATACACGCGCGCCGGATGGCCCATGAGGAAATACAGCAACCGGAAAGCCAGCGGAGTGAGATTGAGATGCAGATGCCCCACAAAAGCCTGCTGCTGCGCAGGATCCAGACGCAGACCCTCGCGCTCCAGCGGCAACTGCTCAGCAAGCCCAGGCTTGAGCACTGCCTTGAGACGCAGTAGCAGTTCCCGCGGCTCGGCCGCCACACGCTGCACAGCAGGAGCAATCAGCAGCCCCGGCAATTCGTCCAGCACCAGCACGGGCAGACGCCTCGAGTCCGGCAGATGCCGACGCAAGGGCGAGGCTAGTACAGCAGCGTGCTGACGGCTGCCCGTGAGCAGCACATCAGGCTCCACTGCCGGCTCCTGCTGATGCAGAACCTGCAAGGCCTCATCGCTGTCAGCCGCCGAGATCACGATATAAGCGCCCTGCTGCTCCAGCACATGCGCCAGAAAACGGCGCGCCAGATCGTGTTCGTGAATCAGAAGAATGACAGCGGTCATGATGCCTATGCTCCTGCCTTATTTCGCCGGGATATAGATTTGGTCGAAGAGTCCGCCATCGGCAAAGTGCACGCCCTGCACCTTCTTCCAGCCGCCCAGCGCATCAATACTTACCAGCTTGAGTGGCTTGAAAAGAGCGGCGTTCTGCTTGAGCAAACCCTGATCGCGAGGTCGCAGATAGTGCTTGGCGGCCAGCTTCTGTCCTTCCGGCGAATAAAGGTATTCAAGATAAGCACGCGACTGTTTGAGTGTGCCGTGCTTGGTGGCGAATTTTTCCACCACCGCTATCGGCGGCTCAGCCAGAATACTGATGGAGGGGTAGACGATTTCCAGATTGGCGTCTGCCAGCTCCTTCTGCGTGAGGAAAGCTTCGTTCTCGAAGGTCACCAGCACATCACCAATACCGCGCTGGGCAAACGTGGTGGTAGCACCGCGGCCCCCCGTATCCAACACCGGCACATTGCCAAAGAGTTTCTGCTCGAACTCTATGGCCTTCACATCATTGCCACTTTTCTGCTTGGCATAAACCCAGGCAGCCAGATAGGTGTAACGCCCGTTCCCTGAAGTTTTGGGATTGGGGATGATGACTTGCGTCCCGGCCTTCACCAGATCGTCCCAGTCTTTGATAGCTTTGGGATTGCCCTTGCGCACCAGAAACACGATGGTGGAAGTAAAAGGCGCACTATTGTCCTTGTACTTCTTCACCCAGTCCTTGGGCAGCAATTCCCTGTCGGCCAGGATATCGATGTCGTTAGACTGATTCATCGTGACTACATCCGCCTCCAGACCATCAGCCACGGCACGTGCCTGCTTGCTGGAGCCGCCATGTGATTGGTTGATGGTCAGCGTTTCGCCGCCTTTCTTTTGCCAATAAGCAATAAAGACTTCGTTGTAGTCCTTGAAAAATTCTCGTGTCACGTCATAAGAAACATTAAGCAAGGTGGTACCAGCAGAAGCCGGTAGCACGACAGAAAAGGCGGCAGCAGCGAGCGCCAGGCGCAATGCATTTTTTTTCACGACAAACCCCTGCGTTTCAGACAATCAGAGAATGGCCAAAGCCACTTCGGTGGACTTCACCAGCGCCACGACCTCACTGCCTATAACGAGATTGAGATCTTTTACAGAACGCGTAGTAATGACCGAGGTGACTATGCCAAAAGGTGTTTCAACCTCCACTTCAGACACCACTGGCCCGGTGATGATTTCCTTGATGTGACCACGGAACTGGTTACGCACATTGACGGCTTCGATAGTCATTTTCTGATACTCCAAATTCGCTGCATTCAAACAAGCCGCCGGCACCCGCTTGCGGCGGATGCCGGCGCAGAGGCATTACTTCTTAGTCGGCACGTAGATTTCGTCGAAGCTGCCGCCATCAGCGAAATGGGCCTCGGTCGCACGGCTCCAGCCACCGAAATCACCAATCGTGAACAGCTTGACCTTGGGCAGTTGCTTCTCGTACTTGGCAGCAATCTTGGGGTCGGTCGGACGGTAGAAGTTGCGGCCGGCAATATCCTGGCCTTCTTCGCTGTAGAGATACTGCAGATAGGCCTTGGCCACTTCCGTTGTGCCGTGCTTCTTGGCATTGCGATCAACCACAGCCACCGGTGGCTCGGCGAGGATGGAAACGGACGGCACCACAATATCCACCTTCTCCGGACCCAACTCCTTCACGGCCAGGAAAGCTTCGTTTTCCCAAGCCAGCAGCACATCACCAATGCCGCGCTCCACAAAGGTAGTGGTCGAGCCACGGGCGCCGGAATCCAGCACCGGCACGTTCTGGAAGAGCTTCTTCACAAAGACCTTGGCCTTGTCGGAATTGCCGCCTGGCTGGCGCAGGGCATAACCCCAAGCCGCCAGATAGTTCCAGCGCGCACCGCCAGAGGTCTTGGGATTGGGCGTGATCACCTGGATGCCGGGCTTGACCAGATCACCCCAGTCCTTGATGCCCTTGGGATTGCCCTTGCGTACAAGGAACACGATGGTCGATGTGTAGGGAGCGCTGTTGTGCGGGTAACGGGAAGCCCAGTTCTCATCCAGAAGCTTGCCCTTGCTGGAAAGAGGATTGATGTCGGCCGCCAGTGCCAGGGTCACCACATCGGCCTCCAGACCATCGATCACCGAGCGCGCCTGCTTGCCCGAACCGCCATGGGATTGCCGCACCACAACGTCATCGCCCGTCTTGGCCTTCCAGTATTTGGCAAAGGCCTGGTTGTAGTCCTGATAGAGCTCGCGGGTAGGGTCGTAGGAAACATTGAGCAGATTGACTTCTGCCGCACTGGCGAGCGCTGCTGAAAAGCCCAGCGCCAGCACCAACGCGCTGACACCAAGGCGGGAAAAGGAGATTTTCATGGC
>JBOICI010000026.1:0-33635 GCA_050739955.1 Moraxellaceae bacterium
GAATCGTGAATCGTGAATCGTGAATCGTGAATCGTGAATCGTGAATCGTGAATCGTGAATCGTGAATCGTGAATCGGCATTAGACCTAAGCATCGGCATCTGTAAAGGGCTTCGCGGCTAAAGCCGCGCCTTCGGAATTCCCCCTCTCCCCTTGGGAGAGGGTTGGGGTGAGGGCTTGTAGGAGCGGCTTCAGCCGCGAACGCCTTTGCCCTTTACGAGCCGCAGGCGCAATCACGATTCACCCGATGCCGCAAAGCGGCGAGCTCACGTTTCACACCATCCTCATCAGGTCAAACCAACATGGCCACTGCAATGAACTCCAGACAACGTTTCTTCCTCACCGTGGCGGTCATGGCCTCCACCGTGATGCAGGTGCTGGATACCACCATCGTTAATGTCGCGCTGCCGCAAATGCAGGGCGAATTGGGCGCCTCGCCGGACCAGATCAGCTGGGTGCTCACCAGCTATCTCGTCGCCTCGGCCATCATGATGCCGCTCACCGGCTTTTTCTCCGACCGTATCGGCCGCAAGAAATACCTGCTCATCAGCATCGCTGGCTTCGTAGCCGCCTCCATGCTCTGCGGCATTGCGCAGAACATCACTGAAATTGTGCTTTTCCGCATTTTGCAGGGCATGTTCGGCGCCGCACTGGTGCCATTAGCGCAGGCCATCATGGTGAGCACCTATCCACTGGAAGAACGTGCGCGCGCCATGTCTATCTGGGCCATGGGTGTGATGGTGGGCCCCATTGCCGGCCCCACTCTGGGCGGTTGGCTGACAGAAGCCCTGGACTGGCGCTGGACCTTCTTCATCAATCTGCCGGTGGGCATTCTTTCCTTCATCCTGGCCCTGCGCTATGTGCCGGATACGGAAAGACAGCTGCGTAAAATGGACTGGACTGGCTTTGTGCTGCTGGGCTTGGCCATTGGCGGTCTGCAATATTTTCTGGATCGCGGCAATGGTGATGACTGGTTCAGCAGCACCGGCATCACGGTGGCCGCCATTATCGGTGTGAGCAGCTTGGTTCTGTTTCTCTGGCACAGTCTGCGTGGCCGCGAGCATCCGCTGTTTTCGCTGAAAATTTTTGCCGACCGCAATTTCGTCACCTCCTCCCTCGTCATCACGGCACTGGGTTTCGGCATGTATGGCGCCATGGTTTTGCAGCCCACCATGCTGGAAGGCCTATTGGCCTATCCCGTTGCCACGGCAGGTCTTGTGATGGCACCGCGCGGCATTGCCAGCATGGCCAGCATGCTCATCGTGAGTGGGCTGATGAAACGCTTTGATGCGCGCTGGATCATCATGACCGGCATGTTGTTGAGTGCGATGGGCAATTATCTCTGCACACAATTCAATCTGGATGTATCGGCTTGGCAGATCGTACTGCCCTCGCTGCTGCAGGGCTTTGGTCTGGGGCTCATGATGGTACCGCTGACCACGATTGCGCTTTCGACCATGGCTCCAAAACTGATTCCGGATGCCTCCGGTGTGTACAGCCTGCTACGCACACTTGGTTCATCCATGGGTATTGCGCTCATCAGCACGCTTTATGCGCGTGAATCACAGATGAACTGGCAGACTCTTGGCAGCGGCATACAGCCCTTCAACCACAATCTGCAGAATTATCTGATGCATCTGCCCGGCGCCTCCACCGGCAGTGCAGCCGGTATCAGCCAGATTGTCAGCGAGCTTTCGCATCAGGCCGCCATGGTGGCTATGGTGAATGCCTATTGGTGGATCACGGCCAGCTTTGTGCTCATGCTGCCGCTGGTTTTCCTGTTGAAGCCCTTGAACAAAGGTGCCAAGCCGGCTGAAGTCAGCGAATAAAAGTGAATGCCTGAAATGAAAAAAGCCCGCAGATGCGGGCTTTTTTCATGCAGCGAGAAACCGGAATTATTCGGTCATCGCCAGGATCTGCTTCAGCAGGCCCTTCTGTTCTTCGCTAGGACGTGCAGTCTGCATGGCCATGAGCTTGCTCATGTCGCCTTCGACCTTGATCTGGCCGCTCATGAAACCCTGCATGCCAGCAGCTTGGTCGCCTTCCAGGAAAATCTTGCGCAGCAGATCAGCCGGCATGGAAAGCTTGGTCGGGGCAGCAGCGCTGTGGCCCTTCTCGAAGTTGCCACCGTTCAGGCACATGTCGACATTGCCAGCAGGCGTGCCAGACACAGTGACGTTGAGAGCGAGGGCGGCCAGATTGGCCGGGACATTGAGGTTACCGGCAGCAGCGGTGAGTTCAGAAACCTTGTCAAACCATGCATCAGACAGGAATGCGGCCATCTTCTATCTCCAGATATCAATATCGTTTCTTGTGGTTGGCCGGCGCACGCCGGCCGCAAATCCTTCACGGCAGGCATGAACGGCAATTACAAGGCAGAACCTCCGCCTGTGCCTCGCATCCCTGCTGGAAGCGAGCCCCGTACCCTACAAGAGGCCCCCAATGCTGGCAATAACCGTTTTGACTGCAATTTGGTGACATTTCCGCTCAACAAAACGGGCCCCAACACGAAAAAGCGCAGTCCGGCATCCCGACCCTCAGGTATGGCCATCTCAGCTAATGTCGTAACCACGCTCGTCATGCAGCACGAGGTCCAGACCTTCTGTTTCATGCTCATCCGCCACACGCAGACCGGTGGTGAGCTTGCCTGTCAGCCAGAGCAGGCCCCAAGTCAGGACCGCGGTATAGGTGATAGTGATAACGATGCCCAACAACTGCACGCCCAACTGCTGCGCCATATTGTCATTGCCGGCGCCAAAGCCCATGCCACTGAATACGCCCAAGCCCGGCGCACAGAAAATGCCCACCAGAAAAGTGCCGAGAATGCCGCCCACGCCATGCACGGGAAAAACATCCAGCGAGTCGTCAATCTGCAGAGTGCGCTTGATGAAATGCGTCATGTAAAAACAGACAAAACCGGCGGAAAGACCAATGACCAGCGCACCGGCCGGCCCTACCGAGCCTGAGGCCGGAGTGATGGTGCCAAGACCCGCCACCATGCCAGTGACGATGCCCAGCACTGAAGGCTTGCCGAATTTTTTCCACTCCAGCGCCATCCACATCAGCGCGCCAGCCGATGCTGAAATATGCGTCGCAACCAGCGCCATACCAGCAGAACCATTGGCGGCCAGCGCCGAGCCCGCATTAAAGCCATACCAACCCACCCAGAGCATGCCGGCACCAATTACCGTCATGGTCATATTGTGTGGCGGCATGGCGGTGCGGCCAAAACCCTTACGGGGACCCAGCACCAGAGCGGCCACCAACGCGGCCACACCAGCGGTGATATGCACCACAGTGCCGCCAGCATAATCGAGCAGGCCCATTTGCTGGAGGAAGCCACCGCCCCAGACCCAGTGACAGACCGGTGCATAGACCAGCACCGTCCAGAGCAGGCTGAAGACCAGCATGGAAGAGAACTTCATGCGCTCGGCAAAGGCGCCGATGATGAGAGCCGGCGTAATGATGGCAAAAGTCATCTGGAATGCGGCAAACAGGATTTCCGGAATGTCCCCGGCCATGCTGTCGCGGCCTATGCCATAGAAGAATGCTTTGGAAAGGCCGCCGATGACGCTATTCACCGCGCCGCCATCGCTGAAAGCCAGAGAATAGAGACCGACGAGCCAGAGCAAGGAAACACTGGTCGCAATGGCAAAACACTGCATGAGTACGGACAGCACATTGCGCGAGCGCACGAGGCCGCCATAGAACAGCGCCAAGCCCGGCAGTGTCATGAACAAGACCAGCGCCGTGGCCGTCAAAACCCAGGCAGTATTACCAGCATTGAGAGCAGGTGCGGAAGTCTCCGCCAAAGCAGGCGCCGAGATAGCGCCCAGCAGCAGAAGGCTGCCGCGAGCAGAACGTTGCAACATGGAAATCCCCACGATTTCAAAAGGTCAGATCAGATGTGCGCCTTTAGATGGCGTCGTCGTTGGTTTCACCGGTACGTATGCGCACGACCTGGAGAAGGTCGCTGACGAAAATCTTGCCGTCACCGATCTTGCCCGTACTGGCGGCTTTCATAATGGCTTCTATGGCTTGGTCTACCTGCTCATCACGCACGGCCAGCTCCAGCTTGACCTTGGGGACGAAGTCGACCACGTATTCCGCACCACGATAGAGCTCGGTATGACCTTTCTGGCGCCCGAAACCCTTAACCTCGGTTACGGTGAGACCAGTCACGCCAATGTCGGAGAGGGCTTCGCGGACGTCATCCAGCTTGAAGGGCTTGATGACCGCAGCAATCATCTTCATTAATAACCTCTTGATTCATATATGGATTAAATGTTGTCTGCCATTTCCACAGGTACGTGGGGGAACCTGGAGCGGAAAAAGCGCCGGGAGAGCATAACCCGGTCGCAGCCACCCGCAAGCCCTGTTTTCGAACACCCACAGTGGTCTAACACTGCATTGGCACCAAAAACGGGCATGCAGAAAACAGGCCAAGCGACGGAATCTTTAAAATCAACGACTTAATGCACCATAGAGACAACAAAAACGCGCGCGCGCCCTTTTTTGAATCACGACCCGGCGAGAAACCAGAAAAATCGCACCGAAATAAGGCTGCCAACTATTTTCAGCACTAACTCAAGCACCTTTGACTTACATCAAACACACAAATGGAAAACCTCTACTAAACTGCTCCCGTCCAGCCATTGCGACCCGCTAATTCCTTGTCGGGTCATTCCAGTCAGGAGACGGTCCCGAGATGAGCCCTGCTCTCACTCGACCCCAGCTCGCAACACTTCAACGGCAGAGCCAATCCGTCTGTTGTCGCCGCTACACCTCTTCCTCAGACTCCGTACACCACCATGCCGGCGCTGCTGGCCAACATCCATTTTTTCATTCCAGCCAAGGGAAGTCCTATGTCACACGCATCCGCTGCCGGCACGGCATTGCCGGACTACGACATGAGTGTCGTCAGACAGTTCACCGTCATGACGGTGGTCTGGGGAATCGTCGGTATGGCCGTGGGGGTACTGATTGCCGCCCAGTTGGCTTGGCCGGCGCTGAACTTTGATATTCCCTGGCTGACTTACAGCCGCCTGCGCCCTCTGCATACCAATGCCGTGATTTTCGCCTTCGGCGGCAGCGGCCTCTTTGCCGCCTCCTATTACGTGGTGCAGCGCACTTGCCAGGCCACCTTGTTTGCACCGGGCCTTGCTAAGTTCACGTTCTGGGGCTGGCAGCTCGTCATTCTTCTAGCGGCCATCACCTTGCCACTCGGCTACACCAGCGCCAAGGAATACGCCGAGCTGGAGTGGCCTATAGACATCCTGATTACCATCGTCTGGGTGGCGTATGCCGTGGTTTTTTTTGGCACGGTGGTAAAGCGTCAGACCTCGCACATCTATGTGGCGAACTGGTTCTTCGGCGCCTACATCCTCACCATTGCCGTTCTGCACATCGTGAACAGCGCGGAAATTCCGGTGTCATTGTGGAAATCCTATTCCGCCTACTCCGGCGCGAAAGACGCCATGATCCAGTGGTGGTATGGCCATAACGCCGTGGGGTTTTTCCTCACCGCCGGTTTTCTCGGCATGATGTATTACTTCGTGCCCGTGCAAGTGGGGGCACCGGTTTATTCCTACCGTCTTTCCATCGTGCATTTCTGGGCCCTGATTGCCGTGTATATGTGGGCAGGCCCTCATCATCTGCATTACTCCGCCCTGCCCGACTGGACGCAATCACTCGGCATGGTGTTCTCGCTGATTCTGCTCGCGCCCAGTTGGGGCGGCATGATTAACGGCATGCTCACGCTCTCCGGTGCATGGCACAAACTGCGCACCGACCCCATCATCCGTTTTCTGATCGTGGCGCTGTCTTTCTACGGCATGGCCACGTTTGAAGGCCCCATGATGTCCATCAAGACGGTAAATGCACTTTCGCACAATACCGACTGGACCATAGGCCATGTACATGCAGGTGCGCTGGGCTGGGTGGCCATGATCACCATGGGCTCAATGTATGTACTGATTCCACGCTTGTGGGGCCGGCAGCAGATGTATTCCACGCAATTCATCTACACCCACTTCTGGTTATCCACCGTGGGCACCGTGCTCTATATCGCCTCCATGTGGATTGCCGGGGTGATGCAGGGCCTGATGTGGCGCGCGGTCAATGACGATGGCACGCTGACCTACACCTTTATTGAGGCACTCGCGGCCACACACCCCTACTACATCGTGCGCTTTGTCGGCGGTGTCATCTTTCTTTCCGGCATCATCCTCATGGCCTACAACATGGTCATGACGATACGTGGCGCTACGCCACGCGACCTGCCACAGCAGTGAGGAGAAAAAAACATGGCCTCCTCTCATGACATTATTGAAAAAAATATCGGCCTCATGGCCGTCCTCATACTCGTGGCCATCAGCTTTGGTGGCCTCGTGGAAATCGTGCCGCTGTTTTTCCAGAAAGAAACCACACAGCCCGTAACCGGCATGAAACCGCTGACTGCCTTGCAAATGGAAGGACGTGACATCTATATCCGCGAAGGCTGTCATGTCTGCCATACGCAAATGATTCGTCCCCTGCGCGCCGAAACCGAACGCTATGGCCACTACTCCGTCGCGGGTGAATCTGTATGGGAGTTCCCCTTCCTCTGGGGCTCCAAACGCACAGGACCTGATCTGGCCCGTGTCGGCGGACGCTACTCAGATGATTGGCAGCGTGTGCATCTCATCAATCCACGCGATGTCGTGCCGGAATCCAATATGCCCGGTTATCCCTGGCTGGAAACCAACATCCTGACAGGCGAGCTGACGAGTAAAAAATTACAAGCTTTCGCCACGCTGGGTGTGCCTTATAGCGCTGAACAAATCCGCAATGCGCCTTTTGAGGTGCAAGGCAAAACCGAACTCGATGCCTTGGTGGCCTATCTGCAGCAGCTCGGCACTGTCATCAAGAGCCGGAGGGAATAAGCCATGAATTATGCAGCCATGCACAGCATCGCCACCGTCGCGGCTTTTATTGCCTTCATCGGTATCTGCTGGTGGGCCTATCGCCCGGCCAACCGTGATCGCTTCGAAGCCGACGGCCGGCTGCCACTGGAAACCGACCCACTCTTCACGCCTGGAAAGAAAACGACCGGCAAGGAGAAAGGCGAATGAGCGATTTCTGGAGTTATTACATCATCGCCATCGTGGCCCTGAATATCGGCGGCTGTGCCTGGCTACTGATGTGGACGCGGCGTATGGATATTCATGACATGCCGGCCGATGGCACCACCGGCCATGTGTACGACGGCATCCGTGAATACAACAAGCCACTACCGCGCTGGTGGCTGTCGCTGTTCTGGATCACCATCATTTTCAGTCTGGTCTATCTGGTGCTCTACCCCGGCCTCGGAAAATTTGAAGGCGTGCTGGGCTGGACCTCACACAAGGAAGTGGCAGCCGAAGAACAGGCTTACCAGGAAAAATATGGCGCCATGTATGCCGGCTACGCCAAATTGCCGATTGAGGAACTGGCCCGCAACGAAGCGGCCATGAAGATTGCCGGTCGCCTTTTCGCCAATAATTGCGCGACTTGTCATGGCGCTGATGCCCATGGTGCACGTGGCTTTCCCAACCTCACTGATAATGACTGGCTGCACGGTGGCGAGCCCAGCAATATCGAGGAAACCATACTTAACGGTCGTAATGGTGTGATGCCGCCCTGGAAAGAAGCCTTGGGCGAAGATGGCGTGCGCGATGCCGCGCACTATGTGCGCGTGATGGCCAATCTTCAGTCGGAGAATGCCTACTCTGTGGCCGGTCAGAAACTCTATGCCACGACCTGCATTGCCTGTCACGGCCCGGATGGCAAGGGCAATGTCATGATGGGGGCACCCAACCTCACCGACAATGTCTGGCTCTATGGCAGCAGCGAAGGCTCGCTCATCAAGACCATCGGTGAAGGCCGCATAGGACATATGCCTGCGCAGAAAGATCTACTCGGACCTGAGCGTGTGCATATGCTGGCCGCCTATGTACTGTCACTTTCCCACAGCAAACCGTAATAAATAAAAAGGGCCGTATCCTCGCGGTACGGCCCTTTTCTGAACGCCCGCAGAATGCATTGAAAAGCCACGCCATCCGCCCGGCTTTTCAATTCACTTTGAGATATGCCGGTAACGGCATACACAGGCATCATGAGCGACAAACCGTCCCGCCAGATCCCGACCCGGGATCAATCGCCAGCTCCGGTCAAGGTCTCCCAAGCCGAAGCCATGGATCTTTATGCTAGCCGTGAAAAAATCCAGGCTCGCAGTATTACCGGGCTTTTCCAGAACATACGTATCGTTACCATCTGGGCCACGCTAGGCCTATATTTTCTGCTGCCTTGGATAACGTGGGATGGCCGCCAGGCACTGCTCTTCGACCTGCCCAATCGCAAGTTCTACATCTTCTGGTGGACCTTCCTGCCTCAGGATTTCTTTTTTCTATCCTGGCTGCTGATTCTCGCTGCATTTTCCTTGTTTGCTCTCACCGTGTTCGCCGGGCGTGTTTATTGCGGTTATATGTGCCCGCAAACCGTGTGGACCAAAGTTTTCATGATCATCGAGCACTTCACAGAGGGTGAACGTAATGCGCGCCTGCGTATGGACAAGGCCGGATTCAGTCTGGAAAAACTGCTTCGTCGCGGCAGCAAGCACACGCTCTGGCTAGCCGTGGGCTTTGTTACTGCCATCACCTTTGTCGGTTATTTCACACCGGCAAAAGCGCTCACTCATGAGTTGTTGAATTTCAGCCTCGGCTTCTGGGAGCTGTTCTGGATAGGATTCTTCACGCTAGCCACTTATATGAATGCAGGCTGGATGCGCGAGCAGGTCTGCCTCTATATGTGCCCTTACGGGCGCTTCCAGAGCGTGATGATGGATAAAGACACCCTCATCATTTCCTACGATAAAGCCCGTGGCGATCCCCGCGGCAGCCGGCGCAAGGAGGCCGACTACAAAGCCGAAGGCCTCGGAGACTGCATAGATTGCACGCTCTGCGTACAGGTCTGCCCCACCGGCATAGACATACGCGATGGTCTGCAATACGAATGCATACAGTGCGCTGCCTGTATAGACGCTTGCGATTCCATCATGGACCAGATGGGCTATGCGCGCGGCCTTGTGCGCTACACCACGGAAAGCATTCTGGAAAAAGGTGGGAAATACCGTCTTTTCCGTATGCGGCTTATCGGCTATGCCGCTGTTATCAGCATCATGGCCTCCGTCTTTTTGGTGGCACTGGCCCTGCGTGTTCCTCTGGAAGTGGAAACCATACGTGACCGCAACCAGCTCTATCGTGAAACCAGCGATGGCATGATAGAAAACGCCTATCTATTAAAAGTCATGAACAAGACACAGCAGGCTGACCGCTTCTCCCTCAAACTGGCCGCGGCACCAGAGATTCATATGCGCGGGCCCGCCACACTGGATATTGCCGCGGGCGAAATGGTCTCGATACCGGTCACCTTGTCAGCCGATCCCGGCTATCTCAAGCAAAGCAAATACGATGTCACTTTCACGGTGCAATCGCAGACGGATGAAAGTATCCGCAAGGCCAGTGAAACCCGATTCCTCGCTCCGACTTCACGCTGAGCCCTCATGCACAACGAACAGCCGCTCTCTGCAGAAAAACCCTGGTACCGGCAGTTCTGGCCCTGGTTCATCATGGCCCTGCCCGCCAGCGCCGTCGTAGCCGGAATCGGCACCGTCATCATTGCCGTGAAATATCAGGACGCTCTGGTACGGGATGACTGGTACAAAGAAGGCCGCGCCATCAACCAGAATATGGCACGCGACGAAGCGGCACAGAAACTTGGCATCGTGGCGGCTATCCGTATGGATGCGCTGACAGGCGAGGTGAATGTGAGCCTGCAGGAAAACTCCGCACTCGCCCACCTGCCGGCACAACTGCAAATGGTGCTCAGCCATCCAACGCAGGCCGAAGCTGATCAGCATCTGGTTTTGCTGAAACGCCCCGACGGCCAGTACCACGGTCAATTGCAGCAAGCCCTGCAGGGCCGCTTTGATATCGAGCTAGGCGATGCGCAGTGGCGCCTGCTATCCAGCCGTACGTTTCCGCTGAACGAATTCTCGCTGCGCCATGAATAAACCCGCCGCTGCCAACTGCTTTCACTGCGGGCTACCCGTACTGAGTGGTCGGCAGTATCAGGCTATGGTGCTGGACGAAATTCGACTCTTTTGCTGCGCAGGCTGCATGGCTGTTGCCGAAGCCATCGTGACCGATGGCCTCGGCAGTTATTACCTGGACAGAGACAGCAATCCCGGCGCTCCGGCTCCGCTGCCTGAAGCGGCCACCACGCTGCAAGCTTACGATCATCCCGCCGCCCAAAAAGAATTTCTGACTCATGAGGAGGGTCAGGCCGTCTGTGAGCTCACTCTGGAAAACCTGAGCTGCGCGGCCTGTGCCTGGCTGATAGAGAAAAAGCTGCATCAGGAAAAAGGCGTGGTCCAGGCCAGCGTCAATCTCAGCAATCATCGCCTGCATCTGCGCTGGGATGAGACGCAGGTGAAACTCAGCCGCTTGCTGGGGGCACTGGAAAGCATCGGTTATCGCGCACGCCCTTACCGAGCCGACAGCCATCTCGCACAGCTGCAAGACGAAAATCGCGATCTGCTCAAACGTCTCGCCCTCGCCGGCTTCGGCATGATGCAGGTGATGATGTATGCAGGCTCGCTTTATATAGGCGCTTATCAGGGCATTGAGGCCGAATACCGTACTTATCTGAACTGGACCAATTTGCTCATCACCACACCGGTATTTTTCTATGCCGGCTGGCCCTTTTATCGTTCGGCGTGGCGAGCACTGCGAGCAAGCCGGCTCAATATGGATGTGCCCGTTTCACTGGCCGTGATCGCAGCCTATTTTGCCAGCGTGTTCGCCGTCATCGTCGGGCATGGTGAAACCTGGTTCGATTCCGTCACCATGTTCATCTTCTTTCTGCTCTGCAGCCATTATCTGGAGGCCCGTGCACGCCAGCGTGCCGGCGATACCGCTGCTGGCTTGATGGCACTGACACCGCAGCTGGCCACGCGCTTAGGCGCCGACCTGCAGACACAGGAAGTTGTTGCAGCCAGTGATCTTGTGCCGGGCGATGTGGTTCTGGTGCGGCCGGGTGAAATCGTGCCGGTGGATGGTGAAGTTCTGCACGGTTACAGCGCCGTCAGCGAAGCCCTGCTCACGGGCGAACCCCTACCGATTGCCAAGCAGCCGGGTTCTACCGTCATCAGCGGCAGCCTCAATCACGATGAAGCCCTCACCCTACAAGTCAGTCGCGCTAGCGCACACAGCACGCTGGGCACGCTGAATCGTCTACTTAATCGTGCACTCGCAGAAAAACCTAAACTGGCCGGACGCGCTGACGAATTGGCGCAGATTTTTGTGGCCGCCACACTGGTACTGGCCGTCATCGTATTTGCCAGCTGGACCTGGCTGAGCACTTGGCAGCACGCCTTCTGGATCACACTTTCTGTGCTGGTAGCGACTTGCCCCTGCGCACTTTCACTGGCAACACCGCTGGCACTGGGCTGCGCCACCAATACGCTGGCCGAAAAAGGTTTTCTCATCACGCGTGGTCACGTGCTGGAAACCATGACCGCGGTTTCGCATGTCGTATTCGACAAAACCGGCACGCTGACCACGGGCGAGCTCAGCATTGCGAGCACCTCCGCCTTGCGTGCCAGCCCGGCAGAGGCCCTGCAAATAGCCGCCACACTGGAGCAGCAATCGCTACATCCCGTGGCAGCGGCCTTCCGCAACGAGGCCGCCTCTCAAAGCCTATCAATGCTTCCTGTAACGCATCTGAAGAACATCAATACCGCAGGCGTGAAAGGTGAAATTCACGGCCGCGAATATCGTCTGGGCCAAGCGGATTTCGTACTAACCAGTGCCACCGATAATGAGCGCGATCAAATCTGGCTAAACGATGCTGAGGGCGCTATTGCCTCATTCCGATTGCACGACACGCCGCGCCCCGAAGCAGCAGAGGCCATACAGGCATTGCAAAGCAAAGGCCTGCAAACTTGGCTGCTCTCCGGTGATCCATCCGCGGCTGTTATCAATATCGGCACACAACTTGGTATGCAGAAAAGCCAAAACGGGCTTGCTCCCGAAGAAAAACTAGAGGCAGTGAAAGCCCTGCAACGCGACGGTGCGGTGGTCATGATGGTGGGCGACGGCATCAACGATGCTCCCGTGCTAGCGCAGGCTCACCTCTCTCTGGCCATGGCCTCCGGTACCGATCTCGCCTTGGTCACCGCCGATGCCCTGCTCTTGCGCAATGATTTACGTCATATCGCACTGGCCCGTGCCATGGCCGAAAAAACCCAGCGCATCATCCGCCAGAATCTGGCGTGGGCACTGGCCTACAATCTCGCCATATTGCCGCCGGCGGCATTGGGCTGGCTGCCCCCTTGGGTGGCCGCACTGGGTATGTCGCTAAGTTCACTAATCGTTGTGCTCAATGCCCTGCGTCTGCGCCGGGCACCTACACAGGAGCCCATCTGATGGAAATCATTTATCTGCTGATTCCTCTGAGCCTGCTTTTTCTCGTCGCCGGCATCGCCATTTTTTTCTGGGCCGTAAAACATAAACAGTTTGACGATATGGAAGGCCCTGCCCACCGTATCCTCATGGACGACCGCGAGCTGCGGAGGAAACAGAAGTGATATTGGCCGGTGACACGAGTCTGCTGCTTACGGCCTTTCTCACCGGATTGCTGGGTAGCACGCACTGTGTCGGTATGTGCGGCGGCATTTCTGCAGCGCTGTCCTTCTCTCTGCCACAAGAATCCCGGCAAGGCCTGCGCTTGTTCGGGTATCAACTGGCCTATAACAGCGGCCGTCTGCTCTGCTACACCCTGCTGGGCGCCGTCGCAGGCCTTTTGGCCGCCAGCGCACTCGCCGGCTGGGCCCACAGCCCCTGGCCTCGTCTTGCATCCGGCCTGTTCATGATAGTGCTGGGGCTTTATCTGGCGGGCTGGTGGCATGGCCTGCAAAAAATCGAAGGTCTAGGCAAAGGCCTGTGGAAATGCCTGGGACCACTGCGGCAACACCTGTTGCCTGTGGACCATCCTTTAAAGGCAATCGCTGCCGGCAGCCTGTGGGGCTTACTGCCCTGCGGACTGGTCTACACTGCTCTGACTTTGGCCATAACGCGGGCAGATGCGACAAGCTCAGCAATGCTCATGTTGTCCTTCGGACTTGGCACTCTGCCCACGCTGCTGCTGACCGGCACGCTGGCCGGCCGTATCCGGGCATGGCTGCAACAGCAAGGTATTCGGCGCGCAGCAGGGATCATGGTTGTGCTCTTCGGGATATGGACAGCCTCCGCTGCCTTCATGCATGCATCACACGAGCCCGCCATAGATAGCGAAAATCATCATCACCATCACTGAACAAGCGCAGGCTGATTGCAAGCGTGTCTGAGCAGTCAGGCACACCTACAGGAAAAGCTTGTCGGAGCCCGGCAAGCCCCGGCATGATCCAGTCCTATTGGGCCGGTGCACGCAAAAAACGCCGACCTATAATGAACAGCCAGTCACACTTCGTGGACTGCCATCGGGCGGGCACAAGGGTACTGTTGTTTGCGCTGATCCCCAGGATCAAGCCTACTTCGAAAAAAAGAATACCGGCCTTAAGGCTCGGGATAATCACAACAACGCTGCAGACGGAAGACAACAATGAAAAGACGCGACTTTATCAAGATGGGCAGCTTCATCACGGTATCCGTGGCAGCCCTTGGCGTGACGGCTTGCGGCTCCAGCGCTCCGTCCAATGTTCCCCCCTCTGTTGAAGAAGATTCTCCCAACCCGGTTCGCCCCATTCCAGCTGCCGCCACTGGCGCCAACTGGAAATTTCCGCAGAGCATTGCCTCCGGCGACCCGCAAAGCGCCAGCATCATGCTGTGGACACGCGTAGTACCCACCACCATGGCCGACCCTGACTTCGGTATCTCGAGCACAGATGTTGCCATTCAGCTCTATCTCAGCACCGATGCGGCAAATGCAGCAAACTTGGGCACCGACACAGTTCTTGCTGCATCAACATTGCAGCCGGATGCAGTTCCTGCGTATGGCGACTTTGACGGCACTGTCCGCCACAAGCTGACCGGCCTCACTGCCGGTACCGTATATTTTTACCAGTTTGTTGCTGGAGACGTGCGTAGCAAGGTAGGCCGGTTCAAGACCGCACCGGATACCAGCAGTACTGCAGATGTGAAATTCGCCTTCATGAGCTGCCAGGACTGGAATGACAATCACTGGGGTGCCTTCAGTGACATCGTTGCCAAAGACACAACCGACAATCTCGATTTCATCGTTCATCTGGGCGACTACATCTATGAGACTGCCGGTGCCAGTACAGCCGAGACACTCCATCCCACCCTTGTTTTGCCATCAGGCAGCGCTGCAGCTGAAAACACCACTGACTATCGTTATCTCTACAAAAAATACCGCTCCGATACTCGCCTACAAGCCATGCATGAACGTTTTCCCATAGTTGCCATCTGGGACGATCATGAGTTTTCTGATGACTGCTGGCAGGATCACCAAACCTACGACAATAGCAATCCTGAACAAAAAGACCGTCGCCGTAATGCCAATCAAGCGTGGTTTGAATACACCCCAGCCGACATTTCCTACTCGGAAACCAGTTCCAGCTTCCAGAACATTCGTATCTACCGCGACCTCAAATTCGGACAAACCGTACATTTGGTCATGACGGACGAGCGGCTGTATCGTGCTGATCACCTTATTGCAGAATCCACTGTTTCCAATGGCGCGCCACTGGGCCGCATCTTCTCGCGCTATCTCGCTCCGGAGGCAACTTACAAGCTGCTCGAAAACATCAAATCACCTGATATAGAAGGTGCTGTCGGGGATGAGCTGCTTTATGTCTCCATGCTGGGCGCCACCCAGCGCGACTGGTGGAAGAGCACCATGGCCAGCTCCACCTCTACCTGGAAAGTCTGGGGTAATGAGGTTTCCCTGCTGCGCATGGGCCTGAATGGTACTGATGCGCTCTCCACTCTGATTGCGCTTGGTTCAGTACCTACATTGGCGACCAATATTGGCACTCTCGCTAGCACGGCGCCTCCTGCCGGCACAGGCGGCAATGTCCCTGTTGCAGCAGCCATTGTCGGGGGAGTTACTTTCGGCGCCACGACCAGTGTTGCTGCCGCTGCGGCAACTGCCATTGCTACTACGGATGCCACCAGTGGTGGTACCGCTACACCTACAGATCTGGTTGTCGCTGCCATGGGTGCTGGCGCAAGCCAAACTCAGGCCACTGTGGCTGTCTCTGCCTACTTGGCAGCAAAGCAAGTAGCAGCTGGTGGTGGCAGTACCACGGCACAAGCCTCGACGGCCGCACAGGTTATTGCGCTGGGCTCCGCGCAGACTTACGACGCAACCGACACCCTCGCAACTCGTCCCTGCATCAGGAATGAAATTCGCACCAATAAAGCAGCATCGCCATTCTTCCTGGCGGCAATGGCCGCAGCGGGAGTTTCTCCCATTGCGGTGGCCCCCTTCTTCCAGAAATTCTTGCTGAATGCGGATCAGTGGGATGGCTACAGCAAAGAACGCAAAGAGCTTATGAATCATCTTATTGATGAGGGAGTACAAAATGTAGTCTCCGTCACCGGTGACATTCATGCCTTCTTTGCCGGCAAGGTCTACAACGACTTTGCAGGGGAAATAACCGACTACACCCTAGTCGCTGGTAGCGCAGTTGAAACCGCAGCCTCTAGCGGTGGCACCCCCGCCTTGGTTGACTTGGTAACGGCAGGTGTCAGCTCCACTTCTTGGTTCGAGTACATCAGACTGGCTGCACTTGGCTTGGACCCCACCAACGCACTCATAGGCAAGCTGGTTTCTGTGCCGGTGAATATCACTTCCCCGGCGCCGTACACCGTTTACCTGAACATGCTGGACTACACGATGGGGCGCTCTTCTCCAGCATCGCCAGCAGAGTTGGCAGCCCAGCTTAATAGTCAGATCAAGCGCAAGCTGGCCGGTTTCGGCGTACCTGAGGCAGGCCTAGATACAGCTGCTGCCAACACCCAAGCAGGGCTGGCAGCTGACCCCACCTTTCAGGCCCAGGCTTTTGGTCTCGCAACTCTGCTGGGCAAGGTCGGGAAAGCGACCAATCCTTGGCTGAATACTGTGGCAGGTGGCGGCTACCTCGATACCGAAGCTCAAGGCTATGCTGTGGTCACCGCCACAACCGGTGATCTGCAATGCGAGTTCCGCAAGCTGAATCCTCTTGTCGGAACAACAGCACCGATGGCCGCACGTGCCGTTGTGTCCAGCAAAGTTCTGACAATCACAGCTGGCAGTCTCGACATCACTTGATTGTGAAGCCGTAACAAAAGGGCCTGCAATTGCAGGCCCTTTTTACTTGGGCCCGGAAAAAATATTACTCACGTCTCTACTGACAAGACATAAATGAAAAAGCCCGCTTATGCGGGCTTTTTCATGGGCAAGTAACGCATCAAGCTGTAACCGGGATTTTGCCGATCTTGGCCTGCCAGATTTTGGGCGCGGT
Organism: Moraxellaceae bacterium; assembly: GCA_050739955.1. Lineage (GTDB taxonomy): Bacteria > Pseudomonadota > Gammaproteobacteria > Pseudomonadales > Moraxellaceae > UBA2031. The sequence goes on from JBOICI010000026.1 coordinate 16,545, forward strand.
GTCGTGCACAGATTCACCTGTAACATCTACCGCCACGGAAACCGGCATGTCTTCCACGACAAATTCGTAGATCGCTTCCATACCGAGGTCTTCAAACGCAACAACGCGGGCTTTACGAATTGCCTTGGACACGAGATACGCCGCACCACCCACTGCCATCAGATAAACCGCTTTGTGGTTCTTGATGGCGGCAATGCCGGAGGGACCACGCTCGGATTTACCAATCATGCCGTAGAGGCCGGTCTTGGCGAGCACGGTCTCGGTGAACTTGTCCATGCGCGTAGCTGTTGTGGGGCCGGCAGGGCCCACCACTTCATCACGCACCGGATCCACCGGACCCACGTAGTAAATGAACTTGCCCTTGAGATTCACCGGCAGCTCTTCACCCTTGGCGAACATTTCCGTCATGCGTTTGTGCGCGGCATCGCGGCCCGTGTACATGGTGCCGTTGAGCAGCAGGGTTTCACCCGGCTTCCAGCTGGCAATTTCTTCCGGCGTCACGGTGTCGAGATTCACACGACGCGACTTAGATGCATCAAAGGTGAGCTTGGGCCAGTCTTCCAGCTTGGGCACTTCCAGCTCGGCAGGGCCAGAGCCATCCAGCTCGAAATGCACATGGCGCGTGGCGGCACAGTTGGGAATCATCGCCACCGGCAAAGAAGCGGCGTGCGTGGGGTAATCCTTGATCTTGATATCGATCACGGTGGTGAGGCCGCCAAGACCTTGTGCGCCAATGCCAAGGGCATTCACTTTTTCATAAAGCTCGACGCGCAATTCTTCGATACGGTTCTGCGGACCACGGGCCAGCAGCTCATGCATGTCGACCGGATCCATCAGCGATTCTTTCGCCAGCAAGGCCGCCTTTTCAGCGGTGCCACCAATGCCTATACCCAGCATGCCGGGCGGGCACCAGCCGGCGCCCATGGTAGGCACCGTCTTGATCACCCAATCGACGATGGAGTCGGAGGGATTGAGCATGACCATCTTGGATTTGTTTTCCGAACCACCACCTTTGGCAGCGACCGTGATATCCACTTTGTCGCCGGGCACGATGGAGTAGTGAATGACGGCCGGTGTGTTGTCCTTGGTATTCGTACGCTTGCCGGCCGGATCACGAAGGATGGAGGCGCGCAGCACATTGTCCGGATTCAGGTAGGCGCGCCGCACACCTTCGTTAATCGCATCATCCAGGCTCAGGCTGCCCAGATCCCAGCGCACATTCATGCCCACTTTCACGAAGATGGTCACAATGCCGGTGTCCTGGCAAATTGGGCGATGGCCCTCGGCACACATACGCGAATTGATCAGGATCTGCGCCATCGCATCCTTGGCGGCCTGGCTTTCTTCACGCTCGTAGGCGGCATGAATGGCCTGAATGAAGTCCACCGGGTGGTAATAGGAAATGTACTGGAGGGCATCCGCGACGCTCTGGATGAGGTCGTCCTGCTTGATGACGGTCATGCGTGGCTCCGGGCAGGGGCTGGCTGGGATTCATGGGCTTGCCAAGGCTTAAGCGGCCAAAAGCCGGCTTGGCGGGCGCCGATTATACACAGCTGCTGCAGCGCCCATAAGTGACCGATAAGTCTAAAATATCAGGCTTTTCAGAGTCTTGTTTCACGAATTGAACACAAACTGCACGGTCGTGCTAATTACTTCAAACGCCTGATTCAAGACTATGCGCGCACTTTCGACCTCGGTTCAGGCGGAGGGCATCGGCCGCGCAATGTCGGTGAGGGGAACAGGGAAAAACCTTTTCCAGGAAGGACCGACACATACTGAGGATTCTATGAAGTTCATGAAGGCCGCTCTGGCCCCGCTGTCCCTCGCTGTTCTTTCCGCGGCATCCCTGGCCTCTGCAGGCACCGTTGCGGAAGAAGGCCGTCACATGATTTCTGCCGCCTGGTTGCATGTGGATACCTCGCAGTCCAAGTCTGATCCGCTGACAACCTCGAATGTGCGCAATGGCTCCACCATTACCGATGCAGGCACCAGCACCGAACTCAGCAATGCCGACACCTTGGCACTGACCTACACCTACGCCTTCAACGATAACTGGTCTGCTCAGGTTCTCGGTGGCGTGCCGCCTAAATTCAAGCTCACCGGCTCGGGCCACTCTGCTCTGGTGGGTGATCTGGGCAGCTATGGCGATCTCGCCGAAGTGCGTCAGTGGAGCCCGACTGCGCTAGCCATCTACACCTTCGGCCAGCCATCTCAGGCCTTCCGTCCTTATGTTGGCCTCGGTGTTGCCTACACCAAATTCGATGACATCGAGCTGAACCCAGCCTTCGAAAATGCGCTTATCAGTGCCGTAAAGGGCAATGCCCCCCCTGGCGTTATTCAGGGCGTGAAAGTGGATGTCGAAGCTGACGACTCTTGGGACCCGGTGTTGACCGTCGGCGGCCAGTACAACTTCGCCAAGAACTGGTATGCCATTGGCTCGATTTCTTATGTGCCGCTGTCTACCACAGCAACCGTAACCACCAACATTACACAGACAGCCACGCCTCTGGTTCCTACCGGCAAGGCCACTGTCAGTCAGGCCGCGATGGACATCAATCCCATCGTGACCTATCTCGGCATTGGCTATCGCTTCTGATAGCTTCTCGCTGATCCATAAAAAACGCCGGCAAATGCCGGCGTTTTTTATGGAAAAACTTCAGGCAATGGGATGTCGTCGTATCCAGTCCAGCATCAAGGCCGTTACTACTTCCGGTGCTTCGCGATGTAGAAAGTGCCCGGTATTGGCAATGCGATGCACTTCCAAGCCTTTTTCAAAATCCTGCTCACGCATCACGGTATCGTACAAGCGCGAATCCATGCAGCCATCATTTGCACCGGTCAGTGCCAATGTCGGCACACCTATACGTGAGGTCAGCAGGCGCCAGGACTGCTGGGTGGAAAGAGACAGGGGCTGCAAGAGGCAGCGGTAATACTGTGTGGCCGCATGCACCACACCTTCCGCACGAAAAGTGGATTTCACCTGCTCGATATCCGCCTCGCTGTACTGCCAGTCCGGTGACCAGTTCTTCCACAAGGTTTCGATAAAAGCATGGTCATCACGTGCCACCACATTTTCGGCAATACGCTGAAATTGCATAAGCAGAATGTAGGAAGACTTGAGCAACTGCCCCGGCACCTCAGCCACACCTTGCAAGCTGCGGCGTAAATGCGGAATGGCCAGAGTGGTCAACGAGGAAAATTTCTTCGGCTGTAAGGTAGTGGCCACATAACAGGCCAGCGCGCCCCAATCATGGCCCACCAAATGACATTGCTTGGCATCCAGCTCTTTCATCCAGGCAAAGATGTCGGAGGCCACATGAATAAGATGATAAAGATCCCGCGATGACTGTGAGCCCGGCTCATAGCCACGCAGCATGGGGGCCACCACCCGATAACCCTGAGCCGCAAGCGCCTCTATCTGCGCGTCAAAACTGTGATAGTCATCGGGAAAGCCGTGCAGCATCAGCACCAAGGGGCCCTCGCCCGCCGCACGCGCGGAAAATACGAGGTCTTCGTTATGCAGAGTGATGGTTTCTATGGCAGGCATGGAGGCTCTCTTTTCTGAAACCATTGCATTATTACGCCGTTTTTTCTGCGGAGACGATTCGTAATCCGTCTTCCGCCACGATACTAGCCAGAGAGATGCGGAGCTCTTTTTCCATGAACTCATTCACGCTCATCAAGGCCGGGCGCAATACCGCCACCCAGTGATCATCCCCATGCAGGCGTATCAAATCCTTGGGCGCCGGCAAGGGCCAAGGCAGTTTCTGGTAGAAATCGTAGAAATCCAGAGTTTCCAGATTGCGCGACAACACATAAGACCCACTATCGGTGCGATGGATGATGCACTGCTCCTGAAGAATTCGCGCAAAATCAAACCAAACTTCTACTTCGTCTTTGCCCAGCACGGCCATGGCATCAATATCGCTGACGGTCATGCCCTTTTGTTGACGCTGCCAGAACAGTTGCAAGACATCCAGCAAGGCCAGCACCGGGTGGCGAAAAGCCTTGCTGTCATCACGATAGATTGCCAGTGCCCGTGACACCTCCACCCCGAGCAAAATGATGCTCCAGGACAGATAGACCCAGATCAGAAAAACCGGCAACGCTGCAAACGCGCCATACACCAGTTTGTACGAAGAAAAACCGGCAACAAAAATACCGAAAGCACGCTTGGCCAGCTCGAACAGCAGGGCCGCAAAGAAACCGCCGAGCAGGCCTGCGCGCAAAGGTACCTTGCAGTTGGGAACGGCGATATACAGCAACGTGAAAGCCAAGCCGGTGCAGGTAAATGTGAGCAGACGCATGCCCGGCACCACGCCACTGACTACGTTAGCTGCCGAGCTGAACAGCTGCATGGAAGCAACATAGGAAGAAATGGCAAAACCGGCACCCAGCAGCAATGGACCGAGACTGAGCACCGCCCAGTAACGCAGAAAACTGACGATGCCTTTGCGCTCCTGGCGCACACGCCAGATATGGTTGAAGGCCTTCTCTATGGTGAGCAGCATCATGAGGGCCGTCACGAACAACATGCCCACGCCTACCACCGTGAGATGACTGGCCTGCTGCGAAAACTCCTGCAGGCGTTGCTGCACCATCATGCCGGTGGAAGGAATGAAATGGCGGAAGACAAAGCCCTGAATATCGCCACTGACATGCTGCAGTGAAGGAATGGCGGAAAGAATGGTGAAGGTCACCGTCATCACCGGCACTATGGCAAACAGCGTGGTGTAGGTGAGCACGATGGCATGCTGACGGCAGTTATCATCCATGAAGTGGCGATAGACGAAGGCCACGAAATTCCTGAAGTGCGCACTGCCAGACCTGATGTGTTGCCGCATGAACCCATTCCTGAAGCAGCCCTGCGGGCATACGCGGCAAGTATTCCCGGCCCGGGGCAGGCTGTCGAGCCTGCAGGGTTCTGGCAATTTTTTCGTGTCGGGCAGGTTTTTGCGCGAACGATGAGTGCATCGCTACAATCGCCGCTCCTTGCACGGCACAGACCATCATGATCACGTTCTATCACAATCCGCGCTGCTCCAAATCCCGCGAGGCACTGGCATTGCTCGAGTCCAAGGGACAAACGCCCCACATCGTGCGCTATCTGGAAACCCCACCGGATGCTGCCACCCTGAAAACCCTGCTCAAGACCTTGGGGCTCACAGCACGTGAGCTGTTACGCAAAAAGGAGGCTGAATATGCCGAGCTGGGCCTGGATGACTCTTCGCTTAGCGAAGCCCAGCTGATCGCCGCCATGGTGGCGCATCCCCGTCTTATCGAGCGCCCCATCGCCATTGATGGCAAACGCGCCGTGATAGGTCGTCCCCCGGAAAAAGTACTGGAGCTGTTGAAATGAGCCCGACCCCTGCAAGCCCCTATGTCCTCGTGCTCTATTACAGCCGGCACGGGTCCACCAGACGCATGGCCGAGGTGATTGCCCGCGGCATAGAAATGGAGGGACTGGAGGCGCGTCTGCGCACGGTGCCGGCCGTTTCGCCAGTCACCGAAGCCAGCGCCCCGGCCATTCCGGATGAAGGTGATATCTATTGCACCCTGGAAGAACTCGCGGCCTGTGCTGGCCTCGCCATGGGCAGCCCCACACGCTTTGGCAATATGGCCTCCGCCCTCAAGCACTTTCTCGATGGCACCAGCAGTCTCTGGATGACGGCCGCACTCGTGGATAAACCTGCCTGTGTGTTCACCTCTACCAGCTCCCTGCATGGCGGCCAGGAAACCACACTGACCAGCATGATGCTGCCGCTACTGCATCAGGGCATGGTGATACTGGGCATCCCCTACTCCGAGCCCGGTCTGCTGCAAACCACGGCCGGCGGCACGCCCTACGGCGCCAGCCACCTCGCGGGAGTGGGCAAGAAACGTCCGCTGGATGAAGTCGAGACCAGCCTCTGCCTGGGCCTGGGCCGCCGTCTGGCGCGTCATGCCAAGCGGGGACTGGCATGAGCACGAACTTTGCGCAAAAAAGCACACAAGCTCGCCATGCCACCTTGCTCCTGCTCGTATGGCTGATCCTGACCCTATTACTGGAAACGGTGATGCTGGCCCCGGCCGCCACAGGCCTCGGCGCCATGCTGCTGGTGATGGCAGCCAAAACGCTGCCGCTGCTGTTTTTTCTGCAGCCTATATACCGTGCCCGCGCACTCAGCGGCATCTGGCTGTCACTGCTCCTCATGCCTTATCTCTGCATGGCCGTGCTGCAAAGCTTCGCCACGGGCTGGACAGGCATATTCGGCCTGCTGCAATCAGGCCTGTTGACCGCTTGCTGTATTGCGGCCCTGCTGCTCACCCGCTGGCAGAAAAAGCTGGCCGATACACAAAGCACGGCGCCGTGAGAGCACAGCGCCTTCCGCTTGCCATCACGGCTCGCTAGACTCGAACCGGTTTGCGGCACTTGCCGCTTTTGTCTTCATGCAGGGGATACGCATGTCTCGTCTTACGCTTAGTGGCATTGCCATTGCCATCAGTCTGGCCGGCTGCGCCTCGGCACCACCCACACTCAGCCAGCAAGAGCTGCAGGCCGCGCAACAGAACGGCAATCTCGAAGCAGTCTATGAGCAGTACGCCGCCAAACTGGCCGGACAAAAACTCAATACCCCCGAAGGCCAGAAAGCCCAGGCTCAGCTAGACCAGATCGGCGCCCAGCTGGCTGAAAAGCGCGAGCAGGAAATCCGCAGCGAACTCAATCAGCAGGGCACCGCCAGCGGCCTTGTGCCCTTGCCGGTGATTGATGCCCAGATTGCCAAACTGCCGAAAATGCAAACCTGGTCTCCGGAAAAACACCGCAAACTGGCCGCCGAACTCAACGAGCTCAAAGGCCGCACCCAAGCTCGCATTACCTCGCAACAGAATCAGCTGGCACGCCTTACCGAAAATGACATGAGCCAACGCCTGGCCGTGCTCGACGATCTTGCCAAACTCACCGGCGACGATCGCTATAACCGCGAACGCACGGATGTGCTCGCCACTCTGCGTAAGAAAGCCGACGAGGCCCTGAAAAATGAACAATACGGCGATGCGAAACAGGCGCTAAGCGCCCTGCAGCAGGCCGATCCGCAAGACAAGGCTGTCGGCACCCAGCTCACGCTGGCAGACGCCCGGCTGTTTGAAAAGAAATTCTGGGACAGCCTCGCCGAGGGCCAGTTGGATGCGGCCTACACGCAATTCATGAATCTTGCGCAAACACCGGAGTTCCCGGAAATCCTGAAGCGCCTCTCCAAATCTTCCGATGATATGGTGGCCTATTTCGTGGCACAGGCCGGCACGGCCACCAGCGAAAGCCGTCTTGCAGATGCCTACAAGCTGCTCGGTCAGGCCCGCGATATACGCATCAAGACCAATGCCAGTGCAAGTCGCCCGCCGCAGGAAGAAGCTTTTCTCAAAGCCGTGTTTGCGCGTTACCAGACCGCTATCAAGGACGGCCAGTCCGGATTGGCACTGGGCCATCTCAAGATCATTGAAAACTTCAATCCGGACTACCCTGGTCTGCGCGCCAATCTGCGCACCACACAGGACGCGACCCTGAACAAGGCCACCAAAAAAGTCAGTACCGCGGCCTTCACCGATGCCGCCGGCTCCGCCGAATTTGGCGGCGCAGTTGCCGCTAAAGTGACGCAGCATCTTTTCGACAAGATTCCCAACGACATCAGGCTCATCGAGCGCGACCAGTTCCAGGCCATCTTGCGTGAAAAAGAAATCGGTGCCACTGGCCTGCCCAGCGAGCTCTCCACTGCTGACTACCTGATCCAGGGCAAGATTCTGGAATCGCGTGTGGATACCACGGAAAACCGCAGCAAAAAAACCATGCGTGTTGTCACCGACACCGTTACCGCCAGCAACCCGGCCTATGAGCAATGGGCGGCGCTGTCAGATGCGCAAAGAGCCAAGCAAGCAGCCCCGGTACGCACGCTGACACAGGAAAAGAAAGAGGATGTGACCATCAACCTGCAGATCATGCGCAAGGTTGGCATCATTTCTGCCTCTTATCGCTTGGTTGAAGCCCGGACTGGCAAGGTGCTGGCCACCGGCTCTGACAATGCCAAGGTGGAATATACCGATGAAGGCAATGAAGGCATTGAGCTTGGCCAGTTCCGCATGCCCTTCAAGCTGGCCAGCTTGCCGGCTGACACGGAAATTCTGCAAAAGCTCACTGAAAAAATTTCCGATGTCATCGGAGACAAGCTGGTAAAGGAGCTCAAAAATCCGGAGTTACGCTATGCCGATGCTGCCAAACGCTTTGCCGATGAAGGCGATGATGTGATGGCCGCCGAAAATCAGGCCTATGCCTTTGCTCTCGCCAATATCAAGAGTGGAGATACCGCCCCCCTGCGTCGCCAGCTGGAGCTGTATGCAGTAAAAGCTCCCTGACTCCGACCAGCAGCCGCCATAAAAAAGCCGCATTACTGCGGCTTTTTTATGGCGTTTGACACGGCTGAAAATCTATCGGGCCTTGGCCTGCCTCAAACCGGCGCGGGCCTCAGCGTTCTGCGAATCAATCTGCAGCACTTGCTGATAGCGATGGATGGCGGCTTCAGCATCACCATCCTCCAGCGCCTGACGTGCACTGCCCAGCATGCCACTGATGCGCAGCCGCTGCAGGCTGTCGCCCTGCGCGGCCACCACCGTTTTTTCCTGACGCTGACCTGCTGGCGCAGCCAGCGATGCAAGAGCAGGCGGGCGCTCAGTACCTAAGGCGCTCAGTGCCTGACGCAACTCAGCAGCAGCGGGACTGCCCGGCGCCAGCACATCCAGACTGGCAATCAGAGGCTCCGCTTTTTGTGCATTCCGTGCGGCCAGTGCAGCTCTTGCCTGCGCCTGCAGGGCATCGGCAATTTCAGCAATACCCGCCTTGGCGGCCGCATTATCAGGCTGCAGGGCCAGCACTGCGCGGTAATGCGCCAAGGCATTGTCGGCGGCTGGTTCCGTCAGTGACTGCCGCACAAAAGCCGCCCTGCCGGCCTCAAGCTCCGCAGTCACCTGCGTTGCCAACTGCGCTGCCTGTGCTGCAGCGGCACTGTGCTGGCTATACCACCAACCACCACCGCCGAGTACAAGCAACAGTCCTGCTGTTACCAACAACTTGCCCGTCGATGACGGCTGCGCTGTGCTTGCCGCTACTGTTGCCGCAGCCTGCGGAGTCACTGCTGCTGCCACCATCACAGTCGCGTCATCACTCCCGGAGGTAACAGGTGCAGGAGCCATGGCCGCCGGAGCAGACGCAGATGCTGTCTTGCGAATGGAGGGCCGCACCAGCGTGTCATTATGCGAATCCGTTTCGCGAGGAGCGTCGTAGTCAAAACCCTGCTCAATCGCATCGACTTCACGAACGAGCTGCGCGCCACTTTGCGGGCGCTGCGCTGCATTCTTGGCCAGTAAGCGATCAACCAGCGGCTGAAAGTGGGCAACGCGTCCCTCCAGCTTGGGAATGGGTGCATTCATATGCTGTATGCCCAATGCAATCGGGTCATTTGCCTGAAAAGGCAAACGACCCGTGAGCATTTCGAACAGCACCACACCCAAGCTGTAAAGATCGGAGTCAGCATCCAGATCCTGGCCACGGGCCTGCTCCGGGCTCATGTATTTGGGTGTGCCCGCCACCATACCCATCTGCGTGAGATTGGCATCGCCTTCAGTGGCCTTGGCAATGCCAAAGTCAGTGAGCACGGCGCTGCCATCGGCACGGAACAGAATATTATCGGGCTTGATGTCGCGATGCAGATAACCCTTGCTGTGGGCATAGTCCAGAGCCTTGGCCATATCACGCAATATATTGATGGCTTCGCGCACCGAAAGACCATCACGCAAACGCGCCTTGAGATCACCGCCCGGGTGATACTCCATGGCGATGTAGTGAATGCCGTTCACTTCATTGACGTCATACACCGCAACGATATGAGGGTGTGAAAGCTTGGCAACGATTTTTGCTTCACGCAGGAAGCGTTCGCGAAAACCGGCATCGGCCGACAAGGCTGGCGCCATCACCTTGAGGGCGACTTCGCGCTCGAATTTGTCATGCACAGCCAGATAAACAGTGGCCATGCCTCCTTTGCCCAGCATGCGCTGAACGGTGTAGCCAGGAATCTCAAGATTGCTCATGAAGGGAGTTATTTTCCTTGCTGATTCAGCCAGACACGAAAGCCGGCCTGCTCTTCAGGCGTGGCACGTCCCCACACGTCCTTGAGCAGATCAAGCTTGGTGGGAGCCTTGACAGGCTCATCAGCACTGCCTGTAAACGCCTTGCTGATGGTATCGATCAATGAGGCCTCGGCCATGGACTTGATGGAAACCGAGTCCGTGGCAGCACCATCATGGACATTAACCAAGCTGAACTGCGGGCTCTTGGAAAATTTACGTGCCGACTCGACATCTTTTTGTGGCGGTGTCGTCAAGCGGTACTCACTCCCCGCCGCCGCCTTGAAGCGCAGAGCAGCCTGCTTGGAGCGAATGACATCGTGGTCATCGGCCGTCAGCTGGAACAGTTCAACATAACGCAGGCTAAAGACATGCTCACCCGGCAACAGCGCCAACTGTACCCGGCTCTTGAGGAAGCTGGGGGGCGGCTCCTGACCATCAATGGCCATCACCTCGATCTCTTCCGGCACCGATACCAGCACCAGCTCGGCATTACTGCGCAGCGCGCCCTCATAGGTTTTGACCGGCCCCTGTGTCGTGCTGCAGGCCGCAAGGGCAGACATTATCAGCAGTAACAGCGCGCTACGCATCCCGTACTTCATACCAACTCCGGAAATTCCATGAAAAAAGGCCGCAAAGCGGCCTTTTTATCAGAGCCTGCGCGCTCGTCGCAAGCCAAGCAGAGCCAAGAGCAAGCCTCCGACCAGATCAAGACTGCCGCCACCGGTTTCACCCTTGTCAGGATCTGGCGCATTGGTCTTGATAGTAACCGTGGTCGCTGTAGAGCTTCTGCCATCGTCATCATAAACCGAGTACTGGAAGCTGTCGGCGAATGGTGACTGCGGATTGTCGGCGACATAGGTCAATGTCGGCGCATAGCAGATTTTTTCATTGCCCGAATCGGGATCATAGTCCGAACAATGCCCGGACACCCCTTCTATATGCCCCAAGATCGGCCTGGAAGAAATATAAATGGGATAGGGATTCAAAGGTGCATCAAAGGGGCTGGCATCATCTGCGTCCGTATCATTATTCAAAGGATAAAGAACGATTGAGCGAGTCCCCACCGGACGTATATAAACATCGCTGATCGCCCTGGGGCTGATATTGCTCACGCCCACCTTGATCGTAGCCGCTGTTGTCGAAGGGATGCCGGTTGTTGATGTGGCCCCGTGAGGAATGACATTAACCTTATAGGTACAGTTGATAGGAACACCATCCGGAGTGATGACGCCACCGTTATCGACTACCAGCCTGTTACGATAATCCTCGTTGCTGTCGGTGTTGTTATGCCATTTGCAAAAAGGCTGAGAAACGGGGCCATCGCTAGTCACCACCGTCACCGCCTCATCGGCATATTTGTTCGGCCCGCTCTCTGACTCACCAAAACTGTCGTTAGCCAGAAGATCAATAATCACGACACGGGAGTCCGATCTATTTTCGGCATCGTCATCGACTGGTGTCGGCTCTTGGCGCTCAACCGCGCCGATATCACACTTGGATCCGTTCTTGCGTGAGAGGCCGCGCTGATCCGTTCCTGAGCAACTTGCCCCTGCAGGCCCTCTGTTCAAGGCAGACACCGAGCTATCCCGCAATAGATAAACCTCAGTCAGCCCCCCCTTCAGAGCTAAAGGCAATAGCTCAATATCAAACTGATCCGTGCCGGGATGCAGATTACCCTGACCTGCACTTGAAGATGGAATCAGGAGTGCATCACAACTAGTGTCCTCGATAGTGTTGAAATTACCGGAGGGAAAGGAAGTAGCTGCATCGAGTATGCAGTTATGTCCTGCATCGTTACCAACCAGCAAGGAGTTATTCAGGCTGATATTCTTGATGTTTTTCAGGGAAAAAACTGCACCAACTGCATGCTCGGCGGCCGTCACATTCGTTACCGTTAGTGCACCCTGTTCACTGATAGTCTGCCAATAAGTGATAGCGCCATAGTCTAGTGTCGTATCCGAAATATTTGCAGACAAGGTACTCGCGGACATTCCCACCGTAGCACTGCCACAGACATCAATGGCGCCAGCCCCCCGAAGTGACTCGTTGCCGCCCAACAAGCTATTAACAACTACTATGCTGTGCACTGCCTGGGAGAGGTCTTCATCACAAACCATGGCCACCGCGCCACCAGTACCCTCTGCACTATTTCCAAACAAAGTGGCATTGCTGAGCGACAGATTTGCATTGCTCTTACTGAGGAAGATGGCTCCGCCCATGCCACCACGAAAGATGCCGGCGTCATTCAGGCCCAGCGCCTTACTGCTGCGTATGATGGTGTTATCCAGAGCCACTGAAAGCGCCGCGTAGATGGCGCCGCCATTGCCCTGATTGCTGGCATAGGCAGCGCGGCCATTACGCAGCTCAATATCCTTCAGAGTCAGCCCGGATCCCGTAGCACCGAGGCTGTTGATGATACGACTGGCATTGCCTGCATCAATAATGGTGACAGGAGGTTTGCGATAAGGTGCTGACCCCGTATAAGGATCACGCTCTGCATCCGATATTTCTTCATCATCACCATCGGTGACGATAGTGTCCTTGCCGGCAATGATGACATCAGCAAGCACCGTCAACTCACCCAAGGTCAACAGATAGGTTTCCCCTTTCAGCTGTATGACATTGTCGCCGACAGCACCTCCGGCCGGGCAGCCGCCCCATGGCGCTTTGCCCTTGTCATTGACAACATGCAAGGCTTCGCGCAGGGAGCAGGCAGCGGCATTGCTGCCGTTCTCGTCCAGATTGGTCGTCACCTTGATGGTAGTCACAACAGCAGCCGTAGCCGCATTAGTCAGCAGCAAAGCTGCCGTGAATATTGTAGCGAGCAGCAGTTTCATATTTTTGTTTTCCCCGCTCATTACTGTCTCCGACGCCCCGTGCGCAAGCCTGCCGCACCAAGACCTGCCAGGGAAAGCAACAGCCACAGATCAACAGAGCCTGCCGTTGAATACGCGGAAATACCGTTGGTGGGCTCAACAATGATCTGGGCATTCACGACCCGGCTCTGGCTATCAAAGGTAGAGTTCAACTTGCTGAGATTGGTCACCACCCGAAAACTGAAGCGATCAAAACCGTGATAGTTGGAGCTGGGGCGATAGGTATATGAGCCATCTGCATTGAAGACGACTGTACCCTTGCTGGGAGCAATCGTGATCCACGGGCAACCTGGCTTGAGTCGATCATCATTTTGTGTCAGCGCAAATGTGGGACAACTACCGGCACCGGCAACGGCCGTGGGAGTGAACAACTGCTCATCCCCAAGTTGACTGTCCATGGCCTCGCTATAGGTCTGGCCATAGCTGATGGCATCACCAGAGACTACAGGGGCAAGCACCGGCTGTATTTCCACAGCACCAATATCACATATCATGCGGCGTGCTCTTGAGCGCTGATCTGCAGCCTCACAAACGGCATTGCTGCTGCTGAGATTGGAGCCCTTGCCCACAATTGGAGAGTCCGCGACCGACACATAGCCACCCAAAAGGCGGGGAAGATGCGTAGCGGTAACCTCATCAGTTGATCGGGTGGCCAGCGGACATAGCAGCCCCATCTCACTAAAAGCCGCCGCTTCACCAGACTGGATTGAATAACCAATACATTTCCCGCTCGCATCGGACGAGGCCATGAGCTTCTGCTCGGGCAGACTGGCATCATTGTTGGCGAGCAGCGTAATACCGGACGGAGCTGTCTGACAGCCACCACCCACAATTCCGAGACTGAACTGGAAGTCGATATCGGCAATAGCAGGCAGGTTCTGACAATCAGTAGCCGTGGCTGGATCGGGGAATTTGTCCGGATTGGCCGCCAGAATGGTGTTATAGATGCCGATTTTTTCACCATTGAAATACAGACCACCGCCGTTCAGCACAATGGTGCTGGCATTGATGATGGCGCCCTCGTGCAGCGACAGTGCAAGCCCCTGATTCCCAGAGAAAGTACTGTTTGATATCACCGATGCTGAAGAAGCGATATCGGCAATATCAGCACTAGCCACATTCACCACGGCGGCACCCGCCGCTGTACCTGGTGTATTACCGACAAGCAGACTTTGTGCAATGTAGACCGAATTATGTTCGGCATAAATGGCAGCGCCCGACTCCGCCTTATTACCACTCAGCTTGGAGCCAGCTATGGCGACAACAGCGTTATCTGCCGCATAAATGGCACCGCCCAAGCTCGCGGCTACACCGCCATACATATTGGTGGAAGTGGTACTTAGTGTTCCCGTGTTGTAGACAATACCGCCCTTACCTGCTGTGCCAGTCAGGGGATAGGTATAAACCAATCCATTGCTGCTGGTGCTAGGTGCAATCGTGGTGTCAACAATATTGGCACAGTCGGTGCCGCCACAGCCCTGCAGCTCCATCCCGCTCAGTGACAGCGCGACATCCGGGGTATCCGCGGCGTAAACGGCAATGCGTGTTGTAGCGCTTTCATCACTTTCCTCTTCCTCGTCATCTACACGAACGGTGTAGCTGATGTCATGCACCCCCTCAGCCAGCGAGGAAGTACTGGTGATGCTCCAATCGCCATTCCCTGCTACATCCACAAGCACGGAGCCAAGAGAAAGAGGATCAGCTTCGGGGTCAGCTCCGACAGAGCGACCATACAGCGAGACACGGAGAGCAGTTGTGCCTGGCGGAATGATGACGGTGCCTGAAAATTTCGGTGTCTTTACCGTAGTCAGATAGTCGGATGCACCCGTATCCGATGCTGGATCCAGCACCGGCGCATCGCTGCCCGAGCGACAGGTATTGCTGACCGAGCAAGCCGGCGCCGCAACGCTACGCTCGCCACTGATAATGAAGGCACGGTGCGGACCGCTTACCTGAATCCAGGTTCTGCTGTCACCCTGCTGGCCGCCGCCGGCGATAGCCATTGCACGACGCACAAAGATGGCGCCGTAATCCGTAGCGCCCTCCACACGTGAACCGATCAGATAGGGCGTAGTACTGCCCGGCAGAGAAATGGTGTCCGTGGACGAAACCGCGCTGCTCTTGCAGCCCTGATAGCCCGCAAGGGGCCTGTCCAGATTGAAATACTCCACGGCCTCGCGCAGCGAGCATAGCGAGTTGTCGGCATTGTCATCCGTGGTGGTATTGACCGTGACGGTATCGGCGCTGGCCAGCGGAATGGAAAGAACGAGAAGCGCCGCAAAAAGGCTTCCCCGGGGCCATGACATGGAGGTGTACTCCTGAATCCTGTTTTCTTGTTTTTTTATGGCGGAGCATTCGGCCAGAGCGGAATGCTAACCGTCGGTCGCCCGCAAACGCAGTTGCTTTTTGTTATCCGGCGAGCCCTATGGGCGGCCGTACTCTCGCATATTCAGAGGCCTAGCGGCAAGGCTGACCGGCCTCAAGAAGTCTCCGTCTGCCCCTTCTCCTCGAGCACGGAACGCATAAAGGGAATAGTCAAACGGCGCCCGGCCACCAAAGACTGACGGTCCAGCAGCTCCAGCAAGGCCAGAAGACGACCGCTACCTCGCGGCCCGCGCTGAACCAGATAACGCAAGAGCTCCGGCTCCAGCATGAGACTACGCCGCTGAGCAGCGGCCTGAAGCAGAGCCTCGCGGCCCGCGTCATCAGGCAAATCCAGCTCCCAGAGCGGCGCCATGCACAAACGGGAAACCAGATCCGGCAGGCCGAAACCAGCATGAGCTGGCGCCTGACGGGCCGTAAACACCAGCCGGCTGCCTGTGCTGCGAGCCCGGTTAAACAGATGGAACAGTGCCTCTTCCCAGTCCGGACGACCAGCTACCGCATCCAGATCGTCGATCGCGATAAGACTTTGCGCCTCCAGTCCCTCCAGCATGGCCGGGTCCTCATCACGCAAGCCGGTCAGCGGCAGCAGCACAGCCGACAGACCCAGCGCCTCGGCCTCGGTACACAGGGCCGCCAGCAGGTGGCTGCGACCACTACCCGGCTCGCCATGAACAAAAAGCAGGGCGAAATCTTGCCGCAGCAACTCATCCAGAGCCGACAGCAGCAGGGCATGACTGGCAGCGGCGAAGTCACCCAAGCGGGCATCGGCGCGTGGCTGCAGCCTGAGCAGGAGTTGCTCAGCGACCGCCATCATTATCCCCGTCCGTTTCCAGCGGCAACTCAACACCCTGCGCATCCGCTCCCTGATCCAATGCACCCTGATAGAGGCGGCTCTGCTGATAACGGGCATGACCATGGCGCAGCAGCACCATGATGATGGCGGCCACCGGCAGGGCAATCAGCATGCCGACAAAACCGAAGAGCTGGCCACCCGCCATAATGGCAAAGATCACTGCTACCGGATGCAGACCTATGCGATCACCGACCAGCCAAGGCTGCAGTATCCAGCCCTCTATGGCCTGACCCACGGCAAACACCGCCCAGACCAGCAGCACATTGTGGAAGCTGCCGAACTGCACCACCGCTGCGACAGTCGCCGCCACAATGCCGATAGCAAAACCGAAATAGGGAATGATGCTGCCAAGACCGGCCACCATCCCGATGATGAGGGCCAGCTTGAGGCCGACCAGCCCCAGTCCCGCGGCATAGATCACGCCCAGAGCCACCATCACCATCAGCTGCCCGCGCAGGAAGGCGGCCAGTACCTCGTCACACTCGGCCGCGAGCTCACTGACCTTGGGCTCCAGATGACGGGGAATGAGGTCACGAATGCGCTGCAGTAAATCGTCCCAGTCCAGCAAGAGATAGAAAGTCACTACCGGCACCAGCCCTATCATGCCCAACATGGCCAGAACGCTGAGACCGGATGCCGTCACCTGGGTCAGCACATTGCCCACGACTACCCCGGACTCTCCAGATGACCAGTAGCCAGACAGCCACTCCGTTACCAGATCCATATCGATACGGTTGATATCTATCCGCAGATGCCCTTCCAGCCAAGGCACCACTTCGCGATTGGTCCAGCGCAGCAAGGTTGGCAGCTTGGTCTCTACGTAGA
>JBOICI010000027.1:0-68038 GCA_050739955.1 Moraxellaceae bacterium
ATTCACGATTCACGATTCACGATTCACGATTCACGATTCACGATTCACGATTCACGATTCACGATTCACGATTATTCACCCCTTAGGGGTCGCCTGAGGCGGTTCAAGTGCCGGCGGCACTTGTCACGATTCATGAGTAAAGTATGGTCAAGGTTCGCGAAGATTATCCGCTCAAGGCTGATGGCACGGTCGATCTGGATGCATGGATGGCGCGCCTGCAGGCGCGCGTGGAGTTGCATGATCCCATGGCGCTGAGGCGCGCCTGCGAATTTGCCGAGAAGATCGACCGCGAGAATTCGGCGCAGGAAAATGTCTGGTCAACGCGAACCTCCAGCTTTCTCACTGGTCTGGTCATGGCCGATATTCTGGCCGATCTCAAGCTGGATCAGGAATCGCTGACCGCGGCGGTCCTCTATCGCGGTGTGCGCGAAGGCAAGACCACGCATCAGCGTATTGAAAAAGAGTTCGGGCCGGATATTGCCCATCTCATTGAAGGCGTGCTGCGCATGGCCGCCATCAGTCAGGTCATCAATCCGGACAAGAAGATACAGTTCGGTCAAAACCAGCAGCAGTTGGACAATGTGCGCCGCATGTTGGTGGCCATGATTGATGATGTGCGTGTGGCCCTCATCAAGCTGGCCGAACGCACCTATGCCATACGCGAGGTCAAGGATGCCAGTCCTGAGCGCCGCCACCGCGTGGCGCGCGAGATTTTCGATATCTATGCGCCGCTGGCACATCGCCTTGGTATAGGCCATATCAAATGGGAGCTGGAGGATTTGTCCTTCCGCTATCTCGAGCCTGAATCTTACAAGCAAATTGCCCAGTTGCTGGATGAGAAGCGTCTGCAGCGCGACGAATACATTCAGAATGTCATCAAGACCGTGAAAGAAATGCTGGGGCGCATGGGCATGGATGCCGATGTGACCGGCCGTGCCAAACATATCTACTCCATCTGGAGAAAGATGCAGCGCAAGAAGATTTCCTTCAATGAAGTTTACGATGTGCGCGCTGTGCGCATCCTCGTGCCGGAAGTGCGCGACTGCTATGCCGCACTCGGCGTTGTGCACTCCTTGTGGAAGCATATTCCGCGCGAATTTGATGATTACATCGCCACGCCAAAAGAGAACGGCTACCGCTCTTTACATACGGCCGTGATAGGCCCGGCCGGCAAGCCGCTGGAAGTGCAGATTCGTACTTTTTCCATGCATGAAGAGGCTGAACTCGGCGTCTGCGCGCACTGGGTTTACAAGGAAGGCGCGCAGGCCAGCAAAGGTGCCAACAAGGATGCTGGCTATGAAGGCAAGATTGCCTGGCTGCGTCAGGTGCTGGAGTGGCATGAGGATATGGGTGATTCGCAGCTCGAGGATTTTGCCGAGCAGCTCAATCACGCCATACATGACGAACGTATTTATGTATTCACCCGTGATGGTCATGTCATCGATATGCAGTCGGGCGCTACGCCGCTGGATTTCGCCTATCACGTGCATACCGCCATTGGTAATGCCTGCCGCGGGGCCAAGGTGAATGGCCGCATCGTGCCGCTCAACTACAAGCTGCAAACCGGTGAGCAGGTTGAGATCATGACTACCAAGGGCGGAGGTCCCAGCCGCGACTGGTTGTCTTCCTCACTAGGTTATCTCAATACCTCGCGTGCGCAGGCCAAGGTGCGGCACTGGTTCAAGCTGCAGGATAGAGACAAGAATATTGTCGAAGGTCGCGAGCTGCTGGAAAAAGAATTTGAGCGTTTGGCTCTGCCGCTGCAGCGCAGTGAGCTGGAAGTCGTGGCGCCCAAGCTCAATGTGCGCACCGGTGAAGATGTGCTGGCCGGGATAGGCGCCGGCGATATACGCGTGGCCCAGGTCATCAATCTGATGGGCGTGCGTGTCGAGGCATCCAGCCCGCAGCAGGAGTTGCTGCCGCAGGAAATCATTGGGCGTTCGCGCCACCGTGTGGGCAGCTCTCCCATTCTTATTGAGGGCGTGGGCAATCTGCTGACGCAGGTCGCTGGTTGCTGCCGGCCCATTCCTGGCGAGCCCATTGTCGGTTATGTCACGCAGGGGCGTGGCGTGTCTGTGCACAGCCGCGGTTGTCCGGAGTTCATGCGCCTGGAGGCGGAAGAGCCGGCGCGCGTGATCAGTGTGCAGTGGAATCAATCCGAATCCACGGTCTACCCGGTGGACATCCACGTGCGGGCCTGGGACCGTACCGGTCTCTTGCGTGATATCACCGGTGTGCTGGCCAATGAGCATGTCAATGTCACCGGCGTGCAGACGCGCTCGGATAAAAACGATGGCACGGCGACCATGCTGCTCACGGTGGAAATCGGCAGCCTGAGTGCGCTGGGTCGTTTGCTCGCCAAGATAGAGCAACAACCCAATGTCATTGAGGCGCGCCGCTCGGCGCACTGAACGGGAATGACGAGGCTAGCTGATGAGTGATTCTCTGAGCCGTTTGCTGACCATCATGGCGCGCCTGCGTGATCCCGTGAGTGGTTGTCCCTGGGATCTGGAGCAGAATTTTCCACCATCGCGCCCTATACGCTGGAAGAAGCGCATGAGGTGGCGGATGCCATTGCGCGTAATGATCTGCGGAATCTGGAAGAAGAGCTGGGTGATCTGCTGTTGCAGGTAGTGTTCCATGCCCAGATGGCCAGTGAGCAGCAGGCTTTCAATTTTGAAGATGTGGCTCGTGGCATTGCCGAGAAAATGATACGTCGGCATCCCCATGTTTTTCCCGGCGGTCAGCTTGATGGCGACACGGTGGCTCTGCAGAGCGCCGATGTCGTGGCCAACTGGGACGCCATCAAGAAGGCTGAGAAGGCCGCTCGTGGTGAGTCGTCTGAGCGTGTGCTCGATGGCGTTGCTGCCGGGTTGCCGGCGCTGACGCGTGCCGAGAAATTGCAGAAGAAAGCCAGCAAGGTTGGTTTCGACTGGAATGATCCGCGCGCCGTCATCGCCAAGCTGCGCGAAGAGCTGGATGAGGTCGAGGCCGAACTGGATGCGGCTGAGGCAGGGCAGGACAGTCGTGCGGCGCAGGAAGACGAGCTGGGCGACCTGCTTTTTTGCGTAGTCAATCTGGCCCGCCACCTCAAGCTGGACAGTGAAATGGCCTTGAAGCGGGCCAATGCCAAGTTCGAGCGCCGCTTTGCCCATATCGAAGATCGCTTGGCCGCCGCCGGGCTGCCGTTTGCCGAGACCTCGCTGGAGCAAATGGAGGCCCTCTGGGTGGAGGCCAAGCACGCCGAGCGTCTGGATAAAGATTGAGCGAGCCTTTGCGGCAGGCGGCAGGTGCATCAAGGCCTGTCCTTGCTTAAGTCTGTCCCATCAAACTCCTTAGCCTTGGCCATTGCCTCCTGTGCGCGGACTCCCGACAATCCCTGCCATGAACGCCCCTTTTCGTCCCGATAGTCCAGAACTGGTCGACGCCTTCCGGCGCCGCATCAGCTATTTGCGCCTGTCGGTTACCGATCGCTGTGACCTGCGCTGCGTTTACTGCATGGCGGAGGACATGACCTTCCTGCCGCGCCAGCAAGTACTCACGCTGGAAGAGCTGGCGCGTATTGCCCGTGTCTTTGTCAGTCTGGGTGTAGAGAAAGTTCGTCTTACCGGCGGCGAGCCGCTGGTGCGTCAAAACCTCTCCTGGCTGGCGCGGGAAATTTCCAGCCTGCCGGGTTTGCGCGAGTTGGCCCTCACCACCAATGGCATGCGTTTGGCGGGGCAGGCCGGTGATCTGCACGAGGCGGGTGTGCAGCGCCTTAATATCAGTATCGATAGCCTGAGGCCTGAGCGTTTTCGTGAGATCACGCGTGTCGGTGATCTGGCGGCTGTGCTGGCTGGGCTTAAAGCGGTACAGGATGTTGGTTTCCAGCGCACAAAAATCAATAGCGTCATCCTGCGTGGTCGCAATGATGACGAGGTGCTGGAGTTGGTGGATTTTGCGCGCCAGCAGCATTGCGATATCAGCTTTATCGAAGAAATGCCGCTGGGCGAGATCAGCGAACACGACAGGGCGGCTGTTTTTGTTTCCAGTGATGAGTTGTTGGCGCGGATCGCTGAGAAATTCAATCTTGTGTCCAGCACGGAAAGCACGGGCGGTCCTTCGCGTTATTACCGTTTTTCGGATAGCGACAGCCGCGTCGGTTTCATTTCCCCGCACAGCCACAATTTCTGCTCCAGCTGTAATCGGGTGCGCGTGACCGTGGAAGGGCGTTTGCTGCTTTGTCTTGGCAATGAAGACAGTCTGGATCTGCGTCATCTCATGCGTGAGGAAGGCGCGGATGATGAGGCCTTGCGGGTTGCAATCATCACAGCCATGCAGCTCAAGCCTGAGCGCCATCATTTTGATCTTCAGGAAAAGCCACAGATCGTCCGCTTCATGAGCATGACGGGCGGTTGACTTAAGGGCGTCATTCCCGCGCAGGCGGGAATCTTGCGAATATCCAGTTGGTCTTCAAGGATGAAGACATGGAAAAGCAGTTTTTTGTATATATGCTCGCTAGCCGGAAAGATGGTGTGCTGTATGTCGGAGTGACGTCTGATTTGCGGCAACGGGTGCTGGCAGCACAAGCAGTCGTTGCTGTCTGGCTTTAGTCATCGCTACAACGTGAAGTCCTTGGTCTGGTTTGAAGAAGCAATGACCGTAGAGGGCGCCATCAATAGGGAAAAGCAGATCAAGAAGTGGCGTAGGGCTTGGAAGATTGAGCTGGTCAATAAGAAGAATCCCGAGTGGCGTGACTTGTATGAAGAGATTTGTGGGTAAGGCGTAGGGACTCCCGCTTTCGCGGGAATGACGATGTTTTTTCTCCGCGCTAGAGCCGGAGTGACGGTATCTTCTCTCTGCATTGAGTCAGGAATGACGAAGGTCTTTCCTTTTCTTAGATAACGTCATTCCCGCGAAAGCGGGAATCTCCAGTATAAGGCGCAGGAATCAGCTGCATGAGCAAAGACCAATGAGCAAAGACAACAGCCCCAAGCCCTTTGTGGCTCTTAATATCGCTGTACTGACGGTCTCTGATACACGGGACGAGCGCAGCGATACCTCGGGCCAGTTGCTGGCTGAAAAGCTGGGTGAAGCGGGTCATCAGTTGCATGAAAAGCGCATCGTAAAAGATGACATTTATCAGATACGCGCTGTGCTCTCACAATGGATTGCCGATGCGCTTGTGCAGGCTGTCATCGTTACGGGCGGCACCGGTTTTTCCGGGCGTGATTCCACACCAGAAGCGGTGAGTATTCTTTTCGATAAAGAAATCGACGGCTTTGGCGAAGTCTTCCGTCATTTCTCGCTGGAAGAGATTGGCACCAGCACCTTGCAGTCGCGTGCGCTGGCAGGCTTGGCCAATAACACCGTGATTTTCTGTGTGCCGGGCTCCACCAATGCCTGCCGTACCGCCTGGGATCGCATTATTGGCGAGCAGTTGGATAACCGGCATCGTCCCTGCAATTTCGTGCCTCATCTCAAAAAAACCTTCTGCGAAGATTCTCGTGGCTGAGGTCTGCTATCCGCCGGGCTTGTTGGGTGTTGATGAAGCCATCAAGCGCCTGACTGGGCTTGCGCGTGAAAATCAGGTCGAGGTGGAAACTGTTGCGCTGTCCATGGCGGCGGGGCGTGTGCTGGCGGCCGATGTAGTGGCTGCCATGAATGTGCCACCTGAAGCCAATAGTGCTATGGACGGCATCGCTTTTCGTCATGCCGATGTGTCGGCCTCCGGCTTCTTGCCGATCAGTCAGCGTATTGCGGCGGGTCATGCGCCTTCGCCTTTACTGCCGGGAACGGTCGCGCGCATTTTTACCGGCGCGATTTTGCCGCTCGGCGCCGACACCGTGGCCATGCAGGAAAACTGCGAGTTCAGTGCTGACGCCGTTTTGCTGAAAGTAGTGCCAGAGCAGGGCGCCAATATTCGTCCCGCCGGACAGGATATTGCAGCGGATAGCGTGGTGATGTCGGTGGGTGCGCGGCTTACGCCGGCTGCACTTGGTGTGCTGGCATCGCTGGGCTTGGCGCAGGTTCAGGTTTTTCGTCCTTTGCGCGTGGCGGTGCTTTCCACGGGTGATGAATTGCTGGAGCCGGGAGAGCCTTGGGCTTCTAGCATGATCTACAACAGCAATCGCCCTTTGTTGTCGGCTCTGTTGCGAGGCTGGGCTTGCGAAGTAATCGATCTCGGGCGTGTGCCGGACTCGCGAGAGGCCACGGAAAAAGCGTTTTTTGAAGCGGCGCAAAAAAATGTGGATGTACTGATTTCCTCCGGCGGGGTTTCCGTCGGCGAGGAAGATCATGTGAAGGCGGCGCTGCGGGCACAGGGTCAGCTGGATTTCTGGAAAATAGCCATCAAGCCGGGCAAGCCGGTGGCGGTGGGGAAAATTCACGGCATGGACTTCCTCGGTCTGCCCGGTAATCCCCAATCAGTTTTTGTCACCGCACTTTTGTTAGCGCGTCCTTTTCTCTTGGCGCGACAAGGGCAGCAGGCGGTGCTCCCGCGCTCTTTTCCTTTGCCGGCGGCTTTCACGCGGCGTAAGGCGGGAGATAGACGCGAGTATCCACGTGTGCAATGGCAGGAGACGGAGGGCGGGCTGCAGTTGCACGCTCAGCAATCCAGTGGCGCGCTGCTCTCGGCGCTGTGGGCCGATGGTTTGGCCTTGCTTGAGGCGGGCGTGTTGGTGACGCCGGGCACAGTTCTGCCTTTCCTGCCTTTGGCGGTGCTTTATCAGCCTTGACCGTCGTCCCCGGCTCTGTCACAAATCGGCCCACGGTTTTGTCATTTCGATGCAATAAGCCGCCTTTTCTCCCCCGGAAGCTCAGTCTTTACGCCGGGCTGCCTGTCTCTCCCCCTCTTCTTTGTAATCAATAATTCACATATTTGTCATGCACTTGTAGCTTTTACTTAAAGCCGGGTGTAGCTTCGGTCTCAGGTTTTCGCGCCAGTGCGGTGCATGAACACAGGCATGTGCCGCCTTTCAGGGCAGTAATGCCTGGCCGAAGCCATAACCAACAAAAGTGTGTATCAGGAGATACCAAGCATGAATCGCAAGCTGCTCGCTCTGGCTGTAGGCACTGCCCTCTCGCTGCCCTTGGCGGCACAGGCAGCCCCGACCATTTATGGTCAACTCAATATGTCAGTGGACAAGGCCAGCACCACAAATGCATCCGGCGCCGTGTCCGGTAATCCAGCTGGCGATGAGAGCTGGCAGGTCAATTCCAACTCTTCGCGTCTCGGCGTGATGGGTGAAGAAGCGCTGGGCAGTGGTTTGAGCGCTGTTTATAAGGCCGAGTGGGAAGTCAGTGGTGATATGGGCGCCGGCAATAATGATCTGGGTGCTCGTGACCGCTATCTCGGCCTTAAGGGCTCCTATGGGACCGTAAAGCTGGGCCACTACGATAGCCCGCTGAAGTCCTCGCAGGGTATGGTCGACCAGTTCAATGATGGTCGTTATACCGATATGACGGGTTTTGGTGCCGTGGTGGGCGACAATCGTATGAGCAATCTGATTGGCTATGAAAGCCCGAAGTTTGCCGATGCCCTGACGGCCAAGATTGCTATTCAGCCCGGTGAAAGCGCAGCGACTGGTGATAATGAGCTGGCTAATGCCTTCTCGCTTGCCGTGGCCTATGAGGCTGCTGGCCTCTATGCTGCGCTGGCCTATGACAAGAACGTCAACTCTGACGCTTTTGATCCTGCAGATAACCGTGACACCCTTCGTCTGACGGGTACCTATACCGCTGGTGCGATGCAGCTCGGTGCCATGCTGCAGACCTCCGAAATGTCGGATGAAGCAGTAGGTGGCCAGGATGATCAGGATGCTGTCCTGTTCAGTGCCGGCTTTGGTCTGGATGACAAGAATGTGGCCAAGGCCCAGTTCATCTACACCAAGGAAGATTTTGGTGCGGGTGGTGATGCCAAGCGCATGACCCTGGAGCTGGGTCTGGACCACAACTTCACCAAGATGACCAAGGTCTATGCCCAGACGGCCTATGCTCAGACAGATGCTGATTCTGGTGATTTTGACGACGCCATGTTCGGCGTAGGTATGCTGACCAAGTTCTAATCGCTACTTGTTGTATAAAAAAAGCCCGCCAAGTGCGGGCTTTTTTTATGTCTGATGCTTGGGCGGTTATTTGCTATGAAACTAAAAGCCTAAGCTTATATAAACAAAGTCTAGGGTTGTCATCGAAATGTAATCACCCTTACACGGCTCTGTCATTTTTCCTCCAGATACTTGCGGCCAGTTGTGGATCAGCCATGACGCCAAAATCCAAGCAAGCAAGTGTCTTTTGAGGAGACTCCAGTAATGAAACGTACTCTGATCGCCCTGGGTGTTGCGGCCACCGTAGCTCTTCCCGCTGCAGCCCAAGCTGCTCCCAAGGTTTATGGCAAGTTGAATCTGGCTCTTGAGCAGTATGAACAGGACACTTCAGGCGTTACTGCCTTCGATAATTTTTCCCTGAGCAGCTATGCCTCCCGCTTTGGCGTCAAGGGTGAAGACGAGCTGACCGCCAGCCTGAGCGCTGTGTACGGCATCGAGTGGGAAGTTTCCGGTGACGGCAGCAGCGGCACTGACATGGGGCAGCGTAACCGCTATGTCGGTATCAAGCATGTAGATTTCGGAACACTGAAGCTGGGCCGTCTGGACACCAATTTGAAGAATGCTCAGGGCAAAGTGGATTTGTTCAATGACACCCGTGCCGACATTAGCGGCTACTCCGGCGTTGCTGGCCAAGACGCAGGCGGCATCATTGCCGGCGAAACTCGTTCCAATAACGTCATTGCTTATGAAAGCCCCTCCTTTGCTGGTGGTGTGAGCATCAATGTACAGCTGATTCCGGGTGAGGCTTCGGGTGTTGATGGCGCCACTCCGGCCGTAACCGCTGCCAACTCTTACAACGGTATTGCTGACGGCATTTCCGCTTCCGTGGTCTATGACAATACTGACCTCGGCCTTTATCTGGCCTTGGCTCGTGACCAGGAAGTGGCTGGCAACAATGTGATGCTGGGTACCGGCGCCACTGGCGCCGCTAACACGGGCCGTCGTGATACCACGCGTTTGGTTGCTGCCTACAAGATTGCTGACCTGAGTCTGGGTGCGCTCTACCAGATCAGCGAAGGCGTGAATGATGCTGCCATCGGTGTTGTGCCTGCTGGCACAGCTGAAGAAGAAACGGCTTGGCTGCTGAGTGTTGCTTACAAGCTGAGTGATGTGACTCTGAAAGCCCAGTACATCTCTGGTGAAAATGACGCCACTGTCGCGACAGAGCGTACCCGTTATGCCCTGGGTGCTGACTACAACTTCACCTCCAAGACCAAGGCCTACGGCTACTACACCTCCTACGAGAACGATACGGGCGCAGCTGTTGCTGCTATCGAATCTTCGGCTCTGGCCTTCGGTCTCGAGCACAGCTTCTGATCCGCGTTTGACACGCTGGGCCATGGATGGCCCGACCTGTTCAGTCTCTTACCTGTGTGTGCAAGGAGCTCTTCGCAAATGGATTTGGCTTTCAAGCCCGCGCAAGCGGGCTTTTTTTATGGCCTGATGGCCGCCCCTGCTGGACGCGGTCGCCCAGTCGGCTGGGCTGTAAGTTATTGATTTATGGTCGGCTTGTGCCAGCTTCGTTGTCGCCCTCGGGGCCGTCGTGCTAGCATTCCCGCCCGTCCTTAGGACCGGTTTCCAAGCCCCTGTTTGCACAGTCTCAGCGGCGCCGGCTCCACCCCTGCATTCTCAAGCTGTCTGGATTTTTCATGACAAAGTACATCTTCGTTACCGGCGGTGTTGTTTCCTCATTGGGCAAAGGGATCTCTGCCGCATCGTTGGCTGCCCTGCTGGAAGCTCGCGGGCTCAAGGTCACGATGATCAAGATGGACCCTTACATCAACGTCGACCCGGGCACCATGAGCCCCTATCAGCACGGCGAAGTTTTCGTGACGGGCGATGGCGCCGAGACCGATCTCGATCTGGGTTACTACGAGCGCTTCTTGCGTCATGGCCGCATGACCAAGGCCAATAACTTCACTTCCGGCCGCATCTATCTGGATGTCATCCAGAAAGAGCGCCGTGGCGACTATCTGGGCGCCACCGTGCAGGTCATTCCGCATATCACCGATGCCATCAAGCAGCGCGTGCGCGAAGGTGGCCGTGGCTATGACGTGGCCATTGTGGAAATTGGCGGTACTGCTGGTGATATCGAGTCCCAGCCTTTTATGGAAGCCGTGCGCCAGATGCGTGTGGAGCAGGGCTATCAGGGCTCACTGCTCATGCACCTGACGCTGGTGCCCTATATTGCTTCTGCCGGTGAAACCAAGACCAAGCCGACCCAGCATTCGGTGAAGGAGCTGCGCTCCATCGGCCTGCAGCCCGATATTCTGATCTGCCGTTCCGACCACGAAATTCCGGAAGAGTCTCGCCGCAAAATTTCCTTGTTCACTAATGTGGAAGAAAAGGCCGTCATTCTCTGTATCGACGCGCCCAGCATTTACATGATTCCGCTCAAGTTCAACGAGCAGGGCCTGGATGACTTGGTGATTGAGCGTCTGGCACTGGGTTCGCGTCCGGCTGCTGATCTCTCGGATTGGCAGCGTGTGGTTGATGGCCTGATGCATCCTGAAAAGGAAGTGCGCATTGCCATGGTGGGCAAGTACATTGAGCTCATCGACGCCTACAAATCGCTGAACGAAGCCCTGCTGCATGCCGGCATCCAGAATCGTAGCAAGGTGGTCATTGATTACATCGATGCCGAGTCCATAGAAGAGAACGGCACTGCTGTACTGAAAAATGTAGACGCTATTCTCGTGCCCGGCGGTTTTGGTGATCGTGGTACGGAAGGCAAGATCACGGCGGTACAGTTTGCGCGCGAGAACAAGATTCCCTATCTCGGTATCTGTCTTGGCATGCAGGTGGCGGTCATTGAGTTCGCTCGCAACAAAGCTGGCCTTGAAGGTGCCAACTCCACCGAGCTCAAGAAAAATCCGGCACATCCGGTGATTGGCCTGATCACGGAGTGGCGTAACGAAGCGGGTGCCGTAGAGCGTCGCGACGAAGCTTCCGATCTGGGTGGCACCATGCGCCTCGGTGCACAAGCCTGTCATCTGGAGCCGGGCAGCAAGGCGCGCGAGCTTTATGGCCAGGACGAAATTGTTGAGCGTCACCGTCATCGCTATGAAGTGAACAATAATTATCTGCCGCAGCTGGAAGCGGCAGGTCTGAAGATTTCCGGTCGCAGTGCCGACAAGAGCCTGGTGGAAATGATCGAAATTCCCGATCACCCCTGGTTCGTGGCCTGCCAGTTTCATCCGGAGTTCACCAGCTCGCCGCGTGATGGCCACCCCTTGTTCTCGGGCTTTATCAAGGCGGCGCTCAAGCAGGCTGGCAAGGAGTAAACGGGCATGACGCAGCAGAAAGTGATCAAGCTGGGCAAGATAGAAATCGGTAACGACAAGCCCTTTGTGCTCTTCGGCGGCATGAATGTGCTGGAATCGCGCGATATGGCGATGAAGGTTTGCGAAGAGTATGTGCGGGTGACGGAAAGGCTGAAGATTCCCTATGTCTTCAAGGCTTCTTTCGACAAAGCCAATCGCTCTTCCATGCACTCCTATCGTGGCCCCGGCCTCGATGAGGGCCTGAAGATTTTTGAGGAAATCAAAAAGACTTTCGGTGTGCCGGTGATTACTGATGTGCACGAGCCGCATCAGGCCGCTGCCGTGGCGGAAGTGGCCGACATTATCCAGTTGCCCGCTTTCCTGTCGCGCCAGACCGATCTGGTGGTGGCTATGGCCAAGACCAAGGCCATCATCAATATCAAAAAGGCCCAGTTTCTTGCGCCCAAGGAAATGAAGCACATCCTTGCCAAGTGCGAAGAGGCGGGTAATGACCAGCTCATTCTTTGCGAGCGTGGCTCCAGCTTTGGCTATAACAATCTCGTCGTGGACATGCTGGGCTTCGGCATCATGAAGGAATTCGGTTTCCCCGTTTTCTTCGATGTCACGCATTCCCTGCAGATGCCGGGTGGCTTGCCTAATGCAGCCGGCGGCCGTCGTGCACAGGTAACAGAGTTGGCCTTGGCGGGTATGTCGCAAAAGCTGGCCGGACTTTTCCTTGAGGCGCATCCGGTGCCGGAGGAGGCCAAGTGCGATGGCCCTTGTGCCCTGCGCTTGTCGCAGTTGGAAGGATTCCTCTCCCAGGTGAAGGCCATGGATGAGTTGGTGAAGAGCTTCCCGGTGCTCGATACGCACTGATTTTCTGCTGCGGCCTCCGGTCGCATCAATGCCCTGATTTTTTGTGATTCTGTTTTTCAGATTTTTTAGATTAAAGGAGCAGCAAGCATGTCCCAGATCGCCGATATCCGCGCGCGTGAAATTCTGGATTCTCGCGGCAACCCCACCATTGAAGCCGACGTCATTCTTGAGTCCGGTGTGATGGGGCGTGCTAATGCGCCGTCTGGTGCTTCCACGGGTTCGCGTGAAGCACTGGAGCTGCGTGATGGCGACAAGGCGCGCTATCTGGGCAAGGGCGTGCACAAGGCTGTGGGCAATGTGAATGTGGATATTCGCGAGCTGCTCGTGGGCCGCAATGTTTTTGATCAGGCCGCTATCGACAAGGCCATGATTGATCTTGATGGCACCGAAGCTAAATCCAAGCTGGGCGCTAATGCCATTCTGGCGGTGTCCTTGGCTGTGGCCCGTGCTGCTGCTACTGAAAAGAAAATTCCGCTGTACCAGTACATTGCTGAGCTGCGTGGCCAGTCTTCCTTCACCATGCCTGTGCCTATGATGAATATCATCAACGGCGGCGAGCATGCGGATAACACCGTCGATATCCAAGAGTTCATGATTGAGCCGGTGGGCTTTACCTCCTTTGCCGAAGCCCTGCGTTGTGGCGCTGAAATTTTCCACGCTCTCAAGGGTGTGCTGAAAAAGCGTGGCCTCAATACGGCAGTAGGTGATGAAGGTGGTTTTGCGCCTAATCTCGCCTCTAACGAAGATGCCCTCAAAGCCATCATGGAAGCCATCGTGATCGCCGGCTACAAGCCGGGTGAAAACGTCATGCTAGCGCTGGATTGCGCTGCTTCTGAATTCTACAAAGACGGCAACTATCATCTCGAAGGCGAAGGCAAAACCTTCACTTCG
This sequence comes from Moraxellaceae bacterium, assembly GCA_050739955.1. GTDB lineage: Bacteria > Pseudomonadota > Gammaproteobacteria > Pseudomonadales > Moraxellaceae > UBA2031. The sequence continues at coordinate 13,115 of JBOICI010000027.1, forward strand.
GCTGAATTTGTGGATTATCTGGCTGACCTTGCTGATCGCTATCCCATCATCTCCATTGAAGATGGCCTGGACGAATCCGACTGGGCAGGCTGGAAGTTGCTGACCGACAAGATCGGTCACAAATGCCAGTTGGTGGGCGACGATCTTTTCGTGACCAATCCCGCCATTCTCAAGCGCGGTATTGATGAAGGCGTGGCCAATGCCATCCTCATCAAGTACAACCAGATCGGATCGCTGACAGAAACGCTGGATGCCATCTATATGGCCAAGGAAGCAGGTTTTGCCACGGTGATTTCACACCGTTCTGGCGAAACTGAAGACGCGACCATTGCTGATCTCGCTGTGGCCACGGCCGCTGGCCAGATCAAGACCGGTTCGCTCTGCCGCTCCGATCGTGTTTCCAAATACAACCAGCTGCTGCGCATTGAGCAGGAACTGGATCGTCGTGCCCCGTATCGCGGCAAGGCGGAATTTCGCGGCCTCAAATGACGGCAGTTTACTGCTGTCATCCCCGCGAAAGCGGGGATCTCTTGAATCAACTGTTGTGCTTGGTAAATGCTCTGCCTGAATTCATGAGATTCCCGCTTTCGCGGGAATGACGGAAAAGGACATGGAAAAGACCCTCTTCGGAAAACTGTTGCTGGTGATTGCTCTTGCGGCTTTCCTCACGCTGCAGTTCAGCCTCTGGTTCGGCGAGGGTGGGGTCCGTGATGTGCAGAGGCTGAAAGAGTCCGTTGCCGAGCAGAGCCAAGAAAATGAAAAACTGGCTGAGCGCAATCGCGTGCTGGAAGCGGAAGTTAAAGATCTGAAGAGCGGGCTGGAGGCTGTGGAAGAACACGGCCGCCTTGATCTTGGCATGATCAAGCAGAACGAAACTTTTTATCTGGTCACTGGCAATCCCGATGCCAAAAAACCTGCCGCTGCACCGCCGGCGCCTGCCCGGGCGATACACTGATGGCGCTTTGGTGTGTGGTACCTGCCGCGGGCAAAGGCCTGCGCGTGGGCGGTGATGTCCCCAAGCAATATCTTCCCCTCAATGACCGCACGGTGATCCAGTGCACGCTGGATAGACTCAGCCAGTTGCCTACCGAGGCCATCATTGTTCCCGTCGCAGAGAGTGATGGTCGCGCCGGTGTTCTTGAATATCGGGATGCCACCTTGATCCGCTTTGTCAGTGGCGGGGCCGAGCGTGCCGACTCCGTACTTTCCGGGCTGGAAGCCATTGCGCATCAGGCCGCCGATGATGATTGGGTGCTGGTGCATGATGTGGCTCGCCCCTGTGTGCGCATCGAAGACATCGAACATCTGCTGGCCACGATAGCCGCGCATCCGGTGGGGGGCTTGCTGGCCAATCGTGTGCGCGACACCATGAAGCGTGGCAGTGGTGACGAAGTAGCCGAAACAGTTTCACGTGACCATCTCTGGCATGCGCTGACGCCGCAAGTCTTCCGCTATGGCTTGTTGCGCGATGCGCTGTTGGCAGCCAAGGAACAGGGCCTTGTCGTCACCGACGAATCCCAGGCTGTCGAGATGCAGGGCGAAAGGCCGCTCTTGGTAGAGGGTGCGCGCGACAATCTGAAAATCACCTATCCCGAAGACCTGCAATTGGCGGAAGCTTTTCTGCGCCTGCAGGCCGAGGCTGGTTTATGAGCAAGAACTTCCCCCGTATTGGCCATGGCATTGATGTGCATCGCTTTGGCCCTGGCGATCATGTCACTCTGGGTGGCGTGAAAATTCCGCATGATCAGGGACTGCTGGCGCACTCCGATGGCGATGTGGCTTTGCATGCGCTCTGTGATGCCATTCTTGGTGCCTTGGCATTGGGCGATATCGGCAAACATTTTCCGGATACCGATGCCAATTACAGCGGTGCCGACAGCCGTGGCCTGCTGCGTCATGTGATCACGCTGATGCAGGCCCAGGGTTATGTGCTGGGCAATGCCGATATCACTGTGCTGGCCGAGCGCCCCAAGCTGGCAACATATATCGAGCTCATGCGTCAGCGCATTGCCGAAGATGCCGGTGTGCCGGCCACGCAGATCAGTGTGAAAGCTACCACGACCGAAAAATTGGGCTTTGTCGGGCGCCGCGAGGGCATAGAGGCCCATGCTGTCGTCATGCTTTTCCCGATTTGAGATTGTTCCTGTTCGCGGCTGAGGCCGCTCCTACAAAAGCAGTGTGTAGGAGCGGCCTCAGCCGCGAAGCTTTTTTACGATGTTGTCGCCACGCTATGCCCGGTACACAGCCGGGCGCCGCTCCGCCGAAATTTTTGTGCGATGTAAAAAATATGGATTGGACTCCCTTTCTGCTCGAAAGCCAGCCGCATGCCCATGCTGCCCCCACCGCATTGGCCACTCTGCGCGCCGAGCCTGAGGATTTTCAGGTTGATGAAATTCCGGGCTTTGTCCCCAGTGGCGAGGGCGAGCATGTCTTCCTGAAAATCCGCAAACGTAATCAGAATACGGCTTGGGTGGCGGGGCAGCTCGCCAAAGCAATTGGCCTGCGTGATGACGCCGTGAGTTATGCCGGTCTCAAGGACAGGCGTGCGGTCACCACACAATGGTTCAGCGTGCATATTCCTAATCGCCAGCTGCCGGATTTCTCGGCGGTCTGGAATGAAGAAATCGAATTGCTGGAGCAGACCTGGAATGCGCGCAAGCTCAAGCGCGGTGCGCATCAGGGCAATCGCTTCGGTATTGTGCTGCGTGATGTGGCGGGTGAGCGCAGCGAGTTGGAGGCCAGACTCGCCCGGATCGCCCAAGACGGCGTGCCCAATTATGTGGGGCCGCAGCGTTTCGGTCATGGCAACGCCAATCTGCCGGCAGGTGAGTTGTTGTTGGCGGGCAAGCCGCGCCGTCACCTGAATAGTCGCGACAGCATCGCTTTGTCTGCCGTTCGTTCTGCGTTTTTCAATGCGGTACTAGGGCAGCGTGTGAACACACAAAGCTGGAACCACATGCTGCCCGGCGATGTCTTGATGCTCGATGGCAGAGGCAGCTTCTTCCGTCCTGACGCGGGTGACGAGGCTTTGCCAGCACGTGTGGCCGCGCAGGAGCTTCATCCCACCGGGCCTTTGCCGGGTCGTGGAGAGGCCGTTGTGGAAGCGGATGTGCTGGCCTTGGAGTCTGCCATCTTGCAAGCCGCAGAAGACTTGCGAGTGGCCCTGGCCCGTTTCGGCGTGGACGCACAGCGCCGCGCCCTGCGTCTTAAAGTCAGTGATCTGGTGTGGGAGTGGCGGGATGAAAGCAGCCTTCATCTCGCCTTTGCTTTACCATCGGGAGCCTTTGCCACCAGCGTTCTGCGTGAACTGGTCCAGTTGAGAGATTCCGGCAATGCGATTCCTGTTGAGTAAGCCCACGGGCCTTGGGTGAAACATGAGACTCCTGCTTTCTAATGATGATGGCGTGCAGTCGCCGGGCCTTGAGGCACTGGCCGAGGCATTAGCCACGATAGGTGAAGTCACCGTGGTGGCTCCCGATAGTGAGCGCAGTGCTTTTTCCAGCGCGCTCACATTGGATAGGCCGCTGCGTCCCGTGCAACAACGCAATGGCTTTTGGGCCGTGAATGGCACGCCGGCCGACTGTGTGCATCTGGCCTTGAATGGCTTTCTCGATTTCGAGCCGGACATCGTGGTGTCCGGCATTAACTCCGGCGCCAATCTGGGCGACGACACGCTCTATTCCGGCACGGTTGCGGCTGCTCTTGAGGGGCGCTTCCTCGGCAAGACCGGCATTGCCGTCTCGCTGGTGGGCGCGCACGCCAAAGGCTATGGCATCGAGTCTTATCGTCCGGCAGCGGCCATGGTGGTGCGCCTTATCCAGGGCTGGAATCGCCTGCGTTTGCCTGAGCGCACCATTCTCAATGTGAATGTGCCGGATATGCCCTTGGATGATCTGCGCGGTTTCCGTGTGACGCGTCTTGGTCATCGTGGCCGCGCCAAGGATGTGCTCACGCTGGAAGATCCGCGCGGACGCAAGACTTACTGGATAGGACTTTCCGGTGAGCCGGTTGACTCGGGTACGGGTACGGATTTTCATGCCGTGGGCGAAGGCTATGTGAGTGTGACGCCGCTGCTGACGGATCTGACCCGTCATGATGCACTGCAGGATGTGTCACGCTGGGCAAAAGATTTGTAATCTCGGCGGCTGAGCAAATACTCGGCCGCTTTTGGGCAAGCTAACAAAATAATGACTCCTAACGATCTTATCGGTTCCGGCATGACGTCCTCGCGTACGCGCGAGCGCATGGTGAACCGTCTTATGGAACAGGGTGTAAGCGATCTTTCCGTGATCGACGTGATGCGGCGTACACCGCGCCATATCTTTCTGGACGAGGCGCTGGCGCATCGCGCCTATGAAGACACGGCGCTGCCCATTGGGCACGGACAAACGCTGTCGCAGCCCTATATCGTGGCGCGCATGACAGAGGTGCTGCTGGCTGATGGCCCACTGAAAAGAGTGCTGGAGATAGGCACAGGCTCCGGTTACCAGACCGCCGTATTGGCACAGCTGGTCGGTCAGGTTTTTTCCGTGGAGCGCATACGCGCCCTGCAGGACAAGGCGCGTACGCGCCTGCAACTGCTCAAGCTGCACAATGTGCGCCTGCGCCATACCGATGGCGGTCTGGGCTGGCCGGAGGAAGCGGGTTTTGACGGCATCATTGCAACCGCAGCACCGCTGGGCGTGCCCAAAGCGCTGATTGCTCAGCTCGCAGAGGGTGGGCGTCTGGTGATTCCTGTTGGCGGTGGCGAGGTGCAGGATCTGTTGCTGATTACCCGGCGTGGTGACAGCCATGAAACTCGCATGCTTGAGCAGGTGCGCTTTGTTCCCATGCTGGGTGGGGTGCTCTAGTGCGAGTGGGCGCTAGGGCGCTGATGGTCTGTGTGCTGCTGCTGTCTGCCTGCGCCAGTCGTCAGCCTCCTGTCGTGGTTGAGCGCTCCCTCTCCGGCGCCGGTCCTGCTGCCCATACCGTGGCGGCGGGTGAAACCCTCTACTCCATCGCCCTGCGCTATGACAGCGACTATCACGAGCTGGCCCGCCTCAATGGCCTCGATGCCAGTTACACGATTCATCCCGGCCAGCGTTTGCGATTGCGTGGATCTGTGGCCAAAGCCAGCGCAGTAAAAACTGCGCCTGTTGTCAAAAAGCCTGCAAGTAGCGTCACAAATCCTGCAAACAAAGCCGCTGCAAAGTCGCCGAATGTCGTTGCAGACAAGACACTCGTCGTAAAAAAACCTGCTCCCGTCCCGGATTCGTCACCGAGTGTAACTGGGCAGTCACGCGCAAGTGCTTCATTGGCTTGGGATTGGCCTGCACGTGGTGTGATTTTGGGGCGTTTTGGTAGCAATGGGGTTACAGGAAAGGGTCTGGACATCGCCGGAAAGCGCGGGGATTCTGTGCTAGCCGCAGCAGCCGGAACCGTGGTGTACGCAGGTTCGGGACTGGTGGGCTACGGCAAGCTCCTGATTATCCGGCATGATGATAATTACATCAGCGCGTACGCCCACAATGACCAATTTCTGGTTAAAGAAGGGGACCGCGTCAAGCTTGGTCAGGCCATTGCCGAGATGGGAGCGAGCGGCACGGATAGAGAAAAGTTGCACTTTGAAATCCGCGAACGCGGCAAACCTGTAGATCCGACGCGGTTTTTGCCGGCACGGTAAAGGGTTTGCAAACAAGGAGAGTTAAAAGGATTTCCTGGCCAGGCACGGACCAGTACGAGGGATTGATCATGGATAGCATCAAGCAGGATCGCAGCACTCCCACGGCCACTAACACTGTTAGCAAGGCTGCGCGGACAAGCAGTACTTCAAAAAGCAGCACCAGTCGCGTTCGTACGCTCCAGTCCACACTGGACGCCACCCAGCTTTATCTCAATGAAATCGGTTTTTCTCCGCTGCTCTCGGCGGACGAAGAGGTTTTTTATGCCCGTCGCGCAAGGCAGGGCATAGAAAGCGCGCGCAAGCGCATGATTGAAAGCAATTTGCGTCTGGTGGTGAAAATCGCCCGGCGTTACGTCAATCGCGGGCTCACCCTGCTCGATCTGATTGAGGAAGGAAATCTCGGCCTCATCCATGCCGTGGAAAAATTCGATCCCGAACGCGGCTTCCGCTTTTCTACCTATGCCACCTGGTGGATACGTCAGACCATGGAACGCGGCCTGATGAACCAGACCCGGACCGTGCGCCTGCCCATTCATGTGGTGAAGGAGCTGAATGTTTATCTGCGCGCTGCGCGTGAGCTCAGCCACAAGCTGGATCATGAGCCCAGTGCGGATGAAATCGCACGTTTGCTGGATAGGCCGGTAGAAGACGTACAACGCATGTTGGGCCTCAATGAGCGCGTGAGCTCGATTGATGCGCCTATCGCGGGCGATTCGGAAAGAACCTTGGGCGAGACTATTGCCGATATCAATGCGCTGGATCCTTCCCAGCAAGTGCAGGATGAGGATATCCGCATGAATCTGGATGGCTGGCTGGATACCCTGCCGGACAAACAGCGTGAAGTGCTGGCTCGTCGTTTCGGCCTGCGTGGTCATGAGGTGGCCACACTGGAAGAGGTGGGCGAGGAAATTGGCCTTACCCGTGAGCGCGTACGCCAGATTCAGGTCGATGGTCTGAAGCGTCTGCGCGAGTTACTGGAGGGCCAAGGCCTGTCCAGCGAGGCGCTGTTTAACTGAGGCGATGTGGCAAACAAAAAGGCCCGGAATCATCCGGGCTTTTTGCATTTCAGGGCGGTGTTGATTTTGGGCTTGCTGTGGCTGGCGCCTGCGGCGAGAATCCGCGGCCGTGCCCTGGTAGCTCAGCTGGATAGAGCAGCCCCCTCCTAAGGGGCAGGTCGGACGTTCGAATCGTCTCCAGGGCGCCATTTCTCCCGGGTCTGTGGCCCGTCGTATTTCTTTCCCTTTTCTTTAAGCGGGAAAAGCCGGCATGAGCGTTAACATGCCGGCCTGTATTTTTTCGCGGTGAAAAAAATCAGCGCTCTGAGTGCTCCGGTTTTCCGGCGTTACGCAGCCTTTCTGCCAGGCTGGGAATATTCTGGATTTCCAGCGGGTCCAGATCATTGATCATCATGCCCTGCGCTTTAGCTATTTGCGCATAGAGCGGCACATCGTCTTCCCAGGTGCCGGGTGTTCCGGTAACCCTTTCAGCAACGGTCTGGTGATTCATCTCGGGCTCCTGCTGCAAAAATCATGGGGCGGGAATGCAGATGGGACTGCTGAAGATCAGCATAGGAAGCCGTAAAGAAATGACATGCCGCTTATCGGTTACGGCTTTATCGTTTTGTCACGAGTTAGAGCTTTGTGTAATCAGGCTTTGCGGAAGGCGAGAATGCGGAAATCGACTTGCGTGGAAAAGGCAGGCAGCTGCTCCACGGTATTGCGCCTTTCTCGTGAGGCGCGCCAGTAGTGTGGTGTCATTTTCAGCAGCTGATTGAGCTGGATGTTATTGGTGAGATCAATATTAAAGTGCACGCGGGCTTCGCTATGAAAATGGAAGTGCGGCGCCAGCTCTTCCTGCCATTTTTCGGCCTGATGCGGTCGCACTTCTTCGTAAAGCGCCTCACGCAATTCCCATAAATGTTTTTCGCCGGGGGCCGCAATCAAGAGTGTGGCGCCGGGTTTCATCACGCGGGCTGCCTCTGTTGCGGTAACAGGACTGAAGATGGCTGTCATCACATCCACACAGCGATCTTGCAGTGGGATGTCGCCGCTGCTGGCGACCAGCCAAGTGATTTTTTGCCGGCCCTTGGCGGCCCGGCGTACGGCATTCTTGCTGATATCAAAGGCGGTGGTGCTGGCGCTCAGTGCATCAAAAGCGCTGCTATACCAGCCTTCGCCACAGCCGCTGTCCAGCAAGTGAGTGGGATGCAGTGGTGCAATCAGGCCGGCCAAGGTGTCGCGAAAAGGGGCATAGAAGCCGGCTTCGAGGAAATCATGTCGCGCCGCCACCATATCGGCATCGTCACCGGGGTCCAGGCTGTTTTTTTTCTGCACAGGCAAAAGATTGAAATAGCCTTCGCGGGCGCGATCAAAGCTGTGGCCGCGGTTGCAGCTGGCGGCTTTATCACCCAGCTGCAGTGGTTCACGACAAAGCGGACAGCGCAGTGACATATCAGGCCAGCAGCTTGACGAGAATGCTTTCGTAAACATCCGTGAGGGTATCGAGATCCGCCGCGCGCACTTCCTCGTTCACTTTATGGATGGTGGCGTTGAGCGGGCCCAGCTCCAGTACCTGTGCGCCGGTGGGCGCGATGAAGCGGCCGTCGGAGGTGCCACCCGAGGTGGAGAGCTCGGTTTCTATGCCGCAAATTTCGCGGATGCTTTCCACCGCTGCCGCTACTAGCTCGCCTTTGGCAGTGAGGAAGGGATGGCCAGACAGACTCCAGGCCAGCTCGTAACGCAGACCATGTTTATTCAGGATGGCTTCGGTGCGTTCGCGCAGCTGTGCTTCAGTGACTTCGGTAGAAAAGCGGAAGTTGAAGACCACTTTCATCTCGCCCGGAATCACATTATTGGCGCCAGTGCCGGCGCTGATATTGGAAATCTGGAAAGAAGTCGCCGGGAAAAATTCATTGCCGTGATCCCAGATCTCGGCAGCCAGCTCAGTCATCGCCGGTGCGGCGCGATGAATCGGGTTGTCGGCCAGTTGTGGATACGCCACATGGCCCTGCGTGCCGAGCACGGTGAGTATGCCGTTGAGCGAGCCACGGCGACCATTCTTGATGACATCGCCCAACTGCTTGCTGGAAGAGGGCTCGCCCACCAATGCCCACGTCATTTTTTCGCCGCGCGCCTCCAGATGCGCCACCACTTTTACGGTGCCATCTACGGCAACGCCTTCTTCATCGCTGGTGATGAGGAAGGCAATCGAGCCTTGGTGTGCAGGATGCTTTTCTACAAAACGTTCGCAAGCCACCACCATGGCGGCCAGCGAGCCTTTCATGTCAGCCGCGCCACGACCAATCAGCATGCCGTCACGAATTTCCGGGGCGAAGGGTTGCACCGTCCAATTTTCTACCGGGCCGGTGGGGACGACATCGGTATGGCCGGCAAAGGCCAGTACCGGGCCGCCCTTGCCGCGGCGTGCCCAGAAGTTGTCTACCTCACCAAAGCGCAGGCGCTCGACCGTGAAGCCGATTTTTTCCAGTCTTGCGATCATCAGTGTCTGGCAGTTGGCATCGAACGGCGTAACGGAAGGCTCGCGCATAAGGGCGAGAGTCAGGTCCAGCGTGGGGGAGAGCGTGGTCATGGATAGCCGAGCATCAAGTGGGGGCGGGCAGGCCGCGAAAGGCCGCTAGTTTACCCTAGGCATTCGCCGGCAGTGCAGGCAATAATCCCAGCCAGTTTCTAACGGGCACACAAAGGGACTCCCATGAAAAAAGTACTGACACTGGCCGTGCTGGCCGCCGCTATCGGCCTTGTGGCCTGCAGCAAAAAGGAAGGCGATAGTGCTACGCCTGCAGCCACCACAGCAGATGGTGCTCTCATCGTGAAGGTGGGTCATGCGGCTCCGCTGACCGGTCCGCAGGCCCATCTCGGCAAGGACAACGAGAATGGCGTGCGTCTGGCTATAGACGAGCTCAACAGCAAGGGCTTCGAGGTGGGCGGCAAGAAGGTGCATTTCGAGCTGCTCTCTGAGGACGACCAGGCCGATCCGCGCGTTGCCACCACCGTCGCCAAGAAGTTCGTGGACGATGGCGTCAATGTCATGATCGGCCACCTCAACTCCGGCACTACCATTCCCGCCTCGCGCATTTATAACGATGCCGGCATCGTCGAGGTCTCACCCTCGGCCACCAATCCCAAGTACACCCAGCAGGGTTATAAGGGCGCCTTCCGTGTAATGGCCAATGACGTGCAGCAGGGCAAGGCCTTGGGCGAGTTTGCCGTGAAGGATATGGCGGCCAAGAAAATCGCCATCATCGATGACCGCACCGCCTATGGTCAGGGCCTGGCCGATGAGTTCGAGAAGGCCGTGGTGGCCAATGGTGGCACGGTGATCGTGCGCGAATTCACCAACGACAAGGCCTCGGACTTCACGGCCATCCTCACCAAGATCAAGGGCCAGTCGCCTGATCTGCTGTTCTACGGCGGCATGGACGGGCAGGGTGCGCCCATGGCCAAGCAGATGAAGACGCTGGGTCTGACAGCAAAATTCCTCGGCGGTGATGGCATACACACGGCCGAGTTCATGAAGCTGGCCGGTGCTGCTGCTGAGGGTGTGACCTCCTCGCTGCCAGGTGTGCCGCTGGCATCCATGCCGCATGGCCCGGACTTCAAACAGCGCTTCGAGGCCAAGTACGGCGTGATCCAGCTTTACTCCCCGTACTGCTATGACGCGGTGATGGTGATAGCTGCGGCCATGCAGCGTGCCGGTTCGGTGGAGTCCGCCAAGTTCCTGCCGGAAATGGCCAAGACCAATCACGACGGTGTAACCGCCAATATCACCTTTGATGACAAGGGCGACCTCAAGGGTGGTGCCATCACGGTTTATCGCGTGGAGAAGGGCCAGTGGGTGGTGCTGCGTACTATCGGTGCTGCGCCGGCAACGCCAGGTGCGGTGGTGGCCGAATCGGTCCCTCCGAAAGAACCGGCTCCTGCCAAATAAGTTGCTTAATGCTTCACACGGGCCCGCAGATGCGGGCCTTTGTTTTGAGACCTATATACCTGACAAATGATGCGCTTTTGATGCGTCTTCCTCATTTGTCAGGATATAGGCCGCTTTGTTTTTATGGCGTCTGTAGGAGCGGCTTTAGCCGCGAACCACAGATAAAAGCCTCACGGCTAAAGCCGCTCCTACTGATATAAAAGCCTCGCGGCTAAAGCCGCTCCTACGAGCCAGACGGAGACATTGAGTCGGGCATGAATCCTGCGTAACCTTCGCCGGGTTTAGTGTGGTCGGGAGAGCTTCCCGGCAGGCCCTTTGATATCTGTGCGTTGTGCGTCGGTAGGGCGAACGGTTGTGATAACCGTTCGTGGTGAGCTTGTCGAACCACGTGTTGCCGCTTCAGTTTCATTCGCAGGAAATTCTTTCTCAGGATCTTGGCTTTTGGACATTCTGGTTCAACAACTCATCAACGGTCTGATACTGGGCAGCATCTACGCCTTGATCGCGCTGGGTTACACCATGGTCTACGGCATCCTCGGCCTCATCAATTTCGCCCACGGCGAAATCGTGATGATAGGCGCCATGATCACTATCACTTGCCTCAATATTCTGATCGGTGCCGGTATCGATGCCCCTGGCCTGGTGTTGGTGGCCATGAGTCTTTTGATGGCCGTGCCGGCCTGTGCTGCAGTGGGATTTACCGTGGAGCGCGTGGCGTATCGCCCGCTGCGCCATGCTCCGCGTCTGGCGCCGCTGATTACGGCGATTGGCGTTTCCATCGTGCTGCAGAATTTGGCCATGATGATCTGGGGCCGCCAATACGTGGCCTTCCCCGCGATTCTGCCCGCTGAACCGCACCAGTTTCTGGGCGCCTCGATCACCTCACTGCAAATTCTCATCATCGTGCTGGCAGCAGCCATCATGGCCGGCCTCATGTTGCTGGTGAACCGCACCAAGCTGGGCCGCGCCATGCGCGCCACGGCGCAAAGCCCGCAGGTGGCTCAGCTCATGGGCGTGAATGTGAATCACGTGATTTCCATGACCTTCATCATCGGCTCCTGCTTAGGCTCCGTGGCAGGCGTGATGGTGGCCGCGAATTACGGGCAGGCCCATGCCTATATGGGCTTCCTGCTCGGCCTGAAAGCCTTCTCGGCCGCTGTGCTGGGCGGTATCGGTAATCTCGCGGGCGCCGTCATTGGTGGCCTTTTGCTCGGCGTGATCGAATCGTTGGGTGCGGGCTATATCGGCGATCTCACCGGCGGCTTTCTAGGCTCGCAGTATCAGGATGTGTTTGCCTTTATGGTGCTCATTCTCGTGCTGGTCTTCCGCCCCTCTGGCCTTATGGGCGAACGCGTCTCGGAGCGCCCGTAATGAGTGCGGCGGCGATGAAGTCATCGGGAATGAAAGCACCGGGAATGAAAGTTCCCGCCAAGGTGTGGGCGTCTTACGTCGGCATCGCTCTGGCTTTGTTGTTGCTGCCTTTCCTGATGGGGGGAGCTTTCGGTAATTCCTGGGTGCGCATTCTCGATTTCGTGTTGCTCTACGCCATGCTGGCGTTGGGCCTCAATATCGTGGTCGGTTATGCCGGCCTGCTCGATCTGGGCTATATCGCGTTTTATGCGGTGGGCGCCTATATCTTCGCAATTTTCGCTTCACCACATTTCGATTGGCATGTTTCGGCCTGGATCATTCTGCCCATGGGGGCCGCGATTGCCTGTCTTTTCGGGGCGACGCTGGGCGCGCCCACCTTGCGCTTGCGTGGTGATTACCTCGCCATTGTCACGCTGGGTTTTGGCGAAATCGTTCGTCTGTTCATGAATAATCTGGATCGTCCGGTGAATATCACCAACGGTCCGCAGGGCATCAATCTTATCGACGGCGTTTCGCTCTTCGGCTATCGGCTGGAAAGCGGTTTCACGTTTTTCGGCACGCGCTTTTCTGGCGATTACGCCTACTACTATCTCTTTCTGGCACTCACGCTGCTGACTATTTTCATCTGCGTGCGCTTGGAAAATTCGCGCATAGGCCGCGCTTGGGTGGCTATACGTGAAGATGAGATCGCCGCACAAGCCATGGGCATCAACACGCGTAATGTGAAGCTGCTGGCTTTTGCCATGGGCGCCAGCTTCGGAGGTGTGGCCGGTGGTCTGTTTGCGGCCTTTCAAGGCTTTGTCAGCCCCGAGTCCTTCACCCTCATGGAATCGGTGATGGTGGTGTGCATGGTGGTGCTGGGAGGCATGGGCAATATTGCCGGTGTCATCCTCGGTGCGGTGCTGCTCACCGTTACGCCAGAGTTCCTGCGTGAGATCATCAATCCGCTACAGCGCAGCCTTTTCGGTCGCATGGTGGTGGATCCGGAAAATCTGCGCATGTTGCTTTTCGGTCTGGCCTTGATTGTGGTCATGCTGTTTCGCCCAGCGGGTCTGTGGCCTTCGTCGCGACGTAAGGAAGAGCTGGAGGAAAGTCATGAGTGATCTCCAGCCGCTCAAGAACTCACTTCCGTTCGCCCTGAGCCTGTCGAAGGGCTGCTGTTCAGTCGTACTGGCCCTTCGACAGGCTCAGGGCGAGCGGAGTGGGAGGAAGTGCCCATGAGCAATCTCCTACAGCTGAAAAATATCGAGAAACGTTTCGGTGGTCTTAAGGCCCTGAACGATGTCAGCCTCACCATCCCCGAGGCCTGCGTTTATGGCCTTATCGGTCCTAATGGCGCCGGCAAGACCACGCTTTTTAATGTCATTACCGGGCTGTATCAGGCGGAAAGTGGTGAGCGAGTTTTTTCTGGAGAAATCCTGCCACTCAAGCTCAAGCCGCATTTGATTGTGCAGCGCGGTATTGCCCGCACCTTCCAGAATATCCGTCTTTTTCAGCATATGACGGCGTTGGAAAACGTGATGGTGGCGCAGCATGGTAAAACGAAAACTGGTGTGCTGGGCGCCATTCTTCGTCATTCGCGGGCACGAGCTGAAGAGCAGGCCATCCGTGAAAAGGCCAAGAGCTTGCTGGTGTATGTGGGTATAGAAAAATCGGCCGGCAAGCTGGCCAAAGAATTGTCCTATGGCGATCAGCGCCGCTTGGAAATTGCCCGTGCCCTGGCCACGCAGCCGCGTCTGCTGGCACTGGATGAGCCGGCCGCCGGTATGAATCCTACGGAAACCGAAGGCCTGCGCGAGCTCATTGCCCGTATCAAGGCAGACGGCATTACCGTGTTGCTGATTGAGCATGATGTGAAGCTGGTGATGGGGCTTTGCGACTTTGTGGCGGTGCTGGATTTCGGCGAGAAAATTGCCGAGGGCACGCCAGCGGAAGTGCAGAGCCATCCCAAGGTGATAGAGGCTTATCTCGGGACGGGTGCCACATGAGCCGGATGTTATTTACGGCGGCGTCCACCGTTCGTGCTGAGCCTGTCGAAGCACGCTTCTTTATCGCAGGCCCTTCGACGGGCTCAGGGCGAACGGAGTAAGTATGAGCCTGCTCGTTCTCGATAATCTCAGCATCGCCTATGGCGGCATCAAGGCGGTGAAAGGCGTCAGTCTCACTGTGGAAGAGGGCGAGCTGGTGACGCTGATCGGGGCCAATGGCGCCGGCAAAACCACCACGCTCAATACGCTGGGCGGTTTGATTACACCGGCCTCCGGCAGCATTCATTACGCCGGTAAAGATTTGCTGCGCGTCCCGGCGCATGACCGTGTGCGCGATGGCTTGGCGCTGGTGCCGGAAGGGCGCGGCATTTTCTCGCGCCTCTCCGTGCGCGAAAACTTGCAGATGGGTGCTTTCCATCGTCACGATAAGGCCGAGATTGCGGCTGATCTGGAAAAATCCTTCGCGCTTTTCGCGCGCTTGAAAGAGCGTGAAAGCCAGTTGGCCGGCACGCTTTCCGGTGGTGAGCAACAAATGCTGGCCATTGCCCGCGCCCTGATGAGTCGTCCGCGTTTGCTGCTGCTGGACGAGCCGTCTATGGGCCTGGCACCGCTCATGGTGGAAAAGATTTTCGAGATTATTCGGCGCATCAATGGCGAGGGCGTTGCCGTCCTGCTGATCGAGCAGAATGCCCGTCTGGCACTGGCCGCTGCCAAGCGTGCCTATGTCATGGAGTCGGGCGCTATCACCCTGTCCGGCCCGGCCGCGGAGCTAGCCGCTGACGAGCGCGTGCGTGCAGCTTATCTCGGGCATTAAATCCTCAGCGTATGGCCCCCTGCGCAAATTCCAGAAACGCCTCTGCCGCTGGCGATAGCCTTCGGCCCTCCCGCATGACAAAGCTGAAGCGCCCCGTTAGCGGAAAGCCGGCCACTTTCAATTCCACCAGGCCCTCACTGCCTTCCAGGGCATAACGAGACAGCACCGTCACGCCGAGGCCGCCTGCCACCGCGTGCTTGATGGCTTCATTGCTACCCAGCGCCATGGCCACGCGGGGTTTGAAGCCTTCCTTGTCGAAATGCGCCTCCACAATAAGGCGTCCCCCCGAGCCTGCCTCACGCAGTAGCCAGCGTTCCTCTTCCAGTTGTTTCAGACTGCACTTTTTACCAGCCAAACGGTGGCCGTCTGCCGCAATCACCACCAGCGGGTTATCGACAAAAGGCAGTACCCGCAGGCGCTCATCGTCGGGGGGGACCATGATGACGGTGAGGTCGTCCATGTCCTGCTCCAGTCGCTGCAGGATGGTGCGGCGGTTTTCCACCGCCAACTCCACCTCCACGCCGGGATGGGCATCGCAGAAGGGTCCCAGTAACTGCGGCAGCAGGTATTCGGCCGTAGTCACAGCCGCCAGACGCAGGGTGCCGCGCCTTAGGCCCTGGAGTTCGGCAATACGGGACTCGAAACGGCCCCAACTGGCAAAGATCTCGCGCACAGTCTCTTGCAGCTCCCGCCCGGCCTCGGTCAGGCCCAGCCGCTTACCCTGCTGCTCGAAGAGGGGCAGGCCCACACTTTCCGCCAGTTCCTTGAGTTGTATGGAGACCGTGGGCTGGGAGGTATTGAGCTCGCGCGCGGCCGCTGTCATGGAGAGCAGGCGGGCCGTGGTCTCGAAGGCCAGAAGTTGCTGATTGGTGGCCCGGATCAGGGCAAGGCGATGCATAGATAAAAACCTATGTACTTAATGGAAATAAGATATTTTCATAAATGCCTGAAATTGCCTAGAGTGGCGACCCTGGCCGGGGCTACGCCCCTGACTCCAACCGTATTGCAGGCATGCCATGAACCTTTCCGAACAGCGGCTCACGCATCTCAAGCAGCTTGAGGCCGAATCCATACACATCATCCGCGAAGTAGCGGCCGAGTTTGAAAACCCGGTCATGCTTTATTCCATCGGCAAGGATTCCGCCGTCATGCTGCATCTGGCGCTGAAAGCGTTTGCCCCCGGCAAGCCGCCTTTTCCGCTGATGCATGTGGACACCACCTGGAAATTCCAGGAAATGATCCGCTTCCGCGATTACATGTCGACCAAGCACAACTGGAACCTCATTGTTCATATCAACGAAGAGGGCGTGAAGGCCGGCATCAATCCCTTCACCGCCGGTTCTGCCAAGCACACCGATGTGATGAAGACCGAAGGTCTCAAGCAGGCCCTGAACAAGTACAAGTTTGATGCCGCTTTCGGTGGTGCACGTCGTGATGAAGAAAAATCGCGCGCCAAAGAACGTGTGTATTCCTTCCGCGACAAGAATCATCGCTGGGACCCGAAGAACCAGCGCCCGGAGCTGTGGAATATCTACAACAGCAAGATCGACAAGGGCGAGAGCATTCGCGTCTTCCCGCTTTCCAACTGGACCGAGCTGGATATCTGGCAGTACATCTATCTGGAAAACATCGAGATCGTGCCGCTGTATTTCGCGGAAGAGCGTGAAGTGATCGAGCGTGACGGCACGCTCATCATGATCGACGACGAGCGCATCCTCACCTATCTCTCGGACGACGAGAAAAAGCAGATCCAGAAAAAGTGGGTACGTTTCCGTACTTTAGGCTGCTATCCGCTCACCGGCGCCGTGGAATCCAAGGCGGCCACGCTGCCTGAGGTTATCCAGGAAATGCTGCTGACCAAGACCTCTGAGCGTCAGGGCCGTGTTATCGATCACGACTCTTCCGGCTCTATGGAAAAGAAAAAGATGGAAGGGTATTTCTAAGACTTTTTACCCCTCTCCGCTTGCGGGAGAGGCAGGGGAGAGGGGCCGATAATCAGTTAATGCACCGTTCGCCCTGAGCTTGTCGAAGGGTGAGCGCTCTGAGCACTGTGCTTCGACAGGCTCAGCACGAACGGAGTTTAAAATGTCTCACCAATCCGAAGTCTTTGCCGGCTAGCGGGCAAAGGCGAAACCAATTTAATGCACCGTTCGCCCTGAGCTTGTCGAAGGGTGAGCACTCTGAGCACTGTGCTTCGACAGGCTCAGCACGCACGGAGTTTAAAATGTCTCACCAATCCGATCTCATCGCCGATGACATTCTCGGCTACCTCAAGCAGCACGAGAACAAAGACCTGCTGCGCTTCATCACCTGCGGCAATGTGGATGACGGCAAGTCCACGCTGATTGGCCGTCTGCTGCATGATTCCAAGCTGATTTTTGAAGATCAGCTCGCTGCTATTCAGAAAGACTCGCAGAAGTACAACACCACGGACGAGGAAATCGATCTCGCCCTGCTGGTGGATGGTCTGCAGGCCGAGCGCGAGCAGGGCATCACCATTGATGTGGCCTACCGCTATTTCTCCACGGACAAGCGCAAATTCATTATTGCCGACTGCCCGGGCCACGAGCAGTACACACGCAATATGGCGACGGGTGCGTCCACCAGTAATCTCGCCATCATCCTGATTGATGCGCGCTACGGTGTGCAGACGCAGACGCGCCGTCACAGCTATATCGTGAGCCTGCTCGGCATCAAGCACGTCATCGTTGCCGTCAACAAAATGGACATCGTGGATTTCAGCGAAGAGGTGTTCAACCGCATTCGCGACGATTACCGTACTTTCGCCAAGGATCTACATATTCCTGATATTCACTTCGTGCCGCTTTCCGCACTGCGTGGCGACAATGTGGTGAATGCCAGCGAGAAAACGCCTTGGTACGTAAATGGCGCGAATCAGGGGCAGACACTGATTCAGTTGCTGGAAACGGTGCAGATCACTAATGACGTGGCGCTGGATGCTTTCCGTCTGCCCGTGCAGTACGTGAACCGCCCCAATCTCGATTTCCGTGGCTTCTGCGGCACCATCGCCGCCGGCTCCGTGAAAGTGGGCGATGAAATCACTGTATTGCCCTCAGGTCGTCAGAGTCGCATCAAGCAGGTGCTGACGGCTCAGGGCGAGGCGCCTATGGCCTTTGTAGGTCAGGCCGTGACTGTGACGCTGGAAACCGAGATCGACATATCGCGCGGCGACATGATGGTGCGCGGCAATGAATCCGCCCCGGCGGTTTCCCAGGCCTTCGATGCCCATGTGGTATGGATGAACGACAGCCCCCTCACGGTGGGCAAGGAATACAGCTTCAAGTTGTCTGGCAAGGCTGTGTTCGGCCGTGTCGAGCGCATTCTTCATCGTGTCGACATCAACTCGATGGAGCATATCGACTCCCCGCAGTTGGCCCTGAATGAAATCGGCCTGTGCCGCATCGTGGTCAACGCCCCGGTAGTCTTCGACAACTACCGCGACTGCCGCGGCACCGGCAGCTTCATCATTATCGACCGCCTGACCAATGCCACGGCTGGCGCCGGCATGATTGCAGCGGCGGCTCAGGCGGATCTGGGCGATCTCAAGGCACGTAATATCGAGCTGCTGAAGGGGATTCCCGAACAGGAGCTGCGCGCTTTCGTGGCCAGTCATTACCCGCATTGGGGCGTAAAGCCGTTGTAAGTTACCCCAACTGTCATCCCCGCGTAGGCGGGGATTCAGCGCCTTTATAAAGACCAGAAACGACAAGGCCGGCATCATGCTGGCTTTGTCGTTTCTGGCCCGAATTGGTCAGCTTGCGAGTCATCAGAGCATGTCGCTGCGTAACACGAAATACTCTCTGTTGGTGGTATAGTTCTGCGGCTTTTTGGCATGGTCGCCAATCGGCCCAGGGATTGATCAGTGCAGATGGCCTGAAATGTGCAGTCCCCGGGAAAACCGGCATTTTTTCAGGATCGTGGAATGAATATCGTCGTTGTTGGTACGGGGTATGTGGGTTTGGTGACTGGGGCCTGTTTTGCAGAAATGGGTAACAGTGTCACCTGTGTTGACGTTGATGCCGGCAAGGTCACAAAACTCAAGCAAGGCATTATTCCGATCTATGAGCCGGGCCTTGAAGACATCGTTATCGGCAACCACAAGGCCGGGCGCCTCAAGTTCACCACCTCGCTGCCTGAGGCCATGCAAGACAGCGATCTTTTCTTTATCGCCGTGGGCACCCCGCCCGGAGAAGACGGCTCTGCTGATCTCAAATACGTGCTCGCTGTTGCTCGAGAAATCGGTCAGAACCTCAAGCGCCCCGGCGTGATTGTAGATAAATCCACCGTGCCCGTGGGCACCGCCGACAAAGTGCGCGCAGCTGTGCAGGCCGAGCTGGATGCTCGCGGAGCAGCCATCGAGTTTGATGTGGTCTCTAATCCGGAGTTTCTGAAGGAAGGCGCAGCGGTAGACGATTTCATGCGCCCAGATCGGATTGTCATCGGTGCAGAGAGTGAGCGAGCTGTTAGCGCAATGACCGAGCTGTATGCGCCCTTCAATCGCAATCACCAGCGTATGGTTTTCATGGGCGTGCGCGATGCAGAGATGACCAAATACGCGGCCAATGCCATGCTGGCCACCAAAATCTCCTTCATGAATGAGATTGCAAACCTCTGCGAGCGCTTGGGCGTGGATGTTGAAAATGTGCGTCAGGGCATAGGTTCAGATCAGCGCATCGGTTTTCACTTCATTTACCCCGGCTGCGGTTATGGCGGCTCCTGCTTTCCCAAGGATGTGAAGGCGCTGGTGCGTATTGCCGAGGAAAACAATCTGGAGCCTGTGCTGCTGAATGCAGTGGAAGAGCGCAATGCTCGTCAGAAGGAAGTGCTTTTCGAAAAGCTGAATGCCCTCTTTGAGGGTGACCTTAAGGGGAAAACCATTGCCATTTGGGGCTTGGCATTCAAGCCTGGCACCGATGATATGCGTGAGGCCTCCTCCCTAGTGTTGATCCGAAAATTGCTGGCTGCGGGTGCCCGCGTTCGACTGCATGACCCTGTTGCCATGGATGCTACTCGGAAGGTCTTGGCTGGTGTGGAGGGGGTGCAGTTCTTTGATGATGAATATGATGCCCTGAAGGGGGCGGATGCCTTGGTGCTGGTGACTGAGTGGAAACAATACAGGCAGCCTATTTTTGAGCGGATAAAGCAGCTCCTGAAAACGCCGGTTGTCGTGGATGGACGTAATCAGTATGAGCCGGAAAAGTTACGACAAATGGGGTTTGTATATAGCGGCATAGGCCGGTAAGCCTTGCCTTCCCGTGCCGGCAAGGCAAAAAAGAGGCGGCCGTTGGATTTCTAGGGATGTGCGTATGAGATTTCTTATTACTGGGGCGGCGGGCTTCATTGGCTTTCATACGGCCAAGAAGCTCCTTGATTCAGGCCATGTTGTTGTCGGGATAGACAACCTTAATGAGTACTACGATGTAGGGCTTAAAAAGGCGCGCCTGTCGCAGTTGTTGCTTGAAAAAAGATTTCAGTTTGTCCAGCAGGATATCGCGGACCGGCAAGGAGTCGGTTCGCTCTTCGGGGACGGCTCATTTGACGTAGTTATTCATTTGGCTGCCCAAGCCGGTGTCAGATATTCGCTGGAAAATCCCCATGCCTATCTAGATAGCAATTTGGCGGGAACTCTCAATATTCTCGAGGGTTGCAGAAACGCAGGCATCAAGCATCTCGTTTATGCCTCGTCGTCATCGATATATGGTGCAAACAGAAAGGTGCCTTTTTCCGAATCGGATGTGACGGATTCGCCCATTTCGCTGTATGCGGCGACAAAAAAGGCAAATGAGCTCATGTGCTACACCTATGCCCATTTGTATCGCATGCCTTGCACGGGACTTCGTTTCTTTACTGTGTATGGCCCGTGGGGGCGGCCAGACATGGCATATTTCAAGTTTGCCGCTGCCATCAAAAATGGAAAATCGATTGATGTTTATAACAATGGTGATATGAGTAGGGACTTTACTTATATTGATGACATCGTGGATGGAATCATATCTGCCGTCGGTGTTCCGCCCTCTGCTGATGAGGGAGTACCGCATCGCGTATTTAATCTTGGTAATAGTCATCCCGAGCAGCTCATGGAGATGATCCGGATTATTGAGTCCCTGCTGGGCATGGTTGCGGACAAAAGATATCTGCCCATGCAGCCCGGAGATGTGGAAAGAACCTATGCAGATGTTGCTGATGCAAAGTCGGTGTTGGGATATTTGCCGAAGACAGGGCTGGAGGAAGGGCTGAAGAAGTTTGTGGGCTGGTATCAGTCCTATTATCAATGAGGCTTGCATGCATCCGGTTTGTGCTGGTGTTGATGGTGGAATTGCATGAGTAAAGACTCCCTTTGGGCTGAAGTGCGGCAGGATATGAGTGCATACGAAAGCAGGCGCCTTAATGTCTTTCGTGCTTTAAAGCATCTGCTCTTCAATCTCGCCGTGCAGACTCTGCTGATATACAGAATATCCCATCGGGTGATCGATATTCCCTTTGCCGGTGTTCATTTCGCCTTTGTGTTTTCTTGGATAGGGCAGCTAATCAGCAGTTGCCACATCAATCCCAGAGCAAGAATCGGTGGGGGGCTTCATATGCCCCACCCAACGGGGGTTGTCATTGGGGAGGGCTGCGTCATTGCCAGGAGGGTTACGATTTTCCAAGGAGTGACGCTGGGAAAGAAGGCAGATATTGGTGGTTATCCTGCTATTGATGAAGGCGCCGTCCTGTATGCAGGAGCGTGCGTTATTGGCGATGTCACAATTGGTAAGGGCGCCGTGGTTGGTGCAAATTCGGTCGTCTTGTCCAATGTTTCCCCGGGGCGGGTTGTAGTGGGTGCTCCAGCTCGTGAAATCTAAGTTCCTTAGCGACGGAATGCTGAGTCTTGCCATTTCGTTGCTCAATGGGGGCCTCGGCTTTTTTTCCATCTGGTTTATCGCGTCACACTACAGTCTGCAAAGCTATGGTCAGTATTCTCTTGTCGTCATGACGGGGATGTGGATGAACATGGCTCTGTTCAGCTGGTTGAGGCTGGGGCTGCTTCGGTATGGTATGAGTGCGCAGGAGAGAGGCTTGATTGTCGCTCTCTATGGCGCCATGACCATGGTGGCGCTTGTCGTGGTTTTGCCCGCTTTTCTCGCTTGGCGCCCCAGCATGATTGCAGTGGTTAGCGTCATGCTCGCAATTGCAATCGGGCTTTATGATGCCGTGTTGGCATGGACGCGGGTTTGTCTCAACTTCTCGTCCTACTTCCTAGTGGCATTCATTAGGCCGATTTTCTTCCTGATAAGCCTCTTGCTGATCTTCTTTCTGAAGCTTAGGTTCGAGCTGGTTTTTGCCATATTGCTGCTGTCCTATCTACTCCCGCTGGCCTGGCGGAATGCCTACTCTGGACTCAGTGGGTGGAGGGGGAGTGCTCTGCGGCATGCGGACTGGCGCGGCGTTGCCAAGTATGGCCTGACAGCCTCCTTTGCGGGGACCCTAGGGTATGGTTATTTCGCACTCAACAAGCTTGTGGTGTCCCATTTTTCCGAAGCGGTTGCTTTTGGCGCCTTTGCCCTTTGTGCAGATATTGCTTTCCAAGTCATCTCGATGCTTTTCGGAGCATTTCATATAAGGATGTTTTCCCTGCTTCTGGCGAAGCACGGTGGTGAGGTGGCGCAGGGGGAGGGGCAGGAGTTTTCCAGGTACCGGCATGTGCTCATCGCGCTATTTGCGCTGTTGCTGTCGGCAAGCATCTATTATCGACTTGCCTTTGGTGCCCTGTTCCTGAAGGGGAATGATGGGCTGGGCGGATATCTGCTTGCCTGGTGTGTGCTACTGAGTGGGCTGTATTTTCTGCGAGTTAATTACTTGGATTATATGTATCACTTCACTAAGCGTCTCAAGAGTCTGGCGGCCTCAGCTGTTGTGATGGTCGTGTTGGGAGGAGGTGGAGCCCTGATTGGCTTCTATGCCTGGGGACTCAAGGGAATGCTGCTGCTTTCGGCTCTTATATTGCTTCTCCAGAATGTCGTGGTTAACAACTATTGCCGTCGCTTCGGTGTGGGCCTGCGCTGGAGTGAGGTATTTTTTTTCGTGGCATCTGTCATCGCGGTTGCCTGCCTTCCTGCTGCATCATCAGATATTCTTTCTCCGCTATTTTTTATACAAAGTGTTCTCTTTGTAAGCGTCTTTTTGAGTGTACTTGTGTTTTTTAACATACTTGAAACTAGGAAGCTGTTGCTGGACTTCCTTAAAAGGGAGCCTTAATGAGCGGCGTAATTATTCATGTAGTCAAGGATGGAGGGGGATATAGCGGCGCCGTACTTCAAGCACGCCTCCTTCTGGAGCACCTTGAGTCGCCAACATTGCTGCTGAATTTCTTTTCTAGTGAGAAGGGCCTGCTGCGCGAAAAAGCACTGAACGTGGTGAATGTCAGGTGTGGACTGGCGGGTATTTTTAAGCTTGCCTGGCTAGTCCTGAGTCGGCGAGCATCGGTACTCCACATTCATGGTCTTATCAAGGAGGCCATGATTGCGGCGCTCCTTCTTCCGGCAGTTAAGGTCATTGTAAAAAGCACTCTTACCGGAAGTGACGATTTTGACAGTGTGAGGCGCTATTCACTTGGAATCTTCAAGCATTGGTTGTTGATGCGAGCTGACGTCAATGTATGCATTTCATCAAGGCTGTATGAAATCAACTCCCGGCACCCTTTCCGCGGGGAAATCCGCGTGATTCCCAATGGCGTGGTCAGTGTGGGGCGGCCCTTTTCTGCGGCTGTGATCAAGCCCTGGTTCTGTGTTGTCGGGGTGGTTTGTCCTCGTAAGCGCACTCAACTTGCAATCCAGTATTTCATCGACCACTACAGTTTCCTGCCTGATGCGATGCTCTTTGTTGTCGGGCCGAATGCCTACAACGGGGTGTCTGCTGAGATTACTCAGGAATACCAGGATATGTGTGAGTCCGCGATTCAGGCGTCTCTCAAGAACAAGGTTGTCTTTGTTGGACAGGTCGGAAAGGCTGAGGTAACCAACTACTACGCTCAATGTATTGCCCTGCTGTTTTTCTCTGAGAATGAGGGGATGCCGAATGTGGTCCTAGAAGCCATGGCACACGGCTGCGTTCCTGTACTGTCCGAAATCGAGGGAGTGGCAAGGGATATCGTCGAGGATGGAGTGCAGGGACGTATCATCGATCCTGTCACCGACGTCGTTGATTTTGGGCAGATTCAGAATATTTACCGTTCCGGGGCTGGTATTAGGCGGGTAAAAGAGCACTTTTCTATAGAAAGCGTAGCGAAGAAGTATGAGCGGCTGTACAGGGATATTCTATGAGGCTGCACAGTGTTTTTATAATCTTTATTGTAGCCAAGGTTTTTGTGGACTTTCTGTTTCCGGAGCGCTGGCTGTCGTTTGCTTTGGTTGGATTCTTCATCCTGCTATTTCCACTCTTGCTTAGGTATGCCTCCTACCCCAAGTTCTCGCTTGTTGCCATGATGGCATTCTATGTCGTGGTTGGAGGTGCCATAAGGACAGAGGATTGGGAGCAGGCACTGAAGTTTTCTGTCTTGTGGATATATTTCTATTGTTTTTTCTCCTTGGTAAAACGGCTTTCATTGTCACAGAGACGGGTTGTTGCTGAGTACGTACTGCGCGCTGTTTTTATTGCATTTTGTGCCAACTATATAATCAGCGTATTCCGATATAATGTTGCCGATCGTGAGTTTTACGTATTCGAGCACGTCAATTTGCTGGGTAGCTATCTCGTGGCTGCTTGCATATTGTTGCCCGTTATAGCGTCCACGCGCGGGGCTGGTCTCTTGTACAAGGGGGGGGTGGTTGTCTGCACCTTCCTGAGCACATCGACAGGTGCCCTTGCCTGTGTTCTTTTGAGCTCTCTGAATGTGGGGCGTCTCAGTGTTCGCAGCGTGGGTTTCCTGATTCTGGCCGTGGTGGGTGGGGGCGTGGCCTCCTACTTCTTTACCGAATCTCAGGCCTACGATCTTCACGTGAAGCTGTTTGGGCCCATCCAGTTGGTGCTTAACGGCGAACTTCCGGAAATATACCGAAGTGCAAAGCTTGGACTGACGCTGTCAGCTTTTGATGAGGCATACCAAAGCTCATTGACTTGGCGCTTCTATGCCTACAGCTATTATTTCGTGGAACTGGGTAGCCGAAGCTTATGGGCGCTTTTTTGGGGTGGTGGGGTTGGCAGCTTTTCCACCATTTATAACGGATATATGCCACATAATGACTTCATTCTGGTTTTGGTCGACTTCGGTATTATTGGTCTGGCCTTGTTTTTCCTTCTGCTTAAGCGCTTGCATGCCATGCTCCTAGCTGCCGGTCCGGAATTCCGGATTATCTTCTGGGTATTGGTCGTGCGCTTGCTCACGGAAAACAATATTTATTCCTTTTATTTGATGTCATTTGCACTGACTGTTATCGCTCTTGTTGGTGGTAAGGGGGCTGATCGGCAATGGCTCAGGCAGGGATATCAGTCATGAAGATTCTTGTTGTTACCAATATGTTCTTTAGCAGGAACAAGAAAATGCCCTATGCCGGGGTGTTTGTGACTGAGCAGGTGGATGCCCTGCGGGCAGCGGGAATCGATTGCGATGTCTATATTATCGACGGCTTCAGAGGAATGTGGCGGTATTTCACGTCTGCTATCCATTTGTACTGGAAACTGCTGTTTTCCAGTTATGACGTGATTCACGTGCATTATGGTTTGTCTGGGCTTTTTACCCTGCTTAATCCTTTTATCCGGTGGCGGAAGGTGATTCTGACCCTGCATGGAGGGGATATCCTCCCGGATCAGGGGAAGCATATTCAGGTGATGTTGACCAGGCTGATCGTCAGGCGGGTTGGTGGAATCATCATCCTGAATGAGCAGATGCGCGATGAGCTCAAGCATGTACGCTGCAAGATATGGCGTATGCCCTGTGGTGTGGACGAGACGCTTTTCAACGGAGTTTATGACGGCAGGCAAGATGTCGTTATTTTTCCGAGCTCCCCCGATAGAGCCGTCAAAAACTTCCCATTGTTTCGCAAGATATGCACAGAGTTCTTTGCTAGATATGGTGAGATGTCTGTCGTTTTTGTCGATGGGCTGAATCGTGAGGAGGTGGCGGAACTTTTCTCGAGAGCAAGCATATTGCTCATGACATCTATCAGTGAAGGATCTCCTCAGGTTGTCAAAGAGGCATTGCTGTGCGATCTGCCTGTAGTCAGCACTGATGTCGGCGATGTCCGGGATGTCGTGGATGGTACGCCGGGGTGTGCTGTCTTTGATCGGACGGCCTCTCTGGATCAAGTTGCCGCGCTTATGAAAGCTGCCATCAATGAGGCCAATGCTTCTCCTGGTGAGCGACGTCGGCGTGTCCTTGCGCTCGGTCTTGATCAGTCGTCCGTTATAGGGCGTCTGATTGATGTTTATAGGGCTATGTCCTGAGGCAGGCCATGGATGAAGTTGTCCTTTCAGGAATGGATGTGACGCGTGCTCAGATGTGGATGATGCGTTGATGTTGGGTGTAAGGGGGGCTGGCATGATTTCCAGTATGAGCCGGGCGGGTGTGCGATTCGATCAGTGGGAAATGCACGCGCTTGTTGATAATTTGATTGGTGACCTAGCTAGGACCCTGCTTCTTGTGACGCCCAATGTGGATCACGTCGTTCGCTGCCAGAATGATGCAGATTTCTGCCGTGTCTATCAGTCTGCGGATGTCAGCGTCAATGATAGTCGCGTGCTGGCTTTATTGTTCAGGTTGACGGGTTTGGGAATTGGCCGTGCTATTCCTGGTAGCGATCTTACGGCAGCCATCCTTGAAAGGGTCAGGTCATCGGAGTTTCCTATTGCAATCCTTGGGTGCAGTGAGGAATCGGTTGCGCGTATCAGGCAATTGTATGCACTGGATAATGTGGCTCACTACAACCCTCCCATGGGTTTTATGGATTCCCGTGAGGAGGTCGATAGATGCATAGATTTTCTCAAGGCCCATCCAGAGCGACTGTTTTTTATGTCGGTGGGATCGCCGCGCCAGGAGGTTCTGGCACGGCAAGCCATTGATTCAGGCGCCACAGGCGTGTTCCTTTGTGTGGGCGCATCCCTGCTTTTTTTGAGCGGAGACGAGGTGAGGGCTCCTCGTATCGTGCAGCGTATGTCCCTGGAGTGGTTGTTCAGGCTGATGCAGTCACCACGCCGGCTGGCCCGCCGTTATCTGATTGACGGGCCCCGGATCTTTTTGATTATTGTTGCCGAGCTCCGGAAGCCCAGACGCTAAGAGATGGCGCATATGCCTGTTCTCTCGCGATATTCTAGGTATGAGTGTCAGGGCCGATCACAGCATGATGGAAGTGGGGTTTATGCCCGGTAATTTTTCTTGCAGGTGCCTGTTACTGGTTATTGCGTCGGTGTTGTGTGGCTCAGCGGGCGCAGAGTCATATTTGCTGACGGACCGTATCTTTTCCCCGGATTCATTCTGGTATGGGCGAATTCCCGAGGCTGCGCCGCAACATCCGCAAAGTGCCCGGCTGGTCAAGGAGCTGCTGTCTCAGATTAATACCGGCAGGGGGCGGGTGAATATCAATTACAAGGCGTACTCCAGTCCGGTTTATTTTGCGGCTGTAAGTACTTCCCGAGTAACGGTGTCGCAGTGGAACTGTCAGAACAAGAAGTCAGGATTTCCCAGCAAACGTTTGGCGGAGCACTGGCAGAGTGTCCCTATTCCTGCCGATGCCAGGCCATCCGCTGGCTCTGATGCTGAAATGACCATATACGAGAGGAACTCCGATACTGTATGGGAGTTCTGGAGGGCTAGGCGTATCGATGGAAAGTGGAGTGCTTGTTGGGGTGGCAGGATTTCAGATGCCTCGAAGAATAATGGCTATTTTGACGGAGCTGGGGGAGCGACTGCGACCGGCCTGCCTTTTCTCGGTGGGCAGATTACAGCTGAGGAGCTGCTTCGTGGTGAAATCCGGCATGTTATTGGGATTGCGGTGAAGCGGGTGGCCAGTCGGGATGTTTTTTATTGGCCCGCCCAACGCTCGGATGGAGGCATGCCTGCGAACATGGAGGCACAGATTCCCGAGGGCGCAAGATTCAGGCTGTCCCCCAGTGTCAATGTTGATGAGCTGCCTATGGGGCATATCGGTAAGGTCATTGCCAAGGCGGCACAGCAATATGGTTTTGTAGTCTGGGACAAGGCGGCAGCCGTATCGATCAGGGCCCAGAACATTCTTTCATATGATGTGGTGGAGGGAGTCAATGTATATGACTCCATGTCAGCGGACTTTCCGGACACCATGAGGGGGTTTCCCTGGGACAAAGTGGAGTTCTTGCCACCAAACTATGGTAAGGCTGATCTGCCCTGATGTCTTTTCCTCAGATTATGAGTGATATTTTCTGGGTTGGGAGCCAGGATCAGTAGGCATTCTTGCTGATAAAGCCTTTGAATACGGTCAGGAAAACAATCTTCACATCCAGCCAGATACTCCAGTTGCGAATGTAGTGCAGGTCGAACTCCACACGTTTTTGCATCTTTTCTAATGTTTCTGTCTCACCTCTCCAGCCATTGATTTGTGCCCAGCCGGTAATGCCGGGCTTAACCTTGTGGCGCAGCATGTAACCTTTGATGACCTTGCGGTATTGCTCATTATGGGCAACGGCATGTGGTCGGGGGCCGACAATGGACATGCTACCTTGCAGCACATTGAGGAATTGTGGCAGCTCATCCAGAGAGGTGCGGCGTAGCAGGCCTCCAATAGTGGTGAGGCGGCTGTCATTCTGAGTGGCCTGTTTTATTTCTGCTCCATCTTCCATCACCGTCATGGTGCGGAATTTGAAAACCTCAATCGGCTTTCCATCCAGACCATATCGCTTTTGTTTGAAAATGACGGGGCCTTTTGATGTGGACTTTACCGCGATGGCTACGGCCAGCATTAATGGAGTAATCAGTGCGAGGATGCCAAGGCCTCCGAAAATATCGAAGCCACGTTTGATAATATTGTCTGCCACGCTGAACGGTGTGTCGTAGATGCTGATGACGGGAATGCCATCGACGCTGGTATGCCGGGCGTTCATCAGGTCAAAAGTGAAAACATCAGGAACGAAATAGACCGAGGCAGTGGTGTCGCTCATTTGGTCTGTCAAATGGCGTATATGCTCTTGCGAGGTCAGGGGCAGGGCGATGTAGATACTTTCGTAAATGCCAGCAGTGGCATCTCTCAGCAAAATATCCAGATTGCCGCGAACCACAATTCCGTCAGCCTCCACATTGGGGTTCTCGTCGTAAAATCCACCGATACGTATGCCCATCCAAGGATTGCGCGCGAACTTTTCGGCCAATGCCAGTCCTAGAGGGCCGGTACCTACAATTGCAGCACAACGGGTATTGACGCCATGCTGGCGTAACCAACCGAGAATCTTGCGGTACAGGAATCGTGTGATGCAAAGCGCGGTGGCGCTGCTGAAAAACCACAGCAACATGCGCTTGCGTCCAGCAACGGGCATAAAGCGGTGGCTGATATACGCAGTCAAAGCCAGCAATGTAAAGGTGCCGATTAGAGTCAGCGTTACCTGGCCATATTGTTGAAGCAGGGTATGGCTGCGCTGGGAGTTATAAAGGCCAGTGAGTGCGGCAAAAAGCTGGAAATAAAGAAAGCCCAGTAGCAAATGTAGCGAGGTAAGGTCTGTCCACTCGTAGTGCAGAAGATCGTAAGCCAGCAACAGGCAGCCGCTGAGCACGGACATGTCCAGCAGACGACTGAAGAAGTCGACAGTTGTCTGGTGGCTGCTGAGTATTCCTCTGCTGTTGGGCATTTACGGATTCCGCTCCATTGTGTCGCTACTACTCCAAGCCGGTCGCGTCGTTGGGCCGGGTGGCGAGTATAGTGGGCCGGCCTTTCAGGCGGCAGCCCTATTTTCGGCTCTAGGCCTGCTGCAGAGATTCAGGACAAATCCCCCCCCGCCTCAGTACAATCGCCCGCTTGCCGCCATGGTTATCAAGGAGTTTGCAGTGGCCATTGATGTTGTCGTCTTTCCTGTTGCCGGTCTCGGTAGCCGTTTTCTTCCTGCTACCAAGGTTATCCCCAAGGAAATGTTGCCCATTGTGGATGTGCCACTGATACAGCTGGCGGTAGAAGAGGCTTATCGGGCTGGCATACGCGAGATCGTGCTGGTCACCAGTAGCAGCAAGCGTGCCATCGAGGATCATTTTGATCGCTCTTGGGAGCTGGAGGGCATGCTGGCCGCTCGCGGCAAGGATGCTTTGCTGGCTCAGGTGAGGGCTGTGCTGCCTGAGGGCATGTCGGTTTCCGTGGTGCGCCAAGCCCAGGCCTTGGGGCTGGGGCATGCGGTGCTCTGTGCCCGGCATGTAGTGGGCGACCGTCCGTTTGCGGTGGTGTTGCCGGATGACTTGATTGATGGCCCGGAAGCAGGGTGCTTGGCCGATATGGCAGCCTTGCATGAAAAGACGGGTGCCTACTCCTTGGCCGTGCAGGACGTGCCACGCAGCCAGACCGCCAGTTATGGCGTGGTTTCCCTTGCGGGTGAGCGTATTTCTGGCTTGGTGGAAAAGCCCAAGCCAGAGGTGGCCCCCAGCACTTTGGCAGTCGTTGGGCGTTATATCCTGCCGAGCCAGATTTTTGCGGCGCTGGAGCGAGTGCAGCCAGGAGCTGGTGGTGAAATCCAGCTGACGGATGGAATTGCCGCTCTGCTTGAGACAGAGGAGTTTCGTCCACATCGTTTCCGTGGCATCCGTTATGACTGCGGCAGCAAGCTTGGGCATCTTCAGGCCAATATGGCCTATGCCTTCAAAGACGCTGAGTTGGCGGGCCCATTGCAGGCTTGGCTCAAAGAGCAGTTTTGATCTCTCTGATGTGACATTGATGGTCACATTTTGGCCCTGCGAGGGCCGTCAATGTTGGTGATTCTTGGTCTGCTGCCGGCTGGTAGCAGACCAACAGGCAAGGATTTCTGATGTCACGACGTTCTAAGCTCCCCGAATGGCAGCAGTTGCAGGTTTTGGCTGCGGTTGCCCGATCCCGGCATCTGCGTGATATGTGGGATCAGCCCTCACGTGTTCCGGATTTTTCCCGTACGGCTGGTCCGCTATTCATGGACTTCAGCAAGCAGCGACTTGCCGAGGAGGACCTGCAGGGTTTGTTGGCGCTGGCACAGGCCTGCGGTCTGGAGCAGGCGGTGCAGGATTTGATGGACGGTGCCGCCGTGAATAACACGGAAAATCGTCCGGCCTTGCATACCGCATTGCGTGCGAGCCCTGATGAGAAAGTTCTGGTAGACGGGCAGGATGTGGTGCCCGGTGTACAAGCCAGTCTGCAGCGCATGGAAAGCATGGTCAGCCGTATTCATTCGCGACAGTGGCGCGGCTGGACGGGCAAGCCCATACGCGATGTAGTGAATATCGGCGTGGGTGGATCGGACCTCGGGCCTTTTATGGCGTGCAGTGCCCTCGGGGAATTTGCACCGGCGGCGGCAGCTGAGCTCAAGTTGCATTTCGTGAGCTCCATTGATGGTACGCAGATCGCAGACCTGTTGGGTTCGCTCAAGCCCGAAACCACGCTCTTCATCATTTCCTCCAAATCCTTCACTACTGTGGATACGCTTTCCAATGCACGCACAGCATTGCAGTGGATGTGCGATGAAAATGATGAGGAAGATCTGATACGCCGCCATCATTTTATTGGCGTATCCGCGAGTCCTGAACGTATGACGGCCTGGGGCATTCCCTCTGCCAATCAGGTGGAGTTCTGGGAGTGGGTGGGCGGACGCTTCTCACTGTGGTCGGGCATTGGTCTGCCTATCGCCCTCAAGCTCGGTATGGCGGGTTTCCGCCAGATGCTGGACGGCGCGCATTTCATGGACCGGCACTTTCGCGAAACTGCGCTGGCGGACAATCTTCCTGTGCTGCTGGGTTTGATTGCGGTCTGGAATGCGACCTTTCTCGATATTCGCGCGCACGCCGTACTGCCCTATGACGGGCGCTTGAAATTCTTTCCGGCTTATCTCACGCAGCTGGAAATGGAGAGCAATGGCAAGTCGGTGACGCGTGGTGGTCTGCCACTGGACTACTCCACCTGTCCGGTGCTCTGGGGGGATGTCGGCCCGAATGCCCAGCATGCTTTTTATCAATTGCTGCATCAGGGCACGCAGGCAGTATCCAGTGATTTCATCGCACCGGTGAGCCGCTATGGCGATCACGAGCTCAACACTGGTTTGCAGCTGCAGCACCAGCTGGCGCTGGCCAACTGTCTGGCGCAATCGCGTGTATTGATGCTGGGTGATGCCAGTGTGGAAAATGGGCACGAGGCACCCGAGTTCAGGCGCTACCGCGGCAATCAGCCCTCCACCACATTATTGCTGGATGAGCTCAATCCCTACACCTTGGGAGCTCTGGTGGCTTTGTATGAACACAAGGTTTTTGTGATGTCGGTGATCTGGGATATCAATCCATTTGATCAGTGGGGTGTGGAGCTGGGCAAAAAGATTGCCGACACCACCCTGCTGGCTTTACGTGCTGATGAGCCGGCCAGTTTCGATGCCTCTACAGACGCACTGTTGCAGCGCATACGTGCGACGGGCAGGGGCGAAGCATGAAACTCAGTGTTTACGGTAATACGCACTTTGCTTGGGTGACGGCTGCCAAGCTGGCGGAAAAAGGCAATCTCGTCACGCTCTGCGTGCATCCGCGCGAAAGTAACAACAATAACTTTGATGCTGGCCGTGAGTGGTTGTTACCTGAGTTATTGGAGGAGCAGAAAAAGGCAGGGCGCTTGAAGATTGACATGGCATGTCGAGGTTTGGGCGGTGTGCATCTGTTGGCAGATAACTACACCGAATCCTCCTTGCGCTCCGCCATTCAACCCATTCTCGCGTCCATGAAAGGTGACACCATCATCCTCGTGCTGACGCCATTGCCGGTGGGAACCTTGCAGCGCATTCAGCGAGATATGGATGACATTCTCGATGGTGAGGGCCGTGATGAGCGTGCCTATCTCGCGGCCTTGCCCCTCTTTATTCGTGAAGGTACGGCATTGGCTGACTTCGAGCGGCCGCAACTTTTTCTGCTGGGCTCTGAAGACAAGGCTGTAATCGATTGTGTGAAGGATTTCATGCGTCCCTTTATGCGTCAGGCACATGAGGTCATGGTAGTGCCGGTAGCGGCGGCCGAGCTCATCAAGTTCGGCATTAATGCCATGCTGGCCACGCGCGTGAGCTTTATGAACGAGATGGCGGCGCTCTCGGAAAAAATCGGCGTGGACATAGAGCTCGTGCGTCAGGGTATGGCCGCTGATTCGCGTGTTGGCGGTGATTATCTGCAGGCAGGCTGCGGTTTTGGCGGACCCAGTTTTTCGGGTGATTTGCTCAGTTTTGCACGCACCATCAAGGAAGAGCTGGACACGGAAGGTCTGATCGAGACCGTACTGGCCATTAATGAATCACAGAAAGAAATCCTGTTTCGCAAACTGTGGCGCTTTTTCCGTGGCGATCTTGCCGGCAAGAAAGTGGCGATCTGGGGGGCAGCCTTCAAGCCCGGCACTTCCAGTGTCAGCAACTCCGTGGTGCATCCCTTGCTGCAGGCACTCTGGGCCCAGGGGTGCCGTACCTGTGTCTATGATCCCCTGGCACTGGAAGCCCTGCAGAAAGTCTATCCCCAGCAGGATTTGCTCTCTGTGGCGGAATCAGCCGTGGCTGCAGCGCAAGGCGCTGATGCCATTGTGCTGGTGACCGCCTGGGATGAATTCTGGAGTCCTGATTTCAACGAACTTGCGACAAAAATGCAGCGGCCAGTCATCTTTGATGGGCGCAATCTCTATGAGCCTGAGCAAATGCAGGCTTCCGGCTTCCGTTATTTCGGTATCGGTCGTGGGGAGAGCATCTGACCCCGTTTTTTTTTGACGTTGCGAGTTGCGCGTTGAGCGCTTTTTTGTAGGTCTGGTTTTAACCCGACCGTGGTTCAGGATGCTGAGACTGCTGTCGGACTGAAGTCCGACCTACATGCAGGTTGGCGTGGGCATTTTTTTGTAGGTCGGGTTTTAACCCGACAACGCTCCCGGACGCGGCGGTTGCTGTCGGATTGAAGTCCGATCTAAAAAACTAGTGCGTTGTAGGGTGTGCAAACCTCGTTTGCGCACGCGAATGGGCAGGAAAAGTTTCGTGGCCGCAGTGGCCCCTTGGAGTATTCCGGATGAAAGTTCTGGTCACCGGTGGTGCGGGTTATATCGGTTCACATACTTGCATAGAGCTTTTGCAGGCCGGCCATATGCCGGTGGTGGTCGATAATTTCAGTAATAGCAAGCCTGAGGGCCTGCGCCGGGTACGGGAAATTACCGGACAGGATTTCCCTGTACACAATCTGGATGTTCGCGACCGCCTAGCCTTGGCCAAAGTGTTTGCTGATGAAAAGCCGGATGCGGTCATTCATTTTGCCGGCCTCAAGGCCGTGGGCGAGTCTGTTGCCAAGCCCTGGCTTTATTACGACAACAATCTTGGTAGCACGCTTGTCCTGATCGAGGTCATGAAGGCAGCAGGATGCCGGCGGCTGGTATTCAGTTCGTCCGCCACGGTTTATGGCATTCCGGACTCGGTGCCGCTGGATGAGTCTTCTGCACTGTCGGCCATCAATCCTTATGGCCGTACCAAGCTCATGATCGAAGACATGCTGCGCGATCTGGCGGCTGCGGAGCCGGAGTGGCAAATGGTCTTGCTGCGCTATTTCAATCCGGTGGGCGCACATGAAAGCGGGCGTATTGGTGAAGATCCCAACGGTATTCCCAATAATCTCATGCCCTTCATTTCACAGGTGGCGGTGGGGCGTTTGCCGCAGTTGCGCGTTTTCGGTGGTGATTATCCAACGCCGGATGGCACGGGTGTGCGTGATTACATCCATGTGGTGGATCTGGCTCAGGGCCATGTAAAGGCGCTGGACTGGTTGTCGCGGGAAAATCCGGCGGGTGCTACGGCCATCAATCTCGGTACGGGCCAAGGTTATTCCGTCGTCGACATGATCAAGGCCTTTGAAGCCGCTTCAGGCCGGAAAATTCCCTATGAAATCGTGGCTCGGCGCCCCGGTGATGCGGCGAGCTGCTATGCCGATCCGGTGCTAGCGGAGAAATTGCTCGGCTGGAAAGCCGTGCGCGGTGTCGAGGCCATGTGCCGTGATGCCTGGCGTTGGCAATCGGAGAATCCCCAAGGCTATGTTTGAACATTTTTTTGAAAAACTGCGCTGGCCGCTACGCGCCGCATTTCTGATCTGCCTCTGTGCTGTTCTTTATCTTTCCCTGGATCCGGCGCCGCTGGTAAAGGGTATGGATTACGACAAGGCCAATCATGTACTGGCCTTCTTTGCTTTGGGTGTGCTGCTACGTCTTGCGTGGCCACGTTTTCGCGTTGTCTGGGCCATCGCCGCCTTGCTGGTCTTGGGCGTTCTTATCGAGCTTGTGCAACATTTCACGGGCCGTGATGCGGCCTTTGCCGATGTGCTGGCCGATATCCTTGGTCTGGTGCTGGCGGTTCTGGCGACACAGATTTTTCGCATGCATCCCCAGGCCTCGCTGGCAGACTGAAGCTGAAATTGCGCGTGGCTCCGGCACAGAAGGCGCTGGTTTTGTAGGAGGGGCTTTAGCCGCGATTTTCTCTTTTGATCAGCGCGTTATCGCGGCTAAAGCCCCTCCTACAGAATGGTTTTATAGGCCGTATTGGCGCTAAGGCTGGCCGCAATTGTCCTTGGTGCCTGCTACAGGCAGACTCAGCATTCGCCGCCTGCACAACAACAGAAAATCCAAGGGACTGCCATGAGCGCCACTCATCTCCTTGCCATCGATCAGGGCACGACTAGTACTCGCGCCATCGTGTTTGATGCCACTGGTAAACCGCTAGCTACGCACCAGCTGGAATTCCGGCAGCATTTCCCTGCCGATGGCTGGGTAGAGCACGATGCTTTGGAAATCTGGTGGACAGTGGAAAGCGTTTGTCGCGAGGCCATGCGCAAGGCCGGTCTCAAGGCCTCCGATCTTGCTGCCATAGGCATTACCAATCAGCGCGAAACCACGGTGCTCTGGGATCGTGCAACGGGCACGCCGATACACCACGCCATTGTTTGGCAGGATCGACGCACGGCCGCTTTTTGCGAAAAGCTGAAACAGCAGGGGCATGAGGCGGCGGTGCAGGAAAAAACCGGTCTTTTGCTGGACCCGTATTTTTCCGGCACCAAGCTGGCTTGGCTTCTGGATAATGTCGAAGGTGCGCGCGCGCGCGCTGAAAAGGGCGAGCTCGCTTTTGGCACCATAGATACCTGGCTCTTGTGGAAGCTCACGGGCGGAAAATCCCACGCCACTGATGCCAGTAATGCCTCACGTACCCTGCTCTTTAATATCCAGACGCAGGCATGGGATGAACAGCTGCTGGCCATGTTGGATATTCCGGCAGCAGTATTGCCTGAGGTGAAGGACTCCAGCGCTAATTTTGGCCGCACCACGGCTGATTTTCTCGGCGCGCCCATCATGATTGGTGGTATGGCGGGCGATCAGCAGGCGGCCCTGATAGGGCAGGCCTGTTTTGCGCCCGGTATGGTGAAAAGCACCTACGGCACGGGCTGCTTTATGGTGATGAATACCGGCAGCACCATTGTGCGTTCGCAAAATCGTCTGCTTTCCACCGTGGCATATCGTCTGAACGGAAAAACAACTTACGCCATTGAGGGCAGTATTTTTGTGGCGGGTGCGACTATTCAATGGCTGCGTGATGGTCTCAAGCTTATCGGGAATGCTTCAGAAACTGAGGCCATTGCTGAACGTACCGACGATGCTCGCGGTGTTTATCTGGTGCCGGCATTTACCGGGCTGGGTGCGCCGTATTGGGACCCGCATGCGCGTGGGGCCATCATGGGGCTCACGCGTGATACCGGTATCAGTGAAATCGTCACGGCAGGTTTGCAGTCTGTATGTTTTCAGACACGTGATCTTATGGAAGCCATGAAGCGTGATGGTGCCAGTGAAGTGAATACGCTGCGCATTGATGGTGGCATGGTGGTGAATAACTGGGTGTCGCAGCGCCTTTCCGACATCATTGGCGTGGCGGTGGACAGGCCTACCGTGACAGAAACCACGGCACTGGGCGCGGTGTACTTGGCCGGGCTGCAAGCAGGATTATTTTCCTCTCTGGAAGAAATTGCCGAGCTCTGGCATTGCGAACGCAAGTTCACGCCCTGTATGCCGGAGGAGCGTCGCGAGGCCTTGTACCGTGGCTGGCTGGATGCAGTGCGGCGCGTGGCGACTTCGGCATAGAGGGAGTAAAGGCTTGCCTTTACTGGTCGTGGTTACACGTCATTCCCGCGAAAGCGGGAATCTCGTGGTGCGCGGCTCGCTTCTCATCAGAGAGATTCCCGCTTTCGCGGGAATGACATTGTGGCGGCAGGGGAAAATCAGCGCTTAACGCCATTCGGGCCTATCACCAGAAATTCCAGCAACGCTTTCTGTGCATGCAGGCGATTTTCGGCTTCGTCCCAGACCACGGAGCGCTGGTCGTCCAGCATATCTTCCGAGATTTCCTCGCCGCGATGCGCGGGCAGGCAGTGCATGAAGAGCACATCCGGTGCCGCCATATCCATCAGGCGAGGATTGATCTGGTACATGGAGAAACGGCGCTTGCGTATGCTCTGTTCTGATTCCTGACCCATGGAGGTCCAGACATCGGTGGCAATGGAGTGCGCACCTTTGGCCGCATCTTCCGCGGTTTTCACCAGCTCCACATTGCGTGCGTATTTTTCCAGCAGCTCGGGGTCGGGCTCAAAGCCGTAGGGGCAGGCGATCTTGAGCTGGAAATCAAAAATATGCGCAGCATGGATATAGCTGTTGCACATATTGTTGCCGTCGCCTATCCAGGCAAAGGTTTTTCCGGCCAGTGCGCCGCGATGCTCGACAAAGGTCTGCAGATCGGCCAGCAACTGGCAAGGGTGGTGCTGATCGGTCAGCGCATTGATCACCGGTACGCGTGAGTAGTCGGCAAAACGCTGGATGATGTCGTGACCGAAGGTACGGATCATCACCACATCCACCATGCGTGAAATCACGCGGGCCGCATCTTCCACGGGCTCGCCGCGGCCCAGCTGGGTATCACGCGAAGACAGGAAGATGGCCGAGCCACCGAACTGCGCCATGCCGGCTTCAAAAGACACACGGGTGCGAGTGGAGGATTTTTCAAAAATCATCCCCAGCACCTTGTTCTTCAAGGGCTCGTAGATAACGCCCTCGTAGTGCATCTTTTTCAGCACGATGGCGCGATCAAGCACGCCCTGCAGCTCGTCGCGGGAGAAATCCAGCAGGGTGAGAAAATGGCGTGCGCTCATGCCGGCACCGCTTCAGTCAGGAAGGCGCGTACCAGCGCAGAAACTTTCTCCACGATGATGTCAGCTTCTTCCGCCGTAATGATGAGCGGCGGCAGCAGGCGTATGCGATTTTCTGCACTCACGATCAGCAGCACGCCTTCATCGCGGGCACGCGCCACCAGCTCGGTGCAATTCTTGGGCAGGACCACGCCTATCATGAGGCCAGCCCCTTCTACGGTAATGCCAAGATCGCCGAGGCTCTTACGGAAGCCCGTCATGATGCGCTCGCCCATGACAGCGGCGTTGGCAATCGGGCCTTTCTGCAGTTCGCGTATGGTGGTGAGCGCCGCACGGCAGCCCAGCGGTGTGCCGCCGTAAGTGGTGCCGTGATTGCCCGGGCCGAAAAGATCGCGCGCTTTGCCACGCACCAGACAAGCGCCAATAGGAAAGCCATTGCCCAAGCCTTTGGCCGTGCTCACGACATCCGGCAGGATTTTCGTGTGCTGGTAGGCGAAGTATTTGCCGGTACGGCCATTGCCGGTCTGGATTTCATCCAGCATCAGCAGCCAGTCGTTTTTGTCGCAAATGGCACGCAGGGATTCGAGATAGCCGAAGCCATCTTTGGGCATGCGCACGCCGCTTTCACCCTGGATAGGCTCAACCAGAATGGCGACGATATTCGGATTTTCGGCAGCGACTTTTTCAATGGCGGCGATGTCGTCATGCGGCACGCGTACAAAGCCTTGCACCAGCGGGCCGAAACCGTCCTGCACTTTCTTGTTACCGGTGGCAGAAAGCGTGGCCAGAGTGCGGCCGTGGAAAGAGTTCTCCATCACGATGATGGCGGGCTCGGCAATATGCTTGCGCCTGTGGCCAAACAGACGAGCCAGCTTGATGGCGGCTTCGTTGGCTTCGGCGCCGGAATTACCGAAAAAGCAGAGCTCCATGCCGGAGACATCACGCAGGGCGGCGCCCAGCTCTTCCTGCAGGGGAATCTCGTAAAGATTGGAGGTATGGACCAGCGTACGGGCCTGCTCGGCGATGGCTTCAGCCACCACCGGGTTGGCGTGGCCGAGACCGCAGACGGCGATGCCGGCGGTAGTGTCGAGGTAGCGACGGCCTTCGGTGTCGAAGAGCCAGACGCCTTCACCACGGGAAAAGCCGACAGGCTGCCGGGCATAGGTCGGCATAAGTGCGCTGGTCATAGGGGTAACTCACTGATACATCAGGACAAGACAAAATAGAAAAGGCCGCTGGGCGGCCAGGCACCGATGGTAGCGGTTAATGGC
This sequence comes from Moraxellaceae bacterium, assembly GCA_050739955.1. Classification (GTDB taxonomy): domain Bacteria; phylum Pseudomonadota; class Gammaproteobacteria; order Pseudomonadales; family Moraxellaceae; genus UBA2031. The sequence goes on from JBOICI010000027.1 coordinate 52,515, forward strand.
TACTGGCGGCAATTTGTGCCCGGGCAGTAAGCGGGCGCTGTCCGCTTAGAGGCAGACGGCGCTTCAGGCGCGAAACAGCGGCTATCGACCTCGGCTGGCACCCTGCAAGGGCGGTGTGCCGATGCGCTGAGTTCGTGGTCGCCGCCCTTCGGCGAGCCCGGGATGAAGGCTTGGCCCGGACCCGTCGCCAATACCCGAGTAAAACGCTAGAATTTGCCCCATCCTTAGTCCGCCACATCCCAGGTGCAGTCCCCCCATGGATATCGAAGCCCTCATCAAGCAGCAGATCGCTGAAAGCCCCGTCCTTCTTTACATGAAGGGTACTCCCCAGTTCCCGCAGTGTGGTTTCTCGGCCCGCACGGTTGAGGCCCTGATGCAGGTAGGCGTGCCTTTTGCCTATGTGAATATTCTGGAAAACCCGGAAATCCGCTCCACCCTGCCACGCATTGCCAACTGGCCGACCTTCCCCCAGCTCTGGGTCAAGGGTGAGCTCATTGGTGGTTGCGACATCGTTATGGACATGGTGCAGAAGGGCGAGCTGGCCCCGCTCATCAAAGAGGCCGCACCGCAGGCCTGAGCCTGTGCGGTGTTGTCTGAAAGGCCCGGCTTGCCGGGCCTTTTTCATTTCCGTTTTACTTTTTCATATCGCCTGCTTTTGAGGCAGCTTCGCAGTGGCGTGCATTGCCCGCACCACAACTGTGCCGCCTTCATCGCTCTGTAGTGGCAAACCCTGATTCTTACGTCTCTACCGTCTCTGGCATGGAGCCTGCATTTGCTCATCCAGGGCACAGGATAGAGTGCTGTCATTTTCTCCGGCGTGGTTCTGGATGAACTGACAGACCTCAAGTTTCAGAGCGCGACTTCATGAGTGCCAAAGCACGTTTCTACGATGAGATGTTTGCGGCGCCGGGATATATCCGGCCCGGTTACAAAGCCTTCGCGGATTGGCTGCATCGCCATCCTGAGGAAGAGCTGGCGCAAAAGCGCGCCGAAGCCGATTGGCTGTTTCGCCGCGTCGGGATCACCTTTGCGGTATATGGCGACAAGGAAGGCAGTGAGCGCCTGATTCCCTTCGATATTGTTCCGCGCATCATTCCTGCCGCCGAGTGGGACATGGTGTCACGCGGTCTCAAGCAGCGTGCGCTGGCTCTCAATCTTTTTCTGCATGATGTTTATCACGAACAGCACATTCTCAAGGCGGGTGTGATTCCGCCCGAGCAGATACTGACGAATCAGGATTATCAGGTGGCCATGCAGGGGCTGACCCTGCCCAATAAGGTCTATTCCCATATTTCCGGCATCGATCTTGTGCGCGATGACAAGGGCGATTATTTCGTGCTGGAAGATAATCTGCGCACGCCCAGTGGCGTTTCCTACATGCTGGAAAACCGCAAGATGATGATGCGGCTTTTTCCTGAGCTATTTGCATCTCACGCCGTGGCGCCGGTCGAGCATTATCCGGATCTATTGCTGGAAACCTTGCGCGAAGCCGCACCGGCCGGCACGCATGATCCTACTGTGGTGGTGCTAACGCCGGGGCGTTACAACTCGGCTTATTTCGAGCACGCCTTTCTCGCCCAGCAGATGGGTGTGGAGTTGGTGGAAGGGCCGGATCTTTTTGTGAAAGATGGCTACGTGAATTTGCGTACGACCTCCGGTCCGCGTCGCGTTGATGTGATTTATCGCCGCATCGACGATGCTTTTCTGGACCCGTTGGCCTTCCGCGCCGATTCCGTACTCGGCGTGCCCGGTCTGCTCTCGGTCTATCGCGCTGGCCGTATTGCCATCACCAATGCCGTGGGTACTGGCGTGGCTGATGACAAATCCATTTATCCCTATGTGCCGGACATGATCCGCTTTTACCTGACGGAAGAGCCGATTCTCAACAATGTGCCGACCTGGCAGTTGCGAAAGCCGGCCGAGTGCGAGCATGTCTTGGCAAATCTTGCCGATTTGGTGGTGAAAGAAGTTCACGGCTCCGGCGGTTACGGCATGTTGGTGGGGCCGGCGGCGAGCAAGGCCGAAATTGCAGCGTATCGCGAACGCATTATTGCCAATCCTTCAGAGTTCATTGCGCAGCCCACGCTGGCGCTTTCCACCTGCCCCACGTTTGTGGATGCCGGGATTGCGCCACGGCATATCGATTTGCGGCCCTTCGTACTCTCGGGACGTGAAGTGCGCATGGTGCCCGGTGGTCTTACACGTGTGGCCCTGAAAGATGGCTCGCTGGTGGTGAACTCTTCGCAGGGTGGCGGCACCAAAGATACCTGGGTGCTGGAAAATGGTGTGTCTGCCAAAGATGTATCTGCTCATGGAGGGAAGGCCTGATGCTGAGTCGTACCGCCGGATGCATTTACTGGATGTCGCGCCAGATGGAGCGCGCCGAAAATATCGCCCGCATGCTGGATGTGAGCTCGCAGATGGCGCTGATGCCGGGCGGGCTGGCTCGCGAACAGCTGATGGCGCCGCTGGAAATTACCGGCATGCGCGAGGCTTTTATGACCTCGGGGGTCAATCCGACCTCCGATGAAATCATGCTTTTTCTCACGCTCAATCCCAATAACAGCTCCAGTATTTATTCCTGTCTGCGCCAGGCGCGTGAAAATGGCCATGTGGTGCGCGGCAAGATTACGGCAGAAATGTGGGAAACCTTGAACGCGACCTGGCTGGAAGTGCAGGGCATGTCACGCGACAAACTCAAGCGTATGGGCCTGTCGCGCTTTCTGGATTGGGTGAAAGAGCGCTCACATCTTTTTCGTGGCGCCACCTTCGGCACCATGCGTCGTAACGATGCCTTTCATTTTGCCCGTCTCGGGACTTTCCTGGAGCGTGCTGACAATACAGCCCGCATTCTGTTGGTGAAGGCGCCCACCGTTTTTTCCGAATCGGAAAGTAGCGGGGCAACGGATTATTACCAGTGGGCATCGCTATTGCGTTCACTGTCTGCGTTCGAGGCCTATCGCGATATTTATCGCGACAGTATCGAGCCGGTAAAAGTGGCGGAAATGCTGTTGCTGCGCGACGACCTGCCGCGCTCACTGCATGCCTGTTTCAATGAAATCATGCCCACGCTGGACAGCATCAAGGGCGACAGCGGTAAAGAGGCACAGCGCCTTGCGGCTGAGTTGCATGCACGGTTACGCCATGCGCGTATCGAGGAAGTATTAGAGGAAGGACTCCAGAAGTGGCTTGAGCGTTTTCTTGCCGATACCTACGAGTTGGGGGCGCGCATTCAGCGTGCATACCTGGAGTCCGTATGATTCTCACGATCAACCACGAAACCGTGTATCGCTATGATGCGGCGGTGAATCACAGCACCCAATATTTGCGTCTGACGCCGCCGGAGGGCGAAGGTCAGCATATTCTGGAATGGAAACTGGAATTACCCACCCCCGCCACCACGGTTGAAGATGCCTTCGGCAATATCCTGCATGTGCTGACGCTGGATATGCCGCATTCGGAAATTCGTATCCGGGCGACCGGCATCGTGGAAACCGATGCGGGTGAGCGCATGAGTTTCACCGGGGGTGATCCTCGTCCTTATCTGCGAGCCACCCCGCTTACCACCATGAGTCCGGACATGATCCGGTTTGCTGAACCTTTCCGTGCTGATCTGCTGTCTCTTGATGGCATCGAGGCGCTGGCGCATGCCGTGCACGCCTGGATGGTGTTTGAGGAAGGCGTGACCCATGTGGCCAGCACAGCAGCAGATGCTTTTGCGGCCGCTCATGGTGTGTGTCAGGACTATGCTCATATTTTTCTGGCCTGCAGCCGCTATCTCGGCGTGCCGGCGCGCTATGTCAGCGGCTATGTGCATTCGCCGGGCTCGCGTAATAACCATGTTGCCACCCATGCTTGGGTTGAAGTCTGGCTGGAAGATCGCTGGTGGAGTTTTGATGTCACCAATCGCTGCCGTGCCGATGCCATGCATCTCAAGTTGGCGGTAGGCATGGACTATATGGATGCCTGCCCGGTGCGTGGTGTGCGTCGTGGTGGTGGGGGCGAGTTGATGATGGCGGAAGTTAAAGTCATGCCCAGCCAGAGCGATATGTCACCCGAGCAGCTGGCCCAGATGATTGAGCAACAACAGCAACAACAACAGCAGTGACGGAAATAAAATGACGTATTGTGTGGCCATGAAGTTGGCCGAAGGACTGGTGATGGCCTCTGATTCCCGCACCAATGCGGGTGTCGATCATATTGCCACTTTCTGCAAGATGGCTGTCTTTGAGCACGCCGGTCAGGCCGTGCTTACGCTGTTATCAGCGGGCAATCTGGCCACCACGCAAAGCACGATCAGCTTGTTGCGCCAGCGCATACAGTCTGAGGGCGAACATATTTTCAATCAGCGCTCTATGTATGATGTGGCCTGTCTGGTGGGTGCCACGCTGCGCGAAGTGGTGGATCGCGATAGTCCCAAGATGCAGCGTCAGGACGGTGTGGATTTTGGTTCGTCTTTTTTGCTGGGTGGCCAGATCCGGGGTGAAGACGTGCGGCTCTTCAATATCTATCCACAAGGCAACTTCATTGAGGCCAGTTGTGAGACGCCGTATTTCCAGATTGGGGAAAGCAAATATGGCAAACCGATTCTGGATAGAGTCATTCGCTATGAGACGCCAATCAGCGAGGCCTCCAAGTGCGTGCTTATTTCTTTTGATTCCACCATCAAGAGTAATGTCTCGGTGGGTTTGCCCATCGATCTCATGCGCTATCGCAGAGATTCTCTGGTGCTTAGCGAAAAATATCGTGTGGAAGAAGACGATGCCTATTTTCACGATATACGACAGGCATGGTCGGCGGGTTTGCGGCGAACTTTTGAAAGCATTCCGGATCCGGAATGGTCTTGATCTCTTGCTGAATAAGAAAACGCGGCCTAAGCCGCGTTTTCTTATTCAGCGTCGTCGCCTTCCAGCAGGGGCGGCGGGCCCATTTTTTCCCACCATTTATTGACGATGGCGCAGTACAGCTCAGCCGTACGCTTGGTGTCGTAGAGTGCCGAATGTGCTTCGCGATTATCGAAGGGAATGCCGGCGGCGGCACAGGCACGGGCCAGCACCGTCTGGCCATAGGCGAGGCCGGCCAGGGTTGCGGTGTCGAATACCGAGAAGGGATGAAAGGGCGAGGCATTTTTGAGATTGCAGCGGGCAATCGCGGCATTGAGAAAGCCCAGATCAAAATGCGCGTTATGGCCCACCAGCACGCTTCGTTTGCAGCCGGCCGCTTTCTGCGCTTTTTTCACCGCATCGAAAATACGGCGCAGGGCCACGCCTTCTTCCTCGCTGGGACGCAGCGGATGAAAAGGATCAATGCCGGTGAATTCCAGCGCTGCTTTTTCGATATTGGCGCCTGGGAAGGGGGCGATATGGGCGTGAAAACTGTCATCTGGATGCAAGAGGCCGTTTTCATCCTGACGCAGGGTGACGGCGGCGATTTCCAGCAGGGCATCACCGGCGGCATTGAAGCCTCCGGTTTCAACATCGACCACCACCGGGAAAAAGCTGCGGAAACGTTCGTTCAAAGGTCGCACGGAATGGCTCATCTCACCCGCCAGGCAATATCGGCACCCGCACGGATGGGCACCACTACGTTGTCACCAAAGGCGTAGCTTTCCGGCACGGCCCAGCTTTCTTTTATCAGTGTGATGCTGTCGTTATGGCGCGGCAGTCGGTAGAAATCTGGGCCATGAAAGCTGGCAAAACCTTCCAGCTTGTCGAGGGCGCCGGCTTCTTCAAAGGCTTCGGCATAAAGCTCAATGGCCGCGTGGGCGGTGTAAGAACCGGCACAGCCGCAGGCATTTTCCTTGGCGCCTTTGGCATGGGGTGCAGAGTCTGTGCCCAGAAAAAATTTGGGCGAGCCTGAAGTGGCTGCTTTGAGCAGGGCTTCCTGATGCGTGCGGCGCTTCAGGATGGGCAGGCAGAAATAGTGCGGACGTATGCCGCCTACCAGCATGTGATTGCGATTGAAGAGCAGATGATGGGCCGTAATGGTAGCCCCTACAGTGGGGGGTGCTGCCTGCACGAATTCGACGGCATCATTCGTGGTGATATGTTCCAGCACAATGCGTAGGCCCGGAATACTTTGCACCAGCGGCGCGAGTATGGTGTCGAGAAAGACTTTTTCGCGGTCGAAAATATCCACATCGCCATGTGTGACTTCGCCATGTATGAGCAGTGGCAGCCCGATCTCGGCCATTTTTTCCAGCACGGCGCGTACTTTCTCCACCGAAGTCACACCGGAGTCGGAGTTGGTGGTGGCGCCTGCAGGGTAGAGCTTGACGGCGTGCACAAAGCCCGAGGCCTTGGCCTGCACGATTTCGTCCGGGCTGGTGTTATCCGTGAGGTAGAGCACCATCAAGGGCTCAAAGGTCGAGCCCGCCGGTCGTGCTGCCAGAATGCGTTCGCGATAGGCCTGGGCTTCAGCGGTGCTGCGCGCAGGCGGTACGAGATTGGGCATGACGATGGCGCGGCCGAAATAACGCGCCATGGCAGGCACGGTGTGGGCGAGGGCGGCGCCGTCGCGCAGATGCACATGCCAGTCGTCCGGGCGGGTGATGGTCAGTGTGGCGGACATGGCCTCTCCTTAACTGCTGCCGGTGCGGGGGCGTAGATGCTACTGGATACGGGCAGGGCGCGCACCGCTGAAAACAGGGCGTATACAGGGTGAATATGCCGCCGCCACTGGTCGGAACAACATTGTCGATGCCCGGGGGCGCTGGCAAATTCGCGGCCTTCAATAACAAGCAGTCTGCTGAAGTCGCCCGTCTGGCGGGCTCGGCTTCAGTTTTTCATGGCAAGGATACAGTCTGGCTTTCCAGCACTGGGCCGGGGTTGCGTTTGTGAGTACGCCTGTCACGCAGGAAGCGATAGATACAGAGTTGTGCGAAATCCAGGGCTTGTTGCTGGATGGGCGTAGCCGTCTGCGCTTTTCCGGTGGCCTGGAAACCGATTTTCGCGCCCAGCTTCAGCAGCGCACCTTGGACATCCTTCTACACAGCTGGTGGACCATCGTCCTTTTCTATCTGGCCGTTGCCGTTTCTACCTATGTTGAAGTCAGGCTGCTGTCCTATCCCCTGTTTCTGGACGGCAATCTCAAGGTCTGGTGGGCCGTGGTGCTAATGGAGGGGGGGGCCATTGCCGCGCTCTTGCTGCTGCCTCGTATCCCCCTGCTGGTCAGTCATTACTGGGTCAGTCTCTGTCTCATTGCCACACTGGCTATTGCCTCCATCACCATCGCCACTTCGGCCTTTCCCGATCCCTATTTCAATCAGCACTCCAGCTATGTGGTGATCTTCATCATTTCGCTGATCTACGGCATAGGCGGTATGCGCCTGATGCCGGCTGTGGTGGCTGCCTTCGCCGCCGCCGTGCTGAGCTGGGCCGTGATCTGGTTTTTTGATCTCTGGCTGGATTGGGGCCTGTTTGCCCAGTACGTGATCCTGGCCAATGTGGTGGGCATGCTCATTTGCTATCTGCTCGAGCAGCGCGACCGTCGCATGTTTCTGCAGGCCCGTTTGCTGGAGCTGGAAAAGGGCAAGCTGGACAGCCTGAGCCGCGAGCTGTCTCGCATCTCACGTGAGGATGTACTCACTGGCCTGGCTAATCGCCGGCACTTCAACGAGGTCTTCCAACTGGAGTGGGACCGGGCTCGCCGCGAGCAGCAGATGATCTCTCTGATCTTTGTGGACATAGATCACTTCAAGCCCTTCAACGATAACCACGGCCATCTTGAAGGTGATCGTGTGCTGTCTCAGGTGGGGCAGGCCCTGCGCGATACCCTGCGTCGCCCCGGTGATCTGGCGGCCCGCTATGGTGGTGAGGAGTTTGTGCTGCTGCTGCCGGGCACGCCGGCGGCGGGCGCCCTGGAAGTGGCGGCACAAGTGCGTGAAGCCGTGGAAGGGCTGGGGATTCCGCATCTGGCCTCCAATGTGGCGCCCCATGTCACGGCCAGTGTGGGCGTGGCCACCATCAGTCCCGAGTTGGGCCTGCGCAGTGCCCAGTTGATTGCCCGGGCGGACGAGGCGGTTTATGCCGCCAAGGCAGCCGGGCGTAACTGCATCAAGGTGGCCAGCGCAGATTGGCAGCCGGCCTGATTCGGGCGGATGCGCAGCGGTCCTGCAGCGTTAGGGCTGGTGAAAAATACTCATGTCCTCTCTGTAAGCGCCGCGTTCTCGCCTGTTTTTGCCTTGCATGGCTCTGGTTTGCGAGCTTGTAGCCCCTTGAGCTTGAGCTGTCTCCCCGGTGGATTTTCCGTCGCAATCAGTGCTGTAAGGCCCTAGAATACGCGCCGCTTTTATCCTTATTTGCCCACTCCGCGAGATCCCCCATGTCCGGCATCAAGAAAGTCGTGCTCGCCTATTCCGGCGGCCTCGATACCTCGGTCATCGTCAAATGGCTGCAGGACAACTATCAGTGTGAAGTTGTCACCTTTACCGCCGACATCGGCCAGGGCGAGGAAGTGGAGCCGGCGCGTGCCAAAGCTCAGGCCATGGGTGTCAAAGACATCTTCATTGAAGATCTGCGCGAAGAATTCGTGCGCGATTTCGTCTTCCCCATGTTCCGCGCCAACACGATTTACGAAGGTGAATATCTGCTCGGCACCTCGATTGCGCGTCCGCTGATTGCCAAGCGTCTCATCGAGATTGCCAATGAAGTGGGCGCTGATGCGATTTCCCACGGCGCCACCGGCAAGGGTAATGACCAGGTGCGTTTCGAGCTGGGTGCTTATGCACTCAAGCCCGGCATCAAGGTGATTGCGCCCTGGCGTGAATGGGATCTCACCTCGCGTGAAACCCTGATGAATTACGCGAAAGAGCGCCAGATTCCGATTGATTACGCCAAGGCCGGCAAGAAGTCGCCTTATTCCATGGACGCTAATCTCCTGCATATCTCCTATGAAGGTGGCGTGCTGGAAGATCCGTGGACGGAATGCGAAGAAGAAATGTGGCGCTGGAGCGTGAGCCCGGAAAAGGCACCGGACGTCGCTACCTATATTGATCTCACCTTTGCAAATGGCGACATCGTTGCTATCGACGGCGTGAAGAAATCACCGGCCACTGTGCTCGCCGAGCTGAACACGATTGGCGGTGCCAATGGCATCGGCCGTCTCGATCTCGTGGAAAACCGTTACGTCGGCATGAAGTCGCGCGGCTGCTACGAAACCCCGGGCGGCACCATCATTCTGCGTGCCCACCGTGCCATTGAGTCCATCACGCTCGATCGCGAAGTCGCGCATTTGAAAGATGATGTGATGGCCCGCTATGCCAGCCTGATTTACAACGGTTACTGGTGGAGCCCGGAGCGTCTGCTGCTGCAGAAGCTGATCGATGATTCGCAGGTGCATGTGAACGGTACGGTGCGTCTCAAGCTCTACAAGGGCAATGTCATCGTGGTGGGTCGTCAATCGGAAAGCGATTCGCTCTTCGATACGCGTATCTCCACCTTTGAAGATGATGGTGGCGCTTACAACCAGAAAGATGCCGAAGGCTTCATCAAGCTCAATGCGCTGCGTATGCGCATTGCGGCCAATAATGGCCGTAAATTGCTGAAGTAAGCCGGCAGCAAGTAAAGCGGCAAGATATACAAAAGGGCGGACTTATCCGCCCTTTTGTATTTGCGCATTGCTGCTTTTCTGAAACGCCCATAGCGGCTCGTATTTAATACTGACGATCGTTCCAGTTTTCTTTTGCTGTAGCCGCAATCGCTTTTCCTGCCGCCACTTTCATGCCCGGTGTGGTTTCCGGGAGACGGGTGGCCATCCCCTAGCCGGCATGTGACTCCTATACTCGACATCGGCCCGACGTTGCAGTCACTTTGCCTTGGCTTTTGTTTCCATGTCCCAGCCCAGCATTCTTGTCCTCTCTTCCCTGCCGGAAAACCGGGAGCGCCTCTGCCATTGGCTATCCGGCCTCGGGCGGGAGTGTATTCCTCTCGCCGATGCCGATGCGCTCTGGTCTCTGCTCTGGCAGGACCGTCTGGATCCCCCTGCGCTGCTGGTGTTTGACGGCCATCCGGCCGAAGACAGCTATCCCCTCATCAATCGTCTTCAGGGCGATCAGGGCGGCTTGCAGCTACCGGTGTTGTTGCTGACCGACAATCTGGGGGACAGCAGTCAGCGTTTTTATGCCGAGCTCTTGTACGGGGTTGAGCGTCTGCCCAAGCCGGTAGAACCCGAGGCTCTGTGCGCCGTGGCCTCGGCCTGTCTGGCGCTGGACGATGCTCGCCGTCGTATAGAGGCAGAGCTGGCGGGAGCAGACTGGAAGCAGACTCTGCGTGAAGGCTTGCTGGCGCTCGATGCCGATGGCCATATCCGCTATGCCAATCGGCAGGCGGCACGCTGGCTCAAACTCTCGCCGCTCGCACTATGCCGGCTCAATCTGCAGGCCTTGCTGGAAGCGCCGGTAACGGATCTGGCGCCGGGCTGGTCGGCGCTGCCACTGGCTCAGGCCGCCCGCCAACAGGCGGTAGAAGTGCAGCGGCTATCGCTGTGGCGCGGTGATGGTGGTGCGCAACTGGTGCAGGCGGCGCTGGTGCCCTTCCAGGCCTTTTCTTGTTTGCTGGCCTTCCGCCTGGTGGAGGCTGACGACAGTGCGCGACAGAGCCTGTCTGAACTGGCCCGGGTGGATTTGCTCACCGGCCTGCCCACGCGCCCGCATCTGGAAGATGCCATGGCACCCCTGCTGCGCGAGGGCCAGCATCCGGCCCTGATGCTGCTGGACATAGACCATCTGCGCCATGTGAATGAAACCCTGGGTTATGACTTTGGCGATCAGCTGCTGCGCGCCGCGGCTACCCGTCTGCGCGGCTCGCGCGAGTCTGGGCTGCTGGCCTCTATGGGCGGTGGCCGATTTGCTTTTCTGGTGGAGGAGGCCTCGGATTTCCGGGTGGCCGGCCGTATCGCCCAGCGTCTGCAGGCACAGTTCCGGCTGCCCTTCCTGCTTGCCGGGCATGAGGTGTTTTGCAGTGTCAGCATAGGGATTGCCCTGTATCCCGCCTCTGGTGACGACGCCAGCCAGTTGCTCAAGGGTGCCGAGCGCGCGCTGGAGCGAGCCAAGCTGGTGGGCCGCAATGTCATCCAGTTTGATTCGGCCGAGCTCAACCGTTTCAGCATCGAGCGCCTGGAACGCGAGGCCAGCTTTCACCAGGCTCTGAACGAGGGCGAACTCAGCGTGGGCTGGCGCCTGTGGCGGGATCAGGCCGGCCGTATTGTCGCTGTGCAGCCAAGAGCGATCTGGCCGGGTGCGCCGGCTACGCCTGATCTTGGCCTGCTGGCCGAGGAGTGCGGCTTGAGTCGCGAGCTCAATGACTGGCTGTTTCGGCAGGCGGTGGCCAGTCCCGAGCTGCCATCGCCACTGCCGGCCGGCCTCAGTCTGGCCTTCGAGGTTTCCAGTCCGCAGTTGCTGGATCCTTTTGTCGTGCAGCGGCTACGCGCCTGGATCAATCGTCATGGCGTTAATCCCGCTCAGGTTCATCTCTTCCTGCCCTGGCGTCGTGACGAGGCCGGTCTCTTGAGTCGGCGTGTGCCGGAGCTGGCGGCGGTCGGGGTCAGGCTCTCGCTGTTTCTGGACGGGCAGGGCGGTTCGGTGCTCGATGCCTTTGCGACCGGTCCTTGGCAGGGCGTGGTTCTGGGGCGTGATTATGTACGCCGTCTGCCTGCCGATCGTGCGCACGATATTCTCGGCGGCATGGCAGATTTTGCCCGGCGCATGGACTGGCCGGTCTGGTCGGACGGTGTGCCGCCGGGACTTGAATCGGCACATGTATTTGCAGCCGGCATCGAGGCCTGCAGCGAAGACAGTGGACAACTGCCCGCACATTTCGACTGACAATTTTGTCGCATTCTGACGCCAGTCAGCGACATGGACCGGCAGTTCTCTCCGAGCTCCTACTTTCTGCTCCATCACAGTTTGTGTGTGAACTGCTTCGCATCATCAGGACTACTGGGCTTCGCTCCGTTCATCTCTGAAAAAAGCGCGCTGATTCTGTTGCCCTGGCCGACTGGCACTCTCCTTGCTCTTCATCTCTTTGACTTTGTGTCGCCGGCATTCAGGCCGCGCCGACCAGCCCAACAACTGTTTCGGGATAAAAGATCCATGCGCGCATCGTATTTTGCTGCTTTTGCTTTGCTGGCCCTGCCTTTGGCCAGCGCCTCTGTTTACGCCAAGCCGGAATTGCAGATGAATATGGTGGCGGAGAAAGAAGTCACTGTGACCGAGAGCGGGAAGAAAGTGGTCAAGCGGGTGCCGGCACAAAGCTCGGCTCCCGGCGAAGTTCTTATTTACACGCTCAACTACAAAAATATCGGCGATGAAAAAGCTACTGCCGTGAATGTGGACAATCCCCTGCCCAATGGCACTCGTTATATGGCCAACACCGCCAGCGGTGCTGAAGGCCAGATCAATTTCTCTGTTGATGGCGGCAAGACCTACGGCAAGCCAGAACAGTTGGCTGTGCAGAAGTCTGGTAAGAAAGCCAAGGCCGAAGCCCCTGATTACACCAATATCCGCTGGGTCTTGGGCGAGGTTAAGCCCGGCCAGACCGGACAGCTTGGGTTTCGCGCGCAAGTGGAATGATTTTCACGAGACGGCGCGCTTTTTCTCCAGATATTAGCGTGAGCATTCAGGCAGATTTTTATGCCTGTGCTGGGAAGTGTTGTGCAGTTTTAATGCGGTAGAGGCGAAATGTTACCAGGTGGCGCTTGCTGCCTGAGTTAGAAAAAATATTCATTCAGGGGTCTTCGTCATGAAGCAAGTTTTGAAAAATCCGCGTCTTCAGTCGCTCTCGGCAGCGATTCTGGCGGTGGGTCTGATGACTGGTGCAAGCCAGTCCTGGGCCTCCACAGCAGCTACTGCCACCGTCCGTAATATCGTGACCGTGAATTATGCCAACGCCGCCGGTACCGCGCAGACCGCACTGACGGCAGCTGTCGATGTCACCGTCAATCTGGTGCCGGCCGCTGCCACACTGAGTGCACCTACCGACATCACCACAGCACCCGGTACGGCAGCCACTTATAGCTACACCATCACCAACGGCGCGAACGGCATTGCCACCTACAACCTGTCCACCGCCATCAACTCGCAAACCAATATCAGCGGCTCCACGGCAGCGCCCTCGGCAGCCAGTGTGACTCTGGGTGCCAGCACGGTGACCACGGCGGTCGCCATTGCTGCCGCCGGTACCACGGCGATTGATGTGCCGCGTGATGGCAGCGCTGATACCTCGGTCAACGGCATTGCTGCTGGCGACACCATCGTGATTGGCGCTCAGGTTTATACCGTCGCCTCTGTGGTCGATGCCCAGGTACCGGCAGCGCCGGCCAATGGCCCTTACACCACCACCATTACGGTGAACGGCAATGGCACGGCGCAGGCCCTTACTGCCGGTACGCTCATCCAGGAGAGACAGACCTTTACCATGGCGGTAACGCCGGGCTCGATGACCTCGACGGCAGATGCCACGGTTGACGTCACGCTGACGGCTACCAACGGCACCAATCCTTCTAGCGATACCACGGTTACCACAGTGGCTTCGGTCGGCCTGTCGGTCACCAAGCTTGTGCGCAACGTGACAACATCGGCTGCGGGTACGGGCACTGCGGTGACTTATGGCGGCGCTGATTACTATCCCAGTGGCGTCACCGGTAATCCCTCGGAAGTGTTGGAATACCTGATCGTGGTGAGCAAGAGCAGTAGCTCCAACAATGCCACCAGTGTGTCGGTGACCGATCCCATCCCGGTCTTCACCTCTTTCCTCGCAACGGCCTACGGTGCTGCCAGCGGTTTGGCCATTGATAATGCCGGTGCCGGTACCTTTACCAATCTCACCAATGTCACGGATGGAGATGCGGCAGAGTTTTCCGGCAACAATGTTGTGTTCCGTCCGGGCGCAACTGCGGGGACCTTGGGTGCCAGTGCCAGCACGCGCATGAAGTTCCAGGTCACCATTCAGTAAAGCGATAAAAAAGAACCATGGCCGGGGGGCAGGGATGCCCTCCATGAGTCACGGCACGGACGACTTCTCTTCTAAAAGCAGGAAATCATCATGAAAAAATCAAATGCCCTCGTGCAGGGCTTGGGGACGCTTGCGCTCGTTTCCGGCATCCTGATGTCTCACCAGGCCTATGCCAACACTGCTGGCGGCGCCACCATCCACAATTTTGCGACCTTGACGTATACCGGTAACGCCACCGGTATCAAGGCTGCCGTCAATGTGGCGGTGCAAACGGTTGCGGCCCTGCCGGCGGTGGTGAAGTCCACGGCTGACCAGACTGTGCCTTCCTACGGCACGGCGGATTACAGCTTCACGGTCACCAGCACATCCAATGGGGCCGATGCATTTGCACTGTCGCTGCTGTCCACGGACAGCAACACCGCCGGTACTCCGGCCATCAGCTTCCTGCGTAACGGCACGCCGGTGACCTCACTCGCGCTGGGTGGCTCCGTCACCAGTGCGCCGTCCGGTGCCAATACCCTGTCCATTCCGGCGGGCTCGGAAGCCAATCTGGCGATCAATACAGTGATTAGTGTTGGCGCCAATCTTTACACCATTTCGGCAGTTGCCTCCGGCACGGCGGCCAGCACCGATATCGTGAGCGGGACTACTACGGCTGAAGTGGCCACTGTGCTCACGCTGATCCCGGTGGGCGCCGCCCCTGCAATTACCGCAGGCTCCGTGCCGGCAGGTACGCAGATTGGCGAACAGGTCACCCTGACCCAGCGTGTTGTGGCCAGTGCACCGTCTTCCTCTGCCACCATCGCTACCCACACCGTGAGCTTCACGGCGACATCGGGTGCCACAAATCTGGCCGGCGCCACCCTGACCTATAACTCCGGCACTGCCGGCACCAACACCGTCACCACAGTGACCATTGCCAACACCAGCCTCGGCAAATTCGTGCGCAATATCACGCGCGCACCAGCCAATGCGGCGGGTACTGGCGGTGTGACCTGCGGTACACAGATGTTCTATGCCGCTGGTGTGGTGTCCAAGCCGAGCGAGCAGCTGGAATATTGCCTGCGCGCCTCAGTGGCCACTGGCCAGCCCGCTCTGGACGGTGCCCGTCTGCAGGATGAAGTGCCGGCCTACACCACGTATGTGGGCAATAGCACCACGCTGAATGGTGCTGCGGTGGCTGATCCTGCCGCCAATACGCTGCCACTCTCTGGCGCTGGCATCCTGGTGAACAGCCCGGGTACGGTCACCGCCGGTGAAATCCTGCCGGGTGAAGCTGCGGTCGTGATCTTCACGGTCACGGTGCAGTAAGAGAGTAGCGGCCGGAGCCACCGTCGTGACGATGTGGGTGCACCGGCTGCCTTCAGCCTTCCGCCGGGGATGTGTCCAGGTTTGCCTGGCCTCCCTGGTGCTGGCCGCGGCACCTGCTGCTGCTTTGCAGGCCGGGGCCTCGGTCATCAATCACGCGCGCCTCGTGGCCGGCAACGTGCAGCTTGCCGATGCCAGCGTGTCCGTGCGCGTCAGTTCCAATATCAGCTTCCTGCGTTATAGCGCGGCGCTGGCTTCGGCCAGCGC
>JBOICI010000028.1:0-134077 GCA_050739955.1 Moraxellaceae bacterium
GGGGAGAGGGGGTATTCCGTAGGAGCGGCTTCAGCCGCGAACCTCTTGTCAGATGCTGCTTTTATGTCTTGATGCCGATTCACGATTCACGATTCACGATTCACGATTCACGATTCACGATTCACGATTCACGATTCACGATTCACGATTCACGATTCACGATTCACGATTTTAAAAATTAGTCCTGAATCTGCAAAAGCTGCTGGCGCTTTTTCACCTGCTGTTTCTCGCTCATGCTGAGCGCTGTCACGCGGCCATCGCGATTGGCTTTCAACTGGTGCTCGATTTTCATGGCTTCCATGACGGCCAGAGTCTGACCCTTTTGCACGCTATCGCCTTCTTTCACCAGCAGGGCGACGATGGCGCCATCCATGGGGGCACGCAAGAGACCGTCACCTTCGGCATCGGCAGAAGCAGCGGGGGCATGCGTGATATCCGTAATCGCCAGATTGCCGTTGGCCCTGTCCAGATACAGCGTATTGTCTTCACGGGCAAAGGCTACACGGCGGCGCACTCCCGCGAACTCATAGCTGAGCACGCCAGCAGCCACATCCAGCACGGTAATCGTGCTGACACTTTCACCGTGGCTGATGGTGAGCTCATCGCCTTGTGTGCGCACAGCCAGCGTAATGCCAGTCTCGCCGATCAGCAGTTTTATGGGAGTGGCACCGGGCAGGCCGGTATTGAAGCCGGCCTTGTGCTTTGCGTGAAGAATGAGCGCAGCAGCGATGGCCAGCGATTCGGCATCAGCCACGGCCGGCTTCAAGCTGATATCAGCGCTGAAATGTTGCTCGATAAAAGCGGTAGACGTATCGCCGCTGACAAAAACGGGATGACGCAGCAGATTGATCAGGAACTGCTTGTTGTTGTTGACGCCTAGCAACACGGAATCTTCCACGGCACGCGCCAGCAGACGGGCCGCATCCGTACGCGTTTTGCCGTAGGCGATGACCTTGGCCACCATGGGATCGTAATGTGGGCTGACTTCACCGCCGGAATACATGCCGTGATCAATGCGCACGCCGGGAAGATCGGCCGGAATCCAGCTCAGCACCGGGCCGGTCTGTGGCAGGAAATTACTGCCCGGATCTTCGGCATAGAAACGCACTTCAATAGCGGCACCGGTCAGGGTGATTTCATCCTGTGCCAGCGGCAGTTTTTCGCCATTGGCCACACGTAACTGCCATTCCACCAGATCAAGGCCAGTGACCAGTTCTGTCACTGGATGTTCAACCTGCAGGCGCGTATTCATTTCCAGAAAGTAGAAATTGCCTTGTGCATCCAGCAAGAATTCCACGGTACCGGCACCGACATAAGCCACGCTCTTGGCAGCAGCCACGGCAGCTTCGCCCATTTTCTGGCGCAACTCGGGCGTCATCACGGGGCAGGGCGCTTCTTCCACCACTTTCTGGTGGCGGCGCTGGATGGAGCAATCACGCTCGCCGAGATAAACACAATTTCCGTGAGTGTCGCCAAAGACCTGAATTTCCACATGGCGCGGTGCGATGACAGCTTTTTCCAGAATCAGTTCGCCGGAGCCGAAAGCGTTTTGCGCTTCTGAACGTGCGGTGGCCAGTGCCGCCGGTAGTTCAGCCGCGGAATGCACCAGTCGCATACCGCGACCACCGCCACCGGCCGAGGCTTTCACCATTACGGGAAAGCCTATGCGATCAGCTTCTTTCACAAAAACCGCATCGGCTTGATCAGCACCTTCATAACCGGGCACGCAGGGCACGCCGGCTTCAATCATGGCGATCTTGGAAAGGCGCTTGCTGCCCATCAACTCAATAGCTTTCGGGGTGGGGCCGATAAAGGTGATGTTCTTGTCGGCGCAAGCCTGTGCAAAGCCTTCATTCTCGGAAAGAAAGCCGTAGCCCGGATGCACGGCATCGGCACCCGATTTGGCGCAGGCTTCCAGAATGGCATCCACACGCAGATAAGATTCCGATACCTTGGCCGGGCCGATATTCACGGCTTCATCTGCCAGCTGCACATGCAGGGCATTGGCATCAGCGTCGGAATACACAGCGACGGTGCGATAGCCCAGTGCTTTTGCCGAACGAATCACGCGGCAGGCAATCTCGCCGCGGTTTGCAATCAGAACTTTTGAAAACGCCATTTCATTATTCTCGTATGGTTTTCCCCCTCTCCCTTTGGGAGAGGGTCAGGGAGAGGGCGCACGGAGATGCAATCCCTCACCCCAGCCCTCTCCCAGAGGGAGAGGGAGTTAACGCAGATTCACTCCGCCCATTTCGCCGGGCGTTTCTGTACAAAAGCCATGGTGCCTTCGGCGCCTTCCGGTCCGGCAACAGCGCGGGCGAACTGTTTTGCTGCATCATCCAGCAGACTTTCCAGCGGCTCGTGGCCAACACGGTGCAGCAGGGCCTTGGTCGCGCGATTGGCTTGCGGCGCGCATTTTCGGATTTGCGCGAGGGTTTCACTCAGTGCATTTTCCAGCGCGCTGGCATCGGCCACGATCTGATGCACGATGCCAAGACGAGCGGCTTCCGCGCCATTGAAACGGGCGCCGATGAGTGCGAGACGACGTGCTTGCGTGAAACCGATGCGTTGCACCACGAAGGGCGCAATCTGCGCGGGCAGAATGCCGAGGCCGGTTTCCGGCAGGCCGAACTGTGCGGCTTCGGTAGCAATCGCAATATCGGAAACGCAAGCCAGACCAAAACCGCCACCCAGTACCGCACCCTCCAGTAACGCGATCACGACCTGCGGAGCGTGATCCACCTGCGTGATCATGTGGCCGAAAGCGCGGTTGAGCTCGGCATATGCCTCGCCATCACCTGTTTCAGCGGCACGCATACGCGCACCGGCCATATCCTTGATGTCGCCACCGGCACAGAAGTGGCCGTTAGTGCCACGCAGCACCACAGCACGAATGCTGTCGCTGTTTTCAATCGCTGTGAAAACGGCACGCAATTCCTGTGTCATCGCTAAGCTCATGGCATTGCGTGATTCAGGACGATTCAGCGTGATATGCAGGACAAAGCCTTCTTCACGCAGGATCAGGGTTTCGGTACTGGGCAGATTCATTTTCTTTCCGTCATCCCCGCGAAAGCGGGGATCTTGTTGATTCGAGCAGAGCCTTGTTCATTGTGCTGTCCGGATTCAGGAGATCCCCGCTTTCGCGGGGATGACGCCGAATCAGGATTTCTTTTTGCTGGGCAGGATATTCATCAGTTTGCAGATGATGCCCAGCATGATTTCGTCGGCACCGCCGCCGATGGAGGCGAGGCGGCCATCGCGATAGAGCTGGCCAGCGGGGTTGTCCCACATGAAGCCCATGCCGCCCCAGTACTGCAGGCAGGAGTCGGAAACTTCACGAATCAGTCGGCCGGCTTTGAGCTTGGCCATGGAAGCGAGCTTGGTGACATCTTCACCCGCGATATGCGCTTCGCAAGCCTGATAGACGAGGGCGCGCAGACATTCCACTTCGGTCTGCAGTTCCGCCATGCGGAAATGGATCACCTGATTGTCAATCAGCGGCTGGCCGAAAGTCGTGCGCTGGCGAGTGTATTCGATGGTGGCATCAATGACGGCCTGCAGGCCGCCCAAGGCATTGCTGGCTCCCCAGAGACGTTCTTCCTGAAACTGCATCATCTGCATCATGAAGCCCATGCCTTCAGCACCGATGCGATAGCGTTGCGGCACACGCACATTGTCGAAAAAGACTTGGGCGGTATCGGAGGAGCGCATACCCAGCTTGTCCAGTTTTTCCGAGAAGCTGATGCCTGCCGCTTTGGCGGGAACCACAATCAGGGATTTATTGAAGTGGGGTTTGTCATCCGAGGTATTGGCGAGCAGACAGAAGAAATCTGCCTGTGTGGAATTGGTAATCCACATTTTGGTGCCGTTGATGATGTAGTCATCACCGTCTTTCTTTGCAGAAGTCTTGATGGCGGCGACATCGGAACCGGCATGCGGCTCGGATACGGCAATGGCAGCGACATAATCACCGGCAATGGCAGGTGCGAGGAAATCACGCTTGATTTCATCCGAACCGAAACGGGCGATGGCGGGTGTGGCCATATCGGTTTGCACGCCTATGGCCAGTGGTACACCGCCACAGCCGGCGCGGCCGATTTCATCGGACACCACGATGTTATAGGAATAATCCAGACCCATGCCGCCGTATTCCACTGGCTTGCAGATACCTAGCAGGCCGAGATTGCCCATCTTCTTGAACAGCTCATGGGCCGGGAAGGGACCATTTTCTTCCCATTCACGTACATTCGGATTGATTTCTTTTTCTACGAAGTTACGGGCGGTACGGCGTAGCTCTTCGTGTTCTTGGGTAAATTTCATTACTTTTTCCTCTCTTGGTTTGACCGTTCGTGCTGAGCTTGTCGAAGCACTGATGCCTTGGAAAAAGGCCCTTCGACAGGCTCAGGGCGAGCGGTACTAAAAAATTAGAAACGCGCCACACCAAAGCTAGTGGACTGAAGTTCGCGGGCTTGGCCTTCGGCAATGGTTTGCAGCAGGAAAACCAGCAGTTTGCGTGAATCGCGTGGGTCGATAAGGCCGTCATCAAAGAGGCGCGAAGTGTTGAACAGCGCCGTACTTTGTTCGTCTAGCTTGGCTGCCGTGCTTTGCTCGATGAAATCCAGCATTTGCGGATTTACTTCCATGCCGGCTTTTTTCTGCTTCTGTTCAGTGACAATACGCAGCACCTTGCCGGCCTGCGCACCGCCCATGACGGCGGTACGGGAGTTAGGCCAGGCAAAGATGAAGCGCGGATCAAGGCCGCGGCCGCACATGGCGTAGTTGCCGGCGCCGTAAGAGCCGCCGACTACCAGCGATATTTTCGGCACGCGGCAATTGGCCACGGCCTGAATCATCTTGGAACCGTGCTTGATCACGCCATGCTGCTCGGATTCCGTGCCCACCATGAAGCCGGTGGTGTTGTGCAGGAAGAGCAGGGGACGTTTGGTCTGATCGCACATCTGGATGAATTGCGAGGCCTTGGCAGCGCCCTGCGGTGTGATGGGGCCGTTATTAGTGATGATGCCTACTACAAAACCGGCAATACGTGCCCAGCCGCAAACGGTCTGGTTATCGAATTCAGTTTTGAATTCCAGAAAGTCAGAGCCATCGACAAGACGTGCAATCACTTCCTTCATATCGAAGGGTTTTTTGGAATCAGAAGGCACGAGGCCGGGCAATTCATCCGCCGGATAGAGTGGTTCGGTGTAGACGCTTTCGGCCTTGCTTGTGGTTTCCTTCCAGTTCAGCATGGCGACAACATCGCGAGCCATACGTATGGCATCCGCATCATTCTCGGCCAGATATTCGCCGGTGCCGGCAATCTGTGCATGCATTTCCGCGCCGCCCAGCTCTTCTTCGCTGGCCACTTCGCCAGTGGCGGCAAAAAGCAGGGGCGGGCCGGCCAGAAACATCTGCGTACGCTTGCGCACCAGAATCACATAATCGGAAAGGCCGGGCTGGTAGGCGCCGCCAGCTGTGGCATTGCCATGCACGATGGTGATCTGTGGAATGCCCGCGGCGGAAAGACGAGCTTGATTGGCAAAACTACGCGCACCTTCAACAAAAATTTCCCCGGC
The DNA here is from genome assembly GCA_050739955.1 of Moraxellaceae bacterium. Lineage (GTDB taxonomy): Bacteria > Pseudomonadota > Gammaproteobacteria > Pseudomonadales > Moraxellaceae > UBA2031. The sequence goes on from JBOICI010000028.1 coordinate 5,577, forward strand.
ATAGTTCAGATTGGCGCCGCCGCTCTCGCCCATATTGATGATGGGGAGGCGATTTTCCAAAGCAATCTCTTGCAAGCGCAGAGTTTTTTTCAAGCCTGCCGGAGAGATGGTGCCACCCTTGATGGCGCTGTTGCTGGCCACGACAAGACAGCGCACTCCGCTGACATAGCCCATGCCGGCAATGATGCCACCGCCGGCTTCTGAGCCATCCTTATCATCGTGCTGCATATAACCGGCAAGACCACAAATTTCTACAAAGGGAGAGCCGGGGTCCAGCATCAGCTGTACACGCTCGTGCGGAAGTACTTGGCCGCGTTTGTCGAATTTTGGCTTGGCCTCGTAAGATTTATCGACCACCTTTTGTTGGATGGCGCGCATTTCCCCCAAGGTTTTTTCCAGTGCCTCGGCATTGCTGCGAAATTCGGCGTTATTGCAGTTAATGGCAGATTCGATAATGGCCATTATTCTTTGCTCTTAAAAATATCGGGAATGAAGGCGCGGTGAAAGCCGTTATAGGGCTCGGAATTTTGGTGGTCCACCAGCGGATAAATCGGCGTACCCAGTGAGCCGGCACCGTCGATACGCAGGGTGACGCCGGTGACATAGGCCGCGCCCTGCGAAAGCAGGAAGCAGATCACGCTGGAGACTTCAGATTCCGTGCCCATGCGTTTCAGCGGGGCCTTGCTGGCCAGCATGGGAATGACGGTTTTGGCGAAATCACCCTGATAGGTGTCCATGCCCGAAGACATGATCCAGCCGGGTGCCACGGCATTGACACGCACGCCGGATTTAGCCCATTCCACGGCAGCCGTCTTGGTGAGGTTATCCACGCCGGCACGTGCCGCGCCCGAGTGCCCCATGCTGGGCATGCCGCCCCACATATCGGCCGTCATATTGACGATGCTGCCACCGTGATCCTGCATCCACTGGTTATAGGCTTCGCGCATCATCAGGAAAGTGCCCTGCAGATTATTGCGCACTACCGCTTCAAAGCCGTTGGCAGAAATCATATTGAGCGGAGCCGGGAACTGGCCTCCGGCATTGTTGACGAGGCCGTCAATCTTGCCGAATTCGCTGATAACAGAAGCGATGGCTGCTTTCACTGCCTCTTCACTGCGGATATCACAAACCAGTGTTTTGGCTTTGCCGCCGTCTTCGGTGATTTCAGCGGCGACATGATCCAGCTTTTCCTGTTTGCGGCCGGTGATGATCACCTGCGCGCCCAAGGCCGCCAGTTCATGGGCCGTGCAACGGCCTATGCCGGAGCCACCGCCAGTGACGATAATGACTTTGTCTTTGAAGGCATCGGAACGGAATTGCGACTGGTATTTCATTTTCAAAAGCGTCCTTGAATCAGTTCTTTATTTCAGAATTATTTATGGCAGCAGCGAGGCCGGAACTTTCACCGGAATTTCCAGCAGTTGCTGTGCAAAGGCCTTGCCCTGCGGGTCTATACGCAGGCTCGCCATGCCACCACCGCCCAAGGCATTGCTGAGCAGAAAATTAAGGGCATTCATGCCCGGCAGTTCAAAGCGGCTGACCACGCTGTTATCGCCATCCAGCACATGCGCCATGTAATCGGCCACGGCTTTTTCCGTGAGGGAGGCACGTATCCAGGGCAGGTATTCAGCCTTGCGTGCGATTACGCCAATATTGGAGGCATTGCCTTTATCGCCGCTGCGGCCCCAGGCCAGTTTCACCAGCGGCACTTCGATCTCGTCACCTTTCAGTGCCGCACTCTCGCCCGAGACCAGCGGAGTGACAGCAATGCCGCCAGCGCTGGGAATGGCAACAACGCTGCGTTTGCCATCCAGATCAATTTCAACACTGAGCTGATCTTTCTTGACCAGCGTGGACCAGAGCTTGATCACGGGTGATGCCTTGGGGCGGCCGCCAACAATGCCAGAGAGCCCGGGCGCCATGCCGGTAGCGGCTTGGGCAATTTCTGAGGCAAAGAAGAGACAAGCTTCTTTTACCGGATGCGTCACGGCCATTTTCACAATGACTTCGCGGGTATCGTGATGACGACCATGCGGGCCATAGGTGGCTTCGGTGCCCAGAATTTCCACAGATTTTCCCGTGAAGGGCGGAGCGTCACGCATGCCCAGTACGCGTTCGCATTTGCTGAGGATGGCTTCCGCCACGCGTGCGCCTTTTTTGGCGGCGTCAATGCCACCAATCATGAAGCTGACGGTGACGCGGTTGCCGTCTGGATAAGTGGCGCTGACCTTATAGGAGTCGGTAGGTGCACGGCCACGCGCACCACTGACTTTCACGCGGTTTTCGCCGACCTGTTCCAACTTGATATGGGAAAAATCGGCGGTGACATCGGGCAGCAGATAAGACTGTGGATCACCAATTTCATAAACAATCTGTTCGCCCACGGTGGCCGGCGAAACGAGTCCGCCAGTGCCATTAGGCTTGGTGACGATAAAGCTTGAATCTGCACTGACTTCGACGATAGGAAAGCCCATGTTTTCATAGCCCGGCACCGTCTCCCAGTCTGTGAAATTACCGCCAGTGCACTGGGCGCCACATTCGATGATGTGACCGGCCAGCGCGGCCTGACCCAGCTTGTCGTAATCGTTTTCAGCCCAGCCGAATTCATGCAGCAGCGGGCCGATGACCACGGCGGAATCGACGACACGGCCAGTAATCACGATATCGGCGCCAGCGGCTAAGGCATCGCGCACGGGCAGGGCGCCGAGATAGGCATTCATGCTGGCCAGAGTTTTCGGCATGGCGGCGCCGGAAAACATTTCCTGCGTGCCGGCGTCACGAAATTCCTGCTGGCGCGGCGAGAGATCGTCGCCCAGTACCACGGCCACTTTCAGATTCAGGCCGGCATCGCTAATGAGTGTGTCGAGTGCATCGCGGCAGGCCAGCGGATTCACGCCGCCGGCATTGCTCACAACTTTTATTTTTTTCTCGGCAATGTCTTTGAGCAGCGGGCCCATGACGCGGGTAACGAAATCGGTGGCATAGCCGGCCTGCGGATCTTTCATGCGCGAAGCGGCCATGATGGACATGGTGACTTCAGCGAGATAGTCGAAAACGAGGTAATCAATCTGCGCCATCTTCACGAGTTGGAAGGCGGCGGTATTGGTGTCGCCCCAGAAGCCGGAGGCGCAGCCTATGCGAACAGTGCGGGAATCAGTCATGGCAGATGCAGTCTTGTCTGAAAACGTGGCCAACAATAATGGCTTGGAGCTGGACAAAGCAAGCGCTTGGTTTTACTTTGGCCGGGGTAGACAGCAGATTGGCCTCAAGAGACCAAAAAGCGCCTGGAAAGGCGGATGTTATGCCGGTCAAGCCTATGTTTTTATGAGAGAAATTCGTGGCGGCGCCGTAGAATGTGCCATCCGGGTGCCGCCCCTGAAGAAACTGATCGAGTACCGGAAGAGAGAGTAATGGAAGCCCTGCAAGCCCTGAGTGACATTCCCCATATGGGTGGACTGGATGACAGTCCGCGCGGCCGCGTGCTGCGGGCGGCGGCACATCTGTTCTGCACCCAGGGCTATGAGCGCACTACGGTGCGCGATCTGGCCCGCGTGGTGGGCATACAGTCCGGTTCGCTCTTTCATCACTTCAAGACCAAGCAGGACATTCTGCATGCCGTGATGGAAGAGGGCATACGCTACAACCTCGCCGGCATGGAGGCCTTGGTGGCGGAGGGACGTGAGCCTCGTGCCACCTTGCTGGGCCTGATACGGGCCGAGCTGGAATCCATCAATGGTGATACCGGTGATGCCATGTCGGTGCTGGTCCATCAATGGACGGCACTGGAGCCCGCCAATCAGACACGCCTCCTAGAATTGCGCGAGCGCTATGAAAAACTCTGGCTGGATGTGATCAGCCAGCTGAAAAAAGAGGGGCTCGTGCAACACGATGCTTTTCTCTGGCGCCGGCTTTTGTTTGGCGCGATCAGCTGGACGGGTATGTGGTATCAGCGTGGTGGGGCCTTAACCTTGGATCAATTGGCAGAGATGTGTCTGGATATGGCGCTGCGCCAGACGAAGTGTTCGGGTCTTAATTAAGAGCGATCGGGCCTTAATAACAAGAAGAAAAATCATGACTCCGACCATAGCTGTAGCTTCCGCTCTTACCCTGGCCCCGGCTGTTGCTCTGGCAATAGTTGCATCGGGCATTTTCTTTCTCAGCGGCCTCGTGACCGGTGTCTGGAAATATCTGGCCATTATGCGCAGTGAGAAGGCGGAAGCGCCTTATTACGTGAATATCGCCCACCGTACCTCATTGCTATACGCCTTTGCGGCGCAGTTGCTGGCGGTGTTTGCCTATCTCAGTGCCTGGGACGAATGCACCAACTTCTGGGCGACGCTGTTCCCTCTGGTGTTTTTTGCGGCGGCCATCTTCACCTATATCGTGCACGGTGCCTTGCGCGATACCGACAACCAGTTGGCCAACCCGCATCGCCTGGGGCCCATGACCTTGCCCGGCTTCCTGATTCAGGGTTTCATGTGGGCCTTGATCGTTGCTGAAATTGGCGGCTTCCTTGTGCTGTTTGCGGGGGTGCTGCAAAAGCTGCTGGCTTGAGGGGAAGGAATGGATTGGGGCTGGAGCTTATTGGAGGCGCTACGTAGTCGGCCCTATGCCGATGGCCTGGTGGGGATTGCCCTGTTACTGGCTGCTGCCGGCATCATGTATATCGTGGTGCGGCGTGTGGTTTTGCGCTTGGTGCATGCGGCGACTGAGCATACCCACTGGAAATGGGATGATGCGGTTTACGACAGCGGAGCTTTTCGCCAGTTCGCCAAAATGACGGCGCCCCTGATCATGTTGTTCGGCATAGAGTTGGTGCCGGATGTCAGTGTGAAGTCAACCGAAGTCATCAGTCGTATTGCGCTGGCTTTTACCATTTTCTATCTCCTGCGCGGCATCAATGCCTCGCTCAATGGCCTGCAGACGCTGGCTGTGCGCAATCCGAATGCACAGGTGCCGGTTAAAGGTTATCTGCAGCTCCTCAAGATCGTGATCGCTGTCATCGGCTGTATTGTTGTTGTCGCCATTCTGATCGACCGCTCCCCGCTGATTCTGCTGTCTGGGCTTGGCGCCGCCTCTGCCCTGATGCTGCTGATTTTCAAGGATACCCTGCTCGGTTTTGTGGCTAGTGTGCAAATCGGCAGCAATGACATGCTGCGTATCGGCGACTGGATAGAAATGCCTTCAGCGAATGCCGATGGCGAGGTCATGGATATCACCCTGCATACCGTCAAGGTGCGCAATTGGGACAGCACCATCAGTACCATTCCTACCTGGCGCCTCATTACGGAATCTTTCAAGAACTGGCGCGGCATGTTTGATTCGGGCGGCCGCCGTATCAAGCGCTCGCTATTCATCAATGCGGCAACGGTGAAGTTTCTGAGTGACGAGGAGATTGAGTCGCTACGCAGTATTGGGCTGTTGCAGGATTATCTGGCACAAAAGCAACAGGAAGTGGGGCAGTGGAACGAGGCGCTGGGCGAGAAGGGCCGGGTTGCCGCTAACCAACGCCGCCTGACCAATCTTGGAACTTTTCGTGCTTATGCCGAGGCCTATCTCAAGGCAAGTCCGGATATCCATCACGGCATGACCTGCATGGTGCGTCAGATGGCGAGCGAAGGCGACGGCATCCCGCTGGAGCTGTACTGCTTTACCTCGAACACCGGCTGGGTGAAATACGAGACAGTGCAAAGCGATATTTTTGATCACCTCTTTTCCATTCTTCCTACCTTCGGCCTGAGCCTGTACCAACGTCCTGCTGGTACGGATTTCCGTGAGGCGTGGCGTGGTACAAGGCCAGAGTCGGTAGACTGATTACACTTAGCTTTCCGCTCCACGCACCAGCAGCAGGGGGATAGGACTGCTGCGGGCCAACTCTTCCGCCACGCTGCCGAGAAAGAAGCGCCTGACTCCGCGTCGGCCATGTGTGCCTGTCACGATCAACTCTGCCGGCCAGTTTTGCGCCTCATCCAGAATGGCCGCGGCAATATTGCTGCTGGCGACCTCGGTGAGATCCAGCAAATCCCCGGTGATGTTCACGCCTTGGCTCTTGAGCGTTTCCAGTGTTTTTTCCAGGCTGGCACGGCTGCTTTCCACTGCGGCATTGCGCACCAGGCCAGCGTCATAAGCCAGTCCGTAAGGCGGGGCGAAAGTGGCCATGGGGTCCACCACTACGGTTAGCACCTTGAGCTCAGCGCCGTCACGGGCCAACTTCACGGCTTCGTTCAGGGCCTGTTCAGAGGCGGGGCTGCCATCGCTGGCGAACAAGATGTGCTTGTACATGAAAGTCCCTCTTTGCTTGCGCTGGGTTCTCAGCATGGGGCAAGCATGGTGCCTTCTTTTGAGGCAGATCAAGAAAATGGGCGAAAGCGCGGCCTGCGCATCCGTCCAAGGGCAAATCAATGAAGCTTGCTGAATGCGGAGAGTGACGCGGGCATGAAGATGAGAAAATTCGCTGCGTCTCAACCCGGTAATCTGCATATATCTGTTTGCAACTGTACGAGCGCCCTGTCTGTTCAGTGCTGCAGATGATTTCTGGCGGCGTTGCAGTGTCGTTGGTCGGCGACTTCACAAGTGTGGAAATTACGGAGCTAGCCTGATTTGTGACGGACCACACATAAGGTCTATACACAAGGGATTCAGGCCATGGCCGATATGTATCTCCCCCTCACACCAGACTATCAGGCCTTGTTTCGCGTGACCTTCGAGCAAGCCGCCATCGGCATTGCCCATGTGGCTCCTGATGGACGCTGGGTGCGCGTTAACAAGAAGCTTTCCGATATCCTCGGCTATAGCCACGAAGAGTTGCTCCAGCTTACCTTTCAGGACGTTACCTATAGTGCGGATCTGGATGCCGATCTGGACAAGGTCAATGCCCTGCTGGCCGGGGAAATTGCCAGCTACCAGATAGAAAAGCGCTACATCCGCAAGAATGGTCAGCCGGTCTGGACGCATCTCACGGTATCACTGGTGCGTACCGAAGCGGGTGCGCCGGATTATTTCATTTCCGTCGTGGAAGATATTCAAACCCGCAAGGATGACGAGGCCACCATACGCCTGCAGAAAGCGCAGTTGCATGTGGTGTTCGAGAATCTGGATGCTGGCATTGTCATGGCCAACCTCAATGGCGACATCGTGTACTGGAATCGCCGTGCGCGGGAAATGCACGGCTATAACGATGATCAAAACCTGAATCGCAATGTGGCGGAATTCATGTCGGTTTTCGAATTCCACAATGCCCATGGCCATGTGCTGCCACTCAGTGACTGGCCCCTGATGCGAATTCTGTGTGGTGAAACTCTGCGCGGTCTGAATCTTGTCGTGAAGCGAAAGGATATGGACTGGCAACGCCAGTATCGCTACCGGGGTTCACTGGCATTGGATAATACCGGCAAAGCTGTAATGGCCATGATCATCATCAGCAGCACTGGAGGCGAGGATGATTGAAGTGGTGTTAGTGCACGCGCCAAGTGATGTTGCTCAAATAGTCTGAATTTCCTTTTCCGGGCTTGCTGCCGTTTTCTTTGCAAGGGTGGCAGTGGCTGGGCCATTTTCTCGCTGCACGGTCCAGGTGTTAATGCGTTGGTGTCCGCTGCGCTCCCATTCTGGCGGCATCCAGAAATGCTTGAGGCGCTGCCAGAGCGGGCCCGGCGCCAGCACATCGCGCCACAAATCCACAAATTCATGAAAATTCAGCACGAACCAGTTGTAGCTCTTGATCTGGCGTGTGGTGCCGTACTCCACCTTGGCCACTTCGGGCTCATAGCTGCCGAAGAGATGGTCGTAAATCATGAGTACGCCGCCATAATTCTTGTCGATGTATTGCGCATTACGGCCGTGATGCACGCGATGATTGGAGGCGGAATCGAATATCCACTCATACCAAGCGTGCAGGCGCGGAATTGATTCGGTGTGTATGAACCACTGATAGGAAAGGTTGATGCCGTAGAAAAAGAAAATGATGGCGGGGTGAAAGCCCAAGAGCACCGGCGGCACAAAGAAGAACCACACGCCGATAATGCCGTTGAGTATGCTCTGGCGCGCTGCCGTGCTCATATTCATGGTTTCGCCGCTGTGGTGCGAGACATGCTGGGTCCAGAACCAGCGCACACGGTGAGCGGTGCGGTGATACCAGTAATAGCAGAGCTCTTCCACGAGAAAGGCCGCGGCAATCGTCCAGACATTGAGGGTGATGGTGAAAAAGCGGTGTTCCCAGAACCAGGCCAGGGCGGCGCCCACCAAGAGCAAATGCACAATGGCTTCGGCCGCGTAATAGCCAATGCCGAGGCTGCTGCTGGCCAATACTTCGCGCCAGTAGAAACGCTGGCCGGGCTCGGCCACATCCCAACGCCCGGTTTTGCGGCGCAGCCAGAAAAATTCGACCACGAGACCCAGCACGAATAGCGGTGTCATGGTGAGCACCACCACCTGCTTCCAGTCCACATGCGGACCGAAAACACTGTTGACCCACTGGATAATGTCTTGCATGACGGCGGCCTCGTTCTTGTTATGACTGCAGTCTAGCGCGCAGGTAGCGGCTTTCTTGACAGATGACGACAGGACTGGCGATTCAGGCGTCAGTCCTGGGCCGATGCTGGCCATAGAGGCGGTTGATCCACTGCCCGGCCAAGCTTGAGCGCAGCTTCTGGCGCAATTCGGCATGGCTTGTTATGGAATTGCTCGTCATGGCCGTGGCCGGCATGTATTCATCCAGCCAAGGGCTGCCAGCCGGGCCTAGCAGCGGTGCCAGCATGCTGGCGGCAGTAAGATCGGCGAGTGAAAACTGGTCGCCTACCAGGTAACGGTCGGCATCCTTATGCAAGCGTGATTCTACTTTTTCCAGTGCACGGAATACTGTCAGCCAAGAGCTTTCCACTGGCTCCGGCCAGACATCAAAGGTGTGCCGTATCATCTGGCGCAGGGCTGGCCGCATCCAGTGGCCGATACGACGTTGTTCGTTTTCATAGCCCCGGAAAAACAGCACATCAATATCGTGGCTGTCTACAGCCAAGCTCCATACACAGCGGCGCACATCGGCGCCCAGCGCATCGAATTCGTTTTCCAGTTCAAGAATTTCCCGGCTTTGCGAACTGTTTTTGGGTAGCAGGGCGTGCTGTGGATAGTGTTGTTCCAGATAAAGGGCAATGGCGGTGGAGTCGCCAATGATTTTTCTGCCGTCGCGCAAAATAGGCAGGGTGCGTTGCCTTGCCAGTGGCCAAGCCCGCAGGACATGGGGCCCGGGAATTAGATTTACGGGCTGCCAATCCAGTTGCTTCCAGTCCAGATTCCAGCGTGTTTTTTCGCAGTAGAGTGAAAGCGGAAACTGGTAGAGCTGGCGGGAGTACGTCATCACCACATCCGGGTTCGGCTTTTCATATATGTGACGCGCCAGCCTGAGGCCGTATTTTCCCAGCGCAGCTGTAGCTGGCTTTCCTGTCCGCTGTCGTTACCGAATAAAAGGCGCTTCTCAATCAGGGTGAAACCGGCTTCGCAGGCTGCCGTGCTGGCCTGCCATTGCACGGGGCCCACCGCCAGTTTTTCTTCTCGGCCAAAGTGCCAGCTGGCCTTGAGGCTTTGCAGATAGTCGTCGCGATTCAGTGTGAAGAATTTGGAGGGCATGCTGTCCAGCCACTCCACTTTGAGCGTGGTGGCGGGCTCAATATAGTTGCGCACGGCCGATAGTTGATGATTGCGCAGGGCTAGCAGATAGCTTTGCAGTGCTTTGTCGGCTTCCTTGCATGCAGAGGGAGTGTCGGCTTGGGCTGGCAGGCCCGGGAGCAGAGCAAGGAGGAAGACCAACCGCAGCATGAGCTTGTTCATTCCCGGCTCTCCGAGCACTCAGCTTCGCTGGGTGCTCGCCTGCAACGTACCTTCTTCATCAGGGCCATCATGCGCTTGTCATAGAAACCCTCGGCGCTTAGGTCTATACGGGCCTCGCGCATCATGTCCATGTACTTTTCCCTGTCGCCATCCGGTGGCGGGAAGAAAAACAGAATATTGCTTTCGGCTTCGCTGATGAGGGCCAGAGTGCGGTCGAACTGGCTAAGAAAGTATTTGCGTGAATGCTGGCTGAAACCGGCCGGAAAGGCAGAGGGACGCAGCACCAACTGTAAAGTGATTTGAGCCACCGGCATTTTTAGTACGACGCCCTTGCTGCCCACGCCTTTATAAAGCTCCAGCGGTTCGTAGGCGATGCCAGGGGCAACCGCCACATCCACCACGCCGTTATTGAATTTGCCGGCGAAATTGCTGACATCCGATGATACGGCCTGTGCGCCTATACGCTTCGCCAAGCGCAGTTGAGTGTGGTCGTGATCCAGTGTGGCCAAGCGTTTACCGGCCATTTTCGCCAAGCTGTCTATACGGCGGTCTCGCGTAAAAACATAAGCAGCTCCCAGTGGCAGGATGCCGGCGATTTCATAATCCTGTTGGCGCATGAGCGCAGAGGCATCGGGCCGGGCCAATGTTTGCAGCAGGGTTTTCAGGCTGGCGTAGTCGGGCAGGGCTCCAACGGAATCAATGCTGCCGGTAAAGCTGTTGAAAGCACGCGCCCTGACACCGGTTATCAGGGCGCCATCACACTGGCCGGCCTTGAAGTCTTCCGTGGCTACGCGCTCATCCACATACGCACGCAGGGTGATATCGGCCTGCCAGCTTTTTGCCGTCAGCGTGTATTCGCGCAGGGCCGACATCAATGGCCCTTGTGCGCCGGCCATATCGAATATGCACAGTGTCTGCGCCAGCGCCGGGCTGCTGCAGAGCAGCAGGGCCGATAAAAGAAGTGGTTTCATCCGGAATCAGCTTGCTGACGTTGCTGATGCGGAAATCCAGTTGCCGTGAAAGCCCAAGGGCACGCGTACCGGCAGATCAATCACCGCCACCGGTTCGGCCTCGATATTCTGCGCATCCAGAATCACCACGCGACTATTGCCGCCATCCAGCCTATGCACATAGGAAACCAGCCAGCCTTCATTTTCAGCGGCGTGCGCATGCTTGGGCACAAAGACCACTTCCCCACTCATCCAACCATCGCCATAGACATGAGCTGTGGTTTCGCCGGTGTGCAGATCGTGGCAGAGCAGGGCATTGGGCGCAGGATTGTCGATATCGATGCCCACGGTATAGGCATAACGATACGGCTTGCCGATACGGCGCTCATCCAGACGCGGGAATTCCTGCGTTTCGCGTGAAATCACCGTGCGTTGCACACGGCCCGTTTTTTCTTCCAGAGTCCAGCGTTCGAACGTCACCTGCTGGCTTTCCGGGCCCTGCAGAGATTTATCGAACATGCGTTCGTGCACCACTACATCCAGCACGGTGTCGCCGTTTTCTTTCTCGAAAGCATTGCAGGTATGAAAAGCAAAACAGGGTTCGGCAAGGTCAAACCAGCGTATGTCTTCGGCCTCACCTTCACGCGGCAGGCGCCCGACACGGGCTTGATGCGAGGGATTCCACGCATAGGGCAGGCCGGCACCTTTGAGGGCAGTGGAAACGGAAAAGGTCACCGGTAAATCCAGCAGCAACACATTTTTTTCTGTGATGGCGCAGTCATGCATCATGGGGCCGTGCTTGACCGGAATCGCAACATTGCGGCGCACCAGCCTGTTTTTATCGATAACGAGATAGCGCACTTTGTTGTGCACGAAGCCGTCGTAGCAGATGGCGTGCAGTTCACCGCTATCGGGATCGGTATGCGGGTGAGCGGTAAAACCGTTTTGCACGGTGCTGTCGAAAAGTCCGTGCTTCACGGTATTGAGTTCGGCATCCAGCTCAACGGGGTAGGAGCCGGCCTCGACCAAGGCCCAAAGACTGCCACCGTGGCCGATAATATTGGTGTTCACCACATCGGAGACGCCACGACGCGGCCCCGCGGCCGGTGCTCGACCGAAATGTTTGTTCACGCTGTCCGAGCCCACATAGCGGTTGCGGTACCACAGCGCCTGTCCGTCCTTGATGCGCAGGCCATGCACCATGCCGTCACCCAGAAACCAGTGATAGGTGGCGGGGTTGCTCACATGCAGCGGGTTGGGGCCGATGCGGGTCAGCAAGCCGTTCAGCTCGGCCGGAATTTTTCCCGTAACGCTAAGAGCATCGCTGCTGTGTTCGTCACGCAGGGGGGCAAACGGGCCTTCGAGGAAATGATTGCTGGGGTTGTAGGGCACGCGCTTTTGCATGCGACTCAAAAGCCAGAGCGCCCCTTTTTGCACGCTCTTCTGCAGGCTACGGTTTTGAACAGTGTGGGCTTGTTGCATGACAGCCTCCTTGCTGGCCATCGCCAGTTAGATGTATATGGTGTGAACATTAGACTGGGCATGAATGTTCACGATGTCAACATCAAAAAAACTACTGAGCGACGAGCCGTCCTACCACCATGGCAATCTGCGTGAGGCCCTGCTGGCCAAAGGCCTTGAACTGCTGGAGGACGGGCAGACTGATTTCAGCCTGCGCGAGCTCACCCGGCAGGTCGGGGTGTCCGCCAATGCGGCCTACCGGCATTTTGCTAACAAGGAAGCGCTGCTCTCGGCCATGGCCGCTGAGGGCTTTCGGCAGCTGGCGGCCGCTCAGGCCATGGCTGTACAGGCTGGCGCTAATCCGCTTTCCGGCTTTCTCGAAGCCGGGCGTGCCTATGTGAGTTTTGCGCGCCAGCATCCGGCGCTGTTCCGTCTCATGTTCGGCCGTTTTGCGGCCAGTAATCCGGATACGGAATTGCAGGCCTCGGCCCAGTTGGCCTACGCAGGACTGCGCTTCGGGGTGGCAGCCGTGCTGCGGCGGCCGGTGGAATGTGCCGATGTGCTGGCGGCGGCCATGCATGCCTGGAGTCTGGTGCACGGGCTGAGCCAGCTCATCATCGATGGCCAGATGCAGGCGCATACGGATGATATTGATGGCTTGGTGGATAGCGTGCTGCGTCAGGCCGCTGCTTTTCGCGGCACGGATGAGCCCAGTGGCTAGCCGTTTTCCCCAGGGCGCCTGCGATCAGGCTGATTTCTTGTGATGGGCTCGGGCATACTAGTCGGCCCTGTGATTTTTTACCGGTAGCGGTCATGACTTTGCACGACGACGATTTTCCTCTGGATTTCAATTTCGACAGCCTGGCGGTTCGCGCCGGTCAGGTGCGCACGAGCGAAGGGGAACACAGCGAGCCCATATTCCTGACCTCGTCTTTCGTGTTCAAGAGTGCGGCCGAGGCGGCGGCCCGCTTCGGTGGCAGCGAGCCGGGCAATATCTATTCGCGCTTTACCAATCCCACGGTACGGGTTTTTGAAGAGCGTCTGGCGGCGCTGGAAGGCGGTGAGCGTTGCGTGGCCACCAGCTCCGGCATGGCCGCCATTCTGGCAACCTGCCTTGGCCTGCTGCAGTCTGGCGATCATGTGCTTTGCTCGCGCAGTGTGTTTGGCACGACCAATGTGCTCTTCGACAAATACATGAAGAAATTTGGCGTGAGCACGAGCTTTGTCGCGCTCACGGATATTTCTGCCTGGGAAAAGGCCGTTACACCGCAAACCAAACTCTTCTTTCTGGAAACCCCCAGCAATCCGCTTTGCGAGCTGGCGGATATTCCTGCACTGGCTGAGCTGGCGCATAAACACGGTGCTTTGCTGGCCGTGGATAATTGTTTCTGCACTCCCGCCCTGCAGCAGCCGCTCAAGCTGGGTGCCGACATCGTGATTCATTCGGCCACCAAATATATCGACGGCCAGGGCCGAGTGCTGGGCGGAGCCGTGGTCGGTCGTCAGAAAGAAATGGATGAGGTTTTGGGTGTGGTGCGCACCTGTGGTCCCTCCATGAGCGCTTTCAATGCCTGGGTTTTTTTGAAGGGTCTGGAAACCCTGCGCCTGCGTATGGAGGCGCACTCCGCCAGTGCCAATGAACTGGCGCACTGGCTGGAGCAGCAGCCGCAGATTGCCCACGTGCATTACGCCGGGCTGAAATCGCATCCGCAGCATGCGCTGGCGGCAAAGCAGCAGCGTGCTTTTGGCGGTGTGCTGTCATTCGAACTCAAGGGCGGGCGTGAAGAAGCGTGGCGTTTTATTGATGCCACGCGCATGTTGTCCATCACCGCCAATCTGGGCGATGCCAAAACTACGATCACGCATCCGGCCTCCACCACCCATGGTCGTTTGAGCCCGGAGGCCAAGGCCGCCGCTGGCATTACCGAAGGCTTGATACGTATTGCCGTGGGCCTGGAAGACCTGGGCGATATACGTCGTGATTGCGAGCGGGGCCTGGCGGCGCTGTAAGGCCGCTTTGTGGTGTTGTTCAAACACTGGATGATGCTATGTTCCGGAGGGGTCGCCGTCTGCGCTGACCCTTAGATCCGAACAACAAGCACATTCATATCAAGAGCCCGCATGTCCTCCCTGAATCCTGTTCTTGCCGCTTTGGGCAATGTCATTCTCGGCAAGCCCGAGCAACTGAAGCTGGCCCTGTCCTGCCTGATCGCCCGTGGTCATTTGCTCATCGAGGATTTGCCCGGCATGGGCAAGACCACGCTGGCCGAGGCGCTGGCGCGCGTGCTGGGTCTGCAGTACCAGCGCATACAGTTCACCAGTGACATGCTGCCGGCCGATATCATCGGTGTCTCAGTCTTCAATCCGCAAAGCCAGACTTTCGATTTTCGCCAGGGCCCAGTGTTTACACAGCTATTGCTGGCGGATGAAATCAATCGCACCACACCAAAAACGCAGAGCGCGCTGCTGGAAGCCATGGAAGAAAACCAGGTGACGGCAGATGGTGTAACGCGCAAATTGCCGCCTCCGTTTTTTGTGATTGCCACGCAAAATCCCTCCACGCAGATGGGCACTTTCCCCCTGCCTGAATCGCAGCTGGATCGTTTTCTCATGCGTATCCAGCTGGGCTATCCCGATATCAAGGCCGAGCGTGAGCTGCTGATGGGCGGCGACAGACGCAAGCTGCTGGATGTTCTCAAGCCGCTGGCCGGTGCGCAGCAGCTGGAAGCCTGGCAACAGGCTGCCGCTAAAGTGCATGTGAGCGATGCCGTGCTCGATTATGTGCAGCGTCTGGTCACACATACGCGCACGGCGCAAGGTTTTCAGCATGGCCTTTCACCGCGTGGGGCGCTGGCGCTGCTGCGTGCGGCACGGGCCTGGGCTTTTGTGGCCGGACGCGACCATGTTTTGCCCGAAGATGTGCAAGCGGTATTGCCGGCTGTGGCTGAGCACCGCTTGCGTGGAGGTCTTGAAGATCACGGCCGCACCCACAGCCTGACGGCACAGTTGCTCAAGGCCGTGGATGTTATTGGCTGATGGGTCTCGTCGCGCGGCTGCAGCAGCCTTTCCGTCAGCGCTGGAATCGCTGGCTGGATAGGCGTATTCCTCGTCAGCAAAGCCTGACGCTGAACCAGCGCCGCATTTTCATTTTTCTGACCCGTCAGGGCGGCATGGCCGGCCTTGTAGTGCTGGCGCTTTTTATTGCTGGCATCAATTACGCCAATAATCTGCTGCTGGGCCTGAGCTTTTTTCTCGGTAGCATCATCGTGGTGGTCATACATCACACCTATGCCAATCTCTCCGGCCTGCGCATCACCGCGCTGACGGCAGGCTCTGCGTTTGCGGGGGAGACCGCGCGTTTTCTTCTGCAACTGGATGATGCGCGTGAACGCGATCATGAAAGCCTGCTGCTGGACTGGAATGGTGTGCAACAGGCGGTGCCCTGGGTCAACGGTAAAATGGAAGTGGCCGTGCCCTTGCCCACGCAAAAGCGCGGCTGGATGCGGCCGCCGCGCCTGAAAATTTCTTCTGTGTATCCACTGGGCTTGTTACGTGCCTGGACTTGGCTTGATCTGGATATGGCGGCGCTGGTGTATCCGCATCCGGAGCTCAGCGAACAGATACCGGCCGGCCCCGGTGGTGATGGCGAAGGCGAAAAGCAGCGCCGGCGTGGTCATGATGATTTCGACGGCCTCAAGGTTTTCACGCCCGGTGATCCCTTGGCGCATATTTCCTGGAAGCATCTGGCGCGCGGCAGCGGCCTGCTCACCAAAACTTATGCCAGTGAAGAAGTGGGCAGCGATATTCTGGATTTCGATGCCATGCCTGGCCTGCCCATAGAAACCCGCCTGTCACGGCTGACTTGGTGGGTGATGGTGCTGGCGCAGCAGAATCATGCCTTCGGCCTGCGCCTGCCGGGCGTGGATATTCCAGCGGATATCGGCATAGAGCAGCGCGATGCCTGTTTGCGCGCGCTGGCCTTATTCGGGCGCGAGGCCATGCCGAAATGAATTCCGTGGCCACGCCCTTCGTCATGCCGCCGTCCGCCCGTTACTGGCAGCTGGCGGCACTCACTACGGTGGTGCTACCACAGGCAGATCGCTTGCCGCCGTGGTTGCTGCTGGCCGTGCTACTGGGCTGTCTCTGGGCCACGCCTTTTGTTGCGCGCCGGATTTCTTTGCCGGGGAAATTCCTGCGTGCACTCTTGTTGGTGGCGGGCATGGTCGGTGTATTTGTTTCACACCGCACCCTGCTAGGTGCCGAAGGCGGGGTTTCTTTTCTGATCGTTTGTGCCGTGCTCAAGGTAATGGAGTCCAAAGACGCCCGTGACCTGTTTGTTTCAGTGGTGCTGAATTTCTTCATTCTGGCCACGGCCTTCCTGTTTTCACAGTCATTACCGATAGCGCTTTATGTGGGGCTGGCCAATATCGTAATTGTGGCGGCTTTGCTGGCCTTGCAGCAGCGTGAGGGGGTGACGTTACGTCGCACTCTGCGCCGTGCGACGGCCATTGTGTTGCAAGCCGTACCGCTGATGCTGGTGCTCTTTGTGTTCATGCCGCGCCTGCCGCCGATGTGGTCGCTGAATCTGACGCAGGGCAGTGGCAAGACCGGTATGTCCGATTCCATGAGCCCCGGCGATATTTCTTCTTTGAGCGAATCCTCCGAGCTGGCTTTTCGTGCTGAGTTCAAGGGGCGGGTGCCACCGCGCAGCGAGATGTATTGGCGTGGTCTGGTCTTCACACAGTTTGATGGGCGTTACTGGCGTGCCGATGAAACTCTGGATTCCATGGCGCAGTTTTTACCAGCCCTGCCGGCCTTGCCGCCTTGGGTTGGCCGCACTGAGGTGGCGCAGGCCCCGGTGAGCTATCGCATCATTCTTCAGCCCAGCGATCAGCCCTGGCTGTTTTCTCTGGCGGTGCCGTATTCATCCAGCCCGCGAATCCTGCTGACGCGGGATGGTCGCCTGCTCTCACCCGTTCCCATTTATTCCCTGACGACGTATGAGGTCCAGTCCTGGCTGGATGCGCGCATGGATGCACAGGGCCTGTCCCCCTGGATGCGGCACCAGAACCTGCAGCTTCCTGCCGGCGGTAATCTGCGAGCAAGGGAAATGGCGCAGCGTTGGCATAACAGCTCGGCCACTCCGGTCAGTTATATCAATCGCGTGCTGAACTGGTTTCGCGAGGAAAAATTTTTCTACACCCTGCAAGCGCCAGCACTGGGCGATGAGCGTGTGGATGATTTCCTGTTTCGCTCGCGTCGTGGTTTTTGCGAACACTATGCCTCCAGCTTTGCCTTTCTCATGCGCGCAGCCGGCATTCCTGCGCGCGTTGTAGTGGGTTATCAGGGCGGTGAGCAAAGTCCGCTGGGGGATTACTGGATGGTGCGGCAGATGGATGCCCATGCCTGGGTAGAAGTCTGGCTCGAGGGTCAGGGTTGGATCAGGCTGGACCCGACAGCGGCAGTAGCACCAGACCGTATCGAGCACGGGGCCGGACGCATGGCCGAGAGCCGGGATTACTGGGGTGATAGCGGGCTCAGCGCGGTGCGCTACAGCAATTACCAGATATTGCGCAATTTGCGCAGCATGGCGGATTACGTGAATTACCTCTGGACGCGTGATGTGCTGGGCTATGACAACGAAAGTCAGGATGGCCTCATGCAGCGCCTGCTGGGTGATACCAGCCTGTTGCGACGTCTGGGCGTGATGCTGGCCATCATGGCGGTATTCACCGGTCTCATCCTGTTCTGGGCGCTGCGCGGCGAGCGCCGCGAGCAGCATCCCTTGGACAAGCTGTATCGTCGTTATTGCCAGCGTTTGGCGAAAGCAGGTGTGCTGCGTGAAGCGGGCGAGGGGCCACAGGCCTTTGCCCGTCGGGTGATGCGTGAGTTGCCCAAGCGTGGCGCGGAGGCTGAAGAGTTCGCCAAGCTTTATATGGCGCTGCGCTATCGCCCGCCCGGCAGCCGCGACAAGCTCTTGGAGCAGCGTCTGCGCCGTCTCGCTGGCCGCGGTATTCCCGGTCTCTCCTGAGTGCTTATTTCCTGTTCGCCTTTTTCCGCATTTTTGGGCCTGTCTTTGTGTTGAAAGCAGGGGGGTGATTCAGTAAGATGCGCGCCTCGCTTGTACCGGCCCGCCGGCGCATGACGACTGTAGACGCGTAGCTCAGCTGGTTAGAGCACCACCTTGACATGGTGGGGGTCGCTGGTTCGATTCCAGTCGCGTCTACCACATTGCAAAACCTGCACTCCGCAAAAGCCCGCACTCCGTAAGGATTGCGGGCTTTTTGCTTTCCGGGCTGCCTGTGGCCTTCGGCCAGACGATTTCCCGAGATTCGGCCCTTCAGCGGTAAATCCCGTGCTTGCCCTGCTCAGGCCGCTCAGACATTCTTTCGGCCTTGCAAAAAAGCCAGCCCGCACCGGGCGCCAACCCTACAAGAACTCCTCCTGATGATTAGCAACTCCCTTCGTGCAGCCCTCTTGGCTGCTGTCCCCCAAGACGGCAGCACTATCGGTAACCAGTCATTGCAGGAGCAAGTGCGCCAGCAATTGCCCAGCTTGAGCGAGGACGACTTCTGGCAAGTGCGTGATGCCTTGATTGCGGAGGGCCTACTGCAAAAAGGCCGGGGCAGGGGTGGTGCAGTGCGCCGTGCTACGTCAGACGCTGACGTGGGGCTCGATAGGGGCGGTGATCAGGGTGCGGCAACTCATGAGCTGCGCGAGATTTCTCTGGAGTCGAAAACTACGGGAGCGGGCGAGGTGGTAGCGCCAATGCCAGCGGCCTCCACACGCAAGGCCGGTAAAGCCGGTAAAGCCGGCAAAGCGACTAAAGCCGCCAGCGAAAGCAGCACCTTGCAAGACTTAGAAAAAACCCTCTGGGCCACGGCCGATAAATTGCGCGCCAATATGGATGCGGCCGAATACAAACACATCGTGCTCGGCCTCATCTTTCTCAAATACATTTCCGATAGTTTTGCCGGCCGCCGTGCCGAGCTCACGCGCAAGCTTTGCGATCCCGCCGACGCCTATTACTTGGGCGAGAGCGCACCCGAAGCACAGGAAGAAGTGCTGGCGGAGGAGCTGGAAGACCGCGATTACTATCGCGAAGTGAATGTGTTCTGGGTGCCGGCCGAGGCGCGTTGGGAATCCTTACGCGCCGCCGCCAAGCAGCCCGATATCGGCAAACGTATCGACGATGCCTTGGCTCTGATTGAGGCCGAGAACCCGCGCCTGAAAAACATTCTGGATAAGCGCTATGCCCGCGCTCAACTGCCCGATGGCAAGCTGGGCGAGCTCGTGGATCTGGTGTCTACCATTGGTTTTGGTGGCGATGCCAACAAGGCGCGGGATCTACTCGGTCAGGTGTATGAGTATTTCCTCGGCCAGTTCGCCAGTGCCGAAGGCAAGAAAGGAGGGCAGTTCTATACGCCGGCCAGCATCGTGAAAACCTTGGTGGCCGTGCTCAATCCGCACCATGGCAAGGTTTATGACCCCTGCTGTGGCTCGGGCGGCATGTTTGTGCAGTCGGAAAAATTCATCGAAGCCCATGGCGGCAAGCTGGGCGATGTCAGTATTTACGGGCAGGAATCCAATCCCACCACCTGGCGCTTGGCCGCCATGAATCTGGCCATACGCGGCATTGATTTCAATCTGGGCAAAGAGCCGGCCGATACCTTCACCAAAAACCAGCACAGCGATCTGCGCGCTGATTTCGTGCTCGCCAATCCGCCTTTTAATATCAGCGATTGGTGGCACGGCTCATTGGAAGGCGATGCGCGCTGGGTGCACGGCACACCACCGCAAGGCAATGCCAACTATGCCTGGCTGCAACATATGCTCTATCACTTAAAACCCACGGGCCGCGCCGGCATCGTGCTGGCCAATGGCTCCATGAGCTCCAGCCAGAATTCAGAAGGTGATATCCGTAAAGCCATGGTGGAGGCGGATGTGGTGGAGGTGATGATTGCCTTGCCCGGCCAGCTTTTTTTCAACACCCAGATTCCCGCCTGCCTCTGGTTTCTCAGCAAAAACAAATCCACCCGCCAAGGCGAAGTGCTGTTTATTGATGCACGCAAACTCGGCATTAACGTTAGCCGGGTACAGATTGAGCTAAACGATGCCGATATCGAACGTATCGCCAATACAGTAGCTGCGTGGCGTGCTGAGTCTCTGGAAAATGACAATCGTCATTCCCGCGAAAGCGGGAATCTCCCTGAATACACCGACATCCCCGGTTTCTGCCGCAGCGTAAAACTCACAGAAATCGCCGAACACGGCTACGTACTCACCCCCGGCCGTTATGTCGGTGCCGAGGAAGTGGAGGATGACGACGAAGCCTTTGCCGTGAAGATGAAAAAGCTCACCGAAAAATTGGGTGAGCAGATGGAAAAAGGTGCCGAGCTAGATGCGCAGATACGTCAGAATCTAGGAGCGCTTGGATATGAGTTCTGATTGGAATTTTAGCGAGCTTGGTAAGGTGGCAATTAATGCATCAAGAACCTTTCAGTTTATAGGCTGTCCACAGGTTATA
Organism: Moraxellaceae bacterium; assembly: GCA_050739955.1. Taxonomy (GTDB): domain Bacteria; phylum Pseudomonadota; class Gammaproteobacteria; order Pseudomonadales; family Moraxellaceae; genus UBA2031. The sequence continues at coordinate 26,334 of JBOICI010000028.1, forward strand.
TTTGTTAATACGGGGGATGTTTTAGAGGGAAAGTTCCTTCACAAAACGATCTCTGAGTGTAAGGATCTTCCTGGGCAGGCGAAAAAGTCTTTGAAGAAAAATGACATTCTTCTGACGGAAATACGTCCAGGTAATGGAAGATATGCTTATGTTGATTTTGATGCTTCAAAGTATGTGGTATCTACTAAATTTATGATCATTGAAAGCTTGGGAAGTGTTTCTCCTAGGTTTCTTTATCATGTAATAACAAATAAAATTGCACTAGATGAGTTTCAGCGTATTGCTGAGTCTAGGTCGGGTACGTTTCCTCAGATTACATTTGATGCGATTGCGCATTATCCCGTTCCAATGCCTTCTAAAAAATATCAAGAAAGGCTTTCAGAGTTTTTGGATTTTATCGGTCATCGCATAGAGGTTTTGCGCGAAACCAATGCCACCCTCGAAGCCATTGCCCAAGCCCTGTTTAAATCCTGGTTTGTCGATTTCGATCCCGTGCGCGCTAAAAGCGAAGGCCGTCCCCCCGAAGGCATGAGCGCCGAAACCGCCGCCCTCTTCCCCGACTCCTTCGAAGACTCCGAACTCGGCCTGATCCCGAAGGGGTGGGGTAGGGTTGCATTCACCAATACAGTAAATGTGATCGGCGGAGGTACCCCTAGGACATCAGTCCCTGAATATTGGAATGGCGATATTCCGTGGTTTTCGGTGGTGGATGCTCCAGCTGAAACGGACGTATTTGTTATCGACACGATCAAGCATATTTCTATGTCGGGCCTCAGTAGCTCTTCGACTAAGTTGCTGGCTGAAGGCACAACGATTATTTCAGCACGTGGCACAGTGGGGCGGTTGGCTTTGACTGGGAAGAGGATGGCAATGAATCAATCCTGCTATGGGCTCCAAGGAAAGGCCGGTGACTCATATTTTACGTATTTCAGCACCTACAGTTTGGTGGAATCTCTAAAGCAGAGAAGTCATGGGTCGGTATTTGACACCATCACAACCGAAACAATGAGGGGCATAACGGTTATTTATCCTGATGTGAGTGTTATTCACTCGTTTGAGTCTGAGTTGCAACCAGTAATGGACCGCATAAAAGAAAATATCTGCCAAGCCCAAACCCTCACCCAACTGCGCGACACCCTCTTACCCCGCCTAATCTCCGGCCAACTCCGTCTGCCGGATGCCGAGAAAGCCGTTGAGGAAGTTCTGGCATGAATGGCCAGCAAAGGCTGCATGCGGTGGGGCTGCTCGATGAAGTAAGAGTTCGTTCTGCCTCTTTAGTGCAGGCTAAAGATCGCTATGCCGATCAGCTTGCCCCCGGTTTTCATCTGCTTGATCACCTGCGCAATGACGAGATGGCGCTTTCCCGTTATTTGGGCATGTTGCTCGATACCAAGGGCGCTCATGCGCAGGGCGATCTCTTTCTACGTTGTTTTGTCGAGCGGCTGGCGGCCTCTGCGGGCTGGATAGATGCCAAAAAACTGCAGAGCGTAACGCTGGAGAAACAGGCGAATGGCCAACGTCGCTTGGATATCTGTCTGGTATTCCAGAATGGCGTGATCGGTATTGAAAACAAACCGTGGGCGGGTGATCAGCCGGATCAGCTTAAGGATTATGCCGATTACCTGAAGAAAGCGGCGGGTGGCGGCAACTGGCTGCTGATTTATCTCTGCAATGACGATCCTTCTGAGAACAGCATCCCGGCAGCCCAACTTCTGACCCTGGAAGAAAGTGGAAATTATTACCGGCTCGATTTTCATCAGATGGCTAGCTGGCTAGAGCATTGCGCCTGCTTTACCCGTGCTCCCAAGGTGCGCCTGTTTGCCGAAGAGCTGGCGGGCTATATGCGCCGAGAAATCAATGGAGAAATGGAGATGACCGAGGCAGAGGAAATCAAGAACCTCATTCTGGAAAGAAAGGAGTATATCGAGTCAGCTTTTCAGGTGTCCTCTTCCATCCATCGGCTCAAGGAGCAGCTTCTTGATGATTTTAAAAAGAGCTTGAGTGGTGAACTTTCATCTTTACAGATGGCCTTGGTGTGGGACGACGATGCACTCAAGAGTGGTCGGAAATGGGCGGGTTTTGGTGCTCAGTTCAATTCCGCACATCAGCTTCATCTGCGCTTCGAGTTTTCTAGCACCGGCCTGAATGCTCTGGAATGGGGGATTTGCCGGAATCACCGTGATATCAAACTGGACCCGAAAAAATCGGCACTCATTAATGGGGCAATGGAAAAAGCTTTCGGAAAGGGATACCTAGGTGATAACTGGCCTTGGTATCCGGGGCAAGGCCCGGAAGACAAGATATTGATGGCCAGTGAGCGTAACTGGTCCAGTAGTGCCGAGCCTTGGCTACATATTCGGGACCAGACGGAGAGCGGCTTTGTTGCACGCTTTGTAAGGCTGGCGAGTGATGTTAAAGAGGCGCTGGCCGAAGTGGATGAGGCCATGCGCTGAGCGGGCGTTATTGTTCGAGAAGAAACGGGATTTGATTTTATTAAGGAAACCGACTGCCATGGCCGATAGCTCTATCTGTTTTAAGCGCGTGGATTACGCGCTGGAAGACCTGCTTACCTATATCGACATTGGCGACATTGGTCTGCCGGATATCCAGCGCCCCTTTGTCTGGAAGAACACCAAGATTCGTGATCTTTTTGACTCCATGTATCGCGGTTTTCCGGTGGGTTATTTCCTATTTTGGGCGAATCACAGTGATGATAAGGCGCGCGGCATTGGCACGGGCTCCAAGGTGCATGAGGTACCCAACCGCCTGATTGTGGATGGGCAGCAGCGTCTGACCTCACTTTTTGCCGTGTTCCGGGGCCAGACCGTGCTGGATGAAAACTATCAGCGCCGACCTATAGAGATCGCCTTTCAGCCGCGTACGGGCAAATTCGAGGTGGCCGATAACAGTATCCGGCGTGATCCGGAGTGGATCGCCAATATTTCCATGCTCTGGGCCGAAGGGCAGTCTACTCGCCGCTTGGTTAACGCCTTTATTGAGAAGCTTTCCGAGCGCGGCCCCTTGAGCGAGGCCGAGGAAGAGCAGGTGGCAGAAAGCATTGAGCGGCTTATCAACCTCAAGAGCTATCCCTTCACGGCCTTGGAAATTGCCGAGAGTGTGGATGAAGAGCAGGTAGCCGAGATTTTTGTGCGCATCAACAGTGAAGGCAAAAAGCTCAATCAGGCGGATTTTATTCTCACCTTGCTCTCGGTGTTCTGGCATGAAGGGCGTTTGGCGCTGGAGCAGTTTTGTGCCGCCGCCCGTGTGCCAGCGCAGGGAAAGTCGCCATTCAATCATTTTATCGAGCCTGACCCTGACCAGTTGCTGCGTGTTTCTGTGGCGCTGGCCTTCCGCCGTGCTCGCCTGAAATCGGTTTATCAGGTGCTGCGTGGTAAGGATGCTGAAAGCGGCGAATATTCTGCCACCGTTCGGGATGAGCAGTTTGCCAAGCTCAAGTCGGCTCAGGCGGATGTGCTGAATCTCACGCATTGGCACCAGTATCTGAGTGCCTTGGTAGGGGCGGGGTTTCGCAGTCGCCAGATGATTTCGTCAGAGCTGGCGCTTATGTATGGCTATGTTTTCTACCTGATCGGGCGGGTGGAGCTGAAAATGCCAGAAGCGCAATTGCAGCGCTTGATCGGTCGCTGGTTTTTCTTCATCACGCTCAAAGGGCGATATTCCTCCTCGCCAGAATCAAAGCTGGATGCTGATTTGGCGGATTTGCGTGGTGTCAGCACCCCGGCTGCCTTTGCGGAGCTTTTGGAGAGCAGGATGGCCGGCGAGCTTACCGGCGATTTCTGGGAGATCACGCTGCCGTTCAGCATGGAAAGCTCTTCGGCGCGCAGCCCTGAGTTTTTCGCCTTCGTCGCGGCGCAGAACTTGATGAACGCGCCAGTGCTGTTTTCGCACAAGAAGGTGAGCGACCTGCTGGACCCTGCGGTAGTGAGCACCAAAGAGGCCTTGGAGCGGCATCATCTCTTTCCCAAGGCATGGCTCAAACGCAATGGTATTGAGGAGCAGCGCCAGACCAATCAGTTGGCCAACTATGCGCTGATCGAGTGGAGCGAAAATATCCGCATTTCTGATGACGCTCCTGCCAGCTATTTGCCGCCCATCAGCGAGCTGTTCGCAACTGAGACTTGGAAACGTATGCAGAGATTGCACGCCATGCCTGATGGTTGGGAGCACATGGAGTATTTCGATTTCCTCAAGGCCAGGCGGCAACAGATTGCTGATCTGATCCGGCAGGGCTTCTTGCAGCTGTCGCAGTAGCCTTGGGTGCGCTGGCTTGACTGTGTGTTGCTTTTTTGGCTACAAATGTCGCCTTAAAGGCAACGATTGAGGTGGGGAATGTCCCTCGCTGATGTTCTGTTCACCGATTACCGCCGCCGGGTGCTGGGCCTGCTGCTGCTGCATCCGGAGCGCCAGTATCACCTGCGCGAAATCGCCCGGCTCACGGGCACCGTGCCGGGCACGCTTACACGTGAGCTGGCCAAGCTGGTGGCGGCTGGGGTGCTGGAGCGGCAGAAGGTGGGCAGCCAGGTGCAGTTCTCGGCTAGCCGTGATTGCCCGATCTATGAAGAGCTGACGAGCATTCTGCGCAAGACCTCGGGTGTGGTGGATGTGCTGGCTGAGGCCATGCTGCCGCTGGGTGAGCAGGTTGAGGCGGCCTTTGTGTATGGCTCCGTGGCCAGCGGCAAGGCAACGGCCGGCAGTGATATTGATGTGCTAGTGATTGGCGCGGCTGATTTTGCCGCCGTGGTGCAGCAGCTGTATCCCTTGCAGGAAACTTTGGGCCGCGAAATCAACCCCAAGGCCTACAGCCGTGCAGAGTGGCGCAAGCTGTTCAAGGCGCAAGGCGGCTTTGTGCGGGAGCTGATGAGCCGGCCGCGTTTATACGTGGTGGGCAGCGATAAAGACGTCATGGAAGACGTTTGAGGCTAAGGGGAGATCAGGGATGACACTGGAAAATTTGCGTGGGAAAACGCTGGAGGCGGTAACTCCAGAGAAAGCCGATATTCAGCGCTTGTTGGCGGCGGCGGGGCGCAGCATCGCGGATGCGGGGCTGAAGGGCTTGAGTGCAGAGGGGCGGTTTGATCTTGCTTACAAAGCGATCATGCAGGCTGCCAATGCGGCCTTGCAGGCCAATGGCTATCGCACGCTGACCAGTAAGCCCGGCCACCACCAGACCATGATCCAGACTTTGCCGCTGTCGGTGGGGCTGGATAAACAAACCATGGTGTTGCTGGATAGTCTGCGCAAGCAACGCAACGTGATTGATTATTCGGGTGATGTGGTGAGTGCCGATATGGCCGCCACAGCCCAGACAGAGGCGGAAAGCCTGCTGCAGCGTGTGCAGCAGTGGTTGCGGGAAAACAAACCGGATTTGTGTGAATGACCGAAGACCAATTAGAACAAGAAGCACTGGGGTGGTTGGTGGAGCTGGGCTACACCCACGTTTACGGGCCAGATATGGCTCACGATGGCGAAGCGCCTGAACGCAGCAACTATCGCGAGGTGTTGCTGCTGGGGCGCTTGCGTGCCGCGATTGCTCGTCTGAATCCTGCTATCCCGGCAGCCGCTCGTGATGAAGCGCTGCGGCAAGTGCAGGATCTGGGCACACCGGCATTGCTTTCAGCTAATCGCGCTTTTCACAAGTTGTTGGTGACGGGTGTGCCGGTCAGTTATCAGAAAGACGGCGAAACACGCGGTGATTTTGTGCGCCTTCTTGACTGGGTGGATGTGAGCGCCAATGAATTTCTAGCGGTCAACCAGTTTAGCATTCAGGGTCCCCGGCATACGCGCCGACCCGACATCATCCTGTTTGTGAATGGCTTGCCGCTGGTGTTGCTGGAGCTCAAGAATCCGGCGGATGTGAATGCGGATATCTGGAAAGCCTACGATCAGATCCAGACTTATAAAGAACAGATTGGCGATATCTTTCAGTACAACGAGATTCTGATCATTTCCGATGGTACGGAAGCGCGCATGGGTTCGCTTTCATCCAATGCCGAGCGCTATCTGCGTTGGCGCACCATCGATGGAATTAGCATTGATCCACTGGACGATTTCCGGGAGCTGGAAACACTGGTGCGTGGTGTTCTGGCGCCTGTGTTCTTGCTGGATTATCTGCGCTTTTTTGTGTTGTTCGAGGATGACGGTACGCTGGTCAAAAAGATTGCGGGTTATCACCAGTTTCATGCCGTGCGTGCCGCCATTGTGCAGATTGTGCAGGCCTCACGCCCCGGTGGCAGCCATAAGGGCGGTGTGGTTTGGCATACACAAGGTTCGGGCAAGAGCATCACTATGACCTGCTTTGCGGCGCGGGTGATGCAGGATGCCGCCATGGAAAACCCGACCATTGTGGTTATTACGGATCGTAATGATCTGGATGGTCAGCTATTCGGTGTGTTTTCACTTTCTCAGGATTTGCTGCGTGAGCAGCCCGTACAGGCGGAGACGCGTGGCAGCCTGCGTGAGCTCTTGGCCAATAGGCCGAGTGGCGGCATTGTGTTTGCTACTATCCAGAAATTCATGCCGGGTGAAGACGAAGATAGTTTTCCGGTGTTGTCTTCGCGCTCGAATATCGTGGTGATCGCCGATGAGGCGCATCGCACTCAATATGGATTTTCCGCCGAGCTCAAGGTTAGTGCCTCTCTCAAGGCCGCAGAACCGGTAGCCCGCTATCAAGTCGGTTATGCGCAGCACCTTCGGGATGCTTTGCCTAATGCTACTTTTGTTGCTTTTACCGGGACTCCGGTTTCCAGTGAAGACCGTGATACCCGCGCTGTCTTTGGTGATTACATCCATGTTTATGACATGCAGCAGGCCAAGGAAGACGGGGCGACGGTGGCGATTTATTACGAATCGCGTTTAGCCAAACTGGCGCTGAAAGAGGCCGAGCTGCCGCATATTGATGAGCAGGTTGATGAGCTGGCTGAAGACGAAGAGGAAGGTCAGCAGGCACGTTTGAAGAGCCGTTGGGCCGCTTTGGAAAAGGTGGTGGGAGCGGGGCCTCGCATTGAGAGGGTGGCTGCTGATCTGGTGGCTCATTTTGAGGAGCGCAATCAGGCACAAAACGGAAAAGCCATGGTGGTCGCCATGAGCCGCGAGATATGTGTGCATCTCTACGATGCCATCATAAAACTCCGACCGGAGTGGCACGATGAAGACCCGGAAAAGGGTGTAATCAAGATTGTGATGACGGGCAGTGCTTCGGACAAAGCGATGCTGCGCCCACATATTTATCCGGGCCAGCTACGCAAGCGTTTAGAGAAGCGCTTCAAGGATTCGGCTGATCCACTCAAACTGGTGATTGTTCGCGATATGTGGCTTACCGGCTTTGATGCCCCTTGTGTGCATACCTTGTATGTCGACAAGCCCATGAAGGGCCATAACCTGATGCAGGCGATTGCTCGCGTGAATAGGGTGTTCAAGGAAAAGCAGGGCGGCTTGGTGGTGGACTACATCGGGATTGCTAACGAGCTAAAAGCCGCGCTCAAGGAGTACACGGCAAGCAGTGGCCGTGGCCGGCCAACGGTAGATGCCGCTGAGGCCTATGCCGTGCTGGAAGAAAAGCTGGATGTGTTACGCAGCTTATTGCATGGCTTTGATTACAGCAGCTTCCTGACGGGAGGGCATAAGCTGCTGGCGGGTGCCGCCAATCATGTGCTTGGCCAAAAAGATGGAAAAAAACGCTTTGCCGATACGGCACTGGCTATGACCAAGGCCTTTACCTTGTGCTGTACGCTGGATGAAGCCAAGGCTGTTCGTGAAGAAGTCGCGTTCTTGCAGGCCATTAAAATTTTGCTGACCAAGCGTGATATCAGTGCTCAGAAAAAAACGGATGAGGAGCGTGATCTGGCCATACGTCAGATTATTGGAAATGCTGTCGTTTCTGGCGAGGTCGTCGATATTTTCCAGGCGGTTGGGCTGGATAAGCCCAATATCGGGCTGCTGGATGACGAATTTTTGGCTGAGGTCAAGAATCTACCGGAGCGAAACTTGGCCGTTGAGCTTCTGGAGCGCCTGCTGCAGGGGGAAATAAAAAGCCGCTTCAAAACCAATATTGCGCAAGAGAAGAAATTCTCAGAGCTTTTGGATGGCGTGATCAAACGCTATCAGAATCGCTCGATCGAGACCGCTCAGGTGATAGAAGAGCTGATCGATATGGCCAAGAAGTTCCGTGTGGCATCACATCGTGGTCAGGCATTGGGATTAAATGATGATGAATTGGCCTTCTATGATGCGCTTGCGGTGAACGAAGCTTCGGTACGCGAGTTGGGTGACGAGATACTTGCCAAGATTGCCCATGAGCTGACGGAGAGTCTGCGCAAAAATGTCACGGTGGACTGGAGTCGTCGTGAGAGCGTGCAGGCCAGCTTGCGACTGATGGTTAAGCGCATTCTGCGCAAGTACAAGTATCCGCCTGACAAGCAAGAGGATGCCGCCCGCTTGATTCTTGAGCAGGCGGAAAGTCTTTGCGAGGCTTGGATGTAGGGCATTGGCCGGGCTGCCAGAGCTGGTCCGGTAGCGATTACTGTGGTCATTTTTTAGAGACTCTTTGGCCTCGGGTTAATGGCGCTGCCTTTAGCCCTTTCTAGGCCGCTTCTTCTGGAAGCAAAGCAGTGGCGGCGGCCAGTCCCTTGGCGGCTTGCAGTAACTCCAATCCGCTGAGGGCGGGCAGGCGGGAGGCGGCTTGTGGGCTGAGTTGTACGGTGAAGCTGCCATCCTCTTCCTCGCGCCAGGTGCTCACCACGAAGGACACAACGGTGCCGACTTCGCTGCGGCTGCGCAGGCTGGTGTGCTGGAGTTCGGCGAGCAGGTCCTTGATGTTGGTGCGGGTGCTGTTGTCCGCCCCGGTGATGCGGTGAACCTGTTTACTGCTCATATGGGCTTCCATTCGTCCTTATACTGTTCATGCGTATAGTATATTGGCTGTCGGGGGAGTCAAACCTCATATGGGCGGCGGCTTCCGGGTGCGGACGGCTGTGACCACCCGGTATCCCGATGCCCTGTGTAAAAGCCGGGATGAGCTGCAATTTTTCTGCTGTATCTGCGTGGCATGCTCCGTGATGAGACGTGTGAAGCAGTTCACGTTTCATTCCCCTACATCATCAACGAGTCGGGCAGTTCGTTTTCATGATGACGCATCCTGCAGTACTGGTTGTGGACGACCAGAGCAGCAATCTTATTGCCATGGAGGCGGTGTTCGACGGGGAGCCGGTTGATCTGGTGATGGCCAGCTCCGGGCAGGAAGCACTCAAGCTTTTGCTGCAGCGCGACTTTGCTGCAGTCTTGCTGGACGTGCAGATGCCGGGTCTGGACGGCTTTGAAGTGGCCGAAATCATGCGCAGCAATCCGCGCACCGAATCCACCCCCATCATTTTTCTCACCGCCCTCAGCAAAGAGCAGCGCTATATCTTCCGCGGCTATGAAACCGGGGCGGTGGATTATCTTTTCAAGCCTATCGATGCCGGCATCCTGCGTAGCAAAGTGCGTGTTTTTCTGGAGCTGGATCGCAAGAACCGCAGCTTGCGCGAAAGCCTGCGTCTATTGCAGGAAGAGCGCGATCACAATCAGACCTTGCTGCGCTCACTTTCTGAAGGTCTGCTCGGCATCACGCAAAGCGGCAATGTTTTCTATGCCAATCCCACGGCCGAAGAAATGCTGGGTGCCACTTTCCGTGATCTGGTGGGGCAACGTCTAAGTGATATTTTCACCCTCTTCGGGGAAAACGGGGAAGCGGCTGGCTGGTCCATGAATGAGTTGCTGTCCTCATGTGCCCGTGGTGAGCGTGCGCATCGCGATGATCTTTTTCTGCGCCGGGGTGGTGAGGATGTGGCGGTGGAGATTTCCGCCAATCCCTTGTTGCCGGATGAATATCTGCGGCAGCCAGTGGTGGGGGTGGTGGTGGTGTTCCGCGATGTGTCTTCGCGCCGCCAGAATGAAAAAGTGCTGACGCGCAAGGCCACGCAGGATGCACTGACCGGTCTTTATAATCGCGCCGAATTCGAACGCCTGCTGGGCGCACGCGTGGCCGATGCCAATCGTCATGAAACCAGCCTTGCCCTGCTCTATCTCGATCTGGATCGCTTCAAGACCATAAACGACAGCCAGGGCCATCATATCGGCGATATCGTGCTGAAAGCGGCGGCTGAACGTTTGCGAGAGTGCGCGCGCGATACGGATCTGGTGGCACGTCTGGGCGGCGATGAGTTCGTGATGGTGTTAGAAAGCAGCGAGCCTCGGCGTGCGGCTAGCCTGGTTTCCGGAAAAATCCTGCAGGCTTTTGCGCGTGTGGTGGAGGTGGACAATGGCCATCTTCAGGTGGGTACCAGCATCGGTATTGCCATTTATCCGGATGATTCCACTCATAGCGAAGACCTGCTCAAGTGTGCCGACAAGGCCATGTATCAGGCGAAGGCGTCCGGGCGTAACAACTATCGCTTTTACCGGGGCTGATGCCGGTATCGGGCCGAGTGCGTGACTCATTGGTGTTGCCTTGGTCGGGTCAGAATATGTCTGCCCCGTGTCATCTTGTGTCCTTATCCTGAAATCTCATGGGCATAGACTCCCTGTCCATACGCGAAGGTCTGCAGTGAAGACCTCGCGCAAAAAAAGAATCATAAAAAAGGACGGGGGTCCGATCATGAACAAGAAGCTTGTTTCCGTTTTTGCTGCTGCTGCACTGCTGGGCGCTGCTGGTAATGCTGCCGCCTGGAGTCAGGAAACGCATCGCCGCATCGTGCTGGATGCAGTCACCTATATGAAGAACAATCCGAGCACAACGAATTACGCCAAGCTCTTGGCTGGTGCAACGGCGGCGGGTTACACCATTGACCAGTTTGCAGCAGCGCTGGGGCAGGGTGCCTATGATGTGGACGATTTCGCAGATACCTATATGTGCGGCGCCACAACAGGCGATTGCCAGCTTGCTCCGGTGTGGGGCCTGGGTGCCGGCATTGTGAAATACACTTCTTACTGGCACTTCCAGAACCAGACTCAGGGCGCCGATGCGCACGGCAATGATTTTGGTGGTTACAACTACGCCAAGCTCACGGTCTGGGGCGATATCGACAATATGGCCTCCTCCTGGCTTTACGGCGATTACCTCGATGACGGCAAGGGCAATCTGAAAGCCTGGTTCGGTGATAGCTCGAAATACAATGCCTATGACAATACCGAGGCGCATTACCGTCTGGGTGGCTATTCCACTCGCAGCCAGTATGCGGACTTTGAAAAAATTCCTTTTCAGCCCATCGACAACCTGGGGCAGTACTGGTTCCAGCAGTTCCTTGCTGCTCCTACAGCGCAGACTCTGGGCTTCGTGTTGCACACCACCGATCTCTTGCAGCCGCATCACACCTGGACAACATCGGCGCTCAATCACTCTGGCTGGGAAGGTTGGGTGAATGACAATTATTACACCTATACCCTGAATGATCCGGTGCGAGTGACTACTGCCCTGAACAGTTTCACCGCGCTGTCTCCCACTGCTACGGATATACGCCCGCTGCTGACTCAGGGTGGTGCCATTTCCTATTCGCAGGGTGGCATCGTGTTGTCCAGCACGGATGAAAACGATCGCAAGAATGTAGCGCGCGTGATGATTCCTAGTTCCATCGCTATGGTGGTGCGAGTGCTGAATCGTGCGGCTGAGCGCTTCTGATCTTCCTACAGAGCGTCTTACGAGTGTTGTTCTAGTGTGAGCTTGGGGCGTATCGTGCGATACGCCCCTTTTTTTAATGACAGCCACTGCCTGCCTTGCAATGGGCTCGCAGCATAAAGAACAAGAAAAATCATGCGGCCACCTTTCTTTCTGCTCTCGTTTTCCCTCTCGGTATTGATGGTGTTTTCCATGCCGGTGCTCGCCGGCACACGGCATGATCTGGCCACGCCTGGCGTGGCTGCCACCATCAATGGCGAAGCCATCCCGGACAAGCTGGTCAACCTTATGCAAGCGCTGGCGCAGCGCAGCGACAAACAGGCCAGCCGCGCCGACGTTGTGCAGGCGCTGATTGATGATCGGCTGCTGGCTGCGCATGCACGTCAGCAATACACCGTGGCTGAATTGCTGGAAGACAATAAGGTGGGCTTCAAGCCTGAGGTGCAGATCGAGCAATCACTGGTGTCCTGGCTGCAGGCTGCTTACGGGCCCGAGCTTGAGGCGGCGGTGAAGGCAGAAAAGGGTGGCAGCCTCAAGAGTGTGATCCTGAGCCGGAAAGAGCCGCTGCCGGCGGACTGGAATGCCGTATTCGGTGCCAAGCCGAAAATGCTGCTGGAATATGCATTGGATGCAAAAGGTCGGCAGGCGGCGGGCCGTATTGTGTTGCTGTCTTATCGCATTGATCGCAATGCGCCGGGCCGGATTTCCCTGCTTGATGTCTACGATGCGCAGAATGTGCAGGGGCGTAACCAGTTGCATGCCCGTGATGCCGGTTTTGCCATGGCGCAGGCGCAACAGCTTCTGCAGTGGCGTTATGTCATGCACTGGGGGCAGACCCGGTCCAGCCTGGGGCGTGATGGTTATGCGGTTATGCGGCGTGCGGTTGAAGACCGTTTACTGCGTGATGGCTGGATGTCGCTTATCGGTGTCAGCAGCGATATCCATGATGACAACGAGAATCTGAAAAAACTGGCGGCTGCCGCCACGCCGGCTGAAATTCATGAGTATTACGAAAAGCACCGTGATGAATTTCGCCGTATAGAAAAAGTGCGTGCTCGCCATATCCGCCTGGAAGATGAAAAGGCAGCAAATGCAGCTTATGAACGTTTGCAAAAAGGCGAGGCCTTTACGGCTGTCGCCGCAGCGGTTTCGCAGGCGCCGGATGCTGCACAGGGTGGTGATCTGGGCTGGGTAATACATGGCGAGAAACAGCTTAGCTGGCTGGAGAGTCTCACTTTCGTACAGAAGACGGGTGTGCCTTCCCGGCCTTTCCGCAGCCCGGCGCGGCCCGGGGAAAATCCGGTTTGGGAAATCCTGCTGGTGGATGAAAAAGTGGAAGGCTGGCAGGCGGAAGACAGTCCTGAAGTGCGCTATGTGGCGGCACAGGACATCGCTCGCAAAAAAGCCCTGCAGGAATACCGTGATACCACGGCGCGATTGCGCGCTGCGGCCGATATACGTCTGCATGTGGGCCTGGCTCCCATGTCGCGGCAAGACGGGGGCGGTCTATGAGTGGCCGCCGCTGGATACTTCTGGGCATCTTGCTGCTGTCGGGAGGGGCACTGATGCTGGGCTTTCTCTTGCAGGCAGAGGAGTCGCTGCCCGTACAGGCCTCACTGCTGCCGGCTCATGCTTCATCAATACAGCTGCCGGCAACATTGTCAGGCCCTGAGCCGGTTTTGCCGCCGATTCCCGTGCAGGATGTTGCCCTGCCAGACTTAGCTGCTGTGCAGACAGATGCAGTGCAAAGCATGGGCAGCGCTCGTGAGCATGGCGATGCGCGCCAGCCGCAGGTGCAGCGTGATGCGCCACGTGAGCTGCCGACTGCGCAGGAGCTGGCCGATCCTGCCGCTTATCAGCGCTACGAGGCGCGCCAGAGTCAGCGTCTGCATCGTGCCTATGTGCAGGCTGCAGACACGGAAATTCCGCGTCTGCAACAGGATATCGAGCAGGCGCGCGCACAAGGTATGAGCCCTGAGCAGCTTGCCGAAGGTGAAGAAAAGCTGCGCCGCATACAGGCCATGCGCGACCAGTTGCAGGCCGGTGGGGCATCGGCGCCCTGACGAGTGGCGGACAGTACAGACGTACAGAGAGCAGCTCAGCGTACATGGCTATATTGTTGTCTTGGCAGGCTGAGTGCGTTTTCCTACTATTGTCCGCAGGACCGGTAGCCGGCGGCTACCGACAAAAACAAAAAGTCTTCTTTCATGTCCCATCCTGCTACGGAAAATCTGGGTCACATTTCCATTCCTGCCCTGCAGCAGTATCTGCGCAGCGCGGAAGCCTGCGGGCTTGCGCGTGAAAAAATGCTGCTTGAAGCCGGCATCACCGCTGAGCTTTTGCTGGACAATAATGGCCGCGTAGATTGCGAGGTATTACAGCGCCTTCTGGCCTGGGTGCTGCCACGTTGCAACAATCCGGTGTTCGGCCTGCAGACCTCGCATTACATCCAGCCCGGCTCTTACAGCGTGATGGGTTATATCGCCATGACCAGCAATACCTTGGCCGAGGCGGTGGCGCGCATGCCGCAGTATGAAAAGCTGGTGGGCGATATGGGCACCTCCACGGTGGAGCATGAGCCGGGTGCCATTATTGTGCGCTGGAATTGCCGCTTCGCTGATCCGCTGACACGGCGGCATGTGATTGAAAATGTGCTGGCCTCCTGGACTTCCTATACGCGCTGGATGGCGGATGCCCAGGAACTGGCGCCGCTGGCCGTGCGTTTCGAACACGAGCCGCCTGCTGATCGTTCGCTACTTAAACACTATCAGCAGATTTTCCGTTGCCCGGTGTATTTCAATCAGCCCATGTCAGCTTTGCTGTGCTCGCCGCAGATTTTTGAATATCCGCTGCGCCAGCCCGATGTGAATCTGCGGGACACGCTGGAGCATCATGCTCAGGTTTCTCTGGCCGCGCTCAAGGCGAAATATTCACTCTCGGATCAAGTGCGCTCCTTATTGCGTGCCATGTTGGCCGATGCCTCCCCGCGTAAGGAGTTTGTGGCTGAGCAGATGGGTATGAATGTGCGTACCCTGCATCGCAAACTGGCCGATGAAAATAAGTCCTACCAGCAGATCCTCGATGATCTGCGTGCGGAGCTGGCCCACAAATACCTGAGCCAGTCGCATCTCTCTGTGGAAGACATCGCCCGCAAGCTGGGCTTTACCGAAAGCCGCTCTTTTATCCGCTATTTCAAGGGCTATACCGGGCTGACGCCGGGGGAGTACCGGCACGGAAAAGGGCAGGCGGATGATGACTCCGCCGCATAAAAAGGCCGGCATTTGCCGGCTTTTTTATTTTTGCATTGCGCAGGAGACGATTTAGTCACGATGGGTTTTTAAAAGGGCGGAGCGTAGTCCGGGCCTGTACCGGACGCAGCGTGTTTCCGGTGCGATTCGCACTGGAAACGTCATCAGGGCGCCTGCGGCGGAGCGTAGTCCGGGCCTGTACCGGACGCAGCGTGTTTCCGGTGTGAGTCGCACCGGAAACGTCATCAATAGGGATCAGGCAGGGTCTCGTTCTTCTTGAAGCGTTTGTAGCTCCATTGGTAATGCGCGGGATCAAGGCGGATCACGTTTTCTACAGAGCGGTTCATGGCGGCGGTTGAAATGACGAGGTCTTCGCTCCAGATTTCCGGGTCCGGTTTTTCAAAATGGATTTCAAAGCCGTCGGCATCCGGGCGGCGCAGGCAGTACATCATGATTACGCTGCACTGGGTGCGGCCGATGAGCTTGGGCACCATGACGCCAGTCCAGGTGGAGATGCCGAAGAAAGGCGAAAAAATGCCGCCACCTTCATGCGGAATATGATCGGGCAAAATGGCGGTAAAGCCGTTTTTCTTCAGACCCTTGAAGAGGGCTTTCACGCCGCTGTCGTCGGTTGG
Source organism: Moraxellaceae bacterium (assembly GCA_050739955.1). Classification (GTDB taxonomy): domain Bacteria; phylum Pseudomonadota; class Gammaproteobacteria; order Pseudomonadales; family Moraxellaceae; genus UBA2031. The sequence goes on from JBOICI010000028.1 coordinate 41,885, forward strand.
CACAGCAATCGAATTGAGACGGCTACGGGCACCACGGACAAAGGCATCCACGCCTTTCTGCTTGGCCGGTTTGTACATGATGATGGGGGCCGTGTGCTGGCTGATCCAGGCGTTCATGAATTCCCAGCTGCCATAGTGCGGGACGATGCCTATGGTGCCGCGGCCGGAGGCCAGGGCTTCACGGAATATCTCTTCGCCATGCACTTTGCGGATTTGGCTGATGCTGTATTCGGGCGGCTCACCCCAGGTCTTGGTGAATTCGGCAATGGCCTGGCTCATGGAAATCAGGCTGCGTGCCGTGGTTTTCTCATACCAGTCTTCGGTCTGGCCCGGAAAGCAGAGCTCCAGATTGCGGCGCACGGTGCCGCGGCGGCTATTGCTCACACGCATGGCCACCCAGCCGGCAAAGGTGCCGAAGCCTTGCAGGAAACCCAGGGACAAATGGCCGAAAAAGCGCAGCAGACCGAGAAAGATGCGGTCCTTGCGGCTGAGCGTGTCCGGAGCGGGCTGGCGGCTGGCGGCGGTGTCGTTCATGCGTAGTGTTTTCCTGTGTGCGGCGGTCTTCTGCGAGACGGCGCCAAGGATAGTGGATGCCGTGCTTTAACCAAACCGGCATTTGTGACTGCCCTGTAGTTGGAAAGTTCAGTCCCGCTATAATCAGCGGCCTTTTGCTGCCCCACCGAGACTGCCCGTGGATTTTCTCCAGCCTGTTCGTGATTTTCTGGCCTGTCCGACCCCGGCTGCCTGGGTGGAGGGGGCTCTGCGTGATATTCCCTTACTGTTACAGGATCACGCCAACTGCGAGAAGAAGGCGGCCGGTACGGCCATGAATCTGCTTTTCCGCTACAACGACAAGCCCGAGCTACAGACCCTGCTGTCCCAGCTGGTGCGCGAAGAAATGCTGCATTACGAGCAGGTGCTGGAGATCATGCGCACACGCGACATTCCCTACCGTCCTGTGTCAGCCGCCCGTTATGCCAATGGCCTGCGCGAGCATGTGCGCCATGGTGAGCCTGAACGTCTGGTGGATATCATGATTGTCGGCGCCTTCGTAGAAGCTCGCTCCTGCGAGCGCTTTGCGGCCATTGCCCCGCATCTGGATGAAGAGCTGGCCCGCTTCTACACCTTCCTTCTGCGCTCAGAGGCTCGGCACTTCGAGTACTACCTAGGCCTTGCAGAGAAATATGCGCGTCAGCCTGTGGCAGAGCGGATAGCTTTTTTCCGTGCAAAGGAGCGTGAACTGATCGAGTCGCCGGATACGGAAATACGTTTTCACAGCGGTCCGCTGCTCGCAGCATAAAGCGAGTTATGACAGGGAGGGGGTTGATGTTGGAGCTGTTGGCGGGTGTGGTGTGTGGAGCGCTGTGCGTATGGTTGGTACGCCGCTTTGCTGTGCAGCGCTGGGCCTATACCTTGGGCATGATCTTGCTGCCTTTGCCCTATCTATTTTTCGCCCACCGTGCAGGTGATGAAAATACGGTCTTTCTGGAAATGTTTTACGGGATTTTCTTCCTAGCATCGGGTCTTGTGTTTGCTATTTCCCGTTTGAAATTCTCTGCGTATCTTGTGGCTGCTTTGTGGTTTTTGCATGCGGCTTATGATTTTTCGCATGGCCATCTCATCATAAATATGGGTATGCCGGCTTGGTATCCACTGTTATGTGCCGGCTTTGATGTGGTGGTGGCTGTTAGTTTGATCTGGCTGGCTAGGCGTTTGCCCGAGGGCGATATCCTCAAGGCCTGAGCCTTTATATCAGCCACAAAAAAAGGGATTTATATACATAATTCCCTCATCTTTTTTTTCAGCACTGTCGCCCCGGCGAAGGCCGGGGCCCAGCGACTTTGACAGATAAATAAACAAAGAAAGTCACTGGATCCCGGCCTTCGCCGGGATGACAGTCCAAACAGGGTGTTATGTATATAAATCCCTTTTTTATTGGCTAAGTTTTCGTAGGCCGGGCTTTAGCGATTTTTCGTAGGTCGGGCTTTAGCCCGACGCTGCCTTGGCGTCAGCAGATGTTGTCGGGCTAAAGCCCGACCTGGGTGCAGGAGGACTCAGACGCTGAGATATTCCTGAACAACGCCATCACTCAGCTCACCAATCTTGCCTTCAGCCACTAGCCGGCCTTTTTGCAGGATATGGAAATCACTGGCTGCTTGACGTGCAAAGGGCAGTTTTTGCTCCACAAGAAGAACGGTCAGCCCCTGTTCCCGGTTCAGGCGTTTGATGACTTCACCGATTTCGCGAACGATATTGGGCTGAATGCCTTCGGTGGGCTCATCCAGTATCAGCAGCTTGGGGTCCAGTACGAGCGCACGGCCGATAGCGAGCTGCTGTTGCTGGCCACCGGATAAATCACCACCGCGCCGATGCCGCATTTCTTTCAGCACCGGGAACATGGTGTAGATATGTTCTGGCACCTGGCGCAGCTTGTCATTGCGGCCGCCCAGTGAAATTTTCAGGTTTTCTTCCACGGTGAGGGTGGGGAAAATTTCTCGGCCCTGTGGCACATAGCCTATGCCGCCGCGTGCTCGCAGTTCTGTGGCTTGTTTGCTGATGACTTTGCCATTGAAAGTGATTTCGCCACTCTTGATAGGCAATAAACCCATCAGGCATTTGAGCAAGGTGGTTTTGCCCACGCCATTGCGGCCCATCAAGCAGGCACAAGCGCCTTCCCGAACCTCAAGATTCAAATCCCAGAGGATATGGCTCTGGCCGTAAAACTGGTTGACGCCACTGATGCTGAGCACCGTCATTCTCCCAAATAGACTTCAACCACCTGCGGGTTGTTCTGGATCTGGTCCATGGTGCCTTCGGCCAGCACGCTGCCCTGATGCAACACCGTCACTTTCTTGGCAATCGAGCGCACAAAAGCCATGTCATGCTCCACCACGATGACCGAATGTTTGCCGGCCAATGAAGTTAGCAGTTCAGCCGTGCGTTCGGTTTCTTCGCCGGTCATGCCGGCCACCGGCTCATCCACCAGCAGCACGCGCGGGTTCTGCATCAGCAGCATGCCGATTTCCAACCACTGCTTCTGGCCATGCGAGAGCAGGCCGGCCAAGCGCTGGTAGTGTGCGGATAGCCCGATAATGCTCAGTACTTCATCAATACGGGTTTTCTGCTCAGGCGAGAGCTTGTAGAAAAGGCTGGCCCATACGCTTTTATTGGAAGCCATGGCCAGTTCCAGATTTTCAAACACAGACAGCTGTTCGAATACCGTGGGCTTCTGGAATTTACGGCCTATGCCGCCTTGAGCAATTTCATGCTCATCCATTTTCAAAAGGTCTATGGTCTGACCGAAGAAAACGCGACCGGTATCCGGCCGTGTTTTTCCGGTAATCACATCCATCATGGTGGTCTTGCCGGCGCCATTAGGGCCGATAATGCAGCGCAGCTCGCCTTCGTCGATATACAGGGTGAGATTGTTCAGGGCCTTGAAACCGTCAAAGCTAACGCTCACGTCTTCCATATAGAGAACGGGCTTGCCGAAATCGGTATTGATATCGAGATGGGTTTCGGGCTCAGGCAAGGCCGTGCGCACGGCGCCCATACCAAAGCGGGGCAGGCGTTCAATTAGGCTCATGCGCTTTTCTCCTGCAGAACTTCTACTTTTTTGCTTTCAGTCTTTTTGAATCGCGAGAGCAGGCCGGCCAAGCCCTTGGGCAGGAAGACAGTGACCAGTACGAAGAGTGTGCCGAGCGCAAATAGCCAGACTTCGGGATAGGCCGAGGTGAACCAGGTTTTCGCATAGTTCACAACAAAGGCCCCGGTGATGGCGCCGTAAAGTGTGCCGCGTCCACCGATAGCCACCCAGATAACCTGCTCAATGGAATTGAGTGGTGCGAACTCGCCCGGATTAATGATGCCCACTTGCGGCACAAAGAGGGCGCCAGCAATACCAGCCAGCATGGCGGAGAAAACAAAGAGCCAGAGCTTGTAGGATTCCACCTTATAACCGCAGAAGCGGGTGCGGGATTCTGCATCACGGATGGCGGTGACTACCCTACCCAAGCGTGATGTCACGATGAAACGGCAGGCAATATAAGCGCTGCCCAAGACAATCACAGTGGTGATGAAAAGCCCGACACGCACACCGTCGCTGGACAGAGAAAAGCCGAGCATCTCCTTGAAGTCGGTCAGGCCGTTATTACCACCGAAACCCATTTCATTGCGGAAGAAAGCCAGCATGAGCGCGAAGGTAAGTGCCTGCGTGATGATGGAAAGATAAACTCCGGTCACACGCGAACGGAAAGCCAGCCAGCCGAATACCAGCGCCAGCAGCCCCGGAACCAGCACTACCATGGCCATGGCAAAGGGGAAAAAATTGAAACCCTGCCAGTACCAGGGTAATTCGCTCCAGTTCAGAAATACCATGAAGTCCGGCAGCTCAGCATTGCCATAAACACCGCGCGTGCCTATTTGACGCATGAGATACATGCCCATGCAGTAGCCACCCAGCGCAAAGAAAACACCGTGACCCAGCGTGAGGATGCCGCAATAACCCCAGATCAGATCCAGCGATAGCGCGAGCAAGGCGTAGCAGAGAAATTTTCCCAGCAATGTTACGGAATAGGAGGACATATGCAGTGGCGAATCGGCGGGGACGGCCAGCGCCAGTATGGGCACCACGATAGCCATCAATAGGAGCAGGCCCAGTATCACCATGCCGCCTTTATCGCTCAGGAATAGACGTTGTGTGAGCATCAGGGGGCTTCCTGCAGATTAATGATGGTTGTGCTGCCAAGCAGCCCGAAGGGGCGCAGCAAGCTGGCATGCATGTATGAACCAAGTTCTGATTTCACCGTAAATCTCCACAAATTCATTCTCATGTCACAGCCATTATTTATCTATGAAGAGCTGCCTTTGAGCTTCCTCGTAGAGCTTGTTCTTGACTCCGTTCGCCCTGAGCCTGTCGAAGGGCAGCTTTTCCGTGGGCTCCCTTCAAGAAGCGACCCTTCGACAGGCTCAGGGCGAACGGAGCAGGGCGCAGACCGTGTTTCAAAGAGGTCGTAAAACTGTCAGGCCTCCGCGGCGCGGCCTTTCTGCGGGAACAAACCGCGGGGGCGCTTCTGGATGAAAAGGATGATGAAGACGAGCACGAGAATTTTGGCCAGTACGGCGCCGGCATAAGGTTCCAGGAATTTGTTGAAGATGCCGAGGCCCATGGCGCCGACCAAGGTTCCCCAGAGATTTCCCACGCCGCCGAAAACCACCACCATGAAAGAATCAATGATGTAGCCCTGACCGAGATTGGGGCCGACATTGGTGAGCTGTGAAAGTGCCACGCCGGCAATGCCGGCAATGCCAGAGCCGAGGCCGAAGGTGAGGGCATCGATCCAGCTCGCGCGCACACCTACGGCACGTGCCATGGCGCGGTTCTGCGCGACAGCACGTAATTTCAGTCCGAGTGTGGTGCGCTTCATGACCAGCAAGATCAAGAAGAATACGGCCAGCGCGAACAGCAGGATGGTGAGACGGTTATAGGTGAGCGACCACACCGGGTTGATTTCCAGCGAGCCACTCATCCATGAGGGTGAGGCCACTTCACGATTGAGCGGCGAGAAAATAGAACGCACCGCTTGTTGCAGGATAAGGCTGATACCGAAGGTGGCCAGCAGTGTTTCCAGCGGACGACCATAGAGGAAACGGATGACACCGCGCTCTATGGCAATGCCGACCAAGCCCGACACCATAAAGGCGACAGGAATGGAGAGCAGCAAGCTGGCACCTATGCTGTTCGGCATCAATTGTTGCATGACATAGGCGGTGTAGGCGCCCAGCATCATGAGCTCGCCATGCGCCATATTGATCACGCCCATCACACCAAAGGTGATGGAAAGGCCGATGGCGGCCAGCAGCAGCACAGAACCTAGGCTGAGTCCGAAGAAAAGGTTTTCCATGAAGCCGTAGAAAGCGATTTTTTCGGCGACAGCAGCCAGTGCTGTAGTAGCTGCGCTTTGTACGTCGGGGGCCGCATCATCGCTGGCCAGACTTTCCAGACGGGCGCGCACTTCCGGATACAGTGAACCACTTAATTGCAGCACGGCCGCCTTGCGCACGGCAGCATCTTCGCTGCTGGTATCGGCCATGGCGAGAACGAGGCCCAGTAGTTCTTTGACATCGCTGTCGTCCTCGCTGGCCAAGCGCTCTTTCAGTAGAGGAATCATGTCCGCCGAAGGCTCAGCGCTGATGAGTTGTTTGGCGGCGGTCAGTCGTACTGATTCATCGGGCGAGGCCAGCTGCAGGCGTGCCAGTAGGGCATTGATCTCGCCGCGCAAGGAATTGTTGACGGGAATGGTATCTATGGTGAGGGCAGAGGCCTTGCCCACTGCTTCACCGCTCAGCGCATTGCTGGCGTCCGGATCATCGCCGCTACCGACAATGATGATTTGTATCGGAGCTTCCATGGTGCTGTTAAGGCGCGATTCCACCATGGCGGACAAGAGGGACAGGGCTCGGGCATCACCGGAGGCGGCAAGCCGCTTCACGATTTCACTGCGTTGTTCGAAATCAGCATCTACCAGTGCCATCACCAAGCCTTCAAAGTCGGCGGGCAAGACGACCGGGGTTTCCACAAGGGCGCTTTCTTCTGCCTCAACACTTGTGTCGTCGGCATGGGCTGTCATGGCGACAGCATTGAAGGTGAACAAGAAAAAAAGCAGAAGAAAGCGCATCAGTGGGTTCCGTTTTTCCACAAAAAAATAACAAGGGTTTTTCATCTCGGCATCTCCTCTCCCTGACCCTCCCCCGCGAACGGGGGAGGGGAGGAATTGCTGCTTACAGCGCCATTACTTGTAGTTCTGGCCCGAGCACTTCTTGGTGACCTTGTTGTAGTTACCGCACTTCAAGGTGACCCAATCGGCTTCGGTGTCTTTGCTCACCGGCAGGAAGTCAGACCATGCATCACCCGGTACCAGACCCTTGGTCTTCCACACGGTAGCGAACTGGCCATCAGCCTGGATTTCACCGATCAGCACCGGCTTGGTGATGTGGTGGTTAGGCAGCATGGTGGATATGCCACCCGAGAGGTTGGGAGCTGTGATGCCGGGCAGAGCAGCGATCACCTTGTCCGCATTGGTGGACTTCACCTTCTCGACCGCTTTCACCCACATATTGAAACCAATGAAATGGGCTTCCATGGGATCGTTGGTGACGCGCTTCGGATTCTTGGTGTAGGCCTTCCACTTCTTGATGAATTCGGCATTGATCGGTGCCTTCACACTTTCGAAGTAGTTCCAGGCGGCGAGGTGACCCACCAGCGGCTTGGTGTCGATACCGGAGAGTTCTTCTTCACCCACGGAGAAGGCCACAACCGGAATCTTGTCAGCTGTGATGCCCTGGTTGCCGAGTTCCTTGTAGAAAGGCACGTTGGCATCGCCATTGATGGTAGAGACCACGGCGGTTTTCTTACCGGCAGAACCGAACTTCTTGACGCTGGCTACAATGCTCTGCCAGTCAGAATGACCGAAGGGCGTGTAGTTGATCATGATGTCTTCGTCTTTCACGCCTTTAGCTTTGAGATAGGCTTCAAGAACTTTATTGGTCGTGCGCGGATAGACATAGTCGGTACCCGCCAGCACCCAGCGCTTCACCTTCAGATCTTTCATCAGGTAATCCACGGCGGGAATGGCCTGCTGATTAGGCGCGGCGCCGGTGTAGAACACGTTTTTGGACGATTCTTCACCTTCATACTGCACCGGGTAGAAAAGCACGCTGTTCAGTTCTTCCACCACCGGCAGTACGGATTTACGTGATACCGAAGTCCAGCAGCCGAACATCACGGCTACTTTGTCCTTCTGGATCAGCTCACGGGCTTTTTCTGCAAACAGCGGCCAGTTGGAGGCGGGGTCAACCACCACCGCTTCCAGCTTTTTGCCGAGCAGGCCACCCTTCTTGTTCTGCTCATCAATCAGCATGAGCATGGTGTCTTTCAGCGTGGTTTCAGAAATAGCCATCGTGCCCGACAGCGAGTGCAGGATGCCGACCTTGATGGTGTCTTCGGCGGCGTGTGCATTCATGCCACCCATTCCCAGGCCCAGCGCAAGTGCGCTGGCTGAGAAGGTTTTAAGCAGTTTCGAGAATTTCATTATCTGTGTGCTCCTTGTTTTCCCTGGATTGGATTACAGCGTCATCAACTGCAGGCCGAGGCCGATAGCGGTGGTGTCAGCGACAGAAGAATCGGAATAGCTCTTGTCGAGATAGAACAGACTGGCTTTGGCGTTAAAAGATTTGATGATGTAGTTAAGGTTGACTTCGAGGGTGTCCTGATCGATGTCATCAGCACCGGCTACGCCTTCGTAAGTGGTGGTGCCGAACTTGGCCAGCAGTTGAGGTTTGCCGATACCGATCTTGGTCGGGAATAGATAGGAGGTCAGCAGGTAGTAGCTGTCGCCATTGGAGCTAACCGTGGCAGCCGGTGCAGGATAGCCACCGAGGTCGGCATACTTGATGTACTCGCCTTCTACTGTGAATGCGCCACCATCACCGACTTTCTTTTCCATCAGAAAATCGACGTTGGATGTGCTGTCACTGCCCACCATATTGGTGGCAACTGCGATGGCCAGAATGTCTTTATCGCCGAGATACGTGCCGTTGATGTAGTAGCCTGGCTCCGCATCCCAGAAGTCATACTGAACGCGGGCTGCTGCCATTGTGGAGTTGTCATTCAACGTGGTGGGAAGATCAAAAAGGCCGGCCGAAATTTTCAACTTGGTATCGGCAAAGTCACCCCAGTAGGCCACGCCGTCGGCACGACCAAAAGCGGTGAAGGGATAGCCATCCTGCGTGCCGTCAACAGCGAAGTTCCAGTTGTTGGAGAAATAAGCGCCATAGCTATTGGCACGATCGGTGGGTGGCAAGAAACGGCCAGCCCAGATATTCATGGTGGGGCCGTATTCAAATTGGGCGATAGCATCCTGAACGGCAACATAGCCACCGGATGAGTTTGTTTCCGCCGCTGTAAAATCGGCACCTGTTACGGCGCTGGTTATTTCACTGGAGAAGCTGAACTTGATGTTCTCGGTGATCTTGCTGTTGATGTAGAGACTGAGGCTATTCAAGGCAAAATCATTGACGTCAGTATCGACACCGTCAGTACTGAGATTGGTGAAGCTGGTACGCAGGCTGGCAGTCAGCGTGGTATCCGGAATCTTCACTTCGGCGGCTTGAGCGACGCTGCTCACCGCGGCTGCCAGGGCCAGAGGCACCATGAACAGCGATGTACTACCCCGTTTGCTTTCAAATTTTACACACATGGTCCATCTCCTTTGACGACCCTGGAAAAAACGGGGAGCTGGTCAGGCCTCGCCCGAAGCGACGTTCACACGTCGTTTTCTGTCTCGCCGGAACCTTGATTCCGCGCGCTATGCAGCATGTGCAGAGTAATTTTCCTCACCTCTGCCTTGCTTTCTTCAATATGGGATTTGAGCAACATCTGAGCCTGATCAGGACGACGCTGCAGAACGGCTTTCAGAATCTTGCCGTGCTCGGTGTACGTGGCTTCCACGCGCACCTTTTTGGTGAAATCCAGGCGACGAATGATGCGTATGCGCTCGGTGATGCTGTGATGAATCTTGGCCATTTCACTATTGCCAGCGGCTTCTACCAGCATTTCGTGAAAGCGTTCATCCAGCAGGGAAACCGTGGCCGGGTCGCCTATGCGTTCGGCTGGAGCAACCAGCCAGATATGTTTGAGATCGTCCAGAAGCGGGGAATTGACCTCCTGCTCGCAAATCTTTCTGACAGCGGCGAGCTCGATGATGATGCGCAGATCGTAGATTTCTTCGAAGAATTTGAAGTCGAAGGGTTTGACCTGCCAGCCTGAGCGATAGAGCACATCGACATAGCCTTCACGCTGCAGGCGGTAGAGAGCTTCGCGTACCGGTGTGCGGCTGGCGGCCATACGTTCGGCGACTTCGTTTTCGCTAAAACGGTCACCCGGCAGCAACTGGAAATCGAAAATCTCCTCCTTGAGCCGGGCATAAATACGCTCAGCCAGGTTTTCACTGTTTTCACGGCGCTTGCCACCGCGCAGTACGGTCAGGTTGGAGGGCTTCTCGTTCATGGTTTGGTCTTTATTGCTCATGCCAATTCAATTTCTATGAGTGCATCGCCGGCTGAAATTGCCTTGCCCGGTCGGCAATGCAACGCACGAACTGTGCCGGAGACAGGAGCGTGTATCGGGAATTCCATTTTCATGGCTTCCAGAATTACCAGCGGTTCTCCTGCTTCGATGCGGCTGCCAGCCTCCACCAGCAGTTTCCACACATTGCCGGAGATGTCGGCGGCAACAAGGTGGCCTCCCTCGGCGACCGTAACGGCAATTTCTTCTTCGATAAGCTCAAGCACATTCAGGCTGTCTTCAGCCTTCCAGAGTTCAACCTCGGTATCGAATGCCGTTTTCTGGCGAGCTTTGAAGGCAGCAATGTCAGCTTCGTTGTCGCTTAGCAGTTTGTCGTAGCCGGCGAGATCAAAGACTTCTTCCTCGATACGTATTTCGGCACGGCCTTCGCGGAAGTCATCACGCAGACGATTGAGCTCTTCCTCGCTTACTTCGTAGTACTGCACCTGATCGAAGAATTTGAGCAACCAAGGCTCGGCTTCGCCAGAGGGCGTGATGAACTGCGGGTTTTTCAGGAATTTGTTCCAGATGGGCAGGGTGCGTCCCACCAGCTGATAGCCGCCGGGGGAATCCATGCCGTAGATGCACATATAAACGCCGCCTATGCCTACGGTGCCTTCGGCGGTAAAGGTACGGGCCGGATTGTATTTGGAGGTCATCAAACGATGACGGGGGTCCACCGGCACGGCGCAAGGAGCACCGAGATACACATCGCCCAAACCCAGAATCATGTAGCGCGCAGCAAACACGATGTCTTTCACATCATTGCGTGAGGGCAGGCCGTTAATGCGCTGAATGAAATCCACATTATTGGGCAGCCATGGCGCTTTGGCGCGCACGGTCTCGCTGTAACGAGTCACCGCACCCAGGGTGGCGGAATCTTCAAATGCCATGGGCATATGCACCACACGACTTTTTATCTTCATGGTTTCTACATCAGGCAGCGTGCTCTCACGCGCCAGCAGCGCACTGATGAGTCCCGACTGAGAAATGATGCGGCTGTCGTAGTGAATCTGCAGTGAACGCACGCCGGGCGAGAGCTCGAGAATGCCTTTCACCGGTTCGGCTGCGAGTGATTCCATGAGCGCATGCACGCGAAAACGCAGACGCAGATCGAGCACGGTGGGGCCGTATTCCAGCAAGATGTATTTGTCGCCGGCCTGACGATAGGCCACGGCAGGACGTGAACCTTCTGCCGGCAGTTCAGCCACTACGCAATCGGAAACGGTATCCAGCGGCTTGAGTACGGGGAGGGCGGGTAGAGCCGGCATATCTTTGAGCGCGGCAATGGCGGCATCCTGTGCCAGCTCGAGTGCCAAGGCTTCGTCAAAGCTGATGCGTTTGAAATTGATTTTATCGCCGGGCTTAACCTGGCCGATTTTCCACAACTCACCTTTAACGATGGTGGCCGTGCAGACAAAACCGCCGAGACTGGGGCCATCACGCGTGAGAACCACGGGCATATCGCCGGTGAAGTTGATGGAGCCCATGGCGTATTCGCAGTCATGCACATTGGAGGGATGCAGACCGGCTTCGCCGCCATCGGTGCGTGCCCATATAGGTTTGGGGCCGATAAGACGCACACCGAGACGGTTGGAGTTGTAGTGCACTTCCCAGGGCGAGCTGAAGAAGGTGTTCATATATTCTTCGGTGAAGAAATCAGGCGCACCATGCGGGCCGTAAATCACGCCGATTTCCCATTCCGTGCCGTAAGACGGGATCAGGGATACCGGTGCTGGGGCGGGAGCATGTGTAGGTGCGGGGGTGGTGCAGGCCACGATATCGGGCTGACTGATAGCCAACATATCGCCAGTGCGTAAAGTGCGGCCGGCATGTCCGCCGAACTGGCCCAGCGCGAAGGTGGATTTGCTGCCGAGATAATCCGTAACGTCTATGCCGAAGCGCACCGCGATATAGCCGCGGCAGCCGTTGATCGCACGCGCTGTCTTCAAGAGCTGACCACTTTTCACCGTGACCGGTACCCAGTTGGCGACGGGCTCGCCATCCAGCGTGGCTTTCATATCGGCACCGGTCAGCGCAATCACGGCATCGCCGTGAAAGCGCAGCGTTGGTCCCTGAATCGTGCATTCGATGCCGGCCGAGGCTTCGTGATTGCCAACAATGCGATTGGCCAGACGGAAAGCAAAATCATCCATGGGACCGGAGGGCGGTACGCCGATATCCCAGTAGCCGGTGCGGCCGGGATAATCCTGTACCGAGGTATAGGTGCCGCCGTCGAGTACTTCGATAAGCTGAGGCTTGTACTCGAAGCGCTCCAGAAAGCGTGTGGAGAGTTCGGCGTTACGGAATGCATCGCTGGTGACGATTTGACGCAGATAATCCAGATTGGTGGAAATGCCGAAGAGGCGGGTGGATTCCAAGGCGGCCTGCAATTTTGCGAGGGCTTCATCGCGGTTTTCACCGTAGACGATGAGCTTGGCCAGCATGGGATCGTAATAGGGCGAAACTTCAGTGCCGGTCGCTACCCAACCATCCAGACGTATGCCTTCAGGGAAACTCACTTCGGTGAGCACGCCGGGCGAGGGCTGGAAGTTCTTTACCGGATCTTCGGCATAAATACGCACTTCAATAGCCGCACCCTTAGGCTCGGGCAGATTTTCCAGTGAAGGCGGCTCGCCCGCAGCGGTGAGTATCATCCACTCGACCAGATCCAGGCCGGTGGCCATTTCGGTGATGGGATGTTCCACCTGCAGGCGGGTATTCACTTCCAGAAAATAAAATTCGTCGCGGGCGCCGTCGTAAATGAATTCCACGGTACCGGCAGAGGCATAACCCACAGACTCACCCAGATTCACGGCAGCAGTGAGCAGTTTGGTGCGCGTGGCCGCTGGCAGGCCGGGGGCGGGTGTTTCTTCCATCACTTTCTGGTTGCGGCGCTGTACAGAGCAATCACGCTCACCGAGAGCGACTACCTTGCCCAGACCATTACCAAAAATCTGCACTTCCACATGGCGTGCTTCATCCACGAAACGCTCGAGGAAAACACTGGAGTCATTGAAGAAGCTTTTGCCCAGCCGCTGTACGGATTCATAGGCGGCGACAAGATCGGCTTCGCTATTGCAACGCGAGAGACCGATGCCACCACCACCCGCCGTGCTTTTCAGCATGACGGGGTAGCCCAGCTTGGCAGCTGAGGTTTTGGCTTCATCCAGCGATTTAAGAAGGTCGGTGCCGGGCGTTAGCGGGACACCGGCTTTTTCGGCCAGCTCACGCGAGATGTGTTTTAGACCGAAGCGGCGTAGCTGATCCGGGCTGGGGCCGACAAAGACGATGCCGGCGGCTGCGCACTGTTCTGCGAATTCGGCATTTTCAGAAAGAAAGCCGTAGCCGGGAATGATGGCTTGAGCGCCGGTTTCTTTTGCCGCGGCGATGATCTTGTCACCGCGCAGATAGCTTTCAGAAGGCGCAGCGGCGCCAATATGAATGGCTTCATCAGCCGCGGTGACATGGGCACTGTAACGATCGGCTTCGGAATAGACCGCAACCGATTTCACGCCCATTTTCTTTAGCGTCTTGGCGATGCGGACGGCTATTTCCCCGCGATTGGCGATAAGAACCTTAGAAAACATGCTTCGTTCCTCCCTGGCAATTTGGCTCCGGCTTGCGCGCTGCGCGCACTACCCTTCGCCGAAACTCGGCGCTCTGCGCCAAGTTTTCGCCACGGTTTGCGATCAATACTTTGGTGAACATGTGGCTTCTCCTTACGTCCGGCTCGCCATAAAGGCGCGCCAGCCACCGAATTCCGTAATGTCCTGCGCGTCATGTAAGGCCCAGGGTTCGCAGATGAAGCCTTTCACTTGGCGGCCGTCCGCTGTTTCCAGCGTGCCTATGCCCAGTGGTGCAGGAATGAGCCCGACAAAGGAGCCGAAGTGCTGCACGGGCATGGCCCACAGTTCCACCGCAATGGACGCACCGTTTTCCGCCACACGCAGCAGGCCGGGTTTGGGTGGCACGGTGCCGGGCAGGGCGAAGAAGCGATATTTCGCTGCGGTTTTTGTGCTTTCCAGCAGCACGGCACCACGCTCGATAAGTTGGGTATTGAGCGGCATGCCGGAAAGGTGGGCACCAACAACGGCGACCGTGATGGTGTTTTCCAGTACGGGTATGAGCGGCTGTAGTGCGCTACTGCTAAATGCTTTTGCGGTCGCGCCGAGAGGCAGGGCCTGCGCCTTTTGCCAGCGCTTGCCGAAATCAGCGAGCGCCGCATCTTTCCAGGCGGGTGCAATCAAGGTGATGCCGAAGGGCAGGCCATCGGCGCGCATGCAGGCCGGCACAGCCAGCGCGCACCAGTCCATGAGATTGACGAAATTCGTATAGGTGCCGAGCTGTGTGTTGAGCGTGATGGGCTCAGCTTCGATCTCGGCCTGTGTATAGATGCCGGGCGCCGTGGGAACGATAAGGGCATCCACGCCCGCCATGACTTTCCGTGCAGTCAACGCCAGTTCTGCGCGCCGGTATTCCCCCCTGAAAGCATCGACCGCGCTCAAAGAGCGAGCGCGGTCGATGATCCTGCGCACCACAGGGTTTAGCGCCTCAGGATTCGTTTCGAGGATGTCTTCGATGGCGGCGTAGCGCTCAGCCACCCAAGGACCCTCGTAAAGCAGTGCTGCCACATCGTGCAAAGCGGTGAAATCTACGGGCTTAAGCGTGGCGCCCATGGCCGTGAGATGTTCCAGTCCCCAGGCCCAAGCTTTGCGGGCTTCTTCATCGCCAAAGAATTGCGGTTCGGCAGGAATGCCGAAAACCGGTTTGGCTGGTAGCAGGGTATTGGTGATGTCGGCGCGACGAGAAAAGGGATCGCTGTCGTCAAAGCCGGCCATGATGGCGCGCAGATAATCAGCGTCTTCAACGGTCAGCGCGAAAATTGAAACGCAATCCAGTGTGCGGCAGGCGGGGACTACGCCCAGCGTGCTGAAGAGGCCGAGGGTGGGCTTGAGGCCGACAATATTGTTGAGGCCCGCAGGGACGCGGCCGGAGCCGGCGGTATCGGTGCCCAGCGAGAAAGGCACGAGGCCGCGTGCGACGACGACGGCAGAACCCGAGCTGGAGCCGCCGGAAATATATTCCGGTTTAAAGCTGTTGGGCACGGCGCCATATGGCGAGCGGGTGCCGACAAGGCCGGTGGCGAACTGATCGAGATTGGTCTTGCCTAGCATTACGGCGCCAGCAGCGACGAGCGTTTCCACGACGGCGGCATTCGTACCGGCTTCATGCGAGAAAGCCGGGCAGGCGCAGGTGGTGGGCAGGCCGGCGGTATCAATATTGTCTTTGACGGCAAAGGGAATGCCGTAGAGGGGCAGGCCGGCCAGACCTAAGCTGGCGCGTTGCTCTTCCAGCGAGGCCAGGCGACGTTCCAGCCCGCTAGGGCTGACCAAGGAAATCCAGGCCGGGTCCTTGAGGTCCAGTGAGGCCAACAGAGAGGACAGCAGCTCACGTGGCGACGTGCCGTCGCGGTAAGCTTTTTGCCAATCTGCCAAGGTCCAGGCTTGCGTGTTCAGCATCGAATCGATTCCTGCATTCCAACTTGTATCCAAGTGGGTATTTGCAGAAGCCGTGCCAGCTTTGTGACTGCTTCGTGAACGTCTTTCTAAAGCGGAATGAATTCAGTCACTTGGATACAAGTCTTGAGCCGCGGGAAGAGAGTCAGGGGCTCAGGCCGGCGCGCTGGGCGTGCACCGTAACGGGCGAGGTGTGAGTCATTGCTGCACTGCTTTGGGTTGCCGCTGTGATGCAGTCTGCTTATCTGTCTGACAATGACGTGGCCTTGTTGTCGACGCCGCCGGAGGCAATGCCGATAATGCGCACACGGATGCCAGCCCCCGTCCGCAGTGAGTCATTTCCAGTTTGTTAAAGGGATTTTCCCGGTAGTTTTCATGATTGCGTCTTTCTTGCCTGCAGCAGTAGTGGGCGTGCTTACCTTCCTGTCCCTCTCGGCCATGATCACGTTCTGGTTTGTGATGCTGCTGCCGGGTGTACTGCTACGCTGTGTGCCGGTATACCGCCTGCAACGTTTGGGCTCGCGCTATTGCGTATGGATGGCGCGTTCCTGGGTGGGCAGCAATGCGCTCTTGCTGCGCCTGCTGCACCCGGTACGTTGGCAGATCAACATGGAAGGAGAGATGGATCCTTCGCGTAGCTATCTGCTGATCAGCAATCACCAGTCCTGGGCCGATATTCTGGTGATCTTCGATGTCTTTCACCGCCGCACACCGTTTGCGCGTTTCTTTCTCAAGCGTGATCTGCTGTATGTGCCCATTATCGGCGTGGTGTGCTGGGCCATGGATTTTCCTTTCATGACGCGCTCGGCTGGCCGCGCTGATCTGGAAACGACACGACGTGCCTGCGAGATTTATCGTGAAGTGCCGGTGACAGTGGTGAATTTTCTGGAAGGCACACGCTTCACCCCGGCCAAGCGGGATGCGACAAACTCTCCGTATACACGCTTGCTGCGCCCCAAGACCGGTGGCCTTGCCTACACCCTGAATGCCATGGGCGATCAGTTCGCCGGCATTGTGGATGTGACGATTGAATACACGCAGGTAGAGCAACCCTTGGCCTGGAACTGGCTCAGTGGCCAGCAAGCTGATTTACAGCTGCATGTGCGCGTGTTGCCTGTGCCTCAACATTTGGTGGGAGGCGATTTTTCGCGCGAGGTGGCGCATCGTGAAGCGGTGCAGCAGTGGCTGGCGCAGCTGTGGGAAGAGAAAGATCAGCGTTTGCAACAAGGCTTACAGCGCCCTGAGGACAAGCTGACATATCAGGACGGGGTTTCGTAGGAGCGGCTTTAGCCGCGATCCTTTTTCCTTTCTCGCCGCCGCCGCTGGATGTGGGTGCGGGGATTTTTGTACTGTCGGGGATTGGGTGAGGTGCTCTGACGGGGCTGCTTCGGTTGCTTGCTAATAAGCGGGATTGCGGCTGCACCGGGCCTCACTTTCGTTTGAATCGCCAAACGAAAGTAAGCAAAGGAAAGGCGAGCCCTGCGGGCGGCCCGTCATTTGATTACTTCTGCTCTCGTCACTAACTCCGCAGGGGCATGCTCGCGCATTCGCGACTCGCCATGACCTTCGGTTTTCTAGGTTCTGTCCGGGCCGTAGGTGTGGAAGGCCGGTTCTTTATAAAAATAGTGCGCTCTGCATTCTACTTCTGCACTTCTCTCTTTCTGCCAGCGCCTAGGGGTCGTAGGGTGTGCAAGCTTTGCTTGCGCACGCGGCAGCAGGAGGCGGCTTCAACACTCAATAAAAAACGCCGGCAAATGCCGGCGTTTTTTATTGCGCGAGAGCTTCATCAGAAGCGGTATTGGCCCTTCTGGATATTGGCGTAGATTTCATCCGTCATCGCCACATATTCACCGGTGCCGGGCAGGCAGACGAAAATATGTTCGCCAGAGATCTGCGCTGGATCAAAGCCTTCTTTCTTCAGGGTGTTCTTCTGATACTTGAAGGTGCCGGTGGTTTCTACCGCCGTGCGCACGCGCAGGAAGACGGGCAGGGCATAGGCGGGCAGCTCGCCCTTGAGCAAGGCGTGCAGGCCGGGCAGATCCAGTTCGGCTTCGCCATGGCCTTCATGCGGGGTGATAGCGGCCATGCCGGCGCGACCATTGGTGTTAGGAATTTCCACGCCATAGACCACGGCATCTTGCAGCGGTGCGTGGCCGGTCATGACGTTTTCCACTTCCGTGGTAGAAACGTTTTCACCCTTCCAACGGAAGGTGTCGCCAGTGCGATCCACGAACTGGGCGTGACGGAAACCGATATTGCGCAGCAGGTCACCGGTATTGAAATAACGGTCGCCCTTCACGAAAGCATCTTTGACGATGCAGGCTTCGTTTTTGGCAGGATCGGTATAACCATCGAAAGGCGTCTTCTCGGTGATTTCGCCAATAAGCAGGCCAGCTTCACCCTTGTCGGCCAGGACCAGGAAGCCCTTCTTGTTGCGCACGGGCTTGTCGGCGTCCTTGTCGTACTTGACGATTTTGTAAGGCAACGGGCAGAAGCCGACGGTGTTGTCGAAATTGAACAGATTGGTGAAGCCAATATTGCCTTCGCTTGATGCGTAAAGCTCCAGCACTTCTTCAATGCCGAAACGCTCCTTGAAGGGTGTCCAGATGCCGGGGCGCAGGCCGTTGCCGATAATCTTTTTCACCAGATGATCACGGTCAGTCGGCTTGGGCGGCAGTTCGTTCAGGTAGCGGCAGAGTTCGCCGACATAACCGAATGCAGTGGCACGATATTTACGGACATCGTCCCAAAATTCACGGGCCGAGAATTTGCGGCGCATGGCGATGCCAGCACCACCGGCAATGGCGCAGCCCCAGCACACGCACATGGCGGTGGCGTGATAGAAGGGCAGCGTGCAGTAAATCACGTCGGTCTTTTTCATCTGCATGGTGTAGCCGAAGCCACCATAGGCCTTCATCCAGCGGCCATGCGAGAAAATCGCGGCCTTGGGCAGGCCGGTGGTGCCAGAGGTGTAGATGTAGAAGAGGCCGTCGGTGTTGAAAATCTGTTGCGTGCTGGCCGGGTTGGAAATGGGCTGGTCAGCAATTTCCAAGGCCAGATTGCGATAGCCCTTGGGGGCTTCGCCGGGAGTGCTCAGCGTATCGGCATCGGCCCACCAGAAAACATTCTTGTGATCGAATTCGAGATCGCTCAGCACTTCATTGAAGTTGGCCACCAGCTCTTCGCCGACAATCGCCATCTTGGGCTTCACGAGATTGACGCTGTGAGTCAGCACCTTGCCGCTTTGCGAAGTGTTGAGCATGGCGGAAATCACACCGATCTTGCCGAGGGCGGCCACGGTCGCCAGAAGCTCGGGGCGGTTTTCCACATACACCGCTACCACATCACCTTTCTGCAGGCCTTGGGCTTTGTAGAAATGAGCAATGCGGTTCACCCACTGATTGAACTGGGTATAGGAAAGACGAGTTTCCCTGTAGAGCACAGCGCTGCCATGCGGATTTTCCTGCGTGGCTTTTTCCAGTGCCCAGCCCAAGCCCACGGTTTTGGTGGGATCGGTATTGGCCGCCAGCACCAGACCCTGAATCATTTTCGGGATCTTGGGTGCGAGGGTGGCGAATTTGCGGGCGAACTGGGTGGGCGTGATGACGTCGTTATGGCTCATTCTGATGTGTCCTCGGTGGTCCCGTCTGTGTGGCAGAGGGCCCCGCTGGCATGTTGTTTTTCAGGGAGGAGTACTGGTGCCTATACGGGCGTGCCAGCAAAAAAACGAGGGCCTAAAGTAACCGCGAGACAGGCCTGATTCAAGCCGAATATGGGCTTGACATGTCAACTTGTCTGACAATGAAAAGCCCTTGCCGTGTGGGCATTTCAGGCTGTTTTCAGCTGCTTTTTAGGCCTTGATACGGGCATCTGCCGGACAGGGCCTCTGATGCGGGAAAGATGAAGAGGGCGGGAGCGGTGCGTGGCTCCCGCCTTCTTGCTTAATCGAGGAAGAAGTCTTTTTGCAGCTTGGCGCCCGCTACGCAGGAATAGCCGGAAAGGTCGGTGATACCGATACGGGCCAGCGCGCCTTCGTCCAGCAGGGCCTGCCCGGTGAGCTCGCCACGCGCGGTGATCAGAATCGAGTGGGCGGCATCGGCCATGATGTCGGGCTTGCGGCTCACCGCAGCAGCACCTTCGCCGCCCAGATTCACTTCCACCGCCGAGGTGGCGATATAGGTGGCGGGCCAGAGCGAGTTGCAGGAAATACCGTATTCACGGAATTCCTCGGCCATACCCAGCGTGAGTATGGTCATGCCGTATTTGGAGACGGTGTAGGGCGCGAAGGGCTTGAGCCAGTGCGGCGCCATATTCACCGGCGGCGACAGGCTGAGGATGTGCGCGTTGGATGACTTTTTCAGATAAGGCAAAGCGGCCTGCGCGCAGAGGAAGGTGGCGCGGTGGTTCACATCATTGATGAGGTCATATTTCTTGGAGGGTGTGTGCTCCACGCCCATAAGATTGATGGCGCCGGCATTGTTCACCAGGATGTCGATGCCACCGAAGTGTTCGGCCGCTTTCGCCAATGCTTCACGAATCTGGTTTTCTTCACGCACATCCACTTGCAGGGCCAGTGCATTGCCGCCGGCCGCTTTTACTTCTTCGGCCACGCTGAAAATCGTGCCCGGCAGTTTGGGATGCGGCTCGGCCGATTTGGCGGCGATCACGATATTGGCGCCATCAGCGGCGGCACGCAGGGCAATGGCGCGGCCTATGCCACGGCTACCGCCGGTAATGAAGAGGGTACGACCTTTCAATGTGCTCATCTTTTATCTCCTGTCTGATGTTCTTGTGTGCAGGTCTGTGAAACGTGACTCGCCGCTTTGCGGCATCGAGTGAATCGTGAATCGTGAGAGGCAAGAGCATCGCGGTTGAAGCCGCGCCTACAAGCCCTCACCCCAACCCTCTCCCAAGGGGAGAGGGAGAATCCCGTAGGAGCGGCTTTAGCCGCGATGCCTTTGCCCTTCACGAGCCGAAGGCGCAATCACGTTTCACCCGATGCCGCACAGCGGAGAGTCACATTTCACTTCTTGCGCGCACGCGGATGCGCCTTGTCGTAAACATCGGCCAGATGCTGGAAATCCAGATGGGTGTAAATCTGCGTGGTGCTGATATCGGCATGGCCCAGAAACTCCTGCACGGCGCGCAGATCATGCGAAGATTCCAGCAGGTGTGAGGCAAAGGAGTGGCGCAGCATATGCGGGTGCAAATGTTGCGGCAGGCCGGCACGCTGCGCCTGATGCGCCAAGCGCAGCTGTATGGCGCGCTCCGTGAAGCGCGCACCCTTGGGCGAAATAAAAATCCAGTCTTCGCTTTTATCCGTCAGCCATTGCTGGCGCAGTGGCAGCCAACTCGCCAGCGCCTCACGCGCTTTGCGCCCTACCGGCAGGCGGCGTGTCTTGTTGCCTTTGCCGGTGACGGTAATGTGGCCGGCGGCCATATCCAGATCGGTGATACGACTGAAGGCCAGCTCGGATAAACGCAGGCCCGAAGAATAAAAAAGCTCCATGACCGCACGATCCCTAAGCCACAGGGATTTCTCCGGCTCATCCTCAGGGGCCGGTGCATCCAGCAAACTCTGTATCGCATCCACATCCAGCACACGCGGCAATTCGCGCTTATGGGTTTTCAGCCGTATGCCGCGCGCCGGATTAAAAGCAGCCTCACCGATTTTCGCCAGCCAGTCATAAAAGCCGCGCAAAGAAGACATCAGGCGCTGCTGGCTGCGTATATCCAAGCCCTGCTCGGAAACGCGGGCAATGAATTCTTCCAACAGATATTGATCGAGACTGCGCCAGTGACTGAAGCCACTCTCACGCAAAAACGCCGCGAGCTTTTCCAGATCGCGGCGATAGGCATTTACCGTATGGGGGGACAGCGCACGCTGGCTGGCTTGCTGCGACAAATACGCCGCCAGCAATTCTTCCAGGCGATCCGGCATCAGGCCGTCTGACGCGCCGGCTGATCGGCCAGCATGGGCAAGAGCACACGGGCCAGTACATCACCCACGAAGCTGATGAAAAGCGTGTCCATGGAAGTGCGGAAATGCTCAGCATTGCTGGAGCCTATGGCGAGCAGGCCGAGCGGGCGATCAGAGTGCAGAGGCACCACGGCACAGGATTTCACCTGCTCGCCTTCGTGACCAAAAAGGAAAGTGAGTTCTTCGCGACGCAAGTTGCCGGCAATCGCCTGACGGCCCTTGATCAGGGCGGGTACATGATCCTGCGCATCCTGCAGATGCACGCTTTGCGCAGCGCCAGTTGCGCCCTTGGCATCAAACAGCAGGAAGCTCACGAATTCGGAACTGAAGCGCGCCTTGAGCTCACGCTCCAGCGCGGCAGCAAGATCAGCCAGATTATTCGATTCCAGCAGCGCCAGAATCAGACCGCGCATTTTCTCGAACAACATATCGTTCTCGCGCGCCACATCCAGCAGACGATGCAGACGCTCACGCAGCTCGACATTGCGCTCACGCAGCACGCTGACCTGACGCTCCACCAACGATACCGCCGCGCCGCTGGCATGTGGCACCGACAACTCTGTCAGCAAGTCCGGGTGACGCTCGAAAAAATCCCGGTGCGACTTGAGATAGGCCGCTACCTGAGCTTCAGAGGGGAATTCACCGGACATGATCCTTTTCCTTTTTTTGTGAGAGCAGGGCCGCTTAACGCCGCCGCTGCCGTTCCGTTTTATTGCCTTGCCGAGGCTCTGGCCGCGCCAAGCGTTCCTGACGCAGATCCGGCAGGCGCAATACGCCTTCAAAAACCCGGGCGGTGGGACCGTGCATGATTACGGACTGGCCTTCACCATCCCAACGTATTTCCAACTCGCCACCCGGCAACTTCACCAGCACCGGACTTTGCAGCCAACCCTGCCGTATGCCGGCCACCACAGCCGCACAGGCACCCGTACCACAGGCCAGCGTTTCGCCACTGCCACGCTCGAATACGCGCAGGCGGATATGCTGCTTATCGAGCACCTGGATAAAGCCCACATTCACGCGCTCGGGAAAGCGTGCGTGCGACTCCAGCGCCGGCCCCAGTGTTGCCACCGCCGCCGTATCCACACTCTCTACCCGCAATACCGCATGCGGATTGCCCATATTCACCGTAGCCAATTCCACGCTCTGACCCGCCACATCCACGCGATAGGTCAGCGCAGCGGCTTCGGCCACAAAGGGGATGTCGGCCGGTGCAAAACGCGGCGCGCCCATATCCACCGTGACCCAGCCATCATCATCGGCACGCAGCTCGATAACGCCGCTGGCGGTTTCCACCTTCATCACCTTTTTCTGGGTGAGCCGGCGATCACGCACAAAACGGGCAAAGCAGCGCGCGCCATTGCCGCACTGCGACACTTCAGAGCCATCGGCATTGAAGATGCGGTAACGGAAATCAACCTCGGGAGTTTCCGGAGGCTCCACCAGCAGGAGCTGGTCGAAGCCGATGCCAAAATGACGATCGGCCAATTCACGTATCTGCTCCGGGGTCAGCTTGACGCGCTGACTCACCAGATCAATCACCACAAAATCATTGCCGAGGCCGTGCATCTTGGTGAATTCCAGACGCATCACGGACTCCAATACTGATCGCGGACCCGGCGTTCTCTGAACACAGAAAGACAGCCACAAAAAAGCCCGCACTTGCGGGCTATTCTGGGGGGCCGGCGGGCCGGGTTCAAGCTGCAGACCCGGCCAGTCTTGTCATCTCAAGGCAGCAAGGACTCCAAGCCCAGCTGATCGGCCACCGTCTCACGGCGACGCACCTGGAAGGCACTGATGCCATCCACCATGACCTCGGCGGCACGCCCACGGGTGTTGTAGTTGGAGCTCATGACAAAGCCGTAGGCACCGGCCGACTTCACTGCCAGCAGATCACCCGCCTCTATCTTGAGTTCGCGATCCTTGCCCAGGAAATCACCGGTCTCGCAGACCGGGCCCACGATGTCGTAGACGCGGCTGATGCTGCCATCCAGGCTGTCATCGCTGCGCGGGCGCAGGGGCACGATGTCCATCCAGGCGCCGTAAAGAGAAGGGCGAATGAGGTCGTTCATGGCGGCATCAACAATGGCGAAATTCTTGTGCGCAGTAGGCTTGAGGAACTCCACCTTGGTCAGCAGCACGCCGGCATTGGCGGCAATAGCCCGGCCCGGCTCCATATAAATCTTGATCTGGCGGCCGGCCAGCAAAGGCTTGAGCGCCTGCGCATATTCGCCCGGTGTAGGCGGCTGCTCTTCGCGATAACGCACGCCAAGACCGCCACCGATATCCAGATGCTCAATCACGATGCCATGCGCCGCCAGCGTATCCACCAGCTCCAGCACGCGCTTCAGTGCATCCACAAAAGGCGTGGTCTGGGTAAGCTGGGAGCCGATATGGCAATCCACACCCACGATGCGCAGACCCGGCAACTGCTGGGCACGCAGATACACGGCCGGCGCCACCTTGATATCTATGCCGAACTTGTTTTCCTTGAGACCGGTGGAGATATAAGGATGCGTTTGCGCATCCACATCCGGATTCACACGCAGGGAAACAGGGGCAGTCTTACCGAGGCGCAGGGCCACGGCATTAATGCGGTCGATTTCAGCATCGGACTCCACATTGAAGCAGGCAATGCCGACTTCCAGCGCCCGGGCGATTTCCGCTTCCTGCTTGCCAAGACCGGAGAACACGATCTTGCCGGGCTCAGCACCCGCTGCCAGCGCACGCTCCAGCTCACCGCCGGAAACGATGTCGAAGCCGGCGCCGAGACGGGCCAGCACATTCAGCACGGCAATATTGGAATTGGCTTTCACCGCATAGCAGACCTGATGCGGCAGGCCGGCAAAGGCCTCGTCAAAAGCACGGTAATACTGCTCCAGCGCGGCCCGGGAATAGACATAGGTCGGCGTGCCGAAACGGGCAGCAATCTGGCTCAGGGGCAGTTCTTCGGCAAAGAGCTCGCCGTTCTGGTAACTGAAGTGATCCATAAAGACTCTAAATAGCTCAGGGCTGGGCGGCGGGAGCAGCGGGGGCTGCCGTGTCTTTTTTGTCTTTTTCCTTGTCTTCCGGCGCGCTGAGCGCCGCTTCTGGCGCCGCAGGCGCAGCTGCCTCTACAGCAGGGGGCTTGGCCGGCATATACAGCGGACCCTTCTGGCCACAGGCCGCAACACAGGCGGCCAGCAGCAAGACAAGCAGAGAACGGGACATGGCAAACACCGGCACAGGAGACTTGGGGCGGCGATTATAGCGAGCCTCGGCCTCTCATGGCATGGCCCCGGGCCTGGAGCTATCATCGCGCGCCTATCTACAGGCTTAGGCTACAGGACACGCGCCATGAACGAGACCGAATTCAACCAGGCCGCCGATGCCACCCTGATGGCCATTGAAGAAGCCGTGGAAGCCCTGCAGGACGATCACGATATCGACTTTGAAATGAGCAGCGGCATCCTCACCCTCACTTTCGCAAGCGGCAGCAAGGTCATCATCAATCGCCAGATTGCCACCTGCGAAATCTGGGTGGCCGCCCGCTCTGGTGGCTTTCACTGTGGCCGTAAAAATGATGAATGGTTCTGCAATACCACCAGCGAAAATCTGCAAGCCCTGCTCTCCCGTGTATGCAGCGAGCAAAGCGGCGAGACTGTAAGCCTTTCTTTTTAAGAGCAGCCGTTGTGGCGCCGCCTGTTACGCCACAGTGCAGATTTTTACGGCTACGGAATCAACTCAGATCAAAAGCCGCTAGCAAATGCGGAATGACCGCATCCGGCTGTCGGCTCCAGCGAAAATGATCGCGCGCCGCTGCCGGCAAGGCGTCTGCACCTAGATGAATATGGCGTGCTGTCGGCAACTTGGAGGCCAGAAAAGCCGCCGCACCCTGCGGCGCGAAATCATCGCCCTGCAGTGAAAAAACACGGGCCGGCACCGTGGCTTTTTTCAAGCCCTCTTCGTAGTCCATGCCGGCGCCAATGAGATCGTAGCGGCCATGCAATGCAGCATTGGCCCAGTCGCCCATTTCAGAACGCGCTTGTCGCCCGCCAAAGCCCAGCTTGTTCCCGGGAAAATAACCGAGCGTGGCAGCCGGCACGCGCACGAACTGCGTTTGCGCCAGAATTTTCAGACTCTGGGGGAAAGGCCAGCCACGGTAATACGTGCTGCCACAGGCAATGGTCATGACGCCACTAATGCCATGTGGCTGCTGCGCGAGATACAGCAAAGCAAGCTGGCCACCCTGGCTATGGCCGAGAAAATAAAGCGGCAGGCCCGGCCATTCGGCCTGCACCGCAGCAGTAATAACGGGCCAGTCCTGCTCCACCATCGTGGCATAGCCCCAATTCACCGCGCGCGAGGCGCGCCAGGAGCTCGTGCCCTGCCCGCGCAAATCTGTAATGGCTGTGCTGATCCCGCGCGCAGCCAAGGCTTCGGCAAAACGATCGTAATAAGACGCCATCACACCCATGGCAGGGCAAATGATGAATACGGCTCTGGGCGTGGCCGCTGCAAAAAGACGCAGAGAGAAACGATGGTCATCGGCGGCAACAAGGGCACGTTCTTGCATTCCTAACTCCGGGTCAGGCTGACGGTGGCTGTATCTGGCCCAAAAACAAAACGGACCGCAAGCGGTCCGTTCTGATCTGACAGCTTCGTCTCAGAAAGCGAAGGTCACAGCCAGGCTGGCCTGATCCAGATCGGAGTCGCCCTCGCCATTAATAGCCTCACGTATCTGTATACGCTCGCCGGCAAGCCGCAGGCCCACGGAGTCATTCACTTGATAGTGCAGACCCACACCAAAACCCAATTGGAAATTGCTGTCTTTATCAGAACCCAAACCCGTGGTGTCGGCCTTTACCTCCAGATAATTGCCCGACAACTTGCCGAACAGACTGAGTTGCTGCGTCAGCGGTGCCTTGCCCAGCACGGCAAACTGGAAGCCGGAATTCTTGAGCGTTGTTTCTACGCCTGAAATCGGCTCCTGTACCGAGACCTCAGCCTCCGTCATGTACAAGGCTTCTATGCCCAGATAGGGATTGATATCAGCACCTATGCCGATCAGGGCGCGACCAAAGCTGTCATCGGTTTCTGCCGTTGATGGATAAGAATCTTCAACATCACTCAGGTCAGCTGTACCCATGGCGCCGCCCAAAACCAGATAGGGGCCGGCAAAAGCAGTCAGGGGCGTACTGAGCACAGCAAGCAGGGCAAGCTTCTTGATCATGGCGTGAGTCCTTTTCTTGTTAGGGGGCGCATTCATCCCGGAAGGGGCTGCCGTCACACTAGGTAAGGATAGGCAGGCCGTCAATGCGGCTTTCTTCGCTTTACTGTAAGAATCCCCCGTCTTTTGTGCATAAAAAAACGGACCCTTACGGTCCGTTTTTTTACTGTTTCAACAGGATTGCCCAGTCTTACTCGGCAAACAGGTCATATTCATTGGCATCGGTGATGCGTACGCGCAAAACATCACCGGGCTTGATGCTACTGATGTCTTCACGTTCGATAAAGACATTGCCGTCGATTTCTGGCGCATCGGCTTTGGAGCGGGCAATCGCCACATTTTCTTCCAAATCGATTTCATCCACGATGACATCGATCTCTGTGCCGATTTTCCGCATCAGACGTTCAGAAGAAATTTCCGCGGCCAACTTCATGAAACGCTCGTAACGCTCCTGCTTGATGTCTTCGGGGACCGGGTCCGGCAGATCATTGGCGGTAGCGCCATCCACCTCGGAATAGGTAAAGCAGCCGACGCGATCCAGCTGCGCTTCCTGCATCCAATCCAGCAACTCCTGAAACTCGGCCTCGGTTTCACCGGGGAAGCCGACAATAAACGTGGAGCGTATGGTGAGCTCAGGACAAATTTCGCGCCATTTATGAATACGCGCCAGCGTGTTTTCGGCATGGGCCGGACGCTTCATACGCTTGAGCACGGTCGGGCTGCCATGCTGGAAAGGAATATCCAGATAAGGAAGGATTTTCCCTTCTGCCATCAGCGGAATGATCTCGTCCACATGCGGGTAGGGATAGACATAATGCAGACGCACCCAGATACCGAGTGTGCCCAGCGCTTCGCACATTTCTTTCATGCGCGTTTTCACCGGGCGGCCGCCCCAGAAATCCAGCTTGTATTTCAGATCCACGCCATAGGCGCTGGTGTCCTGCGAAATCACGAGAATTTCTTTCACACCGGCCTTGGCCAGATTTTCGGCTTCCTGCAGCACCGAGCCCACCGGGCGCGAGACCAGATCACCGCGCATGGAGGGAATGATGCAGAAGGTGCAGC
The DNA here is from genome assembly GCA_050739955.1 of Moraxellaceae bacterium. Classification (GTDB taxonomy): domain Bacteria; phylum Pseudomonadota; class Gammaproteobacteria; order Pseudomonadales; family Moraxellaceae; genus UBA2031. Next base: position 69,781 of record JBOICI010000028.1, read on the forward strand.
GGTGATTGCAGCCTTCGGAAATTTTGAGATAGGCGTAATGCTTGGGGGTCAGGCGTATGCCCTGCGGCGGCACCAGATCCAGAAAAGGATCGTGCTTGGGCGGCAGGTATTCGTGCACGGCGGTCATCACTTCTTCATACGCGTGCGGACCAGTGACCTTGAGTACGCTGGGGTGCACATCACGGATCATGCCTTCTTTCTTGCCCAGACAGCCGGTGACGATGACCTTGCCGTTTTCGGCCAGCGCCTCACCGATGGCATCCAGCGACTCCTGCACCGCCGAATCAATGAAGCCGCAGGTGTTCACCACCACAAGATCAGCATCCTCATAAGAGGGCGAGACCTGATAGCCCTCGCTCTTGAGCTGAGTGAGGATGCGTTCGGAATCCACCAAAGCCTTGGGACAGCCGAGGCTGACAAAACCGACTTTAGGTTGGGTGCTGGACATGAAGACTCCACCGGGCTGACCCGGAATCTGGCTGGCGTATTGCCGTGATGGCGTGGCCGGCTGGGTAAAAAGCGCGCAATTGTACTGCCCGCCCCGGCAGGCGACCAGCAAAGAACAGAGCGCGACAGGCCACATGACAAAGCCTATGCTCCAATACGGTGCACAAGGCCCGATAATGGAGCAAATGCTCCCGGCCTTTGCCGCGCCGCACCATGCACCATGCTGATGCAAAGGCCTTGAGCCGGGTTGGTGCATTTATTGCTGAAGCAGGGAAAGACCATTCCAAGCCCAGCCGGCTCATAGCCAGATCAGGCCCGAAACCATCGCCGCCGACAGGACTCCATGCAGGACAACAACCTTTTTGCCCGACGGCTGCTCGATAACTTGAGCACATCCGTCCTCCTCGTCGATGCCGCCCTCATCGTGCGTTATCTCAACCCGGCCGCCGAAGCCCTGCTGGCCATCAGCCGTGCCCGCGCCACCGGCATGCCGTTCACCGACTGCTTCATTGAACTGGGCGAGGCCGATACCGCCAGCGAGCTACGCGAAACGCTGGCCACCTCCCATCCCTTTACCAAGCGCGAGGTACATCTGCGCGTGGGGGTGCAAGAAATCATCGTGGATTACACCGTGGCCCCGCTCATGGCCCCGGGCGAGCCTGTGACCCTGCTTATTGAAATGCAGCAGATGGACAGACTGCTGCGCATCTCGCGTGAAGAGGCCCTACTGGCCAGCCACCACGCCACCCGTGCACTGGTGCGCGGCGTGGCTCACGAAATCAAGAATCCTCTGGGCGGCATACGCGGCGCCGCACAATTGCTGGCGCGTACCCAACCCGGCGCAGATCTCAGCGAATACACCAATATCATCGTGGAAGAAACCGATCGCCTGCGTAATCTGGCGGACCGCATGCTGGGCCCACGCAAGCTGCCAGAAATGCAGCCGGTGAATATTCACGAATGCCTGGAGCGCGTGCGCTCACTGATCCTGGTGGAAGCCGGCGGTCATGTGCAGATACGCCGCGATTACGATCCCTCCCTGCCCGAACTCAATGCCGATCCGGAACAGCTCATACAGGTGCTGCTCAATATCTGCGGCAATGCACTGCAGGCGCTGATGGAAAATCCGAATCAGGTAGCGCCGCAAATCACTCTGCGCACCCGACATCAGCGCCAGTTCACCATAGGCGCAGTGCGGCACCGACTGGTCATGCGCATAGACATCACCGATAACGGACCCGGCATTCCACAAACACTGCTGGAAACGATTTTCTATCCCATGGTAAGCGGACGCGCGAATGGCACCGGACTTGGCCTCTCGATTGCACAGGACATCATCAACCAGTACCAGGGCCTGATCGAATGCGAATCACGCCCCGGCCAAACCACTTTCAGCATTTTGTTACCTGTGGAGCAGGACAATGACGGCAAATAAGGTATGGATCATCGATGACGACCGCTCCATCCGTTGGGTCCTGGAAAAAGCACTGATGCAAGAAGGCCTCGTCGCCACTGCCTTTGAAGATGGCAATAGCGCGCTGGCCAAGCTTGCCAAAGAACAGCCGGACGCCATCATCAGCGATATCCGCATGCCCGGCATCGATGGTCTTTCGCTGCTCACCAAGATACGCATGGAATATCCCAATCTGCCCGTCATCATCATGACGGCGCATTCGGATCTGGATTCTGCCGTTTCTTCTTATCAGGGCGGCGCATTTGAATATCTGCCCAAGCCCTTTGATGTGGACGATGCCATTGCGCTGGTGAAGCGTGCAGTCGCGCATCATCACGAACAGCTGAAGAATGCCGGCACGCCCTTTGAAACTACGCCAACGCCGGAAATCATCGGCGAATCGCCGGCCATGCAGGAAGTTTTCCGCGCCATCGGCCGTCTTTCCAATTCCAATATCACTGTGCTCATCAATGGTGAGTCCGGCACGGGCAAAGAACTGGTGGCGCATGCCCTGCACCGCCACTCGCCGCGCGCCGGCCGCCCTTTTATTGCCCTGAATATGGCGGCCATTCCTAAAGACCTGATGGAATCGGAATTATTCGGCCATGAAAAAGGCGCCTTTACCGGCGCCAGTGGCCAGCGCCAGGGCCGCTTTGAACAAGCCAATGGCGGCACGCTATTTCTCGATGAAATCGGCGATATGCCGCTGGAAACGCAGACCCGACTTCTTCGTGTTCTTGCCGACGGCGAGTTCTACCGCGTGGGTGGCCATACCCCCGTAAAAGTGGATGTGCGCATCATTGCCGCCACCCACCAGAATCTGGAGCGCTCCGTATCAGAAGGAAAATTCCGTGAGGATTTGTTCCACCGCCTGAACGTGATACGCGTGCATATTCCACGCCTGCGTGATCGCCGCGAAGACATACCCACGCTGGCCTCCCACTTCCTCGTGCGGGCCGCACGAGAATTGAATGTGGAGCACAAAGTGCTGCGCCCGGAAACTGCTGCCTATCTGCAGCAGCTGCCCTTTCCCGGCAATGTGCGTCAACTGGAAAACACTTGCCGCTGGCTGACAGTGATGGCCTCGGGGCGTGAAATTCTGGTCAGCGATCTGCCGCCGGAAATGCGCCAGAGCAATGATCCGGAAGCCCTGCGCCCGGCCCAGAGCTGGGAGCAGGCGCTGGCCGACTGGTCGCGCAAGGAGCTCATGATGGGCGGCAAGCCGCTGCTGGAAACGGCCATGCCGGCCTTCGAGAAAATCATGATCATCTCGGCGCTCAATCATACCGGTGGCCGCCGTCGCGATGCGGCCGAGCTGCTGGGCTGGGGCCGCAATACGCTGACACGCAAGATCAAGGAACTGAAGATGGAAGTGGGCGGAGATGACGAGGACGAATAAGCCCTTACTCTGCTGCAAATAAAAAAGGCGCCTTCCGGCGCCTTTTTTATTTATTCATCCCAGTGCTTTTTATGCCGGTCTTTACGGGAGCCATCATCTGCTCTGTCTTTTCCTTTTTCCTTGTCGCGGCCCTTGCCCTGTCCTTTGCCCTGCCCGGGGCGATCCCCGCTCTTGCCGTCTTCACGGAATTCCCGGCGCATTTCCTGACGCTCATCCGGACTGGCCTCACGGAAGCGCTGTTTGCGCGCATCCCGCTCCTGTGGCGTCATGGCATCCCATTTCTCGCGCAGCTGCTCACGCTCCTGTGGCGGCATACGCTGAAATTTATCGTAGCGCTGCTGCAGCTCCTCACGCTTTTCTGGCGGCAACTGCTGAAAGCGCTGATAGCGGTCACGCATCTCATTTTTTTTCTCGGGCGAAAGCTGCTGCCACTGCTGCGCACGCTGAATCATCTGGTCCTGACGCTCCGGCGGCAGACTGCTCCAGCGATCTTTCACATGCGCCAGCGCGGCCTGCGTTTGCGGATCAAGACTTTCAAAACTACGCCCAGCCGCCCACACCATGGAGCTCGCCAAGGGGCTGGCCATAAGACCGAGAAAAATAAAAACAGTCAGCCTCATCATCAGCTCTCAGTACTCATGGCAGCCAGCATATCCATGTCCTGCAGCATCTGCAGATCGGCATCCGGCATGGCCGCCGCGCTGGCGGCCACTGTGGCCGGCCGCGCGGCGGACGTCGGGGTATTCATCAGGGAGGGCATAACCAGCACGGCCGCCAGACTGGCCGCCAGCGCAAAACCACCCACCAGCATCCAGGGATGACGGCGTGGCTTCTGTGCCCGCGCGGCAATCTGCGCGCGGGTAGCGGCCAACGCGGCATCCATCAGCGGATCAGGACGGGCAGCAGACTGCTCCAGCGTCTGGCGCAGTGTTTCTGCCAACTCACGTTCACGGGGATCAAGCTCAGTCATCACTCACCTCACCTTCATCCAGCAGTCGCGCCCGCATGGCATGCATGGCGCGGGACAGATGTGTCTTCACACTGCCTTCCGAACAATTCATGGCCGCCGCCGTGGCGGCCGTATCCAGTCCTTCCCACACCCGCAGCATGAAAGCCTGCTGCTGGCGCAGTGGCAGGTCGGACAAGGCCGCCTGCACCGTTTCCATATCCCGGGCCCGTTCCAGCAAAAGGGCGGGATCAGAGCTCTGCTGCTCAGGCACATCGGCCCAAGGATCAGCATCGGGGTCATCCGCCGGGGCGGACAGCCAGGTAAACCATTTGCCGCGCCGGGTCCGGCTGCGATGCCAGTCCATGATGCGGCTCTGCAAGATGGTCTGGAACAGCGGGCCCCATTCCGCCGGCGGCTTGTCGGCATAACGGGTGGCCAGACGCAACATGCTGTCTTGCACGATATCCAGCGCCGCCTCGCGATCACGCGTGGATATCTCGGCCATGACCTGAGCACGTCGACCGACCGAGCGCAGGAAGGCATCAAGACTGAGGGGCGGCGTCGGCGTCATGGCAAGCGGGTCAGCAGCAGCGGGCTGGCTACCATACGCAAGCCGCTTTTCAGCCTCAAGCCTATTGGCCGCCTCAAGCCGGTTGCCTGTCTCAAGAACATTGGCAGTCGCGGAACTCACCGGAACTCCCGACGTTTAGGGCCAGTCGGCTTGGGCGGGCTGGCCGCCTTTTCAGTCGCCTTTTCAGTCACACGGGCAGCCTCTGCCACCGCAACTGGCTTGGGGACATCACCAAACACGGGCAGCTCGGGCTCGCCCTGCTGCACGCGTGACCACGTCTTACCATCAAAACCCACGCCCTCTTCCTGCACGATCCAGCGCTGAGTGCTGGCGTCGAAACGACGGCTCACGGTATGGCTGGCCGTTTTCCCCTCGGGCGAAGTCAGTACTTCCTTGCGACTGAAGCCCTCATCCTGAGCCTTTTGCTCCACATGACGCTTGAATACCCGGCCATCGGCCATGGTACGCGTCGTGTCTTCGCTAAAGCTGCCGTGGGCGGCCTCCTGCTCGGGCCCGGCCTGAATAAGCCCGGACAGGGGAAGCAGCGCGGCGGCCAGCAGAAGAGCGCCAAAACGTGTTGCCATGATCAAATCCTTAAAGCTTGTGCTCCCGGAAGGGGAGCGGCCACCCCAGCAAAGCGACCTTCATGCCAAGCTCCTCATGCAGAGTCAACGCATAAAGGCCGGATTGGTTGACGCGCGCCCTCTTCTCCTCCGCTCAGCCCAGGTTTAGTCCTGCAACAGGCCAGCTCAGGGCAGCAGCGAAGCCGCCAGCAAGAGCACCGCAAAATAGACTTCCATGACCGGCCTCCTCGTCATGCTGTGGCTGCATCAAGCTCAGAGTTTCTGCTTGGTACTGGTCTTTTCGGTCGTGCTGCCATCTGCCTTGCTGGTCTTCACATCGCGGCTCACGGTGTCGCCTTCTTTGCTCACATGAGCCTCGCGATGCCCTTCACCACCGCGACGATTCTTCCATTTGTCATCGCGCCGATAGCCATCCGCGCCACGCTCACCCTTGGACTCGCGCGACCAACTCTTGCCCTCGAAGTCCATGCCCTTTTCGCTACGCGTGAAGGTCTGCTTGTCCTTGTCGAAGCTGCTGCTCACTTCACGAGTTGCGGTCTTGCCTTCCGGATTGGTGAAGCTGCTCTTGCGACTAAAGCCATTATCCGTGACCTTCTGCTCGGTCTTGCGCTTGCTGGTCTTGCCGTCGGCCGTCTTGCGCACGGTCTCTTCGGTAAAGCTTTCACGCGGCTGACGGTGTTCGGCGCGGGGACCGCGATCACCATCGCGACGATCATGGCCGCGGTGCTCGCCCGCATGAGTCACGCCCACCAGAGCCAGCAGGGAAAGAGCAAGAACGGTATGCTTGGCATTCATTTCGGTATTCCTCGTTAAACAGGATGAAAGTTTCAGGGTCGCGGCCGTGCCGGCTTTTATGAAATACCGGCGTCGGCCCTCATGCCCTGTTTAACGCCAACACCCTTATCCGGTTGACACAGCCCATGCTGCACATCGCTCTCTTCCAGCCAGAAATTCCCGGCAACACCGGCAATATCATCCGCCTCTGCGCCAATACCGGCGCCCGCCTGCACCTCATACGGCCACTAGGTTTTGATCTGGATGACAGCAAACTCAAACGCGCCGGGCTCGACTATCACGAATGGGCCGATCTGAAAGTGCACGACACGCTGGATGATTTTATCGCTGCCGTGAATCCGCCTCGTCTTTTCACTTTCACCACCAAAGGTTCGCACTCCTATTTCGAACTGGCCGTGCAAGAAAACGATGCCTTTGTTTTCGGCCCGGAAACCCGCGGCCTGCCCATGGAGCTGCTCAGCAGTCTGCCGGCAGAACAGAAACTGCGCCTGCCCATGCGCCCGGAAAGCCGCAGCCTCAATCTTTCCAATAGTGTGGCCGTAGTGGTGTATGAAGCCTGGCGGCAGATGCGCTTTAGCGGCGGTCTGTAAACGCTTTATGCGCCGCATCAGCGCACTCATCCTGCGCCGGCGAAGCCGCCTGCACATACTGATAAAGACGGACGACAGCCACATCGCCGCGGTGTTGGTGGCCCATCTACAGACCAGACCACAAGACCAGACACTTTCCCCACAAGCTAGCTTGTGCAATTAATGTCTCCCTCGAAGCAGATAGCCGCCTCTGCGCTATCGGAGAAGGAGCCCCTATGTCTTTACGACTGATCTTGCTAATGCTGATTGCCCTTCCCGCCGCCCATGCAGCCGATGTCGCCATCACGGCTGATTCCTTCAAATGCTTGCAGGAAATGACGCCGGTGCGCGGCTTCTATGTGGACAATCTGCAGGACAACCTGGCAGCCACTGTAAAAGTTGCCGAATCCCCCACCGGCGGCATTTATCCCCCCGGCTCTGTAGTCCAGCTTTTCCCCAACGAAGTCATGGTCAAGCGCGAAGCCGGCTTCAATCCGGTCACTCGTGATTGGGAGTTCTTCGAGCTGGATGTGAGCACTAAGGGCAGCAGCATTCGCAAACGTGGCTTTGCCGATGTGGTCAACCGCTTCGGTGGCAACTGCTTTGCCTGCCACATCGCCGCCAAACCAGAGTGGGATATGATTTGCGAAGACAGCCATGGCTGCGAGAAGCTCCCGATCCCGCACAGTGTTGTCATCTCGCTGCAAAAAGCCGATCCCCGCTGCAAAACCAGCCAAGCCACCACTTTTCAGAAATTCACCAACTGGGCAGTACGCTTCTTTACGCCACTTTGAAGCCACTCGAACGCGATGCGCCCTTAATAAAAAGCCCCGCATGGCGGGGCTTTTTATTACCTGATCAACAACATCAGGATTGGCGCTGCTGCCGACGCTCGGCGCGCATTTCCCGCCACTGCCGGAATGGATATAGAAATTGATCGACAAAACCCTCTGGCAGAGGCTTGCCGCGGGTGCTGTATTTTTCGGGCAGATGCGAAGGCATATAGACCGTACCGAACATCTTGTCGTAGATCGGCAAGAAGCCGGCGTAATTAATATCCACACCTTCATCCTGCGAAGTGTGGTGCCAGTGATGAAACTCCGGCGTGGCCAGCACCCAGCGCAATACCGGAAAGCGGAAGCGCACATTGGCGTGAATGAAGATGGCGTGGAAAGACACGAACACGAGATAGGCATACACCGCAGCTGGCGTGAAGCCCAGAATGAAAATCGGGAGATAGCCCAGCAGGCGATTGGCGACGATTTCCAGAAAGTGGATGCGGGACGAAGCCAGCCAATCCATCTGCTCCGTAGAGTGATGCACGGCGTGGATTTTCCACAGCGCCGGAATCTCGTGCATGCTGCGGTGCATCCAGTAGGTGGTGAAATCCACCACGATCAGTATCTCGATAAATTGTAGCCATACCGGCTGCGCAGCAATGGCTTGCTGGAAATCCGCATGAATCAGCCAGGCAAAAAAATGCTGGGCCGGAATGACGGTAAAGAAACTGATGAGCTGGATACCAAGATGACTGAAGAGGAAATACTTCATGTCCGTGGTCCAGCCCTTGCGCAGGGTTTTCTGAGCTCCGCTCTTGGGGAACAGGCGCTCCATGGGAATAAACACCAGAGCCAGCACCAAGAGGGTGAGCACAAAATAATCGAGACCGGCATAAAGACTGCGCTGCTCGGGAATTGCGCGCTCGGTTTCCATGCTGCCGAGAACAGCCGCCAGCGTGGTCAGTGCCAAGCCCATGAGGCCCAGCCAGCGCGAGCCGCCCTGCATGACGCTGTAGAAGCCAAAACCGAAGCCTATGCCTATACCGCTGAAAAGCAGGGTGCGCAGCAGGCCGGCGTTATAGAGGGGCTGGAAATCCGGCGAAGTCAGGATGTCTGGAAACAGGAAGCAAAGCGCACCCATCACCCCCAGCAGACCCAGCGCCACGGACAGTGACCCGCTGGCCCGGCCTCGACCAGGAGAAAGATCAACTTCTTCAAAGTTCTTGCGCAGGTATTCCGACATCAGTCTGTTATCCATGACAGGCATTGGGCCGGAATCTAGCAACTGCCCGCCATGGCGTCACAGACAAGATGTTGCCAATGATGACAGCATCAATAAAAAGGCCCGCAAAGCGGGCCTTTTTATTTCAGCAGCAGAGCACTCAGAGACCGATCACGCCGCCATCGTTCTTGGTGATCACAATGGTGGCCGAGCGCGGGCGCAGCGTGAAATCACTGCCGATCTGCGTGGCATCAGCCGCATGCGGCCAGTGGCTGGCCGAACTGGCAGTGGTACCGTTTTCACCCGGATGCTGGATATTCACGAACATGGTCTTGCCGTCCGGCGCCATGGCAATACCTGTGATCTCGCATTCCTTGGGCCCGACGAGGAAGCGGCGCAGATCCGTGTTTTCTGTGCCCGGCTTGGCACCGACAAAGGTGCTGATACCGCTGGAAGTGGTCTTTGCCTCACCATCACCCACCACGCCCGGCACCGCCGCCAGCATCATGCAGTTAGTGACATCGGTGTAAGCACCATCATCGGTCTGTATCCACAGCAGACCGCGCGGATCGAACCAGAGGCCGTCGGGACTGGAAAGATCATTGCTCGGATTAAGGCCGGAGAGATTCACGCCCGGAATATATTCAGCGCGCGAGCCGAAGAGATAGATATCCCAGGTGAACACATCATCGCCATCTTCATGCCAGCGAATGATGTGGCCGTTGCGATTGCCCTGCAGCGTACCGGTGCTGGCATTACCAGAGCCGGGATACTGGCGGGGATTAGCGGCATCCAGCGCAAAGGTGGTGCCACGGCCGCCGTTATTGGTGAGCGTGAGATAGCCTTCGCCATTCTTGGGATTCACACCCACCCATTCCGGGCGATCCATTCTGGTCGCGCCCAATTTATCGGCTGCGAGGCGCGTGCCCACCAAGACATCGGCCTGCGAATTGAAGTCATACACAAAGCCGCCATGGGAGTAAGAACCCGTCACCGAGTCGCCATGCACCAGCGGCAACCACTCACCCGAACCATCGGCATTGAACTTGGCAACGAAGAGCGTGCCGTCCGTGAGGTATTTGTCGCCTGCCGCTGGATTGCTGGCATCCGCCGCATCCCAAAGCGCATCGGAAACAAATTTGTAGAGATATTCACCCGTCACATCATCGCCGGTGTAATAGACGATGGGCTGACCCACAACAACCTTGCCCAGCGCAGCATTTTCATGACCCATGCGACCGAAGACCGTGCGCTTCTTGGGCTTGGAGGCTGGATCAAACGGATTGATTTCCACCACCCAGCCATAGGTATTGGCACGGTTACGATAATCGTCCGTGGCGGTGGCGCCGCTGCGCGCCAGATCCCACTGCGCATACACCTCATCCACACCCGCAGTTGACCAACTATTGCTGCCGGTGGAGCTGTTGATGCCATAGCGCGCGCGCAAGGCCTTTTCGGCATCGGTCAGACCGGTATCGTTGGCATTCTTGAAATAGCCATACCAGTTTTCTTCGCAGGTGAGATACGTACCCCAGGGCGTTTCGCCATTGGCGCAGTTATTGATGGTGCCACGCGTTTTTGTGCCATCCGTGGAGTACTTGGTCTTCACCCAATCAGTGCCGGCTACCGGGCCCGTCAGCTCCATTTCCGTGAACGGCGTGATACGGCGATTGAACGCAGAACCCCGCACCAGCTCGAATTTTCCAGTGGCACTCTTTTTGACTTCGATAACGCTGACGCCGTGGCAATTGATTTCCTTAAGAGCCTGATCCGCATCACGCGGCGATGCCGTGGATGCACCGGCGGCATGCAGGAAAGCGCGCGTGATGTTTTCATGATTCATCACCAGCAGACCACGCGTGGACTCATTGGCGCTCCACTTGCCCGTGCCCCCCAAACCGAAATAGGCCATGCCATCGTGATGATCCCCGGCACGCTGCTCAAAAGAAGCTCCCGTTTCCGAACCGTCGTGAGCCCACGCCGACGTGGTGGTATCGAGAGGATCACCCAGTGCGTAGAGCACGCTGGCGCTATAGCCGGCCGGCACATGAATGACGTCATCAATGCTTTTGGGAATGGCAGCAAAGGCCAGCGCCAGTGCCGTGGGAGTAGAAGGCGGAGTCGTCGTCTTGGCCTCATCGTCTTCACTCCCGCAGCCGGTGAGTCCAGCCATCGCGGCGCCACTCAGCATAAAGGCGGCAGAAGCCTTGAGTCCGCCAAACAGGGCCTGACGGCGAGAAAGACGCGCATCAAGGATGTCGCTGATATGGGTATTGGAAGACTGATTGACGACGGCATCTGCGTCGTACTCGACCATTGCGCTGGGTTTGTTGTCCATGACGGCTACCTTGCAGGGAGATAAGGATGAGCCGCGACCTTAGGGAGGAATTGTGAAAGCCCGCTGACAGTCTGGTGAAGAACTGACGGCGAAAATATATTTCGCCGGACTTAACCCTTTTCCCCAAGCTGCGTCGTTTAACCGAAGTGTATGACCACCACACCGGGAGAATGACTGTGAAAAACACCGTGACATCCATTCAGGGAAAACGACCCTCCGTAACACTGCTGACGGCCAGCCTGACACTGAGCTTGCTGGTGACCGCCTGCGCCCATCAAGAACAAAGCGAACCCAGCTCGCCACCCCTGCCGAAAAATCAGAGCCTGAGCCAGCCGCTGCCTGCAGAGCATGAAGCCGACAAGCTCATTGGGGACTCCGCCTCATACGATATGGCGGCGCAGCCGCTTACTGTCGTCCGCGAGAAAAAGGCCGAGCTTTATAGCCGTGCTGATGCTCAGCGTGTCGCGAAGTCTGCCGCACCACAGGCGGGTGCCGCGCTCGGCCGCATGATGGTGGCGCCGACCAGCCTGCCAGCCGACTACTACCAGCCGGCCCCTGAAAATCGTGAAAAATACCAGAATCTCGCCGACAACCCGGTGAAGCTCACCACGCAAGATGCCGTCTCCACCCTGAGCCTGGATGTGGATACCGGCAGCTACAGCAATGTGCGGCGCTTCCTGAACCAGGGCCAGTTACCGCCAAAAGATGCCGTGCGCGTGGAAGAGCTGGTGAATTATTTCCCCTACGCCTATCCGGCCTCTCTGAATGGCCATCCTTTCAGCGTGAGCACCGAAGTCGGTCGTGCGCCTTGGAATCCGGATCATCTGCTGCTGCGCGTCGGCGTGAAGGCTGTGGAAACCAAAGTCGCGGCCATGCCGCCGGCCAATCTGGTGTTCTTGGTGGATGTCTCCGGCTCCATGAGTGATGCCGACAAGCTGCCGCTGGTGCAGGCCTCACTGAAAATGCTCACCGAACAGCTGCGCCCGCAGGATCGTGTGGCCATGGTGGTCTATGCCGGACGCACTGCAGTGGAACTGGAATCCACCCCCGGCAACCAGAAAGAAAAAATCCGTGCCGCCATTTCACGCCTGAGCGCAGGGGGCTCCACGGCGGGAGAGGCGGCGATACGTCTGGCCTATGAGCAGGCCCGCGCCGGCTATATCAAGGGCGGCATCAACCGCATCCTGCTGGCCACCGATGGCGACTTCAATGTAGGCATCAGTGATATCGAGCAGATCAAGGACATGGTGAAGCGCGAACGCGAAAGCGGCATTTCGATGACCACACTGGGTTTTGGCCAAGGCAATTATCAGGAAGCCCTGATGGAGCAGATTGCCGATGTGGGCAATGGCAATTACGGCTATATCGATTCGCTCTCCGAAGCGCGCAAGGTATTGGTGGAAGAGCTCTCCTCCACCTTCAACACTGTGGCCAAGGACGTGAAAGTACAGATCGAATTCAATCCGGCTCTGGTCTCGGAATGGCGTCTGATCGGTTATGAAAACCGTGTGCTGCGCGAAGAAGATTTCCGCAATGACAAAATCGATGCCGGCGAAGTGGGCGCAGGCAAGAGCGTAACGGCGCTGTATGAAATCACACCGGCCGGCACCGCCACCCTGCATGGCGACCGTCGCTACGGCAAAGCCATCACTGTGCCCGATCTGGCACACGGACCGGAGCTGGGCTTTCTGCGCATACGCTACAAGCAGCCGGAGGGCAGCAAGTCCACCGAGCTCACGCAGACCATCAAGCGCCCCGATGCAAGCTCACTGGCCCGTGAATCTTCTCGCGAGCTGCGCTTTGCCAGTGCCGTGGCTGGCTTTGGCCAGCTTTTGCGGCAGTCGCCTTACACAGGTACATTCAGCTACGCCGATGTCCGTGAGCTGGCACAGAGCGCCGGTGGCAATGATGCTCTGGGCTATCAGCAGGAATTTCTGAAGCTGGTGGACATGGCGGATACGCTGACGCCATCTTCACCGCTGAAAAATCATCCTGATTTATCAGGGAACGCCCGGCCCGGCACATGTCCGGACCGAGCTCCCGCAGACTCATGCGAATCATGAACCTGCGAGTGGCACATCCTTGTGCCGCCGCCCTCATCAATAGTGATTACACAAGGAAAACCATCGGGGCATGTCCGCGACGAGTGACGAGGATTTGATGCTGGCTTTTCAGGCTGGCGATGCCGGCGCCTTCGATACGCTATACCAGCGTCATCGCGGGCGCCTTTTCCGCTTTCTCAGCAGAGAGGCAGGCAGCCGCGAAGCCGGTGAAGAAATTTATCAGGAGGCGTGGATGCGCCTGATACGCCAGCGCGAGAGCTATCGTATCGAGGCGCAATTCGGCACCTATCTTTACCGCATTGCCCATAGCTGTCTGATTGATCATCTGCGCAAGCAAGGCCGCCTCTGGAAACACGAAGAAACCCCGGATGAAATGCCGGAAGCCGAAAGCTGCACGCTCAATCCGGAAGAGGAATGGGGCCGGCAACTGACGGCGCAAGCCCTCAAAGCCTGTATGGATGAGCTACCCGCCGAGCAACGCGAAGTTTTCCTGCTGAAAGAGGAAAGTGATTTTGGCTTGAGCGAGATCGCCGATATTGTCGGGATCAATATGGAGGCTGCCAAAAGCCGCCTGCGCTACGCCCTGAAAAAACTTCGCCTCTGTCTGGAGGCCTACGCATGAACAACGACGATAAAAACCTCCACGACAAAGACCGGCATGACGCCGACCTGCACGATAAGAACATCAGTGCGCTTTACCGGCAGCTGCCGGATGAGACGCCATCGGCAAATACCGACGCACTGATTCGTGCAGCAGCACGGCGCGCCGTGGGCGCCTCTCCGCGCAAAACTCTATTCACGGCCCGCGTGCAGCGCCTGCTGGCCACTGCCGCCACCTTGGTGCTGGGCGTGGCGTTACTGGCGCAGTGGCAACGCGAACCGGAAAGACTGCAAGAAATGATGGCGGCAGCACCGGCAGCATCTGCACCCCTTGCCGAAGACGCTCCTGCCTCTATCAGTGCCGACGCACTGGATGCGCCTTTTCTCAAAGCTGAGCCGGCAAGGCCCGCGGCGCCCGCTATGACAGCAGAAAAGCGTAAAGCTATCGCCGCGCCCAAGGAGGAAAAATTCTCCCGCCCCGAAACAACATCGCCTGTACTCGGCAGTGCCGGTGCCATTGCCGCCGCACCAGCGCCGCTCTCAGTTCAGCCAGAAGAGACGCCACTTGCCGAGCCTGAGCTTGCCGAAAAAGCTGTCATGGCCAACCGTACTGACGCCGCCGAGAGCGCCCTGATGCGTCAAGGCATGGCCAGCCGCGCACGTGAAAGTGATGCGGCCGATACCCTGAAGAAGCAGGCTCCGGCCGCCGCCAGTATTCGTGGCAGCCTTGCGCTCAAAAACGCAGAGGCATCCAAAGCGGATATGGGCTTGGTCGACAAGAGCATCGCCTTGCTGCCCTATCAACAGGCCATGCAGGCGGGCAACTGGCAACAGGCGGAAACTGCGCTGGGCCATGCAAGGCCTACTGACGCCGCCATCCAACGCATGGATCGCCAACTGCTTGCCAGCCTGCAGAAAAATGCAGCAGCCCCCAACTGCGAAAACCTACTCGCCAGTGATGCCCTGCTTTGCCAATTCATCGGAGTGCGCAAGAGCGGTAAGCCCCTGCCCGCGGACGCACTAGAGCAGCTGGAAAAAAGTGGCGCCATTTCTGGCTCCCTGCTTTACCGCCGTGCTGCCGTTCTGAAGTGGCTTGAGCAGCCCTAATAAGCCACGCCGAAAGCCACCCATAAAAAATCCCGCTACGGCGGGATTTTTTTCAGCATGAGGAATCAGCGTCCGTCTTCATCCTTCACGCGCTCTACTTTCACGACAAAGCGATTCTTGCCCATGAGCAAGGAACCTATGCCCTGCAGGATGGCCACGATAAACCAGGCGCCCAGTGCAGCCCAGAAACCATCCAGCGCAAAACCGGGCAGCATCCACGACACCAAGCCCAACATGGCGGCGTTCACCACGAAAAGAAAAAGACCCAGCGTGAGAATAGTGGCTGGCAAGGTGAACAGGATAAGTACCGGCCGCACCACGGTATTGGCAATACCCAGCAAGAGTGCGGCCCAGAACAAGGTGGAAGGCTGCGCCACATGCACACCATCCAGCCACACCGCCGCCAGCCCCAAGCCCGCTGCGCTCAGTAAAAGGCGCAACACCATCTGATAAATCACGTCGTACTCCGGAAATAGGGGCAAGTCATGCTAGATGCTGTCCGCCACCCCAAAAAACAAGGCCGCAACAGTAGCGGCCTTGTTTATCCCTCTCAAGAACGACTCAAGCCGACATTTTTGTTTGCGCCGGCATCCAGCGTGAGTGACGAGTGACGGGAAATAAACGCACATTGGCTGGCAGCGGCTGGGGCTGCTGCGAGTGCCGGTAGCTGCAGGCGGTCAGCAGCACAGACTGACATTTCATGCCCGCAGGAATCAGATGCGCTATCTGCGCATGCAAAGTCGGCAAGCGGCTCCAGTGCACATGCGGCTTCATATGATGGGCCGTGTGATAGCCCAGATTCCAGGAAATGAAGTTGTAGAGGCGGCTTGTGCTATTGCGCGAAGCCGTAAGCTCGGAGCGGGTATCCAGATCCGAGTGCTGCATATAGGTATTGTCCAGCAGACCCAGATACATGATGGGCATGGGCGCCACAAACAGCAGCAAGGCCTTGACCGGGTCGATTAGGATGAATACGCCCAGCACCAGCAAGCTGACCGACGACCAGATTTTGAAGCGGCGAAAGAGCTCGGGAAAATCACGGCCTATGCGCCAGATTTCCGGATAGATGCGCAAGCTACCCACAATGTCGTAACGCACACGCGACATGACTCTGCCATCTTTCAAGCGCCAGTTGGCCGGGTCTTTTTCCTGATCCAGATAATCTTTGTGGTGCCCGAGATTGTGATGCAGCGTCCAAGCATAGGGCGGAATCCCCACTTCCAGAAACAGCAGCACTTCGTAGATGCGGTTCATCCACGGGCGCGTGAAGGTGGAGACATGGTGATGGTTGTGCGAGATGGAGCCCGGCATGGCCGAGAAACTCAGCAAGGCGAGCATGATGCCGGCCACCAGCCACAGGGAGTCCACAAAGAAAAACGTGAATAGCTGTACGGCGAATATGCCCAGAACCACAAGACTGGGAGCGATATCCTCCCGGTAACGGTAGAAACCACGCATCAGAGACCCCTCCGACCGGCTTTTATTGTTTTTTGTGCAAGCCCTGCACGACCGGTGCGTTCTGGGTTTTTAACCTGTTTTACCCCTTTTCCCCAAGGCCATACGTCCGGAGTCAGCGGCATTCCGATGGCCTGAGGCAGTCATGACTCCCACTTCCTGCCCGCCGCGCTTGCAAAGCCCTACTCGACAAAGCGGGCAGCATGGGCAGAATCAGCCGCTCATGGAGAGTCTTGATGCCCCACCCTACTTCCCGCTCTACCCGTCTGCTTGCCCACCTCTTGCACACTCCATTGGCCACACGCCGGGCTTTTCCCGCCGCCGTGCAAGAAGCCATACGCTCGGCCGTTGCGGCGGGCGAGCAAAGCCATCGCGGTGAAATTCGCTTTGTGGTCGAGGGTGACTGGCCCTTGGGCGACGTCTGGAGCGGCAAAAGCGTACGTGATCGCGCGCTGGAGATTTTTGGTCTGGCCCGGGTCTGGGATACCGCCGAGAACACCGGCCTGCTGGTATATGTACTGCTCTGCGAGCACCGCGTGGAAATCCTGGCCGACCGCGGCCTGCATGCCGCTGCACCGGATGGCAGTTGGGAGGCGCTCTGCGCCGAGATGGTGAATGCCTTTCGCGCAGGGCATTTTGAGTCCGGCAGCCTCGCCGCCATCAGCCAGCTGAACAAGCTTCTGCAACAGCATTTTCCGGCCGGGCCGGAGGGCAATCCCAATGAATTGCCGGATGCGCCCATTGTTTTGCGCTAAAGCGCAGACAAAAAAAACGGCAGTCAGGACAGGGGGGAGAGAGGACCCCGTATCCTGACCACCGCCCAGGTCGTCGCCATCAGTCTTGGCGCCCGCCGCCCCATCCTGCAAGACAGTACCGGCCCAGCGGCCTTGATGAGGCCCCCGGCGGCTTGGCCTGAAACGGCTTGCGCGTTACCCTGACCGCCCCATCCGACGAGACGCATCATGTCCTCGCCCGATCTCAGACATATGCTCGGCGATCTCATCGCCATCCCCAGCGTCAGCTGCACCGACCCCGATCTCGATCAGGGTAATCGCGGCGTAATAGACCAGCTCGCCGAATGGCTTACCGAGCTGGGTTTCGCCTGCGAAATCATGGAAGTCGCGCCCGGCAAGGCCAATCTGATTGCCACCTTGGGCTCCGGCCCCGGCGGCCTGGTGCTGGCTGGCCACACCGACACCGTGCCCTATGACCAAGGCCGCTGGCGCTTCAATCCCTTCCGGCTCACCGAAGCTGACGGCAAGCTCTACGGCCTCGGCACCGCCGATATGAAGGGTTTTTTCCCGCTAGCCATAGAAGCTGCGCGCGACTTCCTGCAAACACCACTGAAAGCCCCGCTCATCATCCTCGCCACCTGCGACGAGGAATGCTCCATGGCCGGCGCGCGCGCGCTAGTGGACGCCGGCAAGCCCAAAGCCCGTTTTGCCGTGATCGGCGAACCCACCAGCCTCAAGCCCCTGCGCATGCACAAAGGCGTGATGATGGAACGCGTGGTGATTGAAGGCCGCAGCGGCCACTCCAGTGATCCCTCCCTCGGCGCCAATGCTCTGGAAGCGATGCAGGCAGTGATGGGCGAGCTGCTCGCCTTCCGGGCTGAGCTGCAGGCGAAATACCACAATCCCGCTTTCACTATCCCCGTGCCCACCCTGAATCTGGGCTGCATACACGGCGGCGACAATCCCAACCGCATCTGCCCGCACTGCGAGCTGCAGTTCGATCTGCGCCCCCTGCCCGGCATGGTCATGGATGAGCTGCGCCAGCAGATACGCGACCGTGTTGCCCCACTGGCCCCACGCCATGGCGTCAGCATTGCCGTAGACCCGATTTTTGCCGGCACCCCCTCCATGGAAACCCCAGCTGACTCCCCTTTGGTCAAGGCCCTTGAACGCCTGACCGGGCATACGGCAGAGGCCGCCGCCTTCGGCACCGAAGGTCCCTTCTTCCGCCAGCTCGGCATGGATGCGCTCATTTTCGGCCCGGGCGGTATTGAGCAAGCGCACCAGCCCGACGAATTCATACGGCTGGACAGCATCAATCCCACCGTAGATGTGCTGCGCGGGCTGATCCGCGAGTTCTGCCTTTAAATTAGCCGCCATCACTGCCGACAGAAACAGGATTCATCAACCATGACGGACAAGGTCCTCTACGAAGAAAAAACCATAAACCAAGCAACAAAATGGCGCGCCAAAGCCTGGATGGCACGCTGGAGCATGATGCTCTGGGTCGTTTTTACCGCTGCCATTTCCATCGCCAGCTGGCAGCTCTTTCCCGGCGCCCATTTCTGGGTGGACGGCGGCTGGCAGGGCATAAAGCTCGTGACTTCGGTTGACCTTGTCCTAGGCCCCGTGCTGTTCATGCTTGTAGCCAATCCAGCCAAAACAAGGCATGCCCGCCGAATGGACACGGCCAGCCTGCTCACAGTGCAAATCCTCGCCATGACATGGGGCAGTTTCCAGGTATATACACAGCGCCCGGTGGCCATCAGCTACATGCCCGAAGGTTTTGCCATGCCCCTGGTTATGAATGACTTCACACTGCAAAAGATCAACCCAGACACACTGCCTGCATCCCGTATTGGTGACCTGCCCGCGTTCTATGTCAGCTTACCGACAGGGAAGAATGCATTAGCAGACCTCTTAAAACTTCTTAACCAAAGCCCCGCTCCCGTTGCAGCCCAATCATCATTGCTAACCCCCCTTTTCAGCCATGAGCCACAGGTCTTCTCCAACACCAAGCGCTTCCAAAACTACTGGTCAGGTGAAGGGACAAGAGCTTGGCAAGCATGGACATCTCGACATGATGGCAGGCCTGCCAGCGATTACCGCTTCATCATCCTCATGGGCCGCTATGGCAATGCCATACTCGTTCTGGACCAGAAAAAGCACCTAGTAGGACATATCCAGCTCCCCGGAGAGGTTCTGCCAGCCGCCTTGCAGGGCACTTGAGCTCAAGCCCGACTGTCCTGCCCGGGCAGCCTCCTCTACAATCGACCCCTTTCCACGCAGCGAGCCGCAACGCCGTGAGCAACGCACCATTCCAGGACACCATGTCGGACCAGTATGTGCACTGGTTCCGCAACTCCGCGCCCTACATCAACGCCCACCGCGGCAAGACCTTTGTGCTGCTGTTCGGAGGCGAGGCCGTCAACCACGATAATTTTCACAATATCGTGCACGACATCGCTCTGCTGCACTCACTGGGCATCCGCCTCGTCCTCGTGCATGGCGCGCGCGCGCAAATAGACGAGAACCTCGCGGAAATGGGCATCACCACGCCCTTCCACAATGGCTTGCGCGTGACTACACGTGAAGCGCTGCGTGGCGTACTGGATGCAGTTGGTTCGATTCGCCTGGAAATTGAAGCCCTGCTCTCCATGGGCCTGGCCAACTCACCCATGTTCGGCGCCAAGATCGATGCCGTCTCCGGCAACTTCATTACCGCCAAGCCCTATGGCGTGCGTGATGGCGTGGACTTCGGCCTCACCGGTGAAGTGCGCTCGGTCGATGTGGAGGCCATTTCCAAAAATCTCGTGAACCACCATATCGTGATTCTCGGGCCAACGGGCTACTCCACCACCGGTGAAGTCTTCAATCTGCGCGCCGAAGATGTGGCCGTGAGCGCCGCCGTCGCCCTCAAAGCCGACAAGCTTATCTGCCTCAGCGAGCGCGAAGGCATACAGAACGATGACGACTCTCGCCTCTTGCGCGAAATGATTCCCAATGAAGTGGATCAGTACCTGCGCGGCAAGAAGCTGGACACCGAATTACTGCGCTATATGAATGCCGCCAGCGAAGCCTGCCGTGAAGGCGTGAAACGCGTACACATTATTTCCTATGCGCGTGATGGCGCCCTAGTGCAGGAACTCTTCACGCGTGATGGCTCCGGCACACTGATCACCAATGATCCTTACGAAGAAATTCGTGAAGCGGAAATCGAAGACATAGGTGGCATGTTGGAGCTGATGCGGCCGCTGGAAGAGGAAGGCATTCTGGTGCGGCGCTCACGCGAACGCCTGGAAACCGAAATCAGTCATTTTGTTGTGGTTGAGCGCGACGGCATGATCGTCGGCTGCGCCGCACTCTATCCGCTGCCCTCCGACGCCAAAAATCCGGCCTCGGGTGAAATTGCCTGCGTGGCCATACATCCCAATTACCGCAATGGCGATCGCGGCAGCGAACTTCTGGAATTTCTGGAAAAACGCGCTGTCGGCAAGGGGCTCAAAAAGCTCTTCGTGCTCACCACGCGTACCGCGCTGTGGTTTGTCGAGCACGGTTTCAAGACAACGCCCGTAGACGACCTGCCCAATGAAAGAAAGGCGCTGTACAACTTTCAGCGTAATTCGCAGGTCTTTTCAAAAATCCTGTGAAACGTGAGCTCGCCGCCTTGCGGCATCGGGTGACACGTGAATAGTGAAAAGCAAAAGCCCCCTCCCTCTCTCTGCATGCAAAGAGAGGGAGAAATCGAAAGAGCGGCCTTACCGCAAGGTGAACCCGCAAACGCTTTTGCTTTTCCGCCTTGGCTTTTCCACCTTGGCTTTTCACGAGCCGCAGGCGCAATCACGTTTCACCGCCAGATGCTCAGCATCGGCATCACGTTTCACGCTTAATTCACGCATCACAGGTAACTCCCCATGAGCGGCAACGACAGCAATAACGACAATCTTCGTAAATACTCCTCACAAGTGGTGGATGGCATTGAAACTGCCCCGGCCCGTGCCATGTTGCGCGCCGTCGGCTTTACCGATGCCGACTTCAAGAAGCCGCAGATCGGCATCGCCTCCACCTGGGCCATGGTCACGCCCTGCAATATGCATATCGACAAGCTGGCCGTGGAAGCCGAAAAAGGCGCCAATGCCGCCGGCGCCAAGGGCGTGATCTTCAATACCATCACCATTTCCGACGGCATCGCCAACGGCACTGAAGGCATGAAGTATTCGCTGGTCTCGCGCGAGATCATCGCCGACTCCATTGAAGCTGTAGTCGGCTGCGAAGGTTTTGACGGCCTCGTTGCCGTGGGTGGCTGCGACAAGAATATGCCGGGCTGCCTTATCGCCATGGCGCGCCTCAATCGTCCGTCCATTTTCGTTTACGGCGGCACCATCAAGCCCGGCCATGGCCACACCGACATCATTTCCGTGTTCGAGGCCGTCGGCCAGAACGCCCGTGGCGACATCAACGAGATCCAAGTAAAGCAGATCGAGGAAGTCGCCATCCCCGGCGCTGGCTCCTGCGGCGGCATGTACACCGCCAACACCATGGCTTCCGCCATTGAAGCGCTGGGCATGAGTCTGCCCGGCTCGTCCGCTCAGGACGCCATCAGCACGGACAAGGCAAAGGATTGCTTCCGCGCCGGCCAGCAAGTGATGGAGCTGCTGAAACAGGACATCAAGCCTTCCGACATCATGACCAAGAAGGCCTTTGAAAATTCCATACGTGTGGTGATTGCTCTGGGTGGCTCCACCAATGCCGTGCTGCATCTTATTGCCATGGCCCACGCCATCAATGTCGATCTCACGCTGGACGATTTTGTACGCCTCGGCAAAATTTCGCCGCTGCTGGCTGATCTGCGTCCTTCCGGCAAATATATGATGAGTGAGTTAGTGGCCATAGGCGGCATTCAGCCCCTGATGAAACGCATGCTCGATGCCGGCATGCTGCATGGCGATGTACTCACCGTTACCGGCAAAACGCTGGCGGAGAATCTCGCCGGCGTGCAGGACTATCCAGAAGGTCAGCAGGTGATTTACCCCTTCGACAAGCCCATCAAGAAAGACAGTCATCTCGTCATTCTCAACGGCAATCTTTCACCCACTGGCGCCGTCGCCAAGATCACGGGCAAGGAAGGCTTGCGCTTTGAAGGCCCGGCCCGCGTCTACCACGGCGAAGAAGGCGCGCTCGCCGGCATCCTTAATGGCGAAGTGCAAAAAGGTGAAGTCATCGTCATCCGCTACGAAGGCCCCAAGGGCGGCCCCGGCATGCGCGAAATGCTTTCTCCCACATCGGCCGTCATGGGCAAGGGTCTGGGCAAAGATGTCGCGCTGATTACCGATGGCCGCTTCTCCGGCGGCTCGCACGGTTTCGTGGTGGGTCATGTCACACCGGAAGCCTTTGATGGCGGCCCCATTGCCTTGTTGGAAAATGGCGACATCATCAGTATCGACGCCGAAACACGCGAAATTAGTGTGAATCTCTCGGACGCCGAGTTCGCGGCCCGTAAAGCCAAGTGGGTACGCCCCGAGGTGAAATACAAGCGCGGCGCCCTGGCCAAGTATGCCAAGACGGTATCCAGCGCTTCCGAAGGGGCGGTTACAGACAAATATCTGTAAGCACGCCACATGAAACGGGAGCCAAGAGCTCCCGTTTTTTTTAGCTGCTTGCCCTCCGGGGTCAACACAGGGACTCCGGTCAGCTGCCACTACGTTCCGGCCCTGCCCCGGTGTTAGTCTCGGCAGGTAAGAATAATGCTCACCGAGGAAAGGATTGCCCATGCGCCGCGCTGCGTACCTAGCGCCCGGACTGTCGTTGCTGCTCCTGCTCGTTTGCGGGTGGCCGGCAGAATCTGCGCGTGCGCAGGAAAAACCGGAAATCACTTACAGCGTTGCGGTCATCCCCGTCGTTCCCCCCTCAGAAACCAAGCGCCGCTGGCAGCCCCTGCTGGATCAGCTGGCCCGCGACACGGGCCTGCACTTCCGCTTTCGTTTCTACGAAGACCCAAAAAGCTTTGAAAATGGCCTTATCCATGATGAAGCCGATTTTGCCGTCATGTCGCCCCTGCAAGCCTGGCGCCTGCGCAATCTTTATCGGCCGCAGCTGCGCGGCAATCTGGCCCTCATCGGCATTGTTGTAGTGCAGAAAGACAGCCGCATACGCCAGCTTTCGGATCTGCAAGGCCGCGCACTAACCCTGCAGGAAGGCGACAATCACTCCGCCAATCTTTTGGTATTGCAAAGCCTGAAAGAACAGAAAATCACACCGCAATTACGCTTGGTGAAAACCGAAAGCAATGCCCTGCGCAGTGTGGTGCTGGGCAAGACCGATGCCGCCATCGTCAATAACTACGCACTGAAATTCATCCCGTCCGGCATCAACGCACAGCTACGTATTATCTATCAAACCGCTGACCTGCCTCCGCCGCCGATTGCGGCCAGCCTGCGCCTGCCGGCGGAAGACCTGCAAAAAGTAAAGACTGCCATGCTGCGCATGCAGGAAACTCATCCAGAGCTCCTGCAGGGAATACTGATGCCGGACCTCGTCGAGGCTGATCTCGAGCGTGACTACGGCATCGTGGGCAAACTTCTTCCTAGCGAGGCCGGCAATGGCAATCATTGACCGCAGCCTGCGCCTTTTGCAGCGCCTGCTGCCCCAAGGCCTTAACCAGCAAGTGGCCGTTCTGTCTGCCATTTCGCTTATCGTTTCGCTCACGGTTTTCGGCTATGTGATCTATCGCAAGCAGGATGCTCTGCACGAAGAAACCGCACTGATCCAGGCCAATATCGTCATCCGCAATTTCTCGGCAGCAGCCTATCGCGACATCCTGCTAGCCAATTACGACGAGATCCGCGAGCTCATGCTGCACACCGCCGAATTTCCGGAAGTGGTGCACCTTGTAGTTACCGACAATCAGGGCCGGATCATCAGCGATATACGCCACAGCCCCGGCCATGCACCGGAAGAAAAATTCCTGCAGACCGAAATGAAAATACCGCCGGGCCGCGGCAATGATGTGCGCCGGCATGGCCATACCTACGAGCTGTGGCAGGCAGTGGCGGATCAGGGCTATGTGTATATGGAGTACAACGACTCCGCCCAGTCACGCCGTTATCTTGCCGTGTTGCGCACCCAGATTGGCACCGGCCTCATTCTCTCCATCCTGTCTGCCCTGTATTTTCTGGGCCTGCTGCACCGCCCCATACACCAACTGCGTCGCCTCATCGGCTTTGCCGAGGGCATGGATGTCTATCAGGAAAAGCGCGAGATACATGTGAATTCCTTCTCGCGTGAAATCAAACAGCTCAACAACGCCCTCAACCAGTCTGCAGCCCGGCTTTTTGAACAGAGCCAGAAAATTCTGCAGTCCGAAGCGCAATACCGGCGCGTGATGAACAGCGTGCGCGAAGTGATTTATCAGGTCGACATGAACGGGCGCTTTACTTTCCTCAATCCGGCATGGGAAGAAATTAGCGGCTATACCGTGGCCGAGTCGCTGGGGCGCGGCGGCGTCAGCTTCATACACCCCGACGACAAGGAGAGCGCCATGGAGGCGCTCATGGGTTTTCTGCGCAACGAGAGTGAAAGCGTGCGTCTTGAAATCCGTATGATATCGCGCCAGAACGAGCTGCACTGGGCCGAGGTATGGGCCACGATGCTGCACGACGAGAATGGTCGCGCCATCGGCGCCTCCGGCACCATCAATGACATCACCGCACGCAAAGAAGCCGAGACCGCGCTGATTGCCGCCAAGGATGCGGCTGAATCGGCCACGCATGCAAAAAGCCAGTTCCTCGCCACCATGAGCCACGAAATCCGCACACCCATGAACGGCGTGCTGGGCATGGCGCAACTGCTCATGGAAACCGATATGAATTCCGAGCAGCGCGACTATGTGCGCACGCTTTATCAATCCGGCCAGGCACTGCTCACCATCATTAACGATATTCTCGATTTTTCAAAAATCGAGGCCGGCAAGCTCACCATCGAAGCCCAGCCCTTTGATCTTGGTCAGGCCATGGACGAAGCCTGCGATCTCTTACTGCCGCAGCTGCAGGAAAAGAAAATAGAACTGGTACAGCGCTATGCGCCGGACTGTCCGCGCCTTTTGCTGGGCGATATAGGCCGCATCCGGCAAATCCTGCTTAATTTTTTGAGCAATGCTGCAAAGTTCACGCTCAAAGGCCATATCCTTATTGAAATCAGTGCCGACAGCGTTATCGGCGACGAGGCCGTGATACGCCTTGCCGTCAGTGATACCGGCATAGGCATTCCGCGCGAAAAGCAAAACCATCTGTTCGAACAATTCACCCAAGCCGATACCTCTACCACCAGACGCTTCGGCGGCACCGGCCTCGGCCTGGCCGTGTGCAAGGCACTGGCCGAGCTTATGGGTGGCCATGTCGGGCTGGAGAGCGAAGAAGGCCATGGCTCCACTTTCTATGCCGTGATTCCCATGAAACGGCAGAGCGCCTACGAAGCACGTGCCCGTCCCGCCGAATTGCAGGGCCTGCATGTATTGCTGGTGGACGATCTGGAAATAAATCGCCGCATCGTGCGTGAAGGCCTGTCGGTACACGGCATGCGCATGAGTGAAGCGGAAAGCATGACCGATGCCATTACCGTGCTGCGGCGCGCAGTGGCCGACAAAAATCCGGTACAGGTTGCGCTGCTTGATTTTCACTTGCCGGATGGCAGTGGCGAAATGCTGGCCGAGGCCATCGTCAAGGATCCGGCGCTCAGTGCTACGCGCCTGGTACTGCTGAGCTCAGGGCCTGTACGTGGTGAGCTGGACCGCTTGCTGGCCAGTGGTTTCGCGGCGGTGCTGGCCAAACCCATACGCCTGCATCAATTGCTGGATGAATTGCTGCATGTGGTGAATGCCCGCCCACGTCAGGTGCAGGACGACAAGATCAGCAGTGGCAGTGACAAACATCTGCCCGCCAATCTGCGCGTGCTGCTGGCCGAGGACAATCTCGTCAACCAGAAAGTGGCAGCGCGCATGCTGGAAAAAATGGGGGTGCGTGTGGATATCGCCAATAACGGCCTGGAGGCCGTGCGCATGTGTCTGCAATCGCGTTATGACCTCGTGCTCATGGATTGCCAGATGCCAGAAATGGATGGCTATGCGGCCACCCGCGAAATCCGCCGTCTGCAGGCACTCTCGGCCAGCCCGCGTGGTGTGCCCGTAATCGCCCTTACCGCCAACACGCTGGAAGGTGACAAGGAGCGCTGTCTGGATGCCGGCATGAATGATTTCCTGGGCAAGCCCATACGTCAGCAGGACCTCTTTGCGATGATGCTGCGCCATACCCAGAGCCAGACTGAAACTTCGACGGCAAGCGGTGCGCCGGCAATATCCACCTGAGGCCAAGGCCAAAAACCATCATGCCTGTGAGCAAAGCCCGTCCTTCACCCCTGCGACAATACCGGCAAGTCTTGCTGGCCTTGCTGGTCGGGCTGCTGCTTGCCACCGGCCTGTCCATGTGGGTGGCCGCACAGGTCGACAAACAGGTGGAGACCCGCTTCCAGCGCCTCAGTGAACGCCAGAACGAACGCCTGCAAGAACGCTTCACGCTTTTTGCCCTGGGCCTGCGCGGCACCCGTGGACTTTTCCTGGAAAACGCGGAGTCCGTTAGCCCGGAAGACTTCCTGCGCTACACCCGCTCACGCGACATCCTGAGCGAATTTCCCGGCACACTGGGCTGGAGTTATATCGAGCGCCTGCGCGCCCGCGATGCCGCCAGCCATCTGCAAAAGCAGCATGGCCTGCATTACCGGCGCATTGCCAACGGCCTGCATCTAGTCGCCGATGAGGCCTGGGTGGTGCGCCTGATTGCGCCCGGCGACATCAACAGTCCGATACTCGGCATCGATATACGCAGCGAGCAACTCCGCTATGGCGCTGCCTTCAGTGCCATGCAAACCGGCAAGGCCACACTCTCGGCACCACTGAGCCTGATGCAAGACGGACAGCGCGGACTCATCATGACCCTGCCGGTCTATAGCGGCGTTACCGTGCCGGAAAATGTCATCGGCTGGGTCAGCGTGGTCATGCGCACCAACGACGTACTGAGCTTTTTTGATGAAGAGCCGGGACTGGCCGACATGACCGGCATCCGCGTCAGCGACATCACCACCGGCGTGGAAATGCTTTACCAATTACCCGAAGGCAATTCACAGGCGCGCATTCCGCTCAGTCGCTTGCGTGCTCTACCCAAGCTGGATCTGCGCACCGAAATCAATATCGCCGGACGGCGCTGGGAAGTGCAATACAACGGCCGCCCCGGCATCTATACCGAAGCTGACCGCTGGCTGCCGGCACTCACACTGGCATTGGGCGCCCTGCTCAGTTTTCTGGTGGCCGGTCTTCTGCTTTTTAGCACGCGTTTGCGCCTGATCGCCGAGCAACGCGCACAAACCATGACAGCTTCGTTGCGTGAGCGCGAAAGCCTGCTGCAATCCACGCTGTCTTCACTCAATGATTGGGTAATGGTGCTGGATCCCGATGGTGTGGTGCGCGACTGCCACACCCCGGCACAGCAAAGTGGCTGGCAAACGCGTGAGGATTTCCTCGACAAGGCATTGGCCAATGCACTGCCGCCTGCTGCTGCCGTGCTACTGGAAGCCGAGCTCATACAGGTGCGGCAAAAAGACCATGCCTATTTCGAATTCGACTTGCCCGGCACCGTGGGCCAGCTGCGCCATTTCACCATGCGCCTTACCGCCCGCCACGACAT
Source organism: Moraxellaceae bacterium (assembly GCA_050739955.1). GTDB lineage: Bacteria > Pseudomonadota > Gammaproteobacteria > Pseudomonadales > Moraxellaceae > UBA2031. Next base: position 97,576 of record JBOICI010000028.1, read on the forward strand.
GAGTGGCAACATAGACGGCATTACTGCCGTGATCCACGATGCCACAACCGAGCGCAGCAAGGCGCGCGAGCTACGCGTATCGGAACAGAAGTTCCGTCTGCTTTTCGAAGAAGCCGGTCAGGCCATCATTCTCACGCGCCACGACCGCTATGTGGATGCCAATTCCGCCGCGCTTTCATTATTCGGCATTCCCAATATTGCCGCGCTGCAACACGCCAGCCTGGGCGTGGTGTCACCGCTGATACAGCCGGATGGCAGCCTCTCTCGCCCGACCATACAGGACATCATGCAGCGCGCCATTACCGATGGCCCACAGCATTATGAGTGGACTTTCCAGCGTCTCTCCGACGGCGGCACCTTCCCCTGCGAGGTGCGCACTACCAGCCTGGAAATCGATGGCGAACCGCATTTCCTTTCCACCATCAGCGATCTTTCTGCGCACAAGCTCAATGAGCTAACGCTGATACAAGCGCGCGATGCAGCAGAAGCGGCCACGCACGAGAAAAGTGAATTTCTTGCCACCATGAGCCATGAAATACGCACCCCCATGAATGGCGTATTAGGCATGGCGCAGTTATTGGCCAATACCCGGCTGGATACCGAGCAGCGTGAATATCTGAACACCATCCAGCAATCCGGTCAGGCGCTGCTTACCATCATTAATGACATACTCGATTTTTCTAAAATCGAAGCCGGCAAGCTTTCGTTTGAAGAGGCTCCTTTCGATTTACAAGTTGCCGTTGACGATACCTGTGAACTATTGCTGCCACAGATACGCGAAAAAAATCTGTCGCTGCGCATCAATCTTGATCCCAACACACCCTTTCATGTGATTGGCGATGCCGGACGCTTCCGCCAGATTCTGCTCAACTATCTGAGCAATGCACTGAAATTCACCGAGCGCGGCGGCATCACCGTGGGCCTGCGTGCGCGCGAAACCGGGCGCGGTGCCTCGCTATTCGAGCTCGCCGTGGCCGACACCGGCATAGGCATCAGCGCTGAAAAACAGGACCTGCTGTTTCAGAAATTTGCGCAGGCCGATACCACCACCACACGCCGCTTCGGCGGCACCGGCCTTGGCCTGGCCATTTGTAAGGCGCTGGTGGAGCGCATGGGCGGCGAAGTCAGCATGAGCAGCACCCCGGGCCACGGTTCCACTTTCCGCGCCACCTTCTGGATGAGTCTGGACCCGCATGCGCATCAGCAGATGCTGCCGGTAATATTGCCGGCACTGCGCAATGCTCCCGTGCTGGTGATTGATGATGTGGCCTCAAATCGTGAGCTGCTAGTGAAGGGACTAGCCCGCATCGGCCTCGGCACTAGCGGTGCGGGCAGCATTGCCGAAGCCGTGACCGCGGTGCGCGAACTGACGCCGCGTTTCGTGCTGCTGGATGCCGAGCTCCCCGATGGCGATGCCAGCGATCTCATCCGAGCACTGCGCGCCGAAGCCGGCATGCAGGAGGCGACACTCATACTGCTGTCATCACGACCGGAGCGTAACGACCATGCATTCTGTCGCGCTAACGGCGTGGCGGCCTATCTGCCCAAACCAGCGCGCATCGGCTGGATCATCAGCGCCATCAACATCATCGCTAATGGTGAGCACGAAGGCGTGGTCACCCGCCAGACGCTAGTCAGTCATCATGCTCGCGGCCGCGCCCTGCCGGAATTGCGCCCCGGCATACGCGTGCTGCTCACCGAGGACAATGCCGTCAACCAGAAAGTGGCGGCGCGCATGCTGGAAAAAATGGGCTGTCATGTGGATATGGCCGGCAATGGCCTGGAAGCACTAGTGATGGTGTCGCAACTGCCCTATGACGTCATTCTCATGGACGTGCAGATGCCAGAGATGGATGGCATCACGGCCACACGACGCTTGCGCGCCCAAGGCTTCTCCGAAATTCCCATCATTGCCCTCACCGCCAATAATCGTGATTCTGATCGTCAGGAGTGCCGCTCTGCTGGCATGAGTGACTTCCTCGCCAAGCCCATCAAATACGAAGACCTGCACAGCTGTCTCAGCAAATGGCTGTAAAGCCGGAAAAGCGTCCCCATATCATCAGGGTCATCCTGCAAGGACAAATGCCATGAGCGAAACCGTTGCCGTTCTGGGCGCCAGCCCCAAGCCCGAGCGCTACAGCAATAAGGCCATACGCCTGCTGGGCGAATACGGCCATCAGGTACTGCCCGTGAATCCTGCCCAGAAAGAAATTGAAGGACTGGCCGTGACGGCGCGCGTGGAAGACCTGCCTGCAGGCGTGGATACCGTCACGGTTTATGTCAGCCCGGCGCACTCCGACCCCTTGCTGCCAGGCCTGCTGGCGCTAAAACCCCGACGTGTGATTTTCAATCCGGGCGCTGAAAACCCTGCTCTGGAAAAAGCGCTGGAGAAAGCCGGCATTGCAGTAGAAGAAGCCTGCACTCTGGTTTTGCTGCGCACCGGGCAATTCTGATAACCGCGCACCCGCGCCTTTAACGCCGGGTGCGAAACCAGCCCGCCACACTCCAGCGCTCGCGCGCAGCCGGTAATACTTCATGTGGCATGTCCGCGCTCATGAACAGCACCAGAGTGCCGCCACACGGGGCCTGTGCAAAAAGCGCCTCACCAGCAGCATCCTGCATCAGAAGCTCACCACCATCTTCCTCGCGCCAATCGGCATTGAGATAGAACACGGAAGAAATCACACGGGCATTGGAGTCACGATGACGATCCACGTGACGGCGATAAAAAGCGCCAACTGGATAATGGGCATAGTGCGCCTCGAATTCATCCAGCCCGAGAAAGAGCTCGCGATTGAGCGTAAGACGCAGCATATCCATCCAGCGCAGATATGCGGCACCCACCGACATGCCGGGCTCCAGCCAACACAGACCGTCACCGCGTATGCTGTTTTCACGATGCAGGCCCTCGCCACGGCCAATACGGGCAGGCGCAAACGCGCCATGCCCCAACAACTGCCGTGCCTCGGCCTGCAGACCCAGCCAGCCAGGCTCGGGCAGCGCTGCCGGCAACACCGCATAACCCTGCACGGCCAGCAAGTCAGCAAGAGCCGACCAATCTGCCGCCGGGAAATCCGGCATGGTGTTTTGAGCCTCAGGGCTTATCATTCGCGCTCATTCCGTACCGTGCACAGAGCCAGGGCATCGCCATGAATTATCGCCACCACTTCCATGCCGGCAACTTTGCCGACGTGGTCAAACATGTGCTGCTACTGGGCCTGCTGGAAAACCTGCGGCGCAAGGATACGCCTTTCTGCTATATCGACACGCATGCCGGCTGCGGCATTTACGATCTCGGCGCCAGCGCTGCACAGCGCACCCTGGAATTCAAGACCGGTCTCAGCCGCATCAAGACCGCCGAAGCCAAGGGCATGCCGACATTGGTAGACAATTATCAAAACGCCGTTACAGCACTGCAAGCCGAACGTGGCGGCTTTTGGTACCCGGGCTCGCCTTGGCTGGCCCTGCAGGCCATGCGCCCACAAGACCGCGCCGTGCTTATGGAGCTGCATCCGGAAGACGCCGGCACCCTGCGCCAGTTTTTCTCTCGCCGCGACAATACCGCCATTCATGAGCGCAATGCGTATGAAGGCCTCACCGCCCTGATTCCGCCCAAGGAAAAGCGCGGTCTCGTGCTGATTGATCCGCCCTACGAAGAAGAGCGCGACGATTATGCGCCGGTCGTAGAACTGCTAAAAAAAGCACACGAAAAATGGCCAACAGGTATGTATGCGATCTGGTTCCCCATCAAGGACCATCACGCCATCACGCGCTTCTATCGTCGCCTGCGCAATACCGGTATCCCGAAAATACTGACCACAGAGCTATGCGTGCTGCCGCCCGACAATCAGCTGGGCCTCAATGGCAGCGGCATGATTATCGTCAATCCGCCATTCAAGTTTTCCGACACCGCCGTCAGCCTCTTGAAATGGCTGAAGCCTGTGCTGACTGAGCACCCGCAGTCGAGTTACAAGGTGGAGTGGCTGAGCGGTGAAAGCGAGCCTGTCAAAAAAGCGGTCATCGATAAATTTTCGGAGTAAGTGCAAGGGCGCTTAGCGGGCCGGCCCTATTTTTTCAGCCGCCTGCCAGGCAGGAAGCCAGGCAGGCAGATTGCCGCCCACCACCAGAAAGCTGTTATTGCGCAAACTAGCGCGCTGGTTGTAACGGAAAGGCCGGCCTTTGACATCGACCAGCGCGCCACCCGCTTCTTCCACCACTACCTGACCCGCTGCCGTATCCCACTCCATAGTGGCGCCAAAGCGTGGATAAGCATCAGCAGCGCCTTCAGCCACCGCACAAATCTTGAATGCAGAGCCGGCCAGCGCCAACTCAACCGGCCCCATGCTGCGGCTCACGTTTTCACAAAACGCCAGATCACGCGCGCCCCGATGCCGGCGACTGGCCACGATGTGATGCGTCTCACCACGGCCCGGAAAATCTGCGGCGAGCAAGCGCTGCGCCACTCCATCTTTTTGCCGGAACGCGCCAGCACCCCGCGCCGCCATATAAGCCACACCACTAACCGGCGAATACACCAACCCTAATACCGCTTCGTGATTTTCTATCAGCGCGATATTGACGCTAAATTCATCATTACGTGCGATAAACTCTTTAGTCCCATCCAGCGGATCTACCAGCCAGCAGCGCGGCCAGGACAATCTGTCCGAAAAATTATTTTCGTCGCCTTCTTCGGAAATCACAGGAATATCCGGCGTCAAAACATGCAGGCCCGGCACCAGTACATTATTGGAGACAGTATCCGCTGCCGTCAGTGGCGAATCATCTTCCTTGTGCTGTACATCCCAGCGCGATTCATCGCGATAAATGGCCATAATTTCTGCGCCCGCCGCTGTCGCCAGCGCCAGCACATCAGGCAAAAGATGCTGCCATTTACTTACCATCGCCCGTCTCCCGCCGACGCGCCTGCAAAATATCACGCACCATATAAAGCGCAGCGATGGAGCGCGCTTCGCTGAGCTCTTCGCGCCATACCCAGCCCTCCAGTTCCGACAGCTTCATGGGCAGAACTTCTATGGGCTCGGGCTCGTCACCCTCGAGTCGCGATGCATATAAATCCTCTGCCAGCACCACACTCAGGCGCGAGCTCATATAGCTGGGGGATAGCGTCAGTTCCTTCAGCACCATGAGCCGGCGTGCGCCATAGCCGGTCTCTTCCTGCAGCTCACGGTTAGCGCCTTGCTCCAGGGTTTCATCCGCCTCCAGCGCGCCCTTGGGCAAGCCCAGCGTATAGTCTTCAAGACCAGCGCCATATTCACGAATCATGAGCACGGTATCGTCATCCTGCAGGGCCACTACCATCACCGCCTGATGGGCAGGCGTGCGCAGACGCTCATAGCTGCGCTCCACACCATTGGAAAAGCGCATCTGCAACTCTTCCACCGTAAAGAAACGGCTTTTAGCCACTACGCTTTTCTTCAGAATCTCTGGCAGCTTTGCCATACTCGGCACCACATGAAACACCTGATCATCAGGCGGATGAGCCCCGGATTATGCCGACACTTATAGACTGGAATCGTATCGACACTGTGCTTCTTGATATGGATGGTACGCTGCTCGACCTCTATTTCGACAACCATTTCTGGCTACATCACCTGCCACTGGTCTATGCCCGTAAAAACAATATGCCTGAAGCCGATGCCCGCGCTGAACTGGTCAGCCGCTTTGGCCGCGAGCAAGGCAAGCTCAATTGGTATTGCGTGGATTTCTGGAGCACCGAGCTGGATCTGGACATAGGCAGTATCAAACATGAAATTGCCGACCTTATCCGCCCACGCCCCGGCGCCATGGAATTTCTCAAGGCGGTTGTAGATAGCGGTCGCCGCGCTTGGCTAGTCACCAATGCCCATCACAAAAGCCTGTCACTGAAGCTGACGCGCTCGCCGCTCTCGCAATATTGCGAACGCATCATCTGCTCGCATGATTTCCGCGAGCCAAAAGAATCGGCCGCCTTCTGGCCCGCCCTACAAGCCCGCGAAGGCTTCAATGCCGCGAGTGCGCTTTTTATTGATGACAGTGAATCCGTGCTGCAGGCGGCGCATGACTTCGGAATAGGGCAATTACTCACTATCGCCCAACCAGACAGCCAGCGCCCGCCACGTGAGGATTTGAGCTTCACCGTGCTGCATCATTTCGACGACATCATGCCCATACCGGCCCGCGCATGAATCCGGAAGACGATCGCGTCCGCATTGATAAATGGTTATGGGCTGCTCGCTTTTTTAAAACGCGCTCGCTGGCCAAGGAAGCCATTGAAGGCGGCAAGGTGCATCACGAAGGCCAGCGCGTAAAAGTCAGCAAGGAAGTGCGCCCCGGCATGGTTCTCACCATACGTCAGGGCCTGGATGAAAAGACCATAGAAGTGAAAACCCTGTCAGAAGTACGAGGACCGGCAACACAAGCGCAGCAGCTTTATGAAGAAACCGCCGAAAGCATCGAAGCACGGGCCTTGCATCAGCAGGAGCGCCGCGACCAGAATCTGGCACATCCCGATCACCGCCCCAACAAGAAAGAGCGTCGGCAAATCCACAAATTCAAAGACAGCTGGTAAGCCCTTGCCAGATGCGCATAAAGAAGCCGGCATCAGCCGGCTTCTTTATTTCGACAAGCATCTGAAAATCAACTCACGCGACTTTCCACTCGCAGCCCAGCCATCTCCAGCACCAGCGCATCACCTGCCTTGAGCGCCGCCACACCTTCTGGCGTACCCGTCATCACTACATCACCGGGCTGCAGCGTAAATATCGTACTGATATAAGCCAGTAGCTTGAGCACCGACGTAATCATGTCGGCGCTATGACCACTCTGGCGCCGAGCACCATTCACCGTGAGCGTGAATTTCACATCGGTGAAATCACCAAAAGCATCCGGCGCCAAAAATGGTGACAGTGGCGCCGCGCCATCAAAAGCTTTGGCCACTTCCCAGGGATGACCATTCTTTTTCAGCTCGTTCTGCAAATCGCGCAGCGTGAGATCCAGGCCCAGCCCCACACCAGCAATGGCTGCCCAGCACTCCGGAGTATTGGCGTTTTTCAATTCTTTGCCAATCAGCACGGTCAGCTCAGTTTCGTGATGACAATCACCGCGCCCTTCCGGCAGGGAAAAGCCGGCCTCCAGTGGCAGCAGGGATGTTGCCGGCTTGAGGAAGAGAATGGGCGTCTCCGTCACGGCATTACCGAGCTCTCGGGCATGCGCCGCGTAATTGCGACCCACACACACCACCTTGCCTACGGGCAATGCACAAGGTGATCCATCCAGAAAGGTATGCGCGTACTTCATCACTCAATCCTCAGCAGAAATCCGACATCAGGCCTTGAGCGCGTGCTCGACCAAGAAGACACGGTCTTCGCCAAAATACATGGCGTCATCCACAAATAGCGTGGGCGCGCCAAAGGCACCACGGCTAACTGCGCTTTCGGTATTGGCCTTGAGTTTTTCTTTCACCGCTTCGTCCGTGGCCAAGGCCAGCTGTTCCGGCGACAGTAATTCGGCCAGAACTGCCGCATCACCGATATTCCGACCCTGACCCCAGTAAGCATCAAACAACTTCATGGCCAGTGCCTGTACATCCGCCGCCGGCACACCGGCCAGCACACGTTGAGCGGTCAACGAATTGGCAGGGAAAGCGGCCGGAAAGCTGTAGCGGGTTTCGTAATAGGCAAAAAGGCGCTTCAGGTCCTTGGCCATATACTGGCCTTTGGCCGGCACGGAAATCGGCGGTTGATTGCCCGTGGCCTTAAACACACCGCCGAGAAAGAAAGGCCGCCATTCGGCATCTTTCAGCAGTGGCGAACGTGCCACCTGTACCGCTGCGATATAGCTGTAGGGGCTTACCACATCAAAAAAGAACTCGACTTTCTGGGCCATGATCTTGCCTCTTATTGTTCAGGTTTTATTGCTTGGGCTTCCTGCGAACGACGATGATGAGAAGCACCGTCACGACAAGCGCAGTCAGGGGAAAATAAATCAGTCCGTGCGGCATGGCCTTCTCCTGCTTTTGGTTTTCCGTAGGAACGGCTTCAGCCGCGAATCCGTGTTTATAAAGCCGTGCGGGCTCGCGCCTGAGGCCGCTCCCACAGAAGAGAATCAGAGATCGATGAGCTTGCCCGGATTCATCACATTATTCGGATCGAAGACCTGCTTCACCGCCTTCATATAAGCGATTTCAGCCGGCGAGCGCGTGTAATGCACATAAGGCTTCTTGGTCATGCCCACGCCGTGTTCGGCAGACACCGATCCATTGTATTTCTGCACCGTCTCGAAGACCTGGGTATTCACCGTTTTGCATTTGGCAAAGAAATCTTCCTTCGCCAAGTCATCCGGCTTGAGGATATTGAGGTGCAGATTGCCATCGCCGATATGGCCGAACCAGACCACACGGAAATCGGGATACTGGGCACTCACAATCGCATCAATGTCGGCAATGAAGGCCGGCACTTTCTGGATGATGACGGAGATATCGTTCTTGTAAGGCGTGTAGCGCGCGATGGTTTCGGAAATATCCTCGCGCAGGCGCCACAGATTCTTGGCCTGGGTTTCGTTCTGGCTCATGACGCCATCCACCACCCAACCCTGCTCCACACAATGCTCGAATAGCGCCATGGCTTCATCGGCCATAGCCTCAGAGAGAGCCTCGAACTCCAGCAGCGCATAAAACGGCGTAGCCGTTTCAAAGGGACGCGGAATGCCCTGATGCTCGGTAACGATCTGCGTGGACAGCTCGGAGAAAAATTCGAAGGCGGTGAGATCCAGTTTTTTCTGGAAGGTCGCCAGCACATGCATCACGGAAGCAAAGTCCGGCGTGCCCATGACCAACACGCGCAGATCACGCGGCTTGCGCTCCAGCTTCATGGTGGCCTCCACCACAAAGCCCAGTGTGCCTTCAGCACCAATAAAGAGATGGCGGAAGTCATAGCCGGTGGCGTTCTTGATCATGTCCTTGTTGAGTTCAAGGATGTCGCCCTTGCCGGTGACCACTTTCAAGCCCAGCACCCAGTTACGCGTCATGCCGTATTTGATGACCTTGATGCCACCGGCATTGGTGCCAATATTGCCGCCAATCTGCGAGGAGCCGGCGCTGGCGAAATCCACCGGGTAATACAGGTCTTTCTCTTCCGCAAACTGCTGCAACTGCTCGGTAACCACGCCGGCCTGTATACGCACCATGCGGTCTTCCGGCACGAATTCCAGAATCTTGTTCATGTAGTCAAAGCTGACCACCACCTCGCCGCTGGCGGCAACAGCACCGGCGGACAGGCCGGTACGGCCACCCGAGGGCACCAGCGCCAGCTTTTCCTCATTGGCCAGCAGCACAATGGCCTGCACCTGCTCAATGCTGGCGGGGAAAACGATGGCAGAGGGTGCCGGGCTGTAGATTTTGGTCCAGTCCAGACCCCAGGTTTTCAGGCTGTCCGCATCGGTCTTGACGCGGTTTTCACCAACGATGGCCGCGAGGCGGGCCAGCACTTCAGGCTTGAGCGAGGACGTGGGATGGGACATGGAAACAACGACTCCGACAGTACGGGCAAGACAGGCTCAGGCCGCCAGAGCGCAGACTCCTGGGTCAAAAAGGAGTCCGCCGGACGCTGGCCGGCAGGGGTTGGCATGGTAGCATACGCGGCTTGTTTTTCAGGCCGCCCAGCCCGTCGGCGGCCCAAGCCAGGGGTAGTCCATGAGCCAGCTCTCTCTCGATAAATCCAAGATCCGCTTCCTGCTGCTGGAAGGCGTACACAAGAACGCCCTCGATGTGCTGAGCGCCAATGGCTACACCAATATCGAATACCTGCGTGGCGCGCTGGATGAAGACGCCCTGATCGAGAAGATCAAGGACGCGCACTTCGTGGGCCTGCGCTCGCGCACCCAGATCACCGATCGCGTGCTGGAGGCCGCCAACAAGCTCATCGCTATCGGCTGCTTCTGCATCGGCACCAATCAGGTTCGTCTCAAGACCGCCATGGAGAAGGGCATTCCCGTCTTCAATGCGCCTTATTCCAATACGCGCTCCGTGGCCGAACTCGTGCTGGGCCAGCTCATCCTGCTGCTGCGCGGCATCCCCGAAAAGAACGCACTGGTGCACCGTGGTGGCTGGAGCAAGTCGGCAGAAGGCTCCTGGGAAACTCGTGGCAAGACGCTGGGCATCGTGGGCTACGGCTCCATCGGCTCGCAGCTCTCGGTCATTGCCGAATCGCTGGGCATGACCGTGATCTATTACGACGCCGTCACCAAGCTGCCGCTGGGCAACGCCCGTCAGGTCGGCACCATGGATGAATTGCTCAGCACCGCCGATGTGGTTTCCCTGCATGTACCGGAAATTCCGTCTACCAAGAACATGATGCGCGCCGAGCAGTTCGCCAAGATGAAGAAGGGCTCCATCTTCATCAACGCCGCGCGCGGCACATGCGTCGACATCGAAGCACTGGCAGAGGCCGTGAAGAGCAAGCACATCGGTGGCGCAGCCATCGACGTGTTCCCGAAAGAGCCCAAGGCCAATGACGAGATTTTCGAATCGCCTCTGCGCGGCCTCGACAATGTCATCCTGACCCCGCATATCGGCGGCTCCACGCTGGAAGCACAGGCCAATATAGGCCTGGAAGTGGCCGAGAAATTTGCGCGCTACTCCGACTCTGGCTCCACGCTCTCTGCCGTGAATTTCCCGGAAGTGGCCGTGCCCCTGCAGCCCGGCAAGCATCGCCTGCTGCATATCCACAAGAACGTGCCGGGCGTGCTGGCCAGCATCAACCGCGTGTTCGCCGAGAACAATATCAATATCAGCTCGCAGAGCTTGATGACCAATGAGGCCATTGGTTATCTGGTGATGGATGTGGACAAGGAATATTCCGCCGTGGCGCTGGAAAAGCTGCAGCAGGTTGATGGCACCATCCGTTCGCGCGTGTTGTTCTAAAGCTCACAGCAGCGTCATAAAAAAGCCGGCTGATGCCGGCTTTTTTATGTCTGCAATCCGGACACAGAAAACGGGTGGCAGCCGTCTCACGAGAGCCGCATCATCGGCCATCACCCGGCAGCCTTATCATGTCTTCATTCACTCTGGATCTTTTCAGCAACAACAATAGCGGGACCGAAAATCTTGGCCCCGGTGCGATGCTATTGCGCAGCTTTGCCACAGCAGAGTCAGAAGCCTTGCTGGCGGCTGTGGCAGCCATCACAGCACAAGCGCCCTTCCGCCACCTCATCACACCGGGCGGACACATCATGTCCGTGGCCATGAGCAATTGCGGCGAGCTAGGCTGGGTCAGCGATGCACAGGGCTACCGATATAGTCGTCATGACCCGGACAGTGGCCAACGCTGGCCCGCTATGCCCGATATTTTTCTTGAGTTGGCACGAAGGGCTGCCCACACCGCCGGCTACTTCCACTTCACACCCGATGCCTGCCTCATCAATCGCTATGAGCCCGGCAGCCGCCTCACCCTGCATCAAGATCGCAACGAGCACGACGATAGCGCACCAATCGTTTCTGTTTCATTGGGCGTGCCCGCGACCTTCCTGTGGGGCGGACTGCAGCGCAGCGACGCCGCGCAGCGCCACCGACTGGAGCATGGTGATGTGGCCGTGTGGGGCGGGTCATCACGCTTCGTTTTTCATGGCATTGCACCGCTGCATGAAGCCTGGCATTCACTGACGCAAACTCAGCGCATCAACCTCACGTTCCGGAAGGCACGCTAAAGAAGACAGCGCGCAAAGAAGCGATCAGCACTCTGATGATAGATGTCGGCAACAGATACCCTTCCGACATACTGCCTACTCGTCACCCATGCCATCTTCCGAATCATCTTGCTGAAATTTCTTACTGGAGCCTTCCCGTTCAAGCTTTGATCCGGATCGTGACAGCTTACGTCGGATCTCCCTACCTTCGGCATCATATGTCTTGCCATTAGAGGAGGCTGAAACAGCTCGTGGGGTATCCTCATCATCAGACATGTCTTGACGATCAATAGACTCTTCATCTGCCATCTTTTTCTCAGTCGACTTCGCATTTTTGTGAAACTCTAAAACTGCATTAACCTCATCAACCTCTACAGCATCGATACTGGGCTTGGGCTTTTTCTTGGTGCCATACAACCTCGTATTGTGTGGCACCGCCTTGTATACCAAGGCAGCATTTTTCTTTACAGCAGGCTTGCTTCCGTCAGGCAGCTGGAACTCCTTGGGAAACTCCAGAACACCAGACTTGAAGCCCTGAAACTCATCACGACTCTCCACGGAAACGAGAGACCGGGGGTTCGCATTGGTTGCCATGGCAGTTCCGCAATTAGTACAAGCCTGACGGGGAATACTAGTAAACAGCAGTAAGGTTGGTCGTTGTTGCAAAGGCGCCATGCCAGCGTCCTCCGCTGCCCTGTTGTGCAAAGCCAACGCCATCGGCTCGGAGTGATGGACCTGTGTAGTCTGAGCAGTACCACTTTTGCTTGCCTGGTCTGCAGAAGGCCTGTTCATCTTGTAGACATCACTCGCCACCTCCTGCTTGATACGCGCTTGGTCAACCTTGTGGCTCTTGGCAACATCCTTCATCGCACGCTCATCCAGACCTGTTCCTGAAATTCCTTCGGCATGACTAGGGCGATCAGGCTGCAACCCTTCCTCCTCATCGTAGCGCAGCCCGATTACGGTACTTTCCACCGCATTGGGATTACCTGCCGCAAGAGTTGGGGCACCCAGATCTGCGGCCTCTTTCACGGTATCTGCATCAACACTCGCTACGCCTCCTTTGATCGCTCGCGTCGTCATGTGAGAGCTCATCCTCAACACTGACACTCCTCCACCATCCACTGGCGCAACCACGCTAAAGCTCCCTCGCCGAGAAAGTGTCACCTTGGCTCCGCTCTTCAGACCTTCGACAGGAATCACCCCCATGTCTTTCGCATCGGCACCAAGAGTCTTCTTTTCATATTCAGAAAACTCTTTGTCAGTCATTTTTTGGGAGGAAATGGCATGTGCAGATTCGCCCTGCCCATACTGAACAGGCTTACCCGCCATGCTCTCTGGGACCGTCTTTTTGGCCACAACGACCAGTGGAACTGCCTTAACTTCTACCTCTGTAAGCACTTTCTCCTTTTGATCGGCTTTCTTGTCCTCTTCACCTGCCTTCTTCTCACCTTTCTTTTTCCCCAAATAACGGTCTGGATCCTGCTGTGCCATCTCCTGCCGCTTCACCTCACTCACGGAGGCCGGCTTAACAACACCGTCAACAACGGCATACTCTATCTTGGTAGCTTTTTTTCCATCTTTATCAAACGCAGTCTTTGTGCCATCCGGATTGACCTTGACACTACTGTCTCTCTCAGTGACGACCGTATCGATACCCTTTTCATGTAGCTGCAGGACAACCGATTCTCCCAGTGTCTTTTCATCCGCCTTAGAACAACCACCGCAGGCCACCAGACCAACTTTTTCAATCGAGGTATTTGCATCCGTCGCCTTGTCGACCTCGTGCACCATGTCGGCTACACGGCTGGCATCGCCTTTCAAGTCGCTGCCATGACCAACGACATTGACACGCAGCTTGCCGGTGGCGCCGGACAGCGCCTCCGGATTCTCGAAGCCACCGCCTTCTTTCTCGATCAGAACTATGGTGTTCTCCGGATGCTTGCCGGCCAGGTCATTTGCTGAATCCTGCACCGTCTTGTCGATCTCGCCCGTCTTGGTACGCGTCACGATCACGACATTGGTGTCGTACTTGCTGGCCTTTGGATCCACTGCACTATCAGCAGCCGGCGTCACAGGAAGCTCATTAACAACGTGCTTAACTGTTACTCCCTGCGATCCCTCCTTGCCTGTTGTCACAGAAGTTTCCGGGCGTGTCGGCAGTGGCTTTTCTGTCGTCGTCTTACTGCCCGACCCCGTCACGACCGAGGCCACTTTCTTCACGCCGGACTTGGTCGCGACGCCAGTGCCGTTCACATAAATGCCGGCGATCTTCTCGTCTTTCAGTACCGTAGTGGATTGTGTCTGCAGACTGCCATCAGCCTTGAGATTGTCGCCCTGGATTTTACCGCCCACAGTGAGGCCAACACCGGAGATAGTGCTGTTCTGTGTGGTCGCGTTATGAATCTGGTCAACCTTCTCGAGATTGATGCCGGCATTCACACCACCCTGATTGATGCCACCGGAAGCGCCGGCGAAAAGACCATCCTTCTCGTGCACATCATTCAGCTTGTTCGCGGTGAGGTCGCCCTTCACATTGACGCTACCTGTGCCCGCTGACGCCAATTTCGCTCCTGTCAGTGTCAGGTTGCCGCCAGCACTGACATCAAGGCTCTTCTCGGCTGTGATGCCACTCTGCTGTGCCGTCTTCGCATAATTATCATGCGAATCACCACCACCGCCCTGAGCATTGCCTGAAACCACGGACGTGGTATTGAGGCCGACGCTGCCGCCCCAATTTCCTCTTGTGGTGCTCTGCGTCTGCGTGTCCTGCACGCTGGTGATATTGATATCTTTCTCGACATCAACACTCACATTGCCGCCGCTGACATTGGCGCCGGTCAGGCTGAGGTTCTTGGCCTTAATCGAGACATTGTCGGCACTGAGACTGGCATTCGAGTAGCTCGTGCGATTCAAGCTTTCCTTATCGATGCTGCCGTTATAGCCAACGTCCACGCCGACACCTGAGCCGGTGCCACTGATGGAGCCAGAACCAGTGACATTGAAATCATTAGTCAGCGTGGTGCTGGTTTCCGAGTAAGTGGATTTGGCCGCCGTCAGACTGATGTCCTTGGCAGAATCCAGAGAAATATTCTTCGCGCGCGGACCCGTCGCCTTATCCATGGCTCCCGTGTCTTTGTTGTAGACCGGGGGCGCATTGAATTCGACACCATTGAGCGCAAGGTTGCCCTGCGTGGTCTTGATGCTGATGTTGTCGGCATTGAGGAAGGTGATATTTTCCGACGTCGACAAACTGCGTGTTTGCGTGTCGATATTACGCACCGTGGCCGCAACACTGCCGCCAACCGCATCACCCATGGCCATATTGCTGGCATCGGCAGCGCGCTGTGCCGCCACCCAGCCTTCATCCAGCGTCATGCCCTGCGCCTGCTTATCCTTCAGGGTCTTCTCGTGATTGATAGTGTCGGCAATAGCACTATGGCCTTCCACAGCAACACCGATGAAGGTGCTGTTGTCATGCGAAGTGACTTCCTGACGATCCACATACTTGGTGGTTTTCAGTTCACCCGTAACGATGCCGATGGAGGAACCAGCGCCGCTACCCAAGAGAGTGGCGCCACCAATATCGACATGGCCGTCGCCACGCGTCGAGCCCGGTGCTGCCGTTGTATCAATGGCAAGCTGATTGAATTGCAGATTAGCGTTGCGATAGCTCTCGCCCTTGGTGGTGGTTTCCGTGGAGGTTATGGACAGGCCTGTTCTGCCGGAAAGCAACTCATCCGATATCGCTTTGCCGTTATTGACTCGGCCATCACCCGCGCGATCAGCAAGACCACCACCCGTGCTGGTGCCGGTTTCTGTCTTACCCGTAAAGGAATCAATCGAGGCCCAAGCCTTGTCGCCCTGGAAAGCAGCGCTGCCATCCATGATCAGCGACACACCCACTTCCGTCTTGTGCTCATCCAGCGTGGATTTCTCTGCTTTGATATCGACGGTATTGGCTTTGATGTTTACGGTGTCGGCCATGAGATTGCCGCCCACCAGCGTGACATTATCTTTGACATTAATGTTCACGCTATTAGCGGCAATGGTATTGCCCACTTCATCCGTGCTGCTGCGCTGCAGCGTTGTGCTCTTGCTGCCATTGCCCTGGAACAAGGAAGTAGCCATCTTGCCAACATCAGTCCCGACACTGAGATTGACGCCAAGACTATTGCTGCTTTCAGAAACTTTTTCGGAATCCTGGTAGGCCGCGCTGGTGAAATTATTAGCCTTGATATCAAGGGCATCGGCCGAGGCGGTGACGCCCGTCCACTTCACATCACCCTTGGCCGATTCAAGCGAGAGCGAGCCGCCGGAGCTGATCAGGGAATCGACATGGCCCTTGCTGCTTTCATCCAGAGAGTGCGTCTGCACACCAAAACCGATGGTGGCCTGGGCCTCCAAAGGCCCCGTGACATTAAGCGCGCCCTTGTCATTGCCGGCACTGAAGCTAGTGCCAATATCCAGATGCGTGCTGTGGCTTTCCAGCGCATGCTGCTTTTCTACTTCTGCAGCAGCAATAGTGATGTCGCCGTCGGACTTCAGACTGACACTGCTACCGCCAACAATCGCCACTCCTTTGAGGTCTATGCCTTTCTTGCCGTTCAGGACAATATTGTCAGCAGACAAGTTGTTTATATTGTCGCGCTGCTCACTCGTGCTTTCCTTGCGGTAGCTGCTGCCCGCCGAGAAGCCGATGCCGACCGAACCTCCATCAGCCGTTTTCCCGGACGCATCAGCCTCAACTGCAACACTCTTGGACAGTGCAAGCTTTGGCGTACCACTCCCGGATTCCGGAATTTTGGAAAGTGCGCGTGCGCTTACTGCGCCTCCAGAGGCAATGCTTCCCGATGCCGCGCCTCCAGACGTGACACCGATGCCGACATAAGTACCGGAACTCTCCGAGGTCTTGCTGTACGTATCTTTATATTTCGTGCTGACAATATTTTCGCCACTGATGGCGAGCTCTCCTGTGGCGGCCTGTGACATGTCTACCATGGCCGCAGCTGCACCCATCCCGCTTTGGCTACTACTAGCAATAAAGTCAGCTGTTGTACCGCCAGCCACGGCTGTGCGTAGCGCATTGATATCAAAGCCCGGGGCTGGCGCTTTTGCTTTTAGGGCGGGCGCATTTTCAGCAGCCCCCGCATCAGCAGAGCCGCTGTCAGTTGCAGATGCATCGGCAGCCGCGGCCTTGTTCAGAACTGCAGCATCCAGACCACCGATATCCACAGTTTTCTTGGCGACGATGGAGATACCGTCAGCCGCCACGATCTGCGCATTGCCATGCTGCGTCATATCAAAGCTGTCAGAAGCTGCTTGCGAGCCAGCACCAATGCTGCCGTTACCCATGGTGATGCCAGAGGAGGACGAACTGGATGAAGAGGAGTAAGTATTCTGTGCGGCCTTGGTGATGACATTGCTGGCATCCAGGCTGACGGTCTTCGCGACATAACTACCGCCTTCCAACACGATGTCGCCGGCGGCAAGCATATTGAGGGCACCACCGGCCACGAAACTACTGCCGACACCTGTCGAAGCAGACTCTGCACTATTCGATGCCGACGAACCTATGGTCAGCGCACCACCCGAGCTGCTGATGCCGGAAGACGATTCGCTATGCGTGTAACTACTCGTGAGATTCAGCGCCGACGAATTGATATCCTTGGCCATGACATTGATGCCGCCACTGCTGGCGAGATCCGCTGAAAGCAAATTCACATTACCTTTCTCGGCCAGTAGCGTGAGTTGTGCATCCGCGTTCTTGCCATCACCCACCGTGACCGACGAGGCCAGGCGGGCCTGATCTGTCGCCACAGTTTTTTCTTCGCTGCTACTGAAGAGACCATTCTCGCGTTTCTGCGTGGTCGTCTTGCTCTCAAGTGCCAATGAGGTGATTTTGATGTCGCCGCTTGCAGAGTGAATAACGGCAGAATCCCCAGCCGCCACCGTGGCGCCGATGATATCCACACCTTTCTCGCCGCTGATGATCAGATTATTGCTTGCGGTAATGCTGCCGGTCTTGCTGGCCACATCCTGATAGTTATCCTTGTCACCGGTACGGGTAACGATCGTCTCGTTGACGATTTTCCCTTCCGTGGAAACCAGCGCCATATTCGCAGCACTGATAGTGCCTGCAGTATTGCGGATATCATCCTTGGCAATCACGCTCAGCGTGTTGCTGGCAGCAATCGTTCCGCCGGTATTGCTGAGCGAATCCACGTCCATATTAATGTCAGTAGCGGCAATCACGGCACCATGCAGCACACCCGCACGTGTCGCACGCGACAGATAGACCACGGGCACCAAAACCTTCTGTCCCGCCACCATCTGCTCCACGGCCCAGACGATATCTGTCGTGAGCGCATTCACCTGCTCTTCCGTCAGCGCCACGCCAAAAACCAGATTCAACTCATGCGCCGCAGCCACAGCGTTATCCAGCAAGGCTTGGTTCTGGTCGACTTCGCGCTTGAAACCCGCGATCAGGTTGGTGCCGGTCTGCGCGATGAGTTGTTGCCGAACAAGATAATTTTCATAGGCGGCATCACCGAGGCGGCGCTGCATCGTGTCCGTGGGAATATTCAGTTTGACAGCCAAGTATTCCGAACCCAGATAAGCCGCATCCAGACCGAACAGAGGATTGGTTTCGATAAGATAGGCCGAGGAAGGATTCCTGCTCGGCACAAAGAAGCCATTGGGATTGGTGGGCAGTGAAAGATCCAGGCCCAGGCCGACCGACGCACCGCCACCGAGAGTGACGGCACCACCGGCACCGACGCTGCCGGTGTTCGTGCTGCCCTGCTGCACGTCACTCTTGCCGCCAACCCCGACCGGAGAGCCAATATTGGCGACATAGCCGCCGGAAAAATAGATACCGCCGCCTGCACGCACTCCCGCACCAATCTCGCTGCGAAGGCTGTAGCTTGGTGTCCCAGGCTGATCATTGAGTGTGTTCAGGTAATGGCGCTCAGGTGCGGCCAACCCGGTATCTGCACAAGCGGCATCTGTCCCGTAGAAATAGTCGCAGGAAAAGACCAACCGGCCCGTGTAGGTGTAACTCTGATTGTAGAGAGCCAGCGTTTCATTGATGAATGACGAGCCGATCAACACGACACTGCCACTGGCGGAGAGCAGTCCCCCTGTATTGTTGAGAGTCTGGAAACCATCGATCGTAATGTTCCCGGCACCAGCAATTATCTGTGGCCGCAAGGCACTTATGGGGGCGTTGAATTCTTCGTGCTTCGCCACTGTTCCGTAAAAATCGATGAAGAGACGGTTATCAACACCCTGCAAAGGACGGAAATACGAGCCCGGATAATTCCCGCTTGCCGTTTGACCCGATCTGCCGTCATGAGCCTCGCCAGTGTAACGGCCGGAGTCACCCTGATAGGTAACGACATCGCTGTCGGTTACCCAGTACTTGCCCGGGTTGTAAATATTGTTTTCAACTTTGGGAGCGGTGATGTGGATATTTCCCTGCTTGCTCTCCAGCTTTCCCTGATTGGATACCTGCTGGCTTGCCACGATCGTCAGATTTCCTGTGGCGTAAATATCGCCTGCATTACTTGCATCGGCGTAATTGCGGATCACATTCGCGGATCTCAACTCCAGCGCGCCGTTGGAAAGGATCAGGCCATAATTATTAAGCTCGTTGGATACACCCGACACACTGCGATCCGTTCTCAGCGTCGCCTGCGCCAGTCCCGAAATACCGCCCGTCCTGCCGTTATCAATGCGGGCGGCACTGACATCCAGCACATTGCCGGCATGAATCACGCCCTGGTTATTGATGGTATCGGCGGTCAGCCTGGTGTCGTAGCCCAGGATTTTCGCGCCAGACACCTGATTGATGATGCTGATGGCATCAATGACGAGAGTGTCGCCCGCCACTTTGCTGTAAACGGAATTGCTGACCGAGCCTGCCTGCAACGCACCGTAATTGTTCACCGTCCCGGCTTTCAGGCTGAATTGCCTACCGGTAAATGTGCCATAGGCATTGTCAAGATTGATGTTCCTTGCCACTGCACCAGCCGTCTCCTGCCCCCCTATATCCAGTTTGCCGCCTGCCTGTACCAGCGCGCCGTTCTGATTGGCGAATGAGACAACACCCGAACCTGATGCCCGTATCGTGACAGCGTCATTGCCCAGGATTTTCCCGCTGTTGTTAATGCTGCTGCCGGCAGACAGCATGAGTGCGCCTTGCGACTCCAGTGATCCGTAATTGCTGAGCGAAGAGAACGTCACCGTACTCAAGCTGGTCGCGGCCTGACTGAAAAGAAGACGTGCATTAGCCGTGTTGGTCAAAGTGCCGGCGACATTGATGTCAGATCGGCTGGCAGCAATCAGCTTGCTGTTGTCCAGCGTATTGATCCTGAGCGTGAGGACATCAGCATAGACATTGCCGCTGTTGCTGAAATTGACAGCGCTATTGGCACCACTGCCATCGTCATAGCCCGCCACATCAATGGAGGTGCCAGCCAGCAAAGTTGTGCCGGTTGCTGGCGAACCCGCCTGCATGACACCAGCATTGTTTATCTGGATATTGCCGCTTGCGCTGCTGGAGCGCAGCACGATATCGGAGGCGGACAACAGGCTAGCGCCACTCTTGTTCTCAAGCAGCGTACCGATGTTCAGGTTGAGGCGGCTCTTTGACTGCAGATAGCCTTCGTTGCCGAGCGTGCCCACCGCCAGAGTGACCGCAGCCCCATCCACATCCGATGCCACCAGCTTCGCGCTGCTGCTGATCGTCAGCGTATCTGCACCGAGAACCGTTCCGGACGTTCCCTGCAGAAAACCGTCGACCTTAACGTCTTCCGCCTTGATCTTCAGCGCACTGGCAACCGTGGTTCCTGTGACCGTGAGATCGGTGTTCTTGCCCGGCGTGGCGCCGGAACCGGCGACATCCAGCACACCACCGGCGCGGACTTCACCAGCCAGCGTCGCGGCCAGTGTCGCGGCACTGCCGGCACGCAGCACGATGTCCTGCTGCGCCTTGATCACTCCCGCGCCCAACAGGGTGGTCACGGCCGTGAGATTGATATTCCCGCCACCCTGCATGTCGCTTCCTATCGCCAGACTTAGCCCTGCAGCCGACTGGAGATTGATCGTGCCGGTGTTTTTCAGTGTGCTGCCACCAAGCTCGAGACTGCCTGTCACGGTGGTGAGTGACAGCGAGCCGGTATTGTTCCGGCTGGCAAACATACTGACGCTGCTGTCTGCGCCCAAAGTGCCAGCGCTTGCGGAGAACGCTCGGCCTGCATCCCAGCGGCTGCCGGAAAGTGCGACGGAGCCGCTGCTGTTGATGACGATATCGCCGGCGGCAAAGCGTTCGCCTGCTGCACCGGTTTCCAGCAACGAGGCCACATCAAACATCAGGTCCCCGTTGGCGCCGAATGTTCCGCCATCAAGAACAAGCCCACCGCCGGACACCAGAAGATCGCGCCCGGCATTGAGACCGCTGCCACCCAGCGTAATGGCATCGGCATCGGTCGCCGCACTGCCCGTATACGTCACGCTCACATCACGCGCCGCACTCGCCTTGTTGCGCAGCTCGATCTTGCCGGCCGACGTGAGCACGAGATCGTCCGTCGTGGCCGCTGCTTCGCCCAGCATGCGTACGCCAACATTGTTTTCTGTCGCGATGAGACGGATGCGGTTGGCGTAAAGACCGCCGAGGGCGGTGGAGTCGATGGCATGCGATGGCGCCGTGCCGCTGCCGGCAGTACTACCACTGACGCTGCGCGCGTCGTAATCGAAGCTGTTGCTGCCGGCCACCACCTGCACGTCCTGGCCATTGACCTGGCCATCCAGCGTGACCGAGCGCGCGACGACATCGAGGATGTTCTGGGCGCTGGCATTGATGCCACCGCCGTTGATGAGCACATTGCCGGCATTCACGATGAAGCCGGAGAGACTGCCGTCGCCGGCGAAGTTCGGCACGCCGGTGGTGAGCGTGACGCGCGGCGTATTGATGAAGCCGCAGCCATTACAGGTGATGCCGTAGGGATTGGCGACGATAACGCCGGCCTGCTGTCCGGCCACTTCCAAGAAGCCGTTGAGCTGGCTGCGGTTGGCGGTCACCACTTCGTTGAGAATGACATTGGCGGCATGGCCGCCGAGATTCGTGTTTACCGGGACCGATCCGGCCAGCTGCGACATCGTCACCTGGGTGGCGTTGTTCAGCACGGCGCCCTGCGTAGGCACGTTAAAGGCGTTGTACTGATTGTGCGAGAGACCGGCGGCATTGGGCGCGGCGATATTCACCACAGGCACGCCGCTGGGATGGTTGAACATCGTGGTGTTGCCGTTGGCCGGCGCAATGTCGGCAGACCACACCGGAGTCACCGCAAGAATGATGGCGATGGCGGCAGCCAGTGGCTTGCGACGCAGGATCACGGTCCGCGTACGGCGCGATGGGAGGCTGTTCCGATTCATGTCATGTCCCTCTTTTCATTCCTGTTGGCTCGAGCACAGTGACCGCAGTGCAGAGCCGGTATTCCGCAAGGCAAAAACGTTTTCACAGCGAATACGACGCACGCATGAAGGTGTAGAACTGCTCGCGTCGCATATCGCTGGGCACGTGCAAAGGACGCGTCGTGGTGAGATCAAAACTGGCTCGACCAACGCCAAGACTGGCACCGACGGCCATGCCAGCCAGCGTGCCGCCGGGATTGCCGAGACGCTCATTCACAGTGCCGGCATCAAGGCCGATGAAGGGACGCAGGAAAGGATTCCAGCGCAGATTCAGCGGCAGGTTCAGGGAGAGGTCGTTGCGGATATAGGCGCCACGGTCACCCGCCAGCGAGGTCTCGCGAAAACCGCGCACGCTATAGAAGCTGCCAACAGAGATCTGCTCGGAACTAAACAGCGCATCCAGACCGTACTGGCCCTGCAACTGGGAGTTAAAACTGAAGGACTGGCTCCAGGCCGTGAAAGGCCGGTTCCAGGTGAAGCCGTAGTTGATGCGTTTGAATTGCGCGCGCGGCACGAAATCCGGCAGGCCGACTTGGTCTTCTTCTGCATCAAGAATCGTTAGGCCCTGCGAATAAGCTAACTCCAGCGTGAGACCGCCACCGCCGACACCGGTGACGAAATTGCCGCCGAGATTGGCAATCGTGAGATCACGGCTGCTGGTGGCGATGAGCTGGCCCAGCACATAGTTGCGGCTTTCCTTCGTGGTGAGGTCCAGCGAGAGCGCGCCACGGCCGGCCGTGCCGCGATAGATCACGCGGTCGATCTTCGCCGTCGTCTGGCCACTGCTGCCGGTGGTGTCAAAGGTGCCGGCGCTGCCGTTCACGAGACTTTGGTATTCGGAGTCACTCCAGGACAGCGTGAAGGTGTAATAGCCGTAGGGCAGGGAGAAGCTGGCGGCATTGGCCACCTGCCCGATGCCCGGGCGGGAATAGGGGAAGGAGCGGTTCTGACTGAGCGTGATCATGTCGTTGAGACGCGTCAGATTGTAGAGCGCCGCGTTCACGCCGAGCTGGTTGATACCAGTGGACTTGCTGCCATAGTTGTCGACGCTGGCGCCTGCGCTCCAGATACGGCGCGGCTGGTTGCGAATCACCACCGTGCTGGCGCCAATGCCGCTGCCGGGCTGGATGTCCATCGTGGCGTTGTTGGAGGCCAGGCGATTGAGCTGATCCAGCCCCTGCTCCAGATCACGCAGGTCGAGTAGTTTCCCAGTCACTCTAGGAAATGCCGTCGCGAGAGAAACGCTGTTGTTCTTCCGGCCGTCTTCCAGCAAGAGCTTGTCGACCCGACCTTCCACCACCAGCAATTCCAGCACGCCACTGGACATATCTTGCGGCGCAATATAAGCACGTGTCGTCACCATACCTTTGGCGACATAGGCGTTTGTGATCGCAGCCAACAGAGAGTTGATGTCTGCGAGGGTCAGACAACGGCCGACAAATGGCGCGGTGATTTTTTCCTGCTCTTTTTTGCTCAGCTGACTTGCGCCCTGCAACACAACTTCCTTTACGTCGTGGCAAGAGGCATTTCCTACAGGAGCAACAGGCAATGACGGGGTCGACGTCACGGGCACGCCGACCTCTGGAGAAGCCTGCGGCTGACTCTGCTTTTCCTGCTGCTCGCGGCGCAGGCGCTCATTATTTTCTTGCTGGATGCGGTTGTTCTGCTCAACCGCGCGAATCACGTCCTGCGGCGTCTGTGCCTGAGCGATCACCGCCAGTGACAACAAAAGCGCCGTCGCACCGTAGTGCAACTTTCTGAAAAACATCCCTGTATTCCCTGGAAATAAAAAACATCCCGGCACCATCGTCAGCGTATCGGGGCGTAATAGCAAAACGGCAAGAAAAGCAGATGACGGCACGCAGGGCAGCGCGCCTTCGCATGCAAGCACCCTGAAGGGATATCTTCTTTTTCTGCATCAGCTCTGGTTTTTTCTAGGCCTGCACAATCGCTCGGCAGCCTTGCGCCTACTGGCGATCAAGGACTTAGGCGTACGTGCATATGAATCTTGACCATAAAATCGTCATAACTGTGACATGGACATGACCACAAGGACAACCGAGGAATGCCAGCTCCATCACACTTTCGGAACCCTACACGAGATACCTATCACTCCATCAATCGATGGCATCCACTGCATAGACAATCACGCGCTCAGCTTGCTACGCCAGAGAAAAGGGCGAGCTCACGCCGCCCCTTTCTCTGGCAACACCATGCCCTTGCCTCATCCGACATCAATCCCGCCCAACGATTGGCTAGCCTGAAAGAAGCGAAATCATTGAAACGCGCACTGCTCTCTCGCATTACCTCATACGCACGCCGCATGGTCAGCTGGCGCATCCAGAAGGGCTCACGCACAAATCATTAAATATTTATTTAATGATACATCGCGCATTTCCATAATGACTTTTAAATACATTTTATTGTCTTTTTATTACGCCCTTTAACTTAATAAAGTTTGACTAATAAAAAAGCCGGCAGTTGCCGGCTTTTCAGAAGAGATGTGCTGCGAAAAGACTAGTGCTGCACCAACTCGCGCGGCGCACAACTATTATCAGCCGCGCTCGCATTACCGGCGCGCGTGAACGTGACCGGGAAGGGATGTGCTGCGCAACTAGGGAAAGGATAATTCGGCGCCTGCATACGCGGATGAGTTTCCAGCAAGGAAAGCCGATGCGGGAAAAGATTAAGGAAAACCTCACGTCGGGCATCTGCATCAATAAAGATGGCCAGGCCCGCATCGGCACCATCCGCCGGACCATAACCAAAATGACGCTGCTCTGCCTGCTGCGGCTCTGCTGCACCAGCCGCACGCGCATAGGGCAAGCCATAGGGCTGCCACTGTTGATTCCCGTCCATACTGCGAAGTGCCGTGAACAGCAATGAATAGCGCTTCACATCAGCTTCCGGATGCAGCGGCCAACGTGCGAAATACCAGCCCGCCGTGCGTCCAGCCAAGCGATTCAATTCCGGCCCCGGCAACAAGGCCATGCGGGAAAAGCGCTCGGCATACTGCAAGGCATTGAAGGCTTCGGCATCAAGCGGCCCCGCCTGTTTGATGCCAGCATCGGCATCAATAAGATCCGCGCCATTACGAACCGTCAGCAAGGCCTGCTGGCCAGCACCCGCGGTCGCCAACATGTCCTGCAAGTGCTCTCGGCTAGCAGGCTGCGCCGACTCAAGACGAGACAAGCGCGCCAGCGGCGATGTCTCTGCAACAAGATCATTCAGAGCCTTCGTGGTCGTAGCCAGATGCTGCTGCAGGGCCAAGCCCGAATGGCGACTCACCATCTCATATTGCTCACGCAAGGGGCGCAGAGACTCCACACGCAAAACAAGCTCCAGCCGCCCCAGTACATCTTGCATCTGCTGCGCTGACACAGCCTCTTCACAAGTCTGCTGAGCCGTTAATGGCTGTGCCAAAAAAGCACGTCCGCTGCAGCCCAGCCAGTGCCGATACGCCTGCACATCTGACGCGGCAATGCGCAAATAATCATCGCCTGCGTCGACCATATCGCTCTGCCACTGCAGGCCCAGCACAGAAAGCTCATCCAGAGTAGATAAAGCAACCCGCAAGGACTGCATGGCATCCGTCCGCCGCATAAGCAGTGCCGTAAGGCTATCCGGGTCCGAAATTTTCTCTTGCCGCGCCACTTCAGCAGCTTGTAGCTCGGCATTGGCACTAGACAGATCAGCGCTGATCATCTGGCGCTGCTGCCCCTCTTGCTGACGCTGCATATTCAACGCCGTCAGGCGTGACCGATCGGCATCAATGCGCGCCCTGGCTTTGCTGCGCGCCGGGTTGGCAATGGCCGTCTTCTGACAGACGCGATTATTTGTCCACTCCTTGCTGCTGATCCATTTTCGTACCGTGTGGCAGTCTTCCTGCTTAACCAGCGAGGGCAGCTTCAACAACTGTTTTTCCTGCTCGTTTATTTTCTGCAGAAGCGCCGCATGAGCACTATTCAGATTTTCTTTTTTTTCATCCGCCTGACTCAGTGCACTCTGATATCTCGACTGCGAGGCTTTTGCATTCAACCAACGCGACTCGTTGCTGGCGGCAG
The DNA here is from genome assembly GCA_050739955.1 of Moraxellaceae bacterium. GTDB lineage: Bacteria > Pseudomonadota > Gammaproteobacteria > Pseudomonadales > Moraxellaceae > UBA2031. The sequence continues at coordinate 123,795 of JBOICI010000028.1, forward strand.
AAATAACAAGCTCTGCGCGCACGACAGGATTACTCCCGAATTCTTCACGCAGCGCGTCGTGTGATAAAGGCATGCGGCCGTAATACGCCAGCATCTCAGCCGCCATTATTTGCACAGACTCCATTTCCTGCATGCTCGCCTGCAGCGCCACCGGCAAATCATGCATCGCCGTCAAATGCGCAGCCGCTGGCAACTGCCGGTATTGCGCCAGCACCTGCGGATTTTCCAAATAAAAAGCCGACAAAAATTCCAAGGGCAGACGGGAGGGCGCGGAGACCTGCGCAGCAGCGGGCAGATGACTGTCGATATAGCGCTCTATGGCCATATAACGTTGCAGCACATCGTCATCAGCCTGCAGGGAAAAAGCAGCACCCGCAAACGCATTCACATAGGAGTTGGCGAAGACTTCTTGGCCCGCCTGAAAAACCAGACCCCAGGCAAAGGCTAGCGACTGTGGACTGTCAGCCTGCTCGACCAGTTGCTGCAACCATTCGCCGCTGGACCAGCCCTTGCTGACACCCTGACGCAAGGTCAAGCGTGCAACTACCGGATCAGGAAATTTTGTACTGCCGGTGGCGCCCGCCATGAAATAGGACGGATTGTCGCGAATGGCTGCGCAGGATTCCGGATTGACGCTGTAGCGCCGCCCTGCAATGTCCAAACGACAATCACGGCCGATATCACTCAACAGGCGTTGCGCCAGCCAAGCATGCGTTTGTGGACCGAATGCCTGTGCCGACTGCAAAAAAAGACAGCACACCGCCGCACAAATAATGCGTGCAGAAAAACGGGATGCGAACGCAATCATGCGAAATCCCCCTGACTCCCTGATGCTCGTCATGGCGAGCATCTTGTTCTAACTCGTTTGCTACGTCGCTTTGCGAAGTGGCATCCGCAATCTGGAACCACAGTGCTCGCCGCGCATAGACAGCGGACTAAAGACTAGCAACGCCAGCTGTCGGCGACCATGAAGGGATTTACCTAAAGTGTGCGGGCTGTCTCAAGCCTCATCCGGCACAGTCGCTTTTTGCGGCAGAGAAGCGGGTGGATAGGCATCACCTATCCAGGCATCGAGCAGGGTATAGGTAATTGCCAGCAGCAAGGGCCCGACAAAAAGGCCGATGATGCCGAAGGCGAAAAGTCCACCTATGACGCCGGCAAAAATCAGCAGCAAGGGCAGATCGGCACCTTTGCGTATCAACCAAGGGCGCAGCACGCTATCCAGCGCGCCCACCGGCAAAGTCCATATTGCCAGTGCGATGCCCCAGCCGGTTTGGCCCGTCCAGAACAACCAGCACACGGCAGGCACCAGCACAAGCACCGGGCCCAACTGCACCAGACAGAGCAGGAAGATCACCGCCCCCAGCATGCCGGCATAGGGCACACCGCTTGCCCACAGCCCCAAGGCGCCCAAGACGGTCTGCACTAGCGCCGTCACCACAATGCCCAGCGCTACGCTGCGTATTGCCTGCCCGGCCAGCGTCACCACGCGGTCGCCGGCATCGCCCGCGAGACGCCGACAAAAACCGCGCACTCCGCGAACAGCCACTTCGCCATGACGATAGAGAATGGCCGAGAGCACTACCATGAGCAGGAATTGCACAATGATCATGCCCAGATTACCGGCCTTGGCCGCCATCCACTTCAGGCCCATACCGGCGTAAGGCTGGATATGAGTGATCAGCACCGCGGTGCCCTTCACCGCCACTTCATGCCAGGCCTTGGCCAGGCGCTCCCCCACCAGCGGTATATTCTGCAGCCAGTCCGGTGGCTGCGGCGGCTGCCAACTGGCAATTTGGGGCCACAGGGCCTGCACATCATCCACATGATCCAGTACCGTCACGACAGCAATCGACAGCGGCACGAAGAGCAACATGAGCAAGACCATTACCATCACCGCCACCGCCAGTGAACGCCGCCCCCCCAAGCGTTGCTGCAGCGACAACATCAGCGGCCAGGTTGCCACTACGATCATGGTGGCCCAGATCAGCGCCCCCAGAAACGGCAGCAGCACCCAGAGCCCACCCGCGATAAGCAGCAGCACCACGATGATGATCAATACGGTACGAGTGATGTCCTGTTTATTCTCAGTCATGGCATATCCTTGCAGGCGCAGTCAGTAAAAGGTGTAAAGATCAATCAGGGTATGAGCCAAGGCAATCTGCCACAGGCTGCCAAGGCGGAAAAACCAGAGGCAGGCGGCAAGGCCAAAAGCAAAGGCTGCCACCATACCCGAATAGCCTTGCTCCCAGTGCACGCTGGCGAACAGCAGAGATGAAAACAATGTGAAGACCGTGGGCGTGAGCCATGCCGGAGCTTGCTTATCCGGACCTGCCCGCCAGCGCTGACAGGCCAGCCAAGGCAGGCCGATATAGAAAACACTTTCAACAAAGCCTGCCGTGAATCCGGCATACAGCCAGAGCACGCGCCCGGCAAGGCCGGTTAGCTCCACATTCTCAAACTGGAAGCCCGCGGGCGCCGGACCGAACACCTTCAGCGCCCAGGGTCTGATGCCGAAATAAACTGCCGCCAGCGTGAGCGCCACCAATACCGTGGCCAGAACAAAATGAGCAGGATGCCCCGATGGCTTGGCAAAACCGTAAGCCGAGGGCGGCAAGTCGCGGCGCTCCAACACGATCACCAGCCCCAGCGGCAGAAAAACCCACTGCAGCATGTCCACCGCCCAGAACCAGTGCAGGCCCCAGGCCGCCATTGCCGGCAGATACCAGCCATTGATGAAGGCAGTGATAATGACGGGCGCGCAGAGCAGGGCAATGCCCAAGGCCGAAAGTGGTTTTGCCGACATGCTCCGCTCCCTGCTCGATGACATCCCTGCCATCCATCCGTCACTCAGCCCTGCTGCAATTGCAGCTTCACATAGCCTGCAGCCGGCCCATTAGGCAACAACTCAAGATACGTACGATAGGCCTGAGCAGCCCGCTTGCCATCACCTGCATGCGCATATGCATCCCCAAGATTGAGATAGGCCACGGCACGTGAAGGATCAGTCTTGATTGTATTTTCAAACCAGCGCGCTGCTTCTGCGTATTTCTGCTGGCGATAATAGACAAAGCCAAGATTATTGGCGGCCAGCGCAAAATCCGGACGCAGTTTTAGCGCCTCAGTAAACTGTTGCTCGGCTTCAGCATAGTTTTTTTCCCTGAACAGTTGCAGGCCGCGATCATTCGCTTTTTGTGCCAGCTGCCGCGCTGACTGCTTGACGATCTGAACTGTCTTCAAGGTTTGCAGCCTGCCCTGCAGGTCCGGCACTTTTACAGCCTCCACAACCGCATTACCCGGCGCCGTGCTGGTCACGGCAGGCGCGGCTGCATCCAGTTTGCCATTGAGAGCAATCGCATCCCCACTTAATTGCTCCGTACCGGCGCTGATGAATTCCGTTTCCGGTGTTAATTCGAAAACAAAATCGCCTCCCTCGGAGCCAGGCAGACTGCCGAATGCCGGCGTTTGCTGTGACACACCCGAAACCGCAGGCGCCACATAGGCAGCCAGTTCAGTTGCGGTAATCAGGCCGTCACCATTGAGATCACCCTTACCCTTAAGCCCCTGCAACAATGTCCAAGTGAAAATGGAGTGCCCGTCCGGACCACCATCTGCCACCATCTGATCAGCGCCGCCCGCCGTCAGCATCTGACGCCCCACTCGTTTTGCATTTTCACGCAGGAAACCACCACTAGCGCCCCGCGTGAGACCCAAGCCGCTGTAACAGGCATCCATGATGAAAAAGACATGCTTGGCCGCAATACTCTCGGCAATATTCTGGATTTCCGTCATAGGGATCGCATCCGTTGCCGTCTTCTCGGGGTCAGCATCGGCAGGAATGATGTAGCCCACATCACGCCCCGAGCTCAGCTTGCGAGTTGCACCATGGCCCGCAAAGAAAACAAAAACTCTGTCGTTTTTTTGCAGGCCATCATGCGCTAGCTGATCATGAAAAGCAGAAAGTATTCGGTTACGCGTGGCATCCGAATCCTTGAGCAGAATCACATGATCCTGCTCAAACCCGAAATCACTTATAAGCGCCTTCTTCACAGCTTCTGCATCATTCACCGCATACTGCAGTCGCGGCCACTTTGCATAATCGTTGATGCCTATGACGATGGCCCATGAGCCCGCGTAAGCCGTAGTCACTGTCTGCGCTGCCGTAGCCGCTGCCGTGCCTTTAACGCTGAAATCATTGCCATCCCAGCCGGCAAACTGGTAACCATCAGCCACCAATCTGTCCAGGATCAGAGGCAATGCCTTGACAGTACGTTCATGAATATCGTGAAAAAGAATGATGCCGTGATTCTGCTTATCAACCTCGCGCAGCACACGATCTGCAATAGAGCTGGGCACCGGATCAGCCCAGTCCAGTGAATCCACATTCCACATGATGGAGCGCAGCTTGGCATCCTGCAGCATCTGCATCCCCTCTGCATTACGTGCGCCATAGGGAAAGCGGAAAAGCGGCGAGCGCTTTTCATCTATAGCCTTGAGCAGCACATCGGTATTGCCGATTTCTGCCTTGAGCACCTCACCACTCTCCTTCGACAATTGCGCATGAGAGTAGCTGTGATTGCCAACGGCATAGCCTTCTTCCATCAGGCGGCGGCTCACACGCGAATTGGCCCCAAGCTTGGCAAGACCTTTGCCATCAACACTACCCAGATTTCGCCCAACCTGGAAAAATGTTCCGGGCACACCGTACTGCTTGAGAATAGCAACAATATCATCTGTAAATTTCGCATGCGGGCCATCGTCGAAGGTGAGTGCCACGGTTTTCGCTGGCAACTTGTTCCCGAAAACCTCCTGCTGGTCATCAGTATTCGGCAATTGAGCGGTGTCGTAGGGCTTGATGTAGCCGTAATCCTTGAGCACGGCATTGCGCTGATAAATCGCGCCAAGATGCGCCACATAGTCCTGCCATTTCTCGCGCTTGAGCACGATGGCGCGCTGATCGTAGCGACTGAATATCTGATTTATTTCTCGATCGTACAAACGCTCGATATCGGCCAGCGCCTCCAGATCTTCGCCTATGCGCTTGTGCAGCTTGATGGCCGGCAGACTGCCATCCTGTGAAACAGCCGCCTGCAGATCGATCAGCACCTCACGAAAAGCAAGACGATCAGCATCATAAAGACCACGACCGGACTCAATATAATCCAGCACACCCTCGAGGCGGCTAATGCGATTGCTTTCTGCACCAACAGTCACCTTGCTCAGAACAGCGCTTGCCTCTGCCTGATGTGCCAGCTTTTCATGAAAGATGGCCTGGCCCACGGTGGTGGCACGCGCCCTGTCCTCCGCACTCAGGGATTTTTCGTCAGCGAGCAACACAATGATGCGCCGGTAATCTGCCAGCACTGCCTGCAAAGGCTCCAGTAGCGCCGCATCATCTCCAGCAGCAAGCACTGATGGCGCCGCATGTGGCGACTGCCGCTGCCACAGTTGATACCCCGCCCCTGCCGCCGCGGCCACTACCACAGCGGCTACCACTACCCACTTCCCTGCCGACGTGCTGGCCATGCGCCCCCCCTTGTTCTTGTGTCGGCAAGAATGCCGAGCCCGCTCAGCGCCGACAAGCCCTGCCCCGGCTGATTGCGGTTAATGCATCTTTCTTTGCCCGGCATCCCCTTCTAGACTGCAACTTCGCCCGGCGGCATGCCGGCTGGACAAGGTCCGGGAAAGCACAATCAGAAACGTACACTCAGGAGGAGCCATGCGTATTCCATCCCTGCTGCTGGCCAGCGGTCTCGCTCTCATCAGCTCTCTTGCGGCAGCTGCGCGCCCCACCGTTGCCGTACTGCCCTTCAGCATGGACAAACGCGTTGTAGTCAGCGACGGTCGCAATGTGGTTTCCGGCATTGTCGAAGACCAATCCAGCCTGCTCACCAATGAACTTGTGCATCAACTGGTGGCAACACGGAAATTCGATGTACTGGAACGCTCGCGCGTTGATGATCTGGTGAAAGAAAAACAATTCCAGGAAAGTGATTACGCCTCGCCCGATGAAGCCCCGAAAATCGCCAAGTTGCTGGGCGCCGACTATTTCGTGCTGGGCCGCGTTGATGACTTCAATGTCGAAAGCGAAGAAAAGACCATTCCCTACAGCACCCAAACCTATATCCAGCAAGAAGCGGAAATCGACCTCTACTTGCGCATTATCGATGCCCGCACCGGCAAGATTGTGGCGGCTGAGAAATTCCAGAGCGAAGCCAAGCTGCGGGTTAATCCCAACAAGAAGAACCAGAATGTAGGCAAAGACCTCATCTCGCTGGCCTCACAGGAAATGGTCAGTCGCATCACTAATGCCGTGTATCCCGTGAAGATCTCCAAGGTCGATGGCAAAACGCTGTATCTCAACCGTGGCGCTGACGGCAATCTAAAAGTTGGCGATCTGCTATCTGTTTATAGCCAGGGCGAAGCCGTGACCGATCAGGATACGGGCGAAGTGCTGGGCAATACTGAAAATGAGGTTGCCAAGGCCAAGGTGATTTCGGTAGAAGCCCGTTTCACCAAGGCCGAGTTGCAGAACGATGCCAGCGCCAAAGAAGGCATGCTGGTGAAGAAACTGCCGCCGGAAAAAGCCGCGCCCGCCGAGCTGCCGCCAGGCCCACGCTGGTAATTCCCAATAGGCGGCCATAAGGCCGCCTTCACCCAAAACAACACACCAAAGTAAATCGCATGCCCCGCTCCCTGATACGCCCGGCCTTGCTGCTATTGCTGCCACTTGCTCTGGGTGGTTGCGCCGCCTCCTCCATACTTTCGCCCTATCCCTCACAGGCAAAGACCTATCAAGCTGCTCTTGACGCCGGCACGCCGGATGCCGCTGTGCTGAAAATCGGCAGCAAAATCACCTCCGCCGACGGCACGCTATATCTCCTGGAAAAAGGTCGTATTGAACAACTTGGCGACAAGCCCGATGACAGCCGCACAACATTCGAAACGGCCATCTCGCGCTTCCAGGCTCAGGACGACAAGGCTGTTATTTCCGCTTCGTCCTATGCCGCCTCCGGCGCCAGTCTACTCACCAACGATAATGCCCGCCCTTATGAAGGCCGCACCTATGAGCGCGTCTTCGTGCACCAGTATCAGGCCCTGAATTATCTCGGCAAAGGCGATGCCCCCGGCGCCTTGGTGGAAGTGCGCCGCGCCAATCAGGTACAGGTTGATGCACTGGCGAAGAAAGATGGCAAGGTTGACAGCGCACGCTCTGATGCCGAGAAAAAGGGACTGAACGAAAACCAGTACAACAATTACTTCAGCCCCATGGATCTGGCGGCTGGTCGTGTGAAAACCGGCTTCCAGAATGCGGCAACCTTTTATATTTCCGGCCTCATCTATGAAGCCACGGGCAGCACCAACGATGCCTTCATCGATTATCGCAAAGCCCTGGAGCTGGTCCCGGAGAATCCCTATCTGCAAAAAGATGTGGTTCGCACCGGTATGTCGGTCGGCCTGGATGATGTGAAAAAACTGGCCCAGCAATTGGGCAATGTGCAGGTCGGCCCCAAGACTGGTGAGGGCGAGCTGGTCATCTACGTCGAGGAGGGTTACGTGCCCGCCAAGCAGGGCATAGGCATCCCCATCTGGACATCGAAAACCCTGAACACCGTCAGCTTCCCGATTTATTCCGACAGTGCAGCGCCCTCACCCGTCGTCGTGCACGTAGATGGCAGCGCGCTGGAAAGTGCCCTGCTGGTGGATACCCGCGCACTGGCCGTGCGCACACTCAAAGACGAAGTGCCGGGCATGCTGGCTCGCGCCTTCCTGCGCTTGCTCACCAAACAGGAAATGCAGCGCCAGGCACAAAACAACGACAGCAGCGGCCTGCTCGGTCTGGCCACCACCATATACAGTCTGGTCACCGACCAACCCGATCTCCGCTCCTGGCTGACCCTGCCCGGCAGCGGCCAGATCATACGTCTGCCGCTGGCAGCGGGCGACCACAGCCTGTCACTGCCAGGCCAGGCACCGCTGACCGTGAGCGTACGCAGTGGCCGCCCCACACTGGTACATCTGGCCGTCCTGCCAGGAAAAACCTACAGTCACATCTATCCTCTGTGAACGCTTTGAATACAACCCTCATGGCCGCAGCACCGGGCCGCAAGACAAGAAGGAGATGGTCATGAAACGTTTATTCACCACCACAGCTACCGCTGCGCTGCTCGGTAGCGCTCTCGTGCTGGCTGCCTGCAGCTCCGCACCCAAGCTCATCAATTACCGTGGCGGCGATCTCAAGGGCGTGATCGAAGTGAAACGCTCGGCCGTGGAAAATACCGAAGGCGGCCTGCCACAGGCCAAGGCCATACTTTTTAACGATGCCGGCACCACCACCAAATTCGAATACAAATTCGTCTGGTTCGATGCCAACGACATGCCGGTAGACGATAACGACCGTCCGTGGAAACCGGCCAGCCTGCAAGGCAAAGATGAAATGACGGTAAACGGCACAGGCCCTAATGACCGCGCCAAGAAATTCCAGATCCAAGTACGTGACCCGCAAGGAGTGACCAAATAATGCAAAACAAGGCAATGCAACGCGCTCTCATCATGCTGCCCTTGGCAGCGGCTCTCGCAGTCGGCATCAATGGCTGCTCCAGCGTGCAGTACGGCGATGCCACGGCAGTTGAAACCGTGAATACCGACTTCGGCTCCACCGACCTGCAAATGATTGCAGAAAAAATGGTAGACGATCTGCTGGCCTCGCCTGCCATGGCCGAGATATCGCCCAACGGCAAGCGCCCCATCCTGTTCGTGGATACCATCAAGAACAAGACGCTGGAGCATATCGACACTGAATCCGTCACCGACACCATCTCCACCAAGCTGCTCAATTCGGGCCGCTTCCGCTTCGTGGATATGACCAAGGTGGATGCCGTCGCCAAACAGATGGATTACCAGAAGAACAGCGGCATGGTGGACGAAAGCAAATCCGTACAGATGGGCCGTCAAGTTGGCGCGCAGTTCATGCTCTACGGCAACTTCTCTTCCATTCAGAAGACGGCCGGCTCCACCAAGGACGTGTATTACAAATTCACCATGAAGCTCACCAATCTGGAGAGCGGCCTCGTAGAGTTCCAGAGCGAAAAGGAAATCCGCAAGACCAAGAAGAAGAGCATGTTCGGTGGTTAAATCTGGCGGCTAATATTTCAAGCGCCCATAAAAAAGCCCGCATCTGCGGGCTTTTTTATTTCACGGACAGACTTTTCGCAAAGCCTTACTCGTCTTTAAGCGTGCACTCGTAGTTAGACGGATCACGTGTGCAACGGATGCGCTTGAGAATCTTCATCATGCGCGGATCATAGGTGCCGTCAGCGGTGAGCATGAGGCGGGCTTCACGCATCATCTTGGTATAGCGATCCTTGTCAGAGGCAGTGAGATCCATCCACTGATTAGCAGGAATGTCTTTCTCGGCTACCTTGATCGCATCAAAGGCCATGTCCACCTTGCCGGCCACATACTGGCGCGCCAACTGGCCAACGTTATGCTCCTTGGGCATTTTGCTGCGCCGAATCACAAAAGCACCCGTCACATTCACCACCGGAAAACGGTAGATAGCGCCCTTGGTGCCTATGCCCTTGTAGAGCTCCAGCGGCTTATAGGCGATGGCCGGTGCCGCAATGATATCGACCTGACCATTATTAAATTTACCAAAGAAGTTGCTGATATCAGAGGCCACAGGCTGTGCGCCCATGCGCTGCACAAGTTGCGCCTGAGACTTATCCCAATCCAATACGGCCACTTTTTTGCCGGCGGCTTTTTCCACGGAATTGATACTGCGATCATTCACCATCACATAGGCCGCGCCCAGCGGAATCACACCGGCCACCTCATAGTCACCCTCGGTCATGAGATCGCCGATCTTGGGGCTGGCCAAGAGCTGAATAAGATCGTTCATTTGCTGGTAGGTCATGATGCCGCCGATGGCGTCGACCGAGCCGGCGAACTTCACAAACTGGCGCGCACGCAACGAAGTCATATTGACGGCATCACACTGGCCAACCTTGAAGGTCTCGGCCGCAATGCGCTCATCGGTGAAGACTTGCAGCTGCAAATCCACACCCCACTTGCGGGCTTCCAAGGCTTGATCACGCGCCATGGAGAAAGCAGGACCCTGCTGGCCGGCCGGATCAAAGACGCAGACCTTGACCTTGGTCAGGTCAGCCGCCTGAGCAGCGAGGGGAAGTGCGAGGGAGGTCAGCATTACAGCGAGGAGATGCTTGAACTTTCCGGACATGGTCAAACCTGCAGGTTTCTTGTTATCGGGGGGAGGATGAAGG
>JBOICI010000029.1:0-8038 GCA_050739955.1 Moraxellaceae bacterium
CGGCTTTAGCCGCGAACGCTTTTGCCCGGCCCTTCACGAGCCGCAGGCGCAATCACGATTCACCCAATGCCGCCAAGCGGCAAGCTCACGTTTCACGCCCCAAAAAAATCAAGGCCCCTCTATCACCTGCAGATTGCGCGGTGGAATGGTGCCGATACGCGCCAGCAGGGTCTGCTGCGGTTGACCAAAAGCCTGGGCATAGTGCACGGCATTGGTCATCACCTTTTTCACATAGTCGCGCGTTTCAGAAAAAGGAATGCTTTCTATATAAAGCTCGGCCTCCATGCTGTTATCGGCCGGCTGCCAAGCACGCGCCCGGTTGGGACCGGCATTGTAAGCCGCTGTAGCCAGCACCGGCTGACTGGAAAGCTCATCCAGCACATGCCGCAGATAGTAGGTACCCAGACGCACATTGGTGCCGGCATCATTGACCATGGCAGGCTCGTATTTCAGACCGACCTTGCCGGCCACCCAGCGCGCCGTGGACGGCATCAGCTGCATGAGCCCGCCCGCACCCACACCAGAGCGGGCGGCACTGACAAAGCGGCTTTCCTGGCGCATGAGGCCATACACCCAGGCCTCATCGAGGCCGGTCTGCTGCGCGTAATCACGCACTACATCGCGATAGGGCGCGAGATAACGCAGCTCATAGTTGTGCAGCTTTTTCGTGCGCTCGGCGGCGTAGATGGCGCGGTCATACCAGCCGGCACGGCTGGCCGTTTCTGCTGCCACCAGCAACATTCTGTCGTCAGCTCCGCGCAGGGCCCAGTTCCATTCGCGTGTGGCTTCGGTGCGCAAATCCATTTCATTGAGACGCAGGGCGCGCTGCAAACCGGCATTGGCCTCGGCACGCCGCCAGTCTTCATCAATCAGCCGGAAAGCCGACGCCGCTGGCGCCAGCACCGGCCCCAGACGTTCGCGCGCCAGCAGACCGTAGTAATCGTCGTCCGCACTCAGCTGCGCATAGATTTTGGCGGCGGCGGGCGAGCCCGGCTTTTTTGCATCACCTGCTTTGGCTTCAAGCGCCCTTGCCTGCCAGTACTGCCAGCCACGCTCTTTCTGCTTTTCCTCGCTGAGCTGGCGCAGGGCCGCCAGCACCGCATCCCAGTCCTTGACGCGCAGGGCCAGACGGGCGCGCCACTCCACGGCAAAATCGGTCCAAGGCAGGCCTTCGCTGCGGGCAAACCACTCCGGCGCGCGCGCTTCGTGTTGCAGGGCCGAGGCCTGCGCCAGCCGGCGCCAGGCATACAGTTTCTGGTTATCGCTAAAACGCCCCTGCCAGTTTTGCAGCTCAGCCAGCGCCGCATCATCATCCGTGCGTGCCAGACGGCCGATAGCAAATATCGCCAGCTCCGATTGCAGACGGCCGCCACCGGCCGGCTTTTTCAGCCAGGCCGCTGGCGCGGCCACCAGCTTCTGCAGATCACGTGCCTGCCACGGCACACCCAACAAGTCCGCCAGATGCCGCGCCACCTCTTGCTCATTGGCCTCCAGAGCAATACGCAGGCGATCACGGATATCGGCCTGACTGACGGTGGCACTTTGCAGCAAAGCACCCAGTACCGGATTGCAGCTCCCCGGCAGATCCTTGGCAGAGAACCAGAGCGCGGCACGGGCCTGCGTCAGGGCGCGTTTGTCATCCGCAGCAAGGCGGGACTGATAGGAATAGCAAAGGAGCTCGGTGGAAGGCTCGTCCACCAAGAGCGGATATTGCTCACGAAAAAGAGGCCACTCGCCCTTTTTACCCAAGGCACGCAACCACTCGCCGCGCAGTTTCTCGGCCAGCCAGCTGCCTTGATAAAACTTGAGAAAGGGCAGGATGTGATCCGGTGAGACCAGGTCTATCTGGGCCGAGAGCAGCCAATAGCGCGGATAGATGCCCAGCGGGTCCTGACTCAGGGCCTCGGCCTTTTCCGCCACTATTTGCAGATTGCCCTGGCGCAGGGCATCGCGCGCAGCCAGAAAATCGTCCTTGCTGTCAGCCCGGGCAAGACCGGACGCCGCTATCACCAGCGCCAGCCACAACAGGCCGGGAAGGCCAGATCCTTTGAACACACTGCTCTCCTCTACCGAAGCGGCAAGGATACGGGCAGCATCCGCACAGTGAAACCTCGATTTTGTTTCGTCTGCCGGCTCACAAGGCTGCCTGTCCCCCCCGCTCCCACATCGCTATAATCACGCCCCCTCAGACTCAGCACGCCGCGTTGCAGACCCCATGGCCAAGAAGCTTTACATCGAAACCCAAGGTTGCCAGATGAACGAGTACGACAGCTCGCGCATGGCCGACCTCTTGGGCGATACGCACGGCATGGAGCTGACCACTAATCCGGAAGAAGCCGATGTGCTCCTGCTCAATACCTGCTCGATACGTGAGAAGGCGCAGGAAAAAGTGTTCTCGGAGCTGGGGCGCTGGCGCAAGCTGAAAGAAAAACGTCCGGAGGTGGTGATAGGCGTGGGCGGCTGTGTGGCTTCGCAGGAAGGCGAAGGCATACAAAAGCGTGCGCCCTATGTGGATCTGGTCTTCGGCCCGCAAACCCTGCACCGCCTGCCGAAAATGCTGGATGCCCAGCAGAACGCCGAACCCCGCATCAAGAAAATCACCTTGGTGGATGTGAGCTTTCCGGAAATCGAAAAATTCGATCATTTGCCGGAACCTCGCGTAGACGGCCACAAGGCCTTTGTCTCCATCATGGAAGGCTGCTCCAAGTACTGCACTTTCTGCGTGGTGCCCTATACCCGTGGCGAGGAAATTTCACGCCCCTTTGATGATGTGATTGCGGAAATTGCCGTGCTGGCCTCCAAGGGCGTGCGCGAAGTCACGCTGCTGGGACAGAACGTAAACGGTTTTCGTGGCCCGCATCACGACGGCACGATTTGCTCTTTTGCCGAGCTACTGCGCCATGTCGCAGAAATTCCCGGCATAGACCGCATCCGCTACACCACCTCGCATCCGCTGGAATTCAACGACGACCTCATCGCCGTTTATGCCGACATCCCGAAGTTGGTGTCGCATCTGCACCTGCCCGTGCAATCCGGCGCCAATAATGTGCTGGCCGGCATGAAGCGTAATCACACCACGGCGGACTATCTGGAACGCATGCGCAAACTCAAAGCCGTGCGCCCGGATATTTTCATTTCTTCCGATTTCATCATCGGCTTCCCCGGCGAAACCGATGCCGATTTCGAAGAAACCATGAATTTCATTGCCGATGTGGATTTCGATCAATCCTACAGCTTCATTTACTCCAAGCGCCCGGGCACACCGGCCGCCGAGCTGCCGGACGATACGCCGGAAGAAGTGAAGAAGGCGCGTCTTAATATCCTGAAAGACCGCCTCAACCAGCACACCGCGCGCAAGACTGAAAGTCTGATCGGCAGCCGTCAGCGCGTGCTGGTGGACAAACTCTCCGAGCGCTTCGAGGGTCATGTCATCGGCAGCACGGAAACTAATCGCATCGTGCACTTCCCCGGCGCACCCAGCCTTATCGGAAAATTCGCCGATGTGCTGATAAGCGATACCGTGAGCATCATCGCCCTGCGTGCAGATCAGCCGCCGCTATGGGTGGAAACCTGAGTTTTCACGGCATAAAAAAAGCCCGCAATTGCGGGCTTTTTTTATGGGTAAGAAAAAACTCAATAACCGTTCTTGATGCAATCGCGGTCATACTCATCCTGCTTGCCAAGGCGGTAAGTCCGACTGCCGTATTGGCTGTGCGCAATGACTTCGCGCAGGCTCTCGCAATGTGAACGCCGCCAGTCATCGTTTTCCTGCACCTCGGCCATGCGCTTGTCTCGGGCCCGTGCTGCTGCCTCATCGGCGGCCCGTGATTTGTCATAGGTATTCGGGGTTTGCCGTGAATACGCCTTCACACCCAGTTTGCTGTCCTGCACTACAGAAGGTTTGCTGATCTGCACGGGCTGACCCGCACTCTCTTGATCGGAAAACACCATGCGGCCATTGGCATCTCTATGGCCATACACCGTTTTCTCGTCGGCATAACTCTCATCGACATAAGACAGCGTGCTCAGCAGCAAGAAACTGGTCAGCAGGATGAAATAAGGAAACATGTGAGCGTCCCGAAAAAGAAAGAGCCGCCATTTTGCGCTGGCGGCTCTTTGACAAAAAGCCCGGTAACTACCTGTCAGGCAGCCGAGCCTTTCTCTACGCCGTGTACGAATTTCGCCATATGGCGGTAAGCAGCCTTGGCTTCCGGCAACCAGAAGGCAAAAAGCTGGAAGACATGGGGCATGCCGCGCCACTCTTCATAATGCACATCCACACCATGCTGATGCGCACGCTGCGCCACGCGACGGGCATCATCGCGCAGCACTTCAGTGGAGCCGGCGGTAATCATGATGGGGGGCAGGCCGGTGAAATCACCATGCAGGGGCGAGATCAGCGGGTGGTAGGGATCGCGGGCACGGGCGAAATAACGCGACAGGCCCTGCACCGCGCCCGAGGCAAACATGGGGTCACGAAAACGGTTGCGTTGATAGGACGCACTTTCGCAGGACAAATCCGTCCACGGTGAAAAGCACATGGCGGCGCGCGGCAAGGGCAGGCCGCTATCGCGAATATGCTGCAGCGTGGTCAGCGTAAGGTGGCCGCCAGCGGAATCACCGCCGATAAGAATATTTTCCGGCGCATATTTTTCCAGCAGATGCTGGTAGGCCTGCAGGGCATCGTCACGCCAGTGTTCGAAATCATGATCCGGACCCTGACGGTAATTAATGGCCAGCACCGGGCGACGTGCCATACGCGATAGCCGCCAGGTCAGCGGGCGATGCGCTTGCGCGGAGCTGAAGCAGTAACCGCCGCCATGCAGATAGAGCATGACCTTGCTTTCATCCAGACCCTCTCCGGCGCGCAGCCATTCGCCATCGAAATGCCCGAAATGAGTGGGCTGCACCTGCACGAAGCTCGGCAGACGCCGCAGCAGGAGGCCGGCCGCACTATAGCCACGATCAATCAGGCGCATGGTGAAGGAATTGATGGGAGCCACCCCCAGTACCGGCTTGACCGAAACCATGAGGGCCATATTGAAAGCGCGGGCCTGCCAACTGAGGGGATAAGGCGGGCGGGATACCTGATGGGGTGCGCGAGTGACGGCGATCTGCATATCAGTCTGCATCTGGGCCTGCATATAAGCTCCTGTGTACCAGTTGTTCTTATTAGAGATGCTCTTATTAGCGGCGCTCTTATTAGTCACGGAGCCAAAAACCCTGCGGTCATGAACTCTGGGTCAGGAAATAACACAGTAAATCCCTACCCCGCCAGCTTTTTGCCGGACAATCCGGCCGTGTCCCCGGCCATCGGCAACCCTGACTGCCAGCCGGTCAGAGACTGATGCCGGTGCCTGCTGACGCCCCCTGCCCTTTGGGCTATCCTGTGCGCCCTATTTCCGAGCCGTCCATCCGCTTGAACACCCCCTCTACATCACGCCGCCAGCTCACGCTGGAGCCGAACGATGCCCGCCGCCTCAGTGAGCTCAGCGGCCAATTCCACGAGCACATCAAACTCATCGAGCAGCAGTTGGGCGTGACCATACACGGCCGCGGCAACCACTTTCGCGTGGAAGGTCCGGCCGGTGCCGTCAATGCTGCCGTGAATGTGCTGGAAACCCTGTATGCCGAAACCGGACAGCGCGAGCATCTGGACGCCGAGGCCGTGCATATGTTGCTGGCCACGTTGGACGAGGGTGGTGAGGTCAAAGCTGATGATGCGGAAAAGCCCGGCTCTTCGCTGAACACCAAACGCGGCGCCATCAAGCCGCGCGGTGAAAACCAGCGCAAATATGTAGAAGCCCTGCTCGGCAACGACATCAGCTTTGGTGTCGGCCCCGCTGGCACCGGCAAGACCTGGCTGGCGGTGGCCGCTGCCGTGCATCTGCTGGAAAAAGACGAGATACGCCGCATCATGCTGGTTCGCCCGGCGGTAGAAGCCGGCGAGAAGCTTGGCTTCCTGCCCGGCGATCTCACCGAGAAGATCAATCCCTATCTTCGCCCGCTCTACGATGCCCTGTATGAAATGCTGGGCTTCGAGCGCGTCGGCAAGCTGATTGAAAAACAGGTTATCGAAATTGCGCCGCTGGCTTATATGCGCGGTCGCACGCTGAACAACGCCTTCATCATTCTCGATGAAGGCCAGAACACCACGCCGGAACAGATGAAGATGTTCCTCACCCGTTTGGGCTTTGGCTCCAAGGCCGTGATTACCGGTGACATTACCCAGGTCGATCTGCCCAAAGGTCAGGAATCCGGTCTTGCCCACGCCTTACGCGTGCTGCATGACGTGAAAGGCATACACATCACCCGTTTCACTTCGCGCGATGTGGTGCGCCATAGGCTGGTGCAGGTCATCGTGGAAGCCTATGAGGCCTTCGACAAGAAAACGAACGCCGAGAAAAAACCCGCCAGCCCGCGCCGTCCGGCCAGAGCCGCGGATGACGATCAGGACGAGGCGTAACCGGCATGCAATCTGCTTCTTCTACCGTCATTGATCTGCAACTGGAAAGCACGGCATCGGCCCTGCCCAGTGAAGCTGACTTCCTGCGCTGGGCCGATGCCGCCCTGCAGGCGGCCAGCCACGAAGGCGTGGCGGAAATCACCGTGCGCCTTGTGGATGAGGCCGAAGGCCGCGCGCTGAACCACGAATACCGCGAACGGGATTACGCCACCAATGTGCTGTCTTTCCCCAGCGAGCTGCCGGATTTTCTACAAGAACAGCTGCGCGAGCAGATGGAAGTGCTACCGCTCGGCGATCTCGTGATTTGCGCGCCCGTGGTGGCACGTGAGGCCAGCGAGCAAGGCAAGATTTCGCAAGACCATTGGGCGCATCTCACCGTACACGGCGTGCTGCACCTGCTGGGTTTTGATCATATTGAAGACGAAGAAGCCGAGACCATGGAGGCACTGGAAATTCGTGTGCTGGCCGGCCTCGGCATTGCCGATCCATATCAAGAACACTGAAAAAGTAAGAGAAAAGGGAAACATCATGAGCGAGGGTCGACCTTCGGGCGAACATAAATCCTGGTTAAGCCGGCTGGCACACTCCCTGAGTGGCGAGCCGCAGAACCGTGAGGATCTGGCCGAAGTCATTCAGCATGCCGGTGAACGCGGCCTGCTGGATCAGGATGCCCTGCGCATCATCGAGGCCACACTGCAGGTATCCGAGCGTCAGGTGCGCGAAATCATGATTCCCCGCGCCCAGATGGTGGCGGTGCGTGCCAATATGGAGCCGCGCGAATTCCTGCCCCTGCTCATTGCCTCCGCCCACTCGCGCTTTCCCGTACTTGATGAAGACAACTCCGATGAAGTTATCGGCATCATCTTCGCCAAGGATCTGCTCAAGCTGCTCATCAACGAGCGCCACGAGCGTTTCGACCTCAAGGACTATCTGCGCCCGGCCTTCTTCGTGCCGGAATCCACGCATCTGGACCGATTGCTGAAAGAGTTCCGGGCCAAGCGTAATCACATGGCCATCGTGGTGAATGAATACGGTGGTATTGCCGGGGTGGTGACACTGGAAGACGCGCTCGAGCAGATCGTCGGTGATATCGATGATGAGCATGATGTGGAAGTGGACGAAGACGCCCTGATACGCGAAATCGCGCCCGGCGAATTCTCCGTCAAGGCCACCACGTCGATAGCCGATTTCAACGAACACTTCGGCACCAGCTTCAGCAATGATGACTTCGACACCATAGGCGGCATCGTCATGAATGCTTTCGAGCGCCTGCCCGAGCGTGACGAAACCATCGTCATCGCCAACTGGCGCTTCACCGTACTGGCCGCGGATTCGCGCGCCATACGCCTGCTCAAGGTGGAAAAGAAAAGCTGAATCGTGAATCGTGAATCGTGAATCGGCATAAAGACATGAAAGCAAAGTCTGTCAAAAGCATCGTGGCTAAAGCCCCTCCCACAAAAACCGCCAGCATCTCCTGTGGGAGGGGCTTTGGCCGCGATGGGTTTTCTTTGCACGAGCAGAAGGCGAAGTCACGATTCACCCGATGCCGCGCAGCGGCGAGTCACGTTTCAC
>JBOICI010000030.1:0-77500 GCA_050739955.1 Moraxellaceae bacterium
CACTGGTATCGCCCGGTGCAAAACAGCAACTGATGTTGATAGGCATAAAAAAGCCCGGCGATGCCGGGCTTTTTTATGGGCAGCGTTGCCAAAGCTATTTAGCGCCGGCTTAGCAGCAATGACACGATTGCAGCGGCCCAAACCCCCGCCAGCTGCAAAACCAGTCGCCCCATATTTATGCTGCCCAAGGCCTCAACCATGGCGGGCTTCTGGAGCGCGAAGTGATAGCCGAGATCGGTGCCGGTGGCAGTAATGAGATAGGGCGGATAAAGCGCCATGACTGCCGTGGCAATTACAGTCAGCAGCAGGATGGTAGTTTTCGTAGCATTCATGCGATTACTTCTTCAGGGTGTAAAAACGTGCCGGTTCTTTGGCGCTGTCGGCATAGCTATCCAACTGTGTGCCCATGACATTGGACAGAATTTCCAGACGTTTGGCGGGAGAGGGATGCGTTTTGAACATGAGGGCTACTGCGCCGTCCTGCGGATTTACCGCGTCCAAAGTCTGCAGCGAGCCGACGAGGCCGTAGGGGTTGTAGCCGCCACGTGCGGCTATGACGACGCCCATACGGTCGGCTTCATATTCGTCTCCTTTATCGAGTCCGCGCGCAAACAGTTCAGTGCCGGCGGTGAAAGCTTTGAGGCGGTTCTCATTGCCGGAGCTGGTTTTGCGTTCGACAGCGGCGGCGGCTATATCCATCTGCCACTCACGACCTAGCGCGGACTTGATGGCCTTGAGCTGGTGCTTTTGCACGACATGCGCGATTTCATGTGCGAGTACGCCGGCCAGCTCGGATTCATTACGGAATTTTTCATACAGGCCGCGGGTGATGAGGATGGTGCCGCCGGGAGTGCCGAAGGCATTCACATCGGCATCATCGGTCACACCAAAGCGCCAGGGCAGATTGGGGCGCTCAGTCTGCAGGGCCAGCCAGAGACCGATACGGTTTACATATTTCTGCAGAGCATCATCGCGCACCAGCGGGGCTGCTCCCAGCAGATTGGCCGCAATACCATCACCGATCTGGATTTCTTCGGGCTCCGGAATTTCGCGGACAGATTCGACCATCTTTTTTCCGATATTCAGGGCTTTCTGGGTTTCCGGATCATTGAGCTTTTGCAGGGCCTTGTTGAAATCGAAAGCCTGCGCGGAAAGGGGCAGGCAGAGAGTGAGTAGAAGCGCGCCAGCGGCATGGATATTTTTCATCACTCATTCCCCTTATTGCCATCAGCCGGCAGATAGTTCACCTGCTCCACCGCCAGCTTGCCTTGTTTTGCAAAGCTGCGTGCATCGGCTTCGCTGTTCTTGTACTTGTCGAGGCGCTTGGCCTCTTCAGGATTGGGCTGGGCATTTTTGAGCTGTTCTTCGGAAAGGCCTTTCACGCCGGTACTCACCGTATTGCCGCTGGAGCCAGTCTTGAATAGCGAGGCAATGGCGCCGACGCCGGCATCACCGCCTTTGCCCGAGCCGGTGCGCAGATTGAGCAGGCGCACCCAGCCGGTCTGGCCCTTGGGCGTTTGCACATTAGCCCATGCCCCTTTACGCGCGGTGATTTCTACTTTGTCTTTGGCGCGCAGCATGGTGACGACTTCAGCGTTGCCCAGCGGCTTGGCGCGCATCTCGCTCTCTTTCAGTAGCGTGGCAGGCTCGGCCCAGGTCAGCGCTGACATGAGTGTGGAGGCCAGCAGGCTGGCAGTGAGTAAAAGCAGGCGCATCGTATATCCCTCTCTTTTTCTGATTTCCGTTTGCTTCAAGTTCTTACTTTTTCGGTTCCAGCAACTCTACGCCCTGATCACGGCCTTTAACGTGAAACTCGCCATGATTGCTGAAGCTGAAGCGGCCGGGGGCATGTTTCTCGCAAGAAGCGCGGGTAGCGCCCGAGACCAATACGCGGGCCACGCCCTTGGTGCAGCCTTCTATGCGGCTGGCCAGATTCACGGTGTCGCCGATGGCGGTGTAATCAAGACGATCATCGCTGCCGAGAAAGCCGACCACGGCGGGGCCGGTATGCAGGCCGATACCGATATCAAAATCGTGCAGTGAGCCGTCAGTCAGCGCCAGCTCTTGTTTGAAGCGATCCAGCGCTTCGCCCATTTCGATGGCGGCGGCCACGGCATCGGCCGCATGTTGGGGGTTATTCGTTGGCGCATTCCAGAAAGCCATGATGGCGTCGCCGATGAATTTGTCCAGCGTGCCGCCATGTTTGAAGACCACGGCCGTCTGCTGTGTGAAATAGCGATTCAGCAATTCCACAACGGCTTCCGGCGTGCGCGTTTCCGAAAGCGTGGTGAAGCCACGTATATCGGAAAAAAGAATGGTGATCTCGCGGGCCTCTGGTTTCTGTTCGCGGGAGAGCTCGCCGGTTTTCACCAGATCATCCACCACGCGCGGATCGAGAAAGCGGCGAAATAGCGAGACGGTGGCTTCACGATCACGACGCTCGCGCAGGAAGGCTTCGGCGGAAAAAAGTGCGTAGGCCAGCCAGGCGAGGGTCAGGCTGGCGCCAATGGGCAAATACCAGCGCAGCGGCAGCAGGCAATAAGCCGCGATAAAAAGCGCCAAGGTGACTGCTGCGAGCGCCAAGCCGATAGTGGCGGGATTGAGGCGGCGCCAAAAGGCAGCAGCCAGTGCCACTACGATTAGCAGGGTCAGTGGCCAGCGGGCGGGTGCATCGTGCAGCCAGTCTTGTGTGCGCAGATTGGCAATCGCGGTAGTGATGATTTCTGTACCCGGCATAAGAGCGTTTACCGGCGTGGGGCGGAAATCATTCAGGCCGGGGGCGGTGGGGCCAATAATGACAATGGCGTCTTTCAGCGTGGGTGCAATTTGTGGCTGCTCGCGGCCGAGATCGTGAAACAGATCGCTATAGGAAATGATGCGTGGCGGCTTGCCGTACCAGTGCAGACGTATGCGGCGCTGTTCGGGCAGCGCGCTGCCGGAATGGCGAGCGATAGAAGCCGCTAATGAAGGCAGCTGCCAGCCTTCTACGGTTTTGTAGACGCGACCAAAGCGGCCGACGCGATCACTGTTTTTTTCTTCTTCAAAGTTGGCGAGGCCGCCCTGCCAGTTTTTCATGTCCAGCACCAGTGGCACCATAAGCGGGGCGGTGGCTTGCGGATTGGCATTGGGCCTTTTCTGGGCGCCGAAGCTTTCTGGCAGGGCCGCAAGCGGCGCGCCACGGCCATCGCCCAGCAGCAGGGAGGGAAAGAAAAGATTGTCGTATTGCTGCGCGGTATCGTGCAGTACTGCATCACTTTCCGGGCGGAAACGGTCTGCTTCATTAAAGAAAATATCGAAGGCAATGGCGTGCGGTGCAAAGGCCTCCAGTCCGTCTATCAGCTCGCCATGTACGGCGCGAGGCCAAGGCCAGGAGCCGGCGGCCTCGGCCAGTTTTTCGTCTTCCAGGCTTTTCTGGTCGATGGCGATCAATACGATGTCGGCCGGCGGAGTGCGCGTAGAGGATTCATGCATCAGCAGGAAATCACCCAGACGATTATCCAGACGGTCCAGTGCGCCTACGAGCTGCAGAAGCAGGGCTAGTGCTGCCAATATCAGCAAAGGGAATAGCAGCGGCAGCCTCTTCTTTTTCATTTTGCGTCCTTGCTGTGCTTTTGTAGGTCGGGCTTTAGCCCGACATTTTCAGCTTTTGCAAAAGTACTTTATGTGGCGGCCAGCATAGCCTCGGCATGTTTTCGGGTTTCTGGCGTGATGGTGACACCGCCGGACATGCGCGCGATTTCTTCCACGCGCTCTTCATGCGAAAGCTCGCGCACGCGGCTTTCGGTATTGCCTTTGGCCACGGCCTTTTCCACGCGCAGATGCTGGTGGCCCAGCGCAGCGACTTGCGGCTGGTGCGTAATGGAAAATACCTGGGCGTAATCACCCAGTTCGCGCAGTACGCGACCGACGACTTCGGCAATGCCGCCGCCGATACCCACATCCACTTCGTCAAAGACCATGACCGGTACGGGCGAGTGTTTGGCGTTCACTACCTGAATGGCGAGTGAGACGCGCGAGAGCTCGCCACCGGAAGCGACTTTGGCCAAACCCTTGAGTGGTTGGCCGGGGTTGGCGCTGATGAGGAACTCGATATCGTCCAGCCCGGCCGCCGCCGGTTTTTCCAGAGGGTTAAGCGCGACTTCAAAACGGGAATTAGGCATGCCCAGCATCTTGAGGCGGGCCAACACGTCTTCGCTGAATTTCTTCGCGGCCTTGGCTCTTGCGCTGCGCAGTTTTTCGGCGCGGGCAAAATAAGTCTTTTCCAGTGCGCTCACTTCGCGGGCCAGTGCATCCAGATCCTGGGCGCGGGTGAGTTGCTGTTGCTCTTCGGCTAGCGTGATTTGCAGTGCAGGCAGTTCCTGCGGCGCCACACGATGTTTGCGTGCGAGTTGGTGCACGGCAGTGAGGCGCTCTTCCAGCTCGGCGAGGTGAGCCGGGTCGGCATCCAGACTGTCGAGATAGTGGCGCAGGCTACTGCCGCTTTCGCGAATATTGATGAGCGCACTGTCCAGTAGCTCGGCCACTTCATTCAGGCGCGGATGCCGTGCACGTTCGCTTTCCAGTGCCTTCAAGGCTTGTTGCAGGCAGCGTGTGGCATTGTCGCCTTCGTTTTCGCTGAGGCGGTCCAACACCAGATCACCGTTTTGCAGCAGGCTGCCGAGATTGGCCAGGGCATCGTGATCCTGCTCCAGTTTTTCATAGTCGCCAGTTTTCAGGCCCAGCTTTTCCAGCTCATCCAACTGATGATTGACCAGCTCAAGGCGTTCGCGTTGCGCATCACCGGCTTTGGTTAGCGTGGCGAGTTCGCGCGCGGCTTTTTGCCATTTCTGAAAATGCGTGGCGAGTTCGCGCGCTTCCGACGTAAGGCCGGCGCAGGAATCGAGCAAGAGGCGGTGGTTTTCTTTGCGCAAAAGTGACTGGTGTTCGTGCTGGCTGTGGATGTCGATCAGCATTTCGCCCAGTGCTTTTACATCGGCCAGTGTGGCCGGGCTGCCGTTGATGTAGGCGCGTGAGCGGCCGTCAGCGCTGACCGTGCGGCGCAGCCAGCATTCGTCTTGGCCATCAGAAGAGACTTCCAGCTCGCGTTCGCGCAGCCAGTCTTTGGCGTCGGCAAGATGGCGGATATCGAAACCGGCACTGACATCGGCGCGCTCGGCGCCGGCTCGTACCACGCCAGCTTCAGCGCGATCGCCCAGGCACAGGCCGAGGGCGTCCATGAGGATGGATTTGCCGGCACCGGTTTCGCCGGTGATGACGGAAAAGCCTTTGCGGAAATCCAGCTCCAGGCTGGAGACGATGGCGAAGTCGCGAATCTTGAGGTGACTGAGCATGTGCGGTTGGTCTTGCGTGCAGGCGACGTGATGCGGCGATCATAGGCCATGCAGGAGGGGGTGGTAAGGGTGGTTTTGCGGGTGGCGTTGGCAGGAGTGGTGATTAGTGAAACGTGACTCGCCGCTGCGCGGCATCGGGTGAATCGTGAATCGTGAGAGGCCCTCAACCCAAGCTCTCCTGCACGCGGGGGCTTTTGTGGGAGCGGCTTTAGCCGCGATGCCCTTGCCTTTCACGATTCACGACTCACCGGCAGGGCGCAGCCCGCCCTCACGTTTCACTAATCACCGCATCTGCCGAAGCCCTAGGCCTTTATATCTGCGAGCACCGCCTCCATCTCTTTAGCTTAACAAGGCCATGCCGACACCGTATAAACAAGCCCATGGATCGTTCCCAGCTTCTCTTCAAGACACTCGTTGAGTGTTATATCCGCGATGGCCAGCCGGTTGGCTCCAAGCACCTCTTGCAGGCGGCGGAGTTGCCGCTGTCGCCGGCGACGGTGCGCAATGTCATGGCCTCGCTGGAGGAGAAGGGGCTATTGGCGGCGCCGCATACCTCGGCCGGACGTGTGCCCACGCAGCAGGGCTATCGCCTGTTTGTGGATAGACTGCTTACGACCGAGGCGCTGGATGAGGCCACGCTCAGCAATCTGAACGAAGAACTGAACTCAGGGCGTTCGCCACGCGAGCTGGTGGAAAAAGCAGCGGCCAGCCTGGCCGAGCTCACGCGACACGCCGGCCTGGTGATGGTGCCGCGCCGTGATCTGGCCGATCTGCGGCATATCGAATTCGTGCGTCTGGATGAAAAACGCCTGCTCGCCATCGTCGTCTGCGCCAATGGTGATGTGCAGAACCAGCTCATACAGACCGAGCGCGGCTTTGACGATGCGGAGCTCAGTCAGGCCAGCAACTACCTCAATCATCACTTTGCAGGCAAAAGTCTGGGTGATGTGGCGCAGAGTCTTTTGCATGGTCTGCGTGATGACCAACTGCGCCTTGATGCCTTGCTGCGCTCGACGGTAGAGCTGGCGGAGCGCGCGTTTGCTCCGCGCCAAGCGGCGGACTATGTGCTGACCGGCGAAGCCAGCCTGCTGCGTATGGGGGGCAGTGGCGGCATGGATCGCCTGCAGGAGCTGTTTCAGGCTTTCACCGCCAAGCGTGACATCCTGCATCTGCTGGATAGCTGCCAGCAGAGCGAGGGCGTGGAAATCTATATCGGCGCCGAATCCGGCTATGCCCCCTTTGAAGACCTGACCTTGGTGACGGCGCCCTATGCCGCCAATGGCCGTGTGCTGGGCCGTCTGGCCGTCATCGGCCCCACCCGCATGGCCTATCAGCGCGTGATTCCGCTGGTGGAGGTCACCGCGAAAATCCTATCGAGAGCCCTTTCGGCACCTGAAGCCTCCTGACTCATTTTTACCCTCCGTTCGCCCTGAGCTTGTCGAAGGGCATTCTTGCCCTGTCTGCTGCCGGGTGATCAGCCCTTCGACAAGCTCAGGGCGAACGGGCCGAATGCAGCCTGAAAAATGGCTTCAGCCCTTGAAACCTGCCGTCTGGCCTCCATAAAGCCCCCGGTTTAGTGTTTTGGCCGCCGGCTTGGCGGCTGTTTGAGAGGCTTGAGTCATGTCTGAGCAAGAAAACCCCCAATCCCAAGCTGTGCCGGAAAGTCCGGAGAGCATCCCGAGCGCGGCCCCCGAGGTCGATCTGGCTGCCCGTGTGGCGGAGCTGGAGCTACAGGTAAAGGACGTGCAGCTGCGCGCCCAGGCCGAAATCCAGAACATTCAGAAGCGAGCTGAGCGCGATGCTGAAAATGCCCGCAAGTTTGCGCTGGAGCGTTTTGCCGGCTCGCTGATCGATGTGGTCGACAATCTTGAGCGCGCGGTGGAAGCCACGCCGGAAAACCCGGAGACCAAGGCCCTGCGTGATGGCGTGCTGCTGACGCACAAGGCCTTTCTGGATGCCCTCAAGCGTAATGCGGTCGAACAGGTGAATCCGGTGGGCGAGCCCTTCAATGCCGAGCTGCATCAGGCGGTGAGCATGCAGCCTTCCGCGACAGCCGAGCCCAATACCGTGACGGCGGTGCTGGCCAAGGGCTACACGCTCTCCGGTCGCCTGCTGCGTCCGGCCATGGTGGTAGTGGCGACGGCGGGCTGAGGATTGCGCTTTAAAGCCCGGGCAAACGTCCCCTCCTGAGCGAGAGGCTTGGGCTGAGGGCAAAAAGAGTCCTTGAAATCGGTGTGGTCATCGCCATATCGGAAGACAACAGATTAGGGCGGCTTATCCGGGGATAACCCCGGCCGCTAAAGAAGAGGAGAGAACGTAATGGGTAAAATTATCGGTATCGATCTGGGCACCACGAATTCCTGCGTAGCCGTGATGGAAGGTGACAAGGTCAAGGTGATAGAGAACTCCGAAGGCGCGCGTACCACGCCGTCCATCGTGGCTTATACCAACAACGAAGTGCTCGTTGGCGCCGGCGCCAAGCGTCAGGCCGTGACTAACCCCAAGAACACCCTGTTCGCCGTGAAGCGTCTGATCGGCCGCAAGTTCACTGACGATGTCGTGCAGAAAGACATCAAGATGGTGCCTTACACGATCTCGGCTGCGCCCAATGGGGATGCCTGGGTGACCGTGAATGGCGACCAGAAAGCGCCACCACAGATTTCGGCTGAAGTGCTGAAGAAAATGAAGAAGACGGCCGAAGATTATCTCGGCGAGCCGGTGACCGAAGCGGTTATCACGGTGCCGGCTTACTTCAATGATTCGCAGCGTCAGGCCACCAAAGATGCCGGCCGTATTGCCGGTCTCGACGTGAAGCGCATCATCAATGAACCGACGGCGGCGGCACTGGCTTTCGGCATGGACAAGAAAGAAGGCGACCGCAAAATTGCCGTGTATGACTTGGGCGGCGGTACCTTCGACGTGTCCATCATTGAAATCGCGGAAGTGGATGGCGAGCACCAGTTCGAAGTGCTGTCCACCAATGGCGACACCTTCTTGGGCGGCGAAGATTTTGATCTTAAGCTGATCGATTATCTGGCTGACGAATTCAAGAAAGAGCAGGGCATAGACCTGCACAACGATCCGCTGGCTCTGCAGCGTCTGAAAGAAGCCGCTGAAAAAGCCAAGATCGAACTTTCTTCGGCACAGCAGACCGAAGTGAATCTGCCTTACATCACTGCCGATGCAACGGGCCCCAAGCACCTGAATATCAAGGTGACGCGCGCCAAGCTGGAAGCGCTGGTGGAAGCGCTGGTCGCGCGCACCATTGAGCCTTGCAAGATTGCACTGGCCGATGCTGGCCTCAAGATTTCTGATATCGGCGACGTCATCCTCGTCGGCGGCCAGACGCGTATGCCCATGGTCTTCGAAAAGGTGAAGGAATTCTTCGCCAAGGAACCACGTCGTGACGTGAATCCGGATGAAGCGGTAGCCATCGGTGCTGCTTATCAGGCGGCTGTGCTTTCCGGTGAAGTGAAAGACGTGCTGTTGCTGGACGTGACTCCGCTGTCTCTCGGTATCGAAACCATGGGTGGTGTGTCCACCGTGGTGATCGAGAAGAACACCACGATTCCGACCAAGAAATCGCAGACCTTCTCCACCGCTGAAGACAACCAGGGTGCTGTGACTATTCATGTGCTGCAGGGCGAGCGTAAGCAGGCTTCGCAGAACAAGTCGCTGGGCCGTTTCGATTTGAGCGAAATTCCGCCGGCACCGCGCGGTATGCCGCAGATTGAAGTGACTTTCGATATCGACGCTAACGGCATTCTGCATGTGGGCGCGAAGGACAAGGCCACCGGTAAAGAGCAGCGCATTGTGATCAAGGCCAACTCCGGTCTGTCCGATGAAGAAATCCAGAATATGGTGCGTGATGCCGAGGCCAATGCCGAGGAAGACAAGAAGTTCACTGAGCTCGTTAATGCGCGTAACAGTGCTGATCAGCTGGTGCATGCCACCAAGAAGGCCGTGACCGATCTCGGCGAAAAAGTATCGGCTGATGAAAAGGCCACGATTGATGCCGCCGTTGCCGCTCTGGAAGAAGCCATTCAGGGTAGCGATATCGAGGCGATCACGGCCAAGACCGAAGCACTGTCGCAGGCTTCCCTGCCGGTTATGCAGAAGGCCTATGCCGAACAGCAGCCGCAGGGCGGCGCTGAAGAAGCAACGGCCGATGCGGGAGCAACAGGTCGCGCTGATGACGGTGCGGTGGATGCCGAGTTTGAAGAAGTGAAGGACGACAAGAAGTAAGAATGTGAAGCGTGAAATGTGACACGTGAATCGTGGGGGCGCCTTGGGGCGCCCCTTCGTCGTATGGAGAGTTTGCGGGAGGTGCAGGATGCGCCGTAGTCATAAAGATTTGATGGTGTGGCAAGAGTCCATGCAGCTGGCTCAGCTGGTCTATCAGCTAACAGCGAGGTTTCCGGCGGATGAGCGTTTTGGCTTGGTTAGCCAGATGCGTAGAGCTGCGGTATCAGTGCCTTCCAATATTGCTGAAGGCGCTGCGCGGCAGCATACGAAAGAGCTGGTGCAGTTCCTGAGAGTGGCTAGTGGATCGCTGGCGGAGTTGGATACACAGACTGAGCTTGCTATAAGTCTTGGCTTTCTGCAGGAAGACATGAATCTGGGGCGTCGTATCGAACGCGTTACCGCGTTGGTATTGGCGTTGGCACAATCACTTAAGAGGAAAATGGGGAATGCGAATCAAGAGATGTGAGCGGGCTTTTCCGATTCACGACTCACGATTCACGTTTCACTTTTAAAGACATGGCGAAGCGTGATTTTTACGAAATACTGGGGGTGGCGAAGTCTGCTCAAGCCGACGAGATCAAGAAGGCTTACCGAAAACTCGCCATGAAATACCATCCGGACCGTAATCCGGATGACAAGGCCGCTGAAGAGAAATTCAAGGAAGCCAGCGAGGCCTACGAAATTCTCTCGGACGAAGACAAGCGTGCAGCCTACGACCGTCATGGTCATGCCGGTGTCGATCCCAATATGGGCGGCGGCGGTTTCGGCGGTGGTGGTGCGGGCAATTTCTCCGATATTTTCGGCGATGTCTTTGGCGATATTTTTGGGGGCGGCGGTGGCCGTGGCGGCCAGCGCAGCAATCGAGGCTCTGATCTGCGCTACACGCTGGAACTGGATCTGGAAGAGGCCGTGCGCGGTGCCACGGTACAGATTCGCGTGCCCAAGCTGTCTACCTGTGAAGTGTGTGAAGGCTCAGGCGCCAAGAAGGGCACCAGTGCAGAAACCTGCCGCACCTGTGCGGGACAGGGACAAGTGCGCGTGCAGCAAGGTTTCTTCTCCATGGCGCAGACTTGCCCGACCTGTCGTGGTCGTGGCAAGACCATCAAGGAGCCGTGCGCCCCTTGTCATGGTCAGGGCCGCGTAGAAAAGGCCAAGACACTGGAAGTGAAAATTCCGGCTGGCGTGGATACTGGCGACCGTATTCGTCTGACCGGCGAAGGTGAGTCTGGCCCTAATGGCGGACCGGCTGGCGATCTTTATGTGCAGGTGGCGGTGCGCGATCACAAGATTTTCGAGCGCGATGGCGCCGATCTGTATTGTGAAGTGCCGATTTCCTTTGCCGACGCTGCACTGGGTGGCGAGCTGGAAGTGCCGACACTGGATGGCCGTGTCAAACTGAAAATTCCGGAAGGCACACAGACCGGCAAACTCTTCCGTCTGCGCGGTAAGGGCGTGAAGCCTGTGCGTGGTGGTGGGCAAGGCGATTTGCTGTGCAAGGTCACGGTGGAAACGCCGGTGCAGCTCAGCAAAAAGCAGAAAGAGTTGTTGCGTGAGTTTCAGCAGGATATGGACGGCGAGGGCGGTAAGCACTCCCCGAAACAGACCTCTTGGTTTGATTCGGTGCTGAGCATTTTTGGCGATAAATAATACGTCGGTGGTGTCGGTTTCAGCGGCGAACTTCCAGGGCCTTCGGCCGGTGCAGAAGGTTCGCCGCTGAAGCGGCTACGACGAGATGGTGGCGCGTGTTTGCTGTGCTCCTTACAATCCCTTTCTTTCTAGTTTCCCCCGGAGTCACGACATGACCCGCATTGCAATTGCCGGAGCCGGTGGCCGTATGGGCCGTACGCTGATACAGGCAGTGGTGGCCACTGAAGCCGCGACGCTGACCGCGGCCATAGAGCGCCCAGACTCGGGTCTGATCGGAACCGATGCTGGCGAGCTGGCTGGTGTGGGTGCGCTGGGCGTGAAGGTATCCGGCGATCTGGCTGCGGTCGCCAATGATTTTGATGTGCTGATTGATTTCACCGTGCCGGTCGCTACGGCCGCGAATATCGAAATCTGCCGCAAGGCCGGCAAAAAGATCGTGATCGGCACCACGGGACTTGGCGAAGAGCAGAAAGCCGCGCTGCAGGCGGCCTCGGGTGATATCGGTCTGGTCTATTCCGGCAATTACTCCATCGGTGTGAATGTCACTCTGCGTTTGCTGGAGCTGGCCGCCAAAACCTTTGGCGATACCGTGGATGTGGAAATCATCGAAGCTCATCATCGCCACAAAATTGATGCGCCTTCGGGCACGGCCTTGATGATGGGTGAGGCGGTAGCGGGCGCGCTGGATCGCGATCTCAAAGACGTGGCGGTGTACGAGCGCCATGGCCACACCGGTGCGCGGGATCGCCAGACCATAGGCTTTCAGACCATACGCGGTGGCGACATCGTGGGTGATCACAATGTCATGTTCATCGGCGAAGGCGAGCGCGTGGAAATTCGCCACGTGGCCACCAGTCGCATGAATTTTGCCAATGGCGCTGTGCGTGCCGCGGTGTGGTTAGCTGCCAAGCCGGCTGGTCGTTATGACATGCGTGATG
Organism: Moraxellaceae bacterium; assembly: GCA_050739955.1. Classification (GTDB taxonomy): domain Bacteria; phylum Pseudomonadota; class Gammaproteobacteria; order Pseudomonadales; family Moraxellaceae; genus UBA2031. Next base: position 12,161 of record JBOICI010000030.1, read on the forward strand.
TACTGAATCTGCGTTGAGGCCTGGGCGGAAACACAGACATAAAAAAACCGGCAGTTGTCGGTTTTTTTATGTCTGAACATTCGGGGTCAGGCGACAGCCTGTTCCGGATTGCCGTCCACGGCCACACGGTTGCGGCCGCTTTCCTTGGCGCGGTAAAGGGCTTGGTCCGCCGCCAATAGCAAGGCTTCGGGGCCGTTGTGACGGGGGTTCGGGATGATGCTGGCGACGCCAAAGCTGGCGGTGACATTGCCGTGGCTGGAGCGCTGGTGCGGAATGGCCAGCTCCACAATCTTGTCGCGCACGCGCTCGGCTACCAAGCGCGTTTGCTGTGCTGTGGCATTGGTGAGCACCAGAACAAATTCCTCGCCGCCATAACGGGCGGCGAGGTCGCCCGGACGACGGGCAAAGTCTTTCAGCGCGCCGGCCACGCCGCGCAGGCACTCGTCACCGGCCTGATGGCCATAGGTATCGTTAAAGAGCTTGAAGTGATCCACATCGATCATGATGAGCCCGATGGGCTCACGCTTGCGCAGGGCGCGCTGCCATTCAGTGACCAGACTCATATCCAGCGAGCGGCGGTTGGCAATCTGGGTGAGGCCGTCGATGGCAGTGAGGTATTGCAGGCGCAGATTGGATTCTTCCAGATCGTGCTTTTCAAAATTGAGCAGACGCGATTGCAGATAGTTTTGGCGCAGGCTGCGTTCGAACAGGAAGCAACCCAGCAGTGAGAACACGGCTGAAATAAAAAAGAGCGCGTTGTGCACCACGAGCATTTGCGTGGAGGCTTTGCCAATAATGCCGAAGCCCACATTCATGGTGACCAGCATGAGGCCGGCGGAAAGTACGCCCCAGCCGAACTGCAGGCGGGAAAGCACAAACACCACCAGCATGACCATGGTGATGGAGGAGGCGTAGTAATGGTTGATCGGATTGAGTGCCGTCAGTGAGAGCGCGACCAGCCCGCCCACGAAAACATTGGCGCTGAAGGCGATGATGGGTTGCATGAAACGGGTGGCGATCTCGGTGCGACTGAAGAGCAGCAGAAGCAGGATGGGGCCGGTGGTCCAGGCTCTTATCTGCCAGAGCTCGCTAGCCACATGCGGCATCCAGAAGGGGTCGACCAGGCCGGTGCCCAGAATGGCGAGCACGCCCAGCAGACCGGAAATGATCATGTGGCTGTGATAGCGCTGTGCATAGTGATCCTGGAATTCAGCTTCCAGCACTTTCGGGAAATGCAGGCGCCAGCCCCGGTTATCCAGTAGCTGTCGCAGATTATTGAGTTCTGTAGGGTCCATCGGAGTAAGACCTTTCTTCTTAATACGCCGAGGCTGTCGCCCTGCTGGCCTTTATTGTTTTGGCGCCTCTTGGGCGCTTTGATGGGATGCGAGCATAAGGGAGGGGGTGGGGACAATGGCCAGGGCACCGACCGATGGACAGTCATAGGGGTTTGGCTGGATGACTGGTCGGCCACGATCATGATCGGGCGGCTACTGCTGCTAGCGGTTGGACACAAATAGGGCTTTTCCGTAGAATCCGCGCTCAACTTGTGCCCGGCGTGGGTCACCACGCGGTCCGGCACCCTCAATTACCCGGATGCGTTCCTATAAAAGCGAGAAAGACAGCCTCTTTCTCGCGTTTTTACACGGGCGCCTCCTGCCAGCATTCCTTAACTTCGGAGGTAGGTTTGAGCAAGCCCGCCCTTCTCGTCCTGCAAGACGGCAGCGTCTTCCGGGGCACATCCATAGGTGCCGACGGCATCAGCAGCGGTGAAGTTGTTTTCAACACCGCCATGACCGGCTACCAGGAAATCCTCACCGATCCATCCTATTGCCGCCAGATCGTGACTCTCACCTACCCCCATATCGGCAACACGGGGATGAATGCAGAGGACGAAGAGGCGACAGAACTGTGGGCGGCCGGCCTTATCATTCGCGACCTCAGCATGATTGCGTCCAGCTTTCGCTCGCAGGAATCGCTGTCGGACTATCTCAAGCGCCGGAACGTGGTCGGCATCGCCGATATCGATACGCGTCGCCTCACCCGCATCCTGCGCGAGAAGGGAGCCCAGAACGGCGCCATCATCGCCGGTGATGATGTGGATGAAGCCAAAGCGCTCGCTGCTGCCAAAGCCTTCCCCGGCCTCAAGGGCATGGATTTGGCAAAAGTGGTGTCGGTGAAAGAGGGCTATCGCTGGACTGAGGGCAGCTGGATTCTCGGCAAGGGCCATATCACGCCGACGGCTCCCGCAACCTTCAAAGTGGTGGCTTACGATTTCGGCGTGAAACTGAACATCCTGCGCATGCTGGTGGATCGTGGTTGCGATGTGACCGTGGTGCCGGCACAGACATCGGCGGCTGATGTATTGAAGCTGAATCCGGATGGCATTTTCCTCTCCAACGGTCCCGGCGATCCCGAGCCCTGCGATTACGCCATTGCCGCCATCAAGGAATTCCTCAATACCGAAATTCCCGTGTTCGGCATCTGCCTAGGCCATCAGCTCTTGGCGCTGGCCTCCGGCGCGAAGACGGTGAAGATGGGTCTGGGCCATCACGGCGCCAATCACCCGGTGCAGGATATTGAAAAAGGCACGGTGATGATTACTTCGCAGAACCACGGTTTTGCGGTGGATGAAACTTCCTTGCCGGCAAACTTGCGCGTGACGCACCGTTCGCTTTTCGATGGTTCCAATCAAGGCATACATCGCAACGACAAAGCGGCCTTCAGCTTTCAGGGTCACCCCGAAGCTAGCCCTGGTCCGCACGATGCCTCGCCCTTGTTCGACCATTTTATTGAATTGATGCAGGCCCGGAAGAAGTAAGAGAGCACCATGCCAAAACGTACTGACATCAAAAGCATTCTGATCATAGGCGCCGGCCCCATCGTTATCGGTCAGGCCTGCGAGTTTGATTATTCCGGTGCTCAGGCCTGCAAGGCTCTGCGCGAAGAAGGTTTCCGCGTCATTCTGGTTAATTCGAACCCGGCCACCATCATGACCGACCCGGCCATGGCGGACTCGACCTATATCGAGCCCATCACCTGGCAGACCGTTGCCAAGATCATCGAGAAAGAACGCCCCGATGCTGTGCTGCCTACCATGGGTGGTCAGACTGCGCTGAATTGCGCGCTCGATCTAGACAAGCACGGTGTGTTGGAAAAATTCGGTTGTGCGCTGATCGGCGCATCCAAAGAAGCCATACGCATGGCCGAAGACCGTAAGCTCTTCGATCAGGCCATGCGCCGCATCGGTCTCGAGTGCCCGCGTGCCGGCATCGCGACGTCGATGGAAGAAGCGTTTGCCGTGCTCGAAACCACGGGCTTCCCCTCCATCATTCGCCCCAGTTTCACCATGGGTGGATCGGGCGGCGGTATCGCCTATAACCGCGAAGAATTCGTGGAAATCTGCGAGCGTGGTCTCGATCTTTCTCCGACCAAGGAATTGCTGATCGATGAATCGCTGATCGGCTGGAAAGAGTACGAGATGGAAGTGGTCCGCGATCGCAAGGACAACTGCATCATCGTTTGCGCCATCGAAAACTTCGATGCCATGGGCGTGCACACCGGCGACTCCATTACTGTTGCCCCGGCACAGACGCTCACGGACAAGGAATACCAGATCATGCGTAATGCATCGATCGCCGTGTTGCGTGAGATTGGTGTGGAAACAGGCGGCTCTAATGTGCAGTTCGGTATCAATCCGAAAGACGGCCGCATGGTTGTGATCGAGATGAATCCGCGCGTGTCGCGTTCATCGGCGCTGGCCTCCAAGGCCACCGGTTTCCCGATTGCCAAGATCGCCGCCAAGTTGGCCGTGGGTTACACGCTGGACGAGCTCAAGAACGATATCACCGGTGGTCGTACGCCGGCGTCTTTCGAGCCGGCCATTGATTATGTAGTCACCAAGATTCCGCGTTTCAATTTTGAAAAATTCCCGCAGGCCGCTGCCACGCTAACCACGCAGATGAAGTCTGTGGGTGAGGTTATGGCCATAGGTCGCACTTTCCAGGAGTCCGTGCAGAAAGCCCTGCGTGGGCTGGAAGTGGGCTCTGATGGTTTCAATCCGAAAATTCAGCCGGGTCAGGAAGAAGCAGAAGCGAAAATTCGCAAAGAGCTTTCCAATCCCGGCCCGGATCGCATCTGGTATGTGGGTGATGCTTTCCGCTTCGGCATGAGCGTGGATGAAATCTACAAGCTCTCCGGTATTGATCCTTGGTTCCTTGTGCAGATCGAAGACATCATCAAGTCGGAAGAAGAAGTGAAGCAGATCGGCTTTGCCGGTTTTGACAAGAATGTGTTCTGGCGCCTGAAGCGTAAGGGCTTCTCCGATTCCCGTCTGGCCTCTCTCATCGGCGTGTCCGAAAAAGAGTTGCGCAAGAAGCGTTGGGAGTTGGGCGTGAAGCCGGTGTACAAGCGTGTGGATACCTGCGCGGCCGAATTCGCCACCAGTACGGCTTATATGTACTCAACCTATGAGGAAGAGTGCGAGGCCAATCCCAGTGATCGCAAGAAGATCATGGTGCTGGGCGGCGGTCCCAACCGTATTGGTCAGGGTATCGAGTTCGACTATTGCTGCGTGCATGCTGCGCTCGCCATGCGCGAAGACGGCTATGAAACCATCATGGTCAACTGTAACCCGGAAACCGTTTCCACGGATTACGACACTTCTGATCGTCTCTACTTCGAGCCGGTAACACTGGAAGACGTGTTGGAAATTGCTGCACTGGAAAAGCCGGTAGGCGTGATTGTGCAATACGGTGGCCAGACGCCACTGAAGCTGGCGCGTGCGCTGGAAGCGGCCGGTGTGCCCATCATCGGTACCTCAACTGATGCGATTGATCGCGCCGAAGATCGTGAGCGTTTCCAGCAGATGGTGGAGCGTCTTAATCTGCGTCAGCCGCCTAACCGCACCGCGCGTAATGCGGAAGAAGGCGTGCGTCTCGCTGCTGAAATCGGTTATCCCTTGGTGGTGCGTCCTTCCTATGTGCTCGGCGGCCGCGCCATGGAAATCGTTTTCAATGAAGACGAGCTGCGTCACTACATGCGCACCGCGGTACAGGTTTCCAATGATTCGCCGGTGCTGCTGGACCGCTTCCTTGATGACGCCATTGAAGTGGATGTCGATGCCGTGTCTGACGGCAAGGATGTGGTGATCGGCGCCATCATGCAGCATATCGAGCAGGCCGGTATTCACTCGGGCGATTCCGCCTGCTCCTTGCCGCCCTACAATCTGGCGAAGGATGTGCAGGATGTGATGCGTGAGCAGACGGTCGCCATGGCGCGTGAGCTGGGCGTGGTCGGTCTCATGAATGTGCAGTTTGCCGTGAAGGGCCGCGATGTTTATGTGCTGGAAGTGAATCCGCGTGCCTCGCGCACCGTGCCCTTCGTGTCCAAGTGCATAGGCATCTCGCTGGCCAAAGTGGCGGCGCGCTGCATGGCGGGCAAGACGCTAGCCGAGCAGAAATTCACCAAGGAAATCATTCCGCCGTATTTCAGCGTGAAGGAAGCGGTTTTCCCCTTCGCGAAATTCCCCGGTGTAGATCCGATTCTTGGTCCGGAAATGAAATCCACGGGCGAAGTCATGGGGGTGGGCGCGAGCTTTGCTGAAGCCTTCCACAAGGCCGTGCTGGGCTCCAATGAAAAGCTGCCTACGGGTGGCCGCGCTTTCATTTCCGTGCGCGATAACGACAAGCCCTACCTCACCAAGATTGGTGCCGAACTGACGGCGCTGGGTTTTGAGTTGGTGGGCACGGGCGGTACGCAGCGCGAGCTGGAAGCGGCCGGCATTCCTTGTCGTCGCGTGAACAAGGTGACGGAGGGCCGTCCGCATATTGTGGACATGCTGAAGAACGGTGAAATTTCGCTGATCATCAACACCACTGAAGGCAAACAGGCGCAGCAGGATTCGTTCAGCATCCGTCGCAGTGCGCTGCAGGCCAAGGTTTATTACACCACCACCATCAGTGGTGCCGAGGCCGTGTGTCTTGCGCTGCGTGCGGAGGCTTCGGCCGAAGTTGAAGTGCGTCGTCTGCAGGATCTGCATCTGTTTCTGGAAAAGCAGGAGATTGCGTGATGCAACGCTTTCCTATGACCAAGCAGGGCCATGATGCCCTGACGGCTGAGTTGCAACAGCTGAAAACGGTTGATCGTCCGCGCATTACGGCGGCGATTGCCGAGGCGCGTGCGCATGGCGATTTGAAAGAGAATGCGGAGTATCACGCTGCGCGTGAGCAGCAGGGTTTTGCCGAAGGCCGCATTCAGGATATCGAAGCCAAGCTTTCCAATGCTCAGGTCATTGATATTTCCACCATGCCCAAAACCGGCAAGGTGATTTTTGGCGTGACGGTCGATATCGTGAATTGCGATACCGACGAGGCCAAGACTTACCAGATCGTGGGTGACGATGAAGCGGACATCAAGAACAACAAGATCTCCGTGAACTCGCCCATTGCGCGCGGTCTTATCGGCAAGGAAGAAGGCGATAGCGTCGGTATCCAGACGCCGGCCGGTTTGGTCGAGTACGAAATCACGGCAGTGCGCTACGTTTGACGTGCGCCCTCCCGTAATAAAAAAACCGGCCTTGTGCCGGTTTTTTTCTGCGCAGCGACGAGGCTCACTCCTTAAGGTGGTTGTAGCGCAGCAAATTGGAAAGCTTGGCATTGGGCTTTCTGGCGGGGCGATAGAGCAGCACGATCTTGCCGATGATCTGCACCACTTGGGCGCGATTGCGACGGGCGATTTCCTGCATGGCGGCGACGCGCTCTTCGCGGTCTTCGCCATTCACGCGGACCTTGATGAGCTCGTGGTCTTCCAGGGCGCGGTCGGCCTCAGCCAGAATGCCTTCAGTCAGGCCTTGGTTGCCGGTCATGACCACGGGGGAGAGCTCGTGGCCGATGCGGCGGAAGCGTTTCTTTTCGGCTATCGAGAGGGGCATGGCGGCGGGGACCTGCAATTTCTGGTAAAAAGGGCGCCCATTCTAGCCACAAAGCCCCTCACGCTCACGCGTTCACCATCATGGCAGAGAAGTTTAATAACCCTAAGCTCAGCGCCTCCAGCAAGACTTGGCTGCGCGAGCATTGGGATGATCCCTACGTCAAACAGGCGCAAAAGGACGGCTATCGCGCGCGTGCCGCGTATAAGCTGCTGGAAATCAACGAGAAAGACCGTCTTTTCCGGCCCGGGATGAGCGTGCTGGATCTGGGCTCGGCGCCTGGGAGCTGGTCGCAGATTGCCGCTCGCCTCGTTGGCGACAAAGGGCGGGTGGTGGCTTCGGACATTCTGCCTATGGATGGTGTGGCGGGCGTGACCTTCATTCAGGGCGACTTCCGCGAGCAGGATGTCTTCGATCGGATCTTGGGGGCTCTCGGGGATGCGCCGGTCGATCTTGTAATCTCCGATATCGCCCCCAATATGTCCGGAACAGGTGCTGACCAGCCACGCGCAATTTATCTTTGCGAGTTGGCTCTGGATATGGCTGTACGGGTGCTCAAGCCCGGTGGCAGCTTTGTCGTGAAAGTGTTTCAGGGCGAGGGATTTGATACCTACCGCAAGGCGGTGCAGGAGCACTTCAAAGTGCTCAAAAGCCGCAAGCCACAGGCATCGCGTCCCCGTTCTCCCGAGGTCTACCTGCTGGGTCAGGACTTTCGGGGTGTCTGATGCTGTTGTCCTTCTGTCGTCTTGCGAGCGACTGAGGGTCTCTATAATGTCGCAGGCGAGTTTGAAGTCGCACGTATCTCCCGGGGGTTGCCCTTGAACGACATGGTTAAGAATCTGATTCTGTGGCTGGTGATTGCTGGCGTGCTGGTATTCGTCTTCAGCAATTTCAATCAGCAGGCTGCCACCAAGCCACTGAATTACTCCGAGTTTGTCACGGCCGTGAATAGCGGCGATGTGAAGAGCGTCAAGATTGACGGTCTCAATGTCGCGGGCGAAAGGCTCAATGGCGACAAGTTCACCACCGTGCGCCCGGGCACTTTCGATCAGACCCTGGTGCCGCTGCTGCTGGAAAAGAAAGTAGTGGTTGAGGGTGCTGAGCCGCAGGGCCAGAGCGTCTGGACGCAGCTGCTGATTGCTAGTTTCCCGGTACTCATCATCATTGCGCTGTTCATGTTCTTCATGCGCCAGATGCAGGGCGGTGGTGCGGGTGGCAAAGGCGGCCCCATGACCTTCGGCAAATCCAAGGCGCGCCTGCTTTCTGAAGACCAGATCAAAACTACTTTTGCTGACGTGGCCGGTTGCGACGAAGCCAAAGATGATGTGGTGGAAATCGTTGAGTTCCTGCGCGACCCGGGCAAGTTCCAGAAGCTGGGCGGCAAGATTCCGCGCGGCGTGCTCATGGTTGGCCCTCCCGGCACCGGTAAAACCTTGCTCGCCAAATCGATTGCCGGCGAAGCCAAGGTACCTTTCTTCTCCATTTCCGGTTCTGATTTCGTGGAAATGTTCGTGGGTGTGGGCGCATCGCGTGTGCGTGACATGTTCGAGCAGGCCAAGAAGCAGGCGCCTTGCATCATCTTCATCGATGAAATTGATGCCGTCGGTCGTCATCGCGGCGCTGGTCTCGGCGGCGGTCATGATGAGCGCGAGCAGACGCTGAATCAGTTGTTGGTGGAAATGGACGGTTTTGAAACGGGTGACGGCATCATTGTGATTGCCGCGACCAACCGCCCTGATGTGCTGGATAACGCTTTGCTGCGTCCGGGTCGTTTCGATCGTCAGGTGGTTGTTGGCTTGCCCGATATCCGTGGCCGCGAGCAGATTCTGAAAGTGCATATGCGCAAAGTGCCGCTGGGCGATGACGTGGATGCGGCTGTGATTGCACGTGGTACGCCCGGCTTCTCCGGTGCTGATCTGGCTAATCTCGTGAACGAAGCGGCCTTGTTTGCTGCCCGTAACGACAAGAAAGCAGTCGAGATGCGCGAGTTCGAGCTGGCCAAGGACAAGATCATGATGGGCGCCGAGCGCAAATCCATGGTCATGTCGGAAAAGGAAAAGCTGAACACGGCTTATCACGAAGCGGGCCATGCCATTGTGGGTCGTCTCGTGCCGGATCACGATCCGGTCTACAAGGTTTCCATCATTCCGCGCGGTCGTGCTCTCGGCGTGACGATGTTCCTGCCTGCCGAAGATCGTTACAGCTGGTCCAAGCGCGGTATCGAGTCCAGCATCTGTTCATTGTTTGGTGGCCGTATCGCGGAAGAGCTGACGCTGGGTTTTGATGGCGTGACCACGGGTGCCAGCAATGACATCCAGCGTGCCACCGAGCGTGCGCGTAATATGGTCACCAAGTGGGGCCTGTCGGAAAAAATGGGTCCGTTGATGTATGAAGAGGACGAGGGTGAAGTTTTCCTCGGTCGCTCTGTGACCCAGCGCAAGAATGTATCGGCGCAGACGGCCATGGATATCGACAATGAAATCCGCGCCATCATTGATCGCTGTTATCAGGAGGCGAAAAAGATTCTGATCGAGAATCGCGACAAGCTGGACCTGATGGCGGCAGCACTCATGCAGTACGAAACCATTGATAGCGAGCAGATCGACGCCATCATGGAAGGCCGCACGCCGCAGCCGCCCAAGGGCTGGGATGACGGCAGTGGCGCGACCAAGGTCGAGGTTGCTGAGGCAGAAAAGCCAGCTGTAGTGGAAAAGACCGATGAAAGTCGCGGCAGTCTGCCACCGATTGGTGGGCCTGCTATTCAGCACTGATTGTTGTTTTGTGACGAGGGGCCGCATGTGCGGCCTTTTGTTTTTGTCCTGATTACAGTTTCAGAATTCGACGGATGCCATGACGATATTGCGCTGCGGCAGTCGCGAGCTTGATCTCTCCCGTCCGGTAGTGATGGGCATACTTAATGTCACGCCGGACTCCTTTTCCGACGGTGGTCGCTATACCACCTTGTCGGCAGCGCTGGCACAGGCGGCGCGTATGCAGGCCGAGGGCGCAGCCATCATCGATATTGGGGCGGAAAGCACGCGGCCCGGTGCTGCCCTTGTTTCTGTGCAGGAAGAGCTGGATCGCACGTTGCCAGTAGTGCAGGCGATTGCTGCCGAGTTGGATGTAGTCATTTCTCTGGATACCTCTACGCCGGCCTTGATGCGCGAGGGCGCGGCACGCGGTGCGGGTCTTATCAATGATGTGCGCGCGTTGCAGCGAGAAGGTGCGCTGCAGGCGGCAGCGGCCTCGGGCCTGCCGGTTTGTCTCATGCATATGCAGGGCGAGCCCGGCAATATGCAGCAGCAGCCGCATTACGCTGGTGTGGTGAATGAGGTGGAGACTTTTCTGCGGGCGCGGATTGACGCTTGCCGGATGGCAGGTATTACGCAGGAGCGCATTGTGCTGGATGTAGGCTTCGGCTTCGGCAAAACGCTGGCGCACAATCTCGAATTGCTGGCCGCCATGCCGCATTTTGTCGCCATGGGATTTCCTCAGCTGGCGGGGCTGTCGCGCAAATCCATGCTGGGCGCCATTCTCGGTGGGGCGCCTGTGGATCAGCGGCTGTTTGCCAGTCTGTCGGCGGCAATCATTGCTGCACAGGCTGGCGCCGCTATCATTCGTGTCCATGACGTAAAGGCAACAGCAGAAGCGCTTGCAGTGGTATCAGCATTGCGCGCTGTGCATGAAGCAAAAGAGGCTGGGGAATGAGCAGGAAATACTTCGGTACCGATGGCGTGCGCGGCAAAGTGGGCGAGCTGCCCATTACTCCTGAGTTTGCGCTCAAGCTGGGTTGGGCTGCCGGCAAGGTGCTGGCGGGTCAGGGTCGTGCGTCGGTTGTGGTGGGTAAAGATACGCGCCTGTCTGGTTATCTGCTGGAGTCGGCGCTGGAGGCGGGGCTTTCTGCGGCCGGTGTCAGTGTGCGTCTGCTCGGGCCTATGCCGACGCCGGCCATTGCCCATCTCACGCGCGCTTTTCATGCCAGTGCCGGCATCGTGATTTCGGCTTCGCATAATCCCTATTACGACAATGGCATCAAGTTTTTCGGAGCCGATGGCAAAAAGTTGGCAGACTCCGTGGAAGCGGAAATTGAGTCCTGGCTGGATAAACCGCTGACCATTGCGGCTCCCGATGCCTTGGGCAAAGCCATGCGTCAGGAGGATGCGCGAGGCCGCTATATCGAATTCTGCAAATCCACGTTTCCCTACGCACTTAATCTGAGTGGCCTGAAAATCGCGTTGGATTGCGCACATGGTGCGGCCTACCAGGTGGGGCCGGCAGTTTTTACCGAGCTGGGTGCCGATGTGGTGAAAATTGCCTGTGCACCTGATGGTCTCAATATCAATGAGGGCTGCGGCTCCACGCATCCGCAGCTCCTGCAAAAAGCGGTAGTGGAGACCGGAGCTGATCTGGGTATTGCCTTTGATGGCGACAGCGATCGTGTGCTCATGGTTGATAAGCACGGCCGGTTGGTGGATGGCGATGCGCTGATCTATGTCATTGCTCGTGATCGTGTAGAGCGGGGTCTGCCGCTATCGGGTGTGGTTGGCACGCTGATGAGCAATATGGGGATGGAGCTGGCCATACGCGAGTTGGGGCTGGAGTTTGTCAGGGCCAAAGTGGGCGATCGTTATGTCATGGCTGAGCTCGAAGGCCGTGGCTGGGTGCTGGGGGGTGAGGCCTCGGGTCATATCGTGCTGCTCGACAAGACCACCACGGGCGATGCCATCATTGCCGCTCTGCAAGTGCTGGCAGTCATTGTGCGCAGTGGCAAGTCCCTGCACGAGCTCTGTGCCGGCATGAGCATCTTTCCTCAGCACATGATCAATGTGCGCGTGGCGCAAAAGCGTGACCCCATGGCGGAGCCCGCCATATCCGCAGCGGTTGCTGCGGCCGAGCAGAAGCTGTCGGGGCGTGGTCGTGTTCTGTTGCGCCCCTCCGGAACCGAGCCTGTCATTCGCGTTATGGTGGAGGGTGAGGATGAGGCGCTGGTGCAGGGGTTGACGGCCAGCTTGGCTGAAACGGTAAAAATGACACTGGTTTAAGGAAAACTATCTGCGTTGGCGGCTTCGCTGACGGTTTCCAGCGCTGTTCCTGAGTCCTCTAAGTTCCTTCAGAAAAATCGCAGCCAGTGGTTGTTTCACCGGGGTCACTTGGCTAAGATTGCGGGCCTCGCGGGGCAGGGCCTTTTCAAGGCATCTGCTGCGCTGCGCCAAACCCCGATGGGGCTGTTGAACAGGAGCTTTCGCGATGCGTCGCAAGCTGGTTGCCGGCAACTGGAAAATGCACGGCAGGCAAGCCGCCAATGCGGCACTGGTCAGCGCCATTACCTCGCGGGTGGCCGAGTACAGCGGTATCGATCTGTGGATTGCACCCCCTTCGGTATATCTGGCCCAAGTGGCCGGGCTGCTGGCTGACAGCGGACTGCGGCTTTGTGCCCAGAACGTAGCGCGTGAAGATGATGGCGCCTGCACCGGTGAGGTGTCGGCCGGTATGCTGGCTGATCTGACTGTGTATGCCGTCATTATTGGACACTCCGAGCGTCGCAGTCTTTATGGCGATAGTGATGTGGCAGTGGCAGAAAGATTTGCAAAGGCACAGGCCGCAGGTTTGATTCCGGTGCTCTGTGTGGGCGAAACGCTGGACGAGCGTGAGGCAGGAAAAACCGAAGAGGTTGTTCTGGCTCAACTGACAGCGGTGGTCGATGCGCATGGCGCGGCGGCTCTGGAAAAGGCGGTGCTGGCTTATGAGCCGGTCTGGGCCATAGGTACCGGACGCACAGCCAGCCCCGAGCAGGCGCAGCAGGTTCATGCCGTGTTGCGTGCGGCGGTAGCAAGGCGGGATGCGCAGGTGGCGAAAGCTTTGCGCATTTTGTACGGCGGTAGCGTGAAGGCGGCCAATGCGGCGGCGCTGTTTGCCATGCCGGATATAGATGGTGCCCTGGTGGGTGGAGCGTCTCTGGACGCGGAAGAATTTGTCGCGATTGCCCGGGCAGCCTGGGCAGCGCAGTGAGGCGGTAAAGAATGGAAAGCGCGATTCTCGTCTTTCATGTGTTGTTTGCCATAGCCATGATCGGTTTTATCCTGCTGCAGCAGGGCAAGGGTGCCGAGATGGGCGCATCCTTTGGTGCTGGCGCTTCGCAGACCGTATTCGGTGCGGCTGGCTCTGCGGGCTTCCTGACCAAGGCCACGGCCGTACTGGCAGCCCTGTTTTTCGTGACCAGCCTTGGGCTGGCCATTTATGCAAAGAAAAATGCACAAGGCTTCGGTCTTGTGCCTGAGGTGTCGGCTGAACACGCTGATGCCAAGCCTGCTGGAGATGTTCCGGTGGTGCCTGCGACATCAGCTGCAGCTCCGGCTGCAAGTGGTGACGTGCCGGCTGCACCTGCCCAGTAAGGTGGTAAAGAATCGCGGAAGTGGTGAAATTGGTATACACGCAACCTTGAGGTGGTTGTGCCTCACGGCATGAGGGTTCAAGTCCCTCCTTCCGCACCAAACAAGTCCCTAATCGGCCTTTAATCAGGCGGGTTGGTGGCGGCAGGAAGATGTTTTCCTGTGACAGAACGAAGTCTGCCGTACCAGACGGCAGGCTTATGATTTTCCCGGGAATTTTCCCGGAAAATGCGGCAAAAACCCTTTGACTTAATAAATCACTGGGCCTATAGTCGCCGTCCTCTGATGCGGGGTGGAGCAGCCTGGTAGCTCGTCGGGCTCATAACCCGAAGGTCGTTGGTTCAAATCCAGCCCCCGCTACCACTTTTGGACTTGGAAGCCTTTACCAGAAGGTTTCGTGAAGAAGCCCACCTTGTGTGGGCTTTTTTACAGGTCTCGCGCTTGGTTCAGGCATGTTTCAGTAATTGTTCTGGCGCGGATGCGGTTTCAGACAGAAGTGGGCGTTTCGCCCATTTTTTGTTTCTGCGGCCTGAGAATACGGCCGGGAGAATTAAGGCGCATGGCAGTCTCAAAGAAAGTCGAAACGATGATGGCGATGTTGTCTCCTGCCGTCACTGCCGTGGGCTTCGAGCTCTGGGGCATAGAGTTTTTCCAGCAAGGGCGTCACTCCGTGCTGCGTCTTTTCATTGATGGCCCGGAGGGTGTGGGCGTGGACGATTGCGCCACGGTCAGCCATCAGGTCAGCGGTGTGTTGGATGTGGAAGATCCGATTGCCGGTGAATTCACCCTTGAGGTGTCGTCACCGGGCTGGGATAGGCCGCTGTTCACATTGCCGCAATACACAAAGTTTATTGGCAATGAAGTTTCCGTGCGTTTGGCGAGTCCGCTGAATGGCCGCCGGAAGTACAAAGGCATCGTCCAGAAAACGACGGATGATGCTGTGGAGTTGCTGGTTGAGGGTGCGGCGGTGCTGATTCCGTTTGCGGCCATCGACAAGGGCAACGTAGAACCGAACGTTTGATGTTTGATTGATAGGCGAGGTCCGGACAGGAACGAACCATGACCAAAGAAATTCTGATGGTGGTCGACTCGGTCAGTAACGAGAAAGGTGTTTCTCGTGAAGTGATTTTCCAGGCGCTGGAACAGGCTCTGGTGGCTGCGACCAAGAAAAAATACAACACGGATGAAATCGATCTGCGCGTCGCTATTGATCGCAAGACCGGTGAATACGATACCTTCCGGCGCTGGACCGTGGTCGAAGATATGGATCACGAGATTCCGGCCATGCAGCTCGCCATCAGTGATGTCGAGCCTGAAGGCATGAAGCTGGGTGATATCCGCGAAGAGCAGGTTGCCTCCATCGAGTTTGGCCGTATTGCTGCCCAGACTGCCAAGCAAGTCATTGTGCAGAAAGTGCGCGAGGCTGAGCGGGCGCTGGTGGTGGATGCCTATCGTCATCGCCTGGGGGAAATTCTCTCCGGCGTTGTGAAAAAGACGACTCGTGATGGTCTGGTGCTGGATCTGGGTGGCAATGCCGAAGCCTATCTGGCTCGTGAGGAAATGCTGCCGCGTGAAACTTTCCGCGTCGGTGAGCGCGTGCGCGCCATTCTTTTTGCGGTGAATGCCGAAGGCCGTGGTTCGCAGCTGCTGATTTCGCGTACCCGTCCAGAAATGATTATCGAGCTCTTCCGCATTGAAGTGCCGGAAATTGGCGAAGAAATCATCGAGATCAAGGGTGCGGCTCGTGATCCTGGTGTGCGCGCCAAGATTTCCGTGAAGACCAATGATCAGCGTATTGATCCGCAGGGTGCCTGCATCGGCATGCGCGGCGCACGTGTGCAGGCCGTTTCCGGTGAGCTGGGTGGCGAGCGCGTGGATATCGTGCTTTGGGATGATAATCCTGCCCAATACGTCATCAATGCCCTGCAGCCTGCTGAAGTGGCCTCCATCGTCATCGATGAAGACTCCCACTCCATGGATGTAGCAGTGGAAGAAGAGCAGCTGGCCATGGCAATTGGTCGTGGCGGCCAGAATATCCGTCTTGCTTCCGAGCTGACGGCCTGGCGCCTCAATGTCATGACAGTGGCCGATGCGCAGACCAAACAGGAAAGCGAATCGCACCAGTACATCGAAGTCTTCATGCGTGATCTGGGTGTGGACGAAGACATCGCCAGCATTCTGGTCAACGAAGGTTTCACCTCGCTGGAAGAAGTGGCCTATGTGCCGCTGGAGGAAATGCTGGCCATCGAGGACTTTGATGAGGACATCGTCAATGCCCTGCGCCAGCGCGCCAAGGATGCCCTGCTGACCAAGGCGCTGGTGTCTGAAGAGAACAGCAAGGAGCCGGCGGAAGACCTGCTCAATATGGAAGGCATGAACCGCAAGCTGGCTTTTGAATTCGCAGCGCGCGGCATTGTCACCATGGAAGATCTGGCCGAACAGGCCATTGATGATATTTCCGATGTCGATGGTCTGGACGAAGAAAAAGCGGCCCAGCTCATCATGAAGGCGCGCGAACCCTGGTTTCAGTAAACCGGGTATCGCAAACAACGCCAACGAATAATGCCGACGAAGCGGAGAGACACGCTACATGGCTGAAGTGACTGTCAAACAACTGGCCGAAACAGTGGGCCGCCCGGTAGAAACCCTGCTTGCACAAATGCAGGAAGCCGGACTCGCCCACCAGAAAGCAGACGAAGTGGTTTCCGATGCGGAAAAGCAGCAACTGCTGTCTTTTCTCAAGCGCGCCCACGGCGAGTCTGATGCTGAGCCCAAGAAAATCACTCTGAAGCGCAAAGAAACCAGCACGCTCAAGGTGTCGCCTTCAGCAGGTGGTAAGTCCAAGACTGTTAATGTGGAAGTGCGCAAGACGCGCTCCTACGTGAAGCGCTCCGCTCTCGACGATCAGGAAGATGCTGCACGCGAAGCTGAAGAAGCTGTGCGCAAGGCAGAAGAAGAGCGCTTGGCGACAGAAGCAGCCAAGCGCCGCGCGGAAGAAGATGCACGCGTTGCCGTGGCCGAAGAAGAGGCGCGCAAGGCGGCTGAAGAGGCGCGTCGTGCCCATGATGCGGCCAACAAGGGTGGCAAGGACAAGAAGCTGTCTGTGCCCAAGGTTGGCGCATCGGTAAAGCTGAAAGAAGAAACGGCGGAAGAGCGCGCCAAGCGTGAAGCCGAAGCGGCACGCCAGAAGGTGGCCGACGAAGCGCGTCGCAAGCAGGAAGAGAAGCTGCGTCTGGAAGCTGAAGAGAAAGCCCGCCAGAAGACGCTGGAACAGGCTCGCAAGATTGCCGAAGACATCGAAGCCCGTGGTGGCGAAGCCCCGGCACCGGCGGTCGACGTGCCGCTGGCTCGTGGTCTGGTGGGAGCTGCTTTCGAAGACTCTTTTGCGCGTGAAGATCGCGAAATCCGTCGTGGCAATACCAAGACGGGCGCTAAGGGCAAGGCTGGCAAGAAGCGTGAAGAAGAGCAGGCATTCCGTCCGGCTCTGCGCACGCTGAGCAGCGCTCTGTCCAAACAGCATGGCTTTGAAAAGCCGGTGGAGAAACAGGTGTACGACGTCACCATCGGTGAAAATATTACGGTGGCGGATCTCGCGCAGAAGATGGCGTTGAAGGCCAAGGTCGTCATCAAGGTGCTCATGAAAATGGGCGAAACCGTGACGGCCAACCAGACCATAGACCAGACCACAGCCGGTCTGGTGGTGGAAGAGCTGGGCCACACGCCGAAGTTTGTCAGCGAAACGGCAGTTGAAGACTCTCTGAAAGAAGCCATGAAGCATCACGGCGAAGGCAGCACGCGTGCGCCTGTCGTGACCATCATGGGCCACGTTGACCACGGCAAGACTTCGCTGCTCGACTATATCCGTCGCGCCAAAGTGGCTGCCGGTGAGGCCGGTGGTATTACCCAGCATATCGGTGCTTACCACGTGGAAACCCCGCGCGGCATGATCACCTTCCTCGATACCCCGGGCCACGCCGCGTTTACCGCTATGCGTGCTCGCGGTGCCAAGGCAACGGATATCGTGGTGATCGTGGTGGCGGCAGATGACGGCGTTATGCCGCAGACTGCAGAAGCCATTGATCATGCCCGTGCTGCTGGCGTGCCTTTGATTGTTGCCATTAACAAGATGGACAAGCCCAGTGCTGATCCTGATCGCGTGCTCAACGAACTTGCCGTCAAGGAAATCGTCCCGGAAGAGTGGGGTGGTGATACCCAGGTCGTGAAGGTTTCGGCGCACTCCGGTGATGGTGTTGATGCTCTGCTCGATGCGATTCTGGTTCAGGCGGAACTGCTTGAGCTGTCGGCTGTTGTGGATGGCTCTGCTCACGGTGTCGTGATCGAAGCGCGTATCGACAAGGGTCGTGGTGCCGTAGCAACTCTGCTGGTGCAGAAGGGAACCCTGAAGACAGGTGATCTCGTTCTCGCTGGTACGCATTACGGTCGTGTTCGCGCTATGTCCGATGAAAACGGCAAGCCGACCAAGGTTGCTGGCCCGTCCATTCCCGTGGAAATCCTGGGTCTTCCGGAAGCTCCGGATGCTGGTGATGAATTCCTCGTGGTGGATGACGAGCGCAAGGCGCGTGAAGTGGCCGAGTTCCGCGAAGCCAAGAATCGTCAGGCCAAGATTGATCGTCAGCAAGCCAGCAAGCTGGAAAACCTGTTTGCCAATATGGGCAAGAAGGAAGCCGCTTCCGTCAACATCGTGCTCAAGACCGATGTGCGCGGTTCGCTGGAAGCACTGACCCAGTCGCTGAATGCGTTGTCCACGGGTGAAGTGAAGGTGAGCATCGTCGGTTCCGGCGTTGGCGCTATCACGGAATCTGATGTGACGCTGGCAGAAAGCACGGGTGGTGTGATCCTCGGTTTCAATGTGCGTGCCGATAACGCCGCCAAGGCCAAGTGTCAGGCCGAAGGTCTGGATCTGCGTTACTACAGCATCATTTATGAGCTGATTGACGACGTGAAGGCTGCGATGTCGGGTCTGCTGGCGCCGGAGCATCGCGAAACCATTCTCGGTGTGGCGCAAGTGCGCGAAGTTTTCCGCTCCTCCAAGTTCGGTGCTGCTGCCGGCTGTATGGTGGTGGAAGGCACGCTGCATCGCAGCAAGCCTATCCGCGTCTTGCGTGATGATGTGGTGGTGTTCTCGGGTGAGCTCGAGTCGCTGCGCCGCTTCAAGGATGACGTTCAGGAAGTGCGCAATGGCGTGGAGTGTGGTCTGGCCGTTAAGGGCTATAACGACATCCGTTCCGGCGACAAGATCGAAGTCTATGACGTCACTGTCATTAAGCGTTCCTTGTGATCTGTATAGATAGCAAGGGCAGGATGAGTTTGTGAGTCAGCGTACGCAACGCATTGGGGATCAGATTCAGCGAGAAATCGCGAGTCTGATCCGCACGGAAATCAAAGACCCTCGTCTCGGCATGGTTACGGTGTCGGCGGTGAAGGTCAGTTCCGATATGGGCTATGCCGATATCTATGTGACGGTGATGGGTGCCTCCCTTGATGAGGGGCAGGAAGAAAAGCCGGCGGAAAGCATTGCGGTACTGAATGCAGCGGCTGGTTTCCTGCGTGGTGAAGTGGGGCGGGCCATCAAGACCCGCATCACGCCGCGCCTGCGTTTTCATTACGACGAAGTGGTGGCTCGCGGTAATCGCATGGCCACGCTGATTCATGAAGCAGTTCGTGAAGATGAGTCGCGTGCGCGTGCGTACGATGAGTCGCCTAAAGCCGACGGTGAAGCCGAGAGCTGATGAGCAAGCCGCGCCGCCCACGCCGCCCGATTGATGGCGTGCTCTTGCTGGACAAGCCGCAAGGCATCACGTCCAACCAGGCCCTCATGCGGGTGCGACATCTGTATCAGGCCGACAAGGCCGGCCATACCGGCAGTCTGGATCCGCTGGCCACCGGCCTCTTGCCGGTGTGTCTGGGCGAGGCCTCAAAGTTCACGCAGTACCTGCTGGAAGCCGACAAGGTGTATCGCACCCGTATCCGGCTGGGTCAGCGTACGGCCACCGGCGATGCCGAGGGCGAGGTCCTGGAGACGCGTCCGGTCCCAGCGCTGGATGCCGCTGCCATAGAGGCGGTTCTGGCCCGCTTCCGCGGCGATATTTTGCAAGTGCCGTCCATGTTTTCGGCCCTGAAGAAAGACGGCCGTCCGCTCTATGAGCTGGCGCGGCAGGGAATAGAGGTTGAAAGACCGGCACGACCTGTCACCATTCACCGCCTTGAATTACTGGCAGTGGATGGTGATGACTGGGAGCTGGAGGCCCATGTCAGCAAAGGCACCTATATACGCTCGCTGGCCGAGGATATAGGCACGCTGTTGGGCTGTGGTGCCCATGTAGTGGTGTTGCGCCGTATTGCACTGGGGCCGTTTGCCCAGCCTGTCATGGTGACGCTGGAGCAGTTGGCCGCGGCCCTGGAAAGTGGCGGGATGGAGGCATTGGATGCGCTCTTGCTGCCCGCTTGGGTGGGGCTTGCCGACTGGCCGCGTGTGGAGCTTTCAGAGAACACCGCGTACTACTTGCTGCAAGGTCAGCCGGTGCAGATCTCGGGCGCGCCGAGTAGCGGTAGTGTGCTGGTATTCGAAACCGGTGGCCACTTTCTTGGTATCGGTGACATTGACGACGACGGGCGTGTTGCACCCAAACGCCTGATTCGCTCACTGGTTTGATATTGCTGAGAGGGGCTTTAGCCGCGAAGGTTTTGAAAAGTCGCGGCTAAAGCCCCTCCCACAGAACATATAAATGAAAGTCTTGGCCGGCCACAAGCCGGTCAAAAAGAGGAAGTGGTGGCAACACCATTTCGTTACGGCAGCTGCAGAGAGGCGCGGCTGTCCGTTCTAAGTCCTGCCTCTCATTGTGGAGTGAAAAAGATGTCCTTAAATGCGCAAGCAAAGGCCCAGGTTGTGGCCAAGTTCGCCCGCGGTCAGGGTGACACGGGTTCTCCGGAAGTGCAGGTAGCTTTGCTGTCGGCCCAGATCGATGATCTGCAGTCGCACTTCAAAGAGCACAAGCATGACCACCATTCCCGTCGTGGTCTGATTCGCATGGTGAACCAGCGTCGCAAGCTGCTGGACTACCTGAATCGCAAGGATAGTGCTCGCTACACCGCACTGATCCAGACCCTGGGTCTGCGTCGCTAAGTGTGTTAACCGGGGAGCGTTCGCGCTCCCCGGGTCTTTAAGCGTGCTGTAAAAAGTGCGCATTGTTTGAAAGAGATGTGCCGAAGGAGAGGCTTCTAACAAATCCGCAGCAACAGCTGTGAATTTGTTAGGGGCCTCCTGCGGTGGAAAAACAGAGGCAAAAACGGTTCCGGATTGCCGGGGCTTATTTTTGGAAAAAAGAGGAACCCAAAAAATGTTCAAGATTGTTCGCAAGGAATTTCAGTTCGGCCAACAGACTGTCGTGCTGGAAACGGGCCGTATCGCCCGCCAGGCTTCTTCCGTGCTGGTGACCATGGGCGGTGTTACCGTTCTCGTTGCCGTGGTCGGTAACAAGAAAACCAAGCCCGGTCAGGACTTCTTCCCGATGACCGTGAATTATCAGGAAAAGACTTACGCTGCCGGCCGTATTCCCGGTGGTTATTTCAAGCGTGAAGGCCGTCCGACCGAGAAAGAAACACTGACCTCGCGTCTGATCGATCGCCCGATTCGCCCGCTCTTCCCGGAAGGCTTCATCAATGAAGTGCAGGTCACCGCGACGGTGGTTTCTTCCGACAAACTGACCGATCCGGATATCGCTGCCATTCTCGGTGCTTCTGCTGCGCTGACCATTTCCGGCCTGCCTTTCAATGGCCCGATTGCGGGCGCTCGTGTGGCCTATATCAACGGTGAATACATCGTTAACCCGACCTACGAACAGCTCAAGACGTCCGATCTGGAGCTCGTGGTTGCCGGTACGGAAAAGGCCGTGCTGATGGTGGAATCCGAAGCCAAGGAACTCAGCGAAGACGAAATGCTGGGTGCTGTGCTCTTCGGTCATGACGAAATGCAGGTTGCCATTACCGCGATCAAGGAATTTGCAGCGGAAGTGGGCGTAACACCGTGGGATTGGAGGGCTCCGGAACAGAATGCTGAACTGAAGGCCGCGCTCAAAGCTGCTTTCGAAGGCCAGATTTCCGAAGGCTATACCATCCGCGAAAAGCAGGATCGTTATACCCGTCTTGGCGAAATCAAGAAGGCTGCTCTGGCCCAGTTCGTGCCGGAAGGCAGTGATGTGGATGCCGAAGAAGTCGAAACCCTGTTCGAAGATCTGAAGTACCGCACCGTGCGTGACAACATCCTTAGCGGCAAGCCGCGTATCGATGGTCGCGACACCAAGACTGTGCGTCAGATCGCTATCGAAGTTGGCGTGCTGCCCAAGGTGCATGGCTCCGCTCTCTTCACGCGTGGCGAAACTCAAGCCATCGTCACCGCTACGCTCGGTGGCCCGCGTGATGCCATGATGATCGATGCGCTGGAAGGCACGCGTACCGACCACTTCATGCTGCATTACAACTTCCCCGCTTACTCGGTGGGTGAAACCGGTCGCGAGTCTGGTCCTAAGCGTCGTGAAATCGGCCATGGCCGTCTGGCACGTCGTGGTGTGCAGCCCATGCTGCCCGCTGCTGAAAAATTCCCCTACGCCGTGCGTGTGGTGTCTGACATCACCGAATCCAACGGTTCTTCGTCCATGGCTTCGATCTGCGGCGCTTCGCTGGCACTGATGGATGCGGGCGTGCCGATGAAAGCACCGGTGGCCGGTATTGCCATGGGTCTGGTGAAAGAAGGCAATCGCTTTGCCGTGCTCACCGACATCCTCGGCGACGAAGATCACCTCGGCGACATGGACTTCAAGGTGGCCGGTACCGCGCATGGCGTGACCGCCCTGCAGATGGACATCAAGATCGAAGGTATAAACGAGGAAATCATGGAAACCGCACTGGCCCAGGCCCGTGACGGTCGTCTGACCATCCTCAAGGCCATGAATGACGTGCTCGCTGCTTCGCGCTCGGAAGTGAACGGCAATGCCCCGACCTACGCCACCATCAACATCAACCCGGAGAAGATCCGCGATGTGATCGGCAAGGGCGGCGCGATGATTCGCTCCATCTGTGAAGAGACCAAGGCCACTATCGACATCGATGACACTGGTCTGGTACGCATCTACGGCGAAACCAAGGGCGCCACTCAGGCGGCTCTGGCCAAGGTGCAAGCCATTACCGCGGAAGTGGAAGTGGGCACCATCTACGAGGGCAAGGTTGCTCGTATCGTGGACTTTGGTGCCTTCGTCACCATCATGCCGGGTACCGACGGTCTCGTGCACATTTCCCAGATCGCCAGCGAGCGAGTGGAGAATGTGGCTGACTACCTGAAGGAAGGTCAGATCGTGAAGGTCAAGGTGTTGGACGTGGATCAGCGTGGTCGTATCAAGCTGTCCATGAAGGATATTGCTGCCGAGGCGGTCGCGCCCAGCGAGGCCTGATTGCCCGGTCACTGACGATGTACAAAAAAGCATCGTCAGGTAGCAAAAAGCCCTGAAAAGCCGCCTCTTGGCGGCTTTTTTGTTTATGGGCCCTCTGCTATCTTTGCCGGGCTCCGCCATCCGGACGGTTTCGCGACGCACTCATAACTACAAAGCGTCCGGCCCCATATCAATAAGAACAAGTTCTAGGAGATCACCATGAAGGTGAATCGTATGCTCCGCTGGGGCATTCTCAGCGTTTTCGTCGCCGCTGCTACTTTGCTGTCCGGTTGCTCTCAGATCTACAAGACCGGTGGCAATACCGCCCTGCGCTTTGCCGAAAACCATCTGCTCGGCCCCTTTTTCGAAATCAGCGATACCGGCATGGCTTGCACCTCCGGCGAGGCATTGACCCCGCTCATCCTGGGCACCAAGGGCATTCAGGCTGATGCAGACCAGATTTCCGTGATGCTTTATGCCGCTGCTGGCATCTGCGCCGAACAGCGTGCGCTGGAGTTCGAGCTGCGTTATATGCGCTCTTCTCGTGCCAACCTGATTGATGATGCTCAGGACGCACGTATCTCGCAGAAGCGTGAAGCTGAAATTGCTGCGCGTCGCCAGTTCGAAGGCTACAAGCATCTTGAGTCTTACTACGAAGGCAAGCTCAAGGCCCCCATCGGCACCAAGTGTCCCAAGTTCAAGCGTGACTTTGACGAATTCGTTTATATGTTCGGTCTCATCGAGGGCTTGCAGTCCATGGTGAACGACATTGCTGCACAGCAAGTGGTGGGTGTGCCTAAGGACATCGCCGCTAAGGTTGAGCGCGCCATGCAGTGCGTGGACAACAACAAGTGGTGGGGTACGCCAATGGCCACCCGTGCCGTGATCTGGACCCTGCTGCCTGGTGCTGGCGAAGGCAAGGGCGATCCTTGGGAAACCATGAAGCAGAATATGCGTGTAGCCGATCGCACTGGCGTGCGTCTGCCCTATGCTCTTTACGCCATGGCTGCTCAGGCCAAGGGAGATGAAGCGCTGATGCGTGATGCCATCCGTGCTTTTGCCGCTACGCAGGATGCTGCTCTCAATCCGAAATACCGCATGGTGGATTCGCTGGGCGCACTCATCATCCAGAATGTTTCTGACCGTTACTGGACCGAAAAGACCGGCAGCCGTACCCCGCCGGGCAGCTTGGGCAAGTTCTGGGATGACAAGCCCGTGCAGCAGGATGACGGCGTGCAGATCGATGATCTGCTCTGATTGCCCTGAAACAGAATCTGTATCTGTAGTAGTAATGGAGTGAGGTCATGGAAACCAAGATGAAAATTTCGCGCAATATTCGTTGCCTGCTCGCAGGTGCCGCTCTGTCTGTCTCGGGCAGCGCCATGGCTGCCAACCAGACGCTTTGCGTCTGGGACATTCTGGGTGCCGGCGGTGACGTATTCAGCATGATGAAGGACTACAAGCTGTCGGCTGCCCGCTGGGGTGCCAATATTGATCTCAAGCCCTATACCGACGAACGTATTGCGGCTGAAGATTTCAAAGCCGGTCAGTGTGATGCGGTGGTGATCACCGGTCTGCGCGCTCGTCAGTTCAATGCCTTTACCGGCAGCTTGGATTCGCTGGGCTCGCAGCCTACGTATGATCATGTGCGCAAAGTGCAGGCCACGCTGGTCAAGCCCAATGCCGCACCGTTGATGGTCAGCGGCAATTATGAAGTGGCTGGCATGGCACCCATGGGCGCGGCTTATCTCTTCACCAACGATCGCAGCATCAATACGGTGGGCAAGCTGGCCGGCAAGAAGATTGCTGTGCTGGATTACGACAAGGCCCAGGCCAAGATGGTGCAGAAGATTGGCGCTCAGCCGGTGGCTTCCGATGTGACCAATTTCGCCGGCAAGTTCAACAACGGTTCGGTGGATGTAGTGGGTGCACCTGCTGCGGCATTCAAGCCTTTGGAACTCTTCAAGGGTCTCGGCACCAAGGGCGCCATCGCCCAGTTCCCGCTGGTGCAGCTTACCCTGCAGGTCATCATCCGTCAGGACAAGTTCCCTCAGGGTTATGGCCAGAAGTCGCGTGAATACCTCTTCGGCCAGTTCGATCGTGCTATCAAGATCGTGACCGTGGCAGAAAAGGAAATCGACAAGCGCTACTGGATGCAGATCCCCGAGGCCGATCAGGAGAAGTACACCGCCATGATCCGCGAATCGCGTATCTCGCTGATGAATGAGGGCATCTATGATAAGAAGGCCATGAAGCTGCTGAAGCAGGTTCGTTGCCAGATCACCCCGGCTGATTCTGAGTGCTCGCAGAATCAGGAGTGATTGCCTGAATGAAAAAAGCCCCTGTCTTCAGGGGCTTTTTTTTCGGAGTTCATTTTTGTTGTCCGGCTTGCCGCGGATATCGTTATTTCTTCCTGTCTGGTGTAGTTCATAAATATGTTGCGCCTTGTCGCCTCTGCTTTTCTTTCTTTTTTTCTCATGTCCCCTGCCTGCGCGGAAGACTGGAGTCTGGCGTTGGATAGCCACGATATCCGTGTCTGGACGCGCGCTATTCCGGATTATCCGATACGCGAGATTCGCGCCGAGACCACGGTAAAAAGTAGTCTGAACGGATTGCTGGCTCTGCTCATGGATACGGATAACGCGGCCCGCTGGATTTATCGCACGGATCGTATAGACCTACTCAAGCGTGATGATGTCAGCGGCAGTTTTCTCATTCATGTGATGACGGATTTTCCTTGGCCGTTGACAGATCGTGATGCTGTGGTTGAGGGAAAAATCACTCAAGAGGAGAGTAGCGGTATCATTTCGGTGACTAGTCGGGCCTTGTCGTCCAGCAGTTACCCGCCAAGCGCTGATTTTGTGCGTATGCCGGACATGGAAGGTAGTTGGACCTTTCAGCCCTTGGGCGATGGGCGAGTCAAAGTGGTAATGAGCATGCGTGCCGATCCGGGCGGTAATATTCCGGCCGCTGTGATCAATCTCATTATTCATGAGACGCCATACCGTACCCTGCGTGGCCTGCGCAAAGTGATAGGCGAGCCTCGCTACCAGAATGCGCGCTTGCCGCAGATTCGCGAGCCGTGAGTTATGTTGCATCCATAAAAAAAGCCGGCTGATGCCGGCTTTTTTTATGGATGCTGCGGTGCTTTAGGCAACTTGTACCGGAATCGCATTGGCGCTGTGACTAACCGTGTTGTCCGGATTGCAGTAAACCAGACGCGGTTTGAAATTGATAAGCTCGGCCGAGGAGTAGTTGGCATAAGTGGCGATGATGAGAATATCGCCAACGCCTGCTTTGTGGGCGGCAGCGCCATTCACGGAAATCATGCGCGAGCCTTCTTCGGCGCGTATGGCATAGGTGGTGAAACGTTCGCCATTGGTCACGTTGTAAATCTGGATCTGTTCGTATTCCAGAATGCCGGCGAGGTCCAGGAGATCGCCATCAATGGCGCAGGAGCCCTCATAGTCCAGTTCAGCGTGCGTAACACGGGCGCGATGCAGTTTGGCTTTCAGCATGGTGCATTGCATGAGGCTTACCTCCGCTCGTGAGAGTCAGACACGGTCACCCGAGAATGGGTAATCGCGTAACACTTTTCCCGGACCAACCGGGCGGGCAATTGTGCCGTAATCATTCCAGCCATTCAATCGCGGAAATCCTCGATTGTCGGACAGCTGCTTATCACTTTGTGACCAATTGTTCATGGCCATTACCCATGAAGATGGGGTCGATTCAGGTTAGCTCAAAGGCCAGATTGTCGATAAGGCGGGTGCTGCCCAGTTTGGCCGCCACCAGAATCACCAAGGCCTTGTCATCCGGGCCGGCACTATCCAGATCCTGGCGGCGGATTTCCAGATAGTCCGGTGTGAAGCCGCATTTCTCCAGATGGCCATTACCGGCCGCTGCCAACATGGCGTAGTCACGCTGTCCGTTTTCTATGGCGCCACGCAGATTGCTCAAGGTCTGGTAAATCTGCGGTGCCAATTTGCGTTCATCGGCACTCAGGAAGCCATTACGCGAGGACAGCGCGAGGCCGTCCTCGGCGCGTATCGTGGGCACGCCGACTATCTCGATGGGAAAGCAAAGCTCTCTGCTGAAGCGACGTATGACCGCGAGTTGCTGGTAATCCTTTTCGCCAAAGAGCGCCATATCGGGCTGCACGATATTGAAGAGTTTGCTGACCACGGTGGCGACTCCGGTGAAATGCCCCGGGCGCGATTTTCCGCAGAGTACTTCAGTAATGCCGCTGACACTGACGGAAGTGTTCTGGCTACGGCCATCCGGATACATCTCGCGCACTTCGGGCGCGAAGACGAGGTCACATTGGGCTTCGGCAAGCAGGGCAGAATCGGCGCCCAGGGTGCGCGGGTATTTGTCGAAATCTTCATTCACGCCGAACTGTGTGGGATTCACGAAAATACTGACCACCACGATGTCGGCACGTTGCTTGGCCTTTTTTACCAGGGTGATATGGCCGGTATGCAGATTGCCCATGGTGGGCACGAGAGCGATGCTTTTGCCGGTCTTGCGGGCGGCTTTGAGAGCGGCGCGCAGGCCGGCAATCGTGGTTTCAGTTTTCATAAATACCTATGCATAAATGCGCGGCCGCTGTGACAGCCGCGCGAAAACATTTACTCGAAGCAGTGCTCGGGAGCGGGATAGGCGCCGGATTTCACTTCGTCTACATAAGCCTTGAAGGCGCCGTTGATGCCACTTTTACTGTCGGCCATGAAATTTTTCACGAAGCGCGCAGGCTTGCCTTTGTGCAGACCCAGCATGTCGTGCATGACCAGCACCTGTCCGTCACAGAAAGGACCGGCTCCAATACCGATAACGGGGCAGGACACACTTTCCGTAATGCGTTTGCCGAGCTCAGTGGGCACACACTCCAGCAAGATGATGGCGGTGCCGGCCTTATCCAGTGCAATGGCCTCGGCCAGCATGGCGTCGGCCGCGTCACCGCGGCCCTGCACCTTATAGCCACCAAAGACATTCACGGACTGCGGTGTGAGGCCCATATGCACGCAGACGGGAATGCCACCACGGGCGAGCTGTACCACGGTATCGCAGAGCCAAGCGCCACCTTCCAGCTTCACCACATGCGCGCCAGCCTGCATAAGCGTCTTGGCGCCGTCGAGAGCGTCTTCAAGGCGCACATAGGTCATGAAGGGCATGTCGGCCATGATGAGGGCATTGCCGGAATTGCCGCGCGACACGGCGGCCGTGTGATAGGCCATATCGGCAATGCTGACGGGCAGCGTGGAGCTCTGGCCCTGCACCACATTGCCTAGTGAGTCGCCCACCAGCAGGGTTTCTACGCCGGCTTCGCCCATGGCATGGGTAAAGGTAGCGTCGTAGCTGGTGAGGCAGCTGAATTTCTCGCCGCGGCTCTTGAGCTCACGCAGGGTGGAGAGGGTGACGGACTTCATGGGCGCACGCTCCTGTTGATAGGGGCTTCAAAGAGAGGGCTATGGTGGGTGCGGTGCCGTTTGACGTCAATCGGCCCAGTGCGAGTCAGCCATGGCCATCAGGCCACTCTCGTCCTTTGCTGCCGGCAGGCTGGCCAGCATGCGGCCATCGGGCAGGGCAAGCGTGGCATCGATATCCAGCAGAGGGTGCAGGACAAAGTTGCGCGCGCTGAGCTCGGGGTGAGGAAGGACAAGATCGGCCGTGCTGATTTCATCGCGGTCATAAAGCAGCAGGTCAAGATCCAGGGTGCGCGCACCCCAGCGTACTTCGCGCAGGCGGCCATGATCGTTTTCTATGGCCTGCAAGGCGGCTAGCAAAGCATGTGGTGCTAGTGAGGTTTCAAAGCGGGCGGCGGCATTGAAATAGTCGGGCTGACCGGCAGGGCCGACGGGGGCGCTGCGATAGAGTCGGGACAAGCCGGTGAGCTGGCTGTCCGGTAGTGCCCGCAGCGCCTTCACAGCGGCTTTCAGCGTCGCCTGCGCATCGCCCAGATTGGCGCCCAGGCCGATATAAGCGGGAAAGCGAGGGCTCATGGCTGCTGCGAGGAGGCCGGCTTGCGCTTTCGCGGTGAGCGTTTGCGCGGCTTGCGCCCGGCACTGCCGCCATTGGACTCCAGCGCGCGCAGGAGCTCGGCGCGCAGGCCGGGATCGGCCTCTTGATAATGTGTCCACCACTCGCCCCAGCCGTCGGTCTCTTCTCCGGCTTCTTCGCGCAGGACGAGGAAATCGTAGGCGGCACGGAAGCGTTGCTGTTGCAGCAGGATATCGACCTGACGCGGCCGTGGCCGCTCCAGGCGCGGCTGCATTTCCCAGATTTCACGTATGGTCTGCGCCGTCATGCGGGTGATGGCGGTGCGCTGGGTCTGGCGTGAAATCACACGTTGTCCGGCTTGCTGCAGGGCCGGTACGGGCGGCATGTCCTCGCCGAGCAGGCTGGTATAGCTTTTCTGCAGAGCAGGCCAGAGCAATACGGCGTAGAAGAAGGCTGGATTCACGCTCTTGCCGATGGCAATGCGCTCGTCGGTGCTTTTTGCCGTCAATGTCAGGAGGCGCTTACTTTCTTCGGAGCCCTCGTCAAACATGAAGAGATGCTGGAAGAGATCGTATTCATGCAGCAGATCCAGCACGCGCACAGCGTGGCCACAGGACAGCAACTTCTGGGTCTCGTCATAAAGGCGGTGCGAGGAAATATCGTCCAGCAGATCGCCCAGTTCGCGTATGGGGGCGGCGGTGGCAGCCTCGATATCGAATTCCAGCTTGGCGGCAAAACGGATAGCACGCAGCATGCGCACCGGGTCTTCGCGGTAGCGGGTATCCGGATCGCCGATCAAGCGCAGCTGGCGTTTTTCCAGATCGGCCAAGCCGCCGGCGAAATCCCAGACGCTGAAGTCTTCAATGTTGTAGTAGAGCGCGTTCACCGTGAAGTCGCGGCGTTCGGCGTCCTCTTCCACGGAGCCCCAGACATTGTCACGCAGGATCATGCCCTCGTCCGAGGTACGGGCATGCGTCTCGGATTCGGCTTGCGTGTGATGGGCGCGGAAAGTGGCGACCTCGATGATCTCGCGACCATAACGCACATGGGCGAGACGGAAGCGGCGACCGATCAGCATGCACTGGCTGCCAAAAACCTGTTTCACCTGCTCCGGCGTGGCATTGGTGGCCACGTCAAAATCCTTGGGATGTAGGCCCAGCAGCAGATCGCGCACGCCGCCGCCAACTAGGAAGCCCTGATAGCCGTTGTCTTTAAGGCGGTACAAGGTTTTCAGGGCAGCATTGCTGATATCGCGGCGCGAGATAGGGTGCTGGTCGCGGGGGATGATCACGCGTTCCAGTTTGGCGGGAGCGGCGGTTTTGCCTCGCAGGCGGTTGATCAGTGCTTTGATCATGAAGAGGAGGGGCTCAGTGGCCAGTTAAAGAAGCCGCGGATGATAGCAAGGGCTTGACGGGCTTGGCAGCAGGATTTCCGGGAAGCAGATAGAAGTGCGGGAGGCCTAGGCCTCCCGCATGCGCTGAACATTGCTTGTTCTATCTGAGTGTTGTTGTGTTCTTCTTTTTACTTGCGGCCGTTGTTGTTGTTTTTGGCCTACCAGCGTCAGGTCTTATTATTCTTGTTACTGTTCTTATTGTTTTATAGCCGCTGGTTACTCTATCGGGTCAGGTTCAGCTATGAAGCCTCCTGGTCATAGCTGAACCATCCCTTTCACCTTCTGCCGTTATCCGCCTGCTCTTCTTATTGTTCTTTGTTCTTCTTGTTTTTATTCGGCTGTGCGGACAGCGACTGCGCCTTGTTTTTGTTATTTGCGCTCTATCCCTATAGCAGGCGCCGTGCCAACTTTTCGGTATCGGATGATGTTGTTATAAAACAATGACTTGGGATTTGTGCGGAAAGGGGTTTTGCGGACATTACGGAGTGAGGTAACAGTTTGTGGGGTAGGGCTGTAACGCTTCGTGTAGCTGCGTAACACTAGGTGAGCGGGCTGACCCGCCCAGACTAGTCCTCCTCGCCCGGCTCGCCTTCAGCGCCGTGCTCGCCCTCGGCGCCCGTCTTGCGGCGCGGGATGCCTAGGCGCTGGCGCCGTTCCCACAGCGATTTTCGGCTGATGCCCAGCTTCTGGGCCAGCTCGGTTTCCGACATATGTTCCTGGTGCTCCAGCACGAAGTGCTGGAAGTAGTCTTCCAGGGAGAGGCCGGCCGGAGGCTCATTGCTGGAGCTGGTACGTCCGCCAGTGCGGGTGGGGGCCGGCTCTTTGCGGATGTGGTCTATGGCCAAGTGCTCCGGGCCGATTTCCTCGGACTCGCAGAGTATGGAGGCGCGCTCGATGGCGTTTTCCAGTTCGCGCACATTGCCCGGCCAAGGGTAGTTGAGCATGGCCTCGCGCGATTCCTCACTGAACTGCAGGGGGCCTACACCCAGGCGCTGGGTGGTGCGCGCCAGCAGGGCGTCGGCCAGCTCAAGAATATCTTCGCCGCGCTCGCGCAGGGGCGGCAGCAGCAGCTCCACTACATGCAGGCGGTAGTAAAGGTCTTCGCGGAAACGGTTTTCACTGACCAGCTTTTTCAGATCGCGATGCGTGGCTGCCACCAGGCGAACATCCACCTGACGTGACTGTGTTGAGCCTATGCGACGGATTTCTTTTTCCTGCAGCAGGCGTAGCAGACGAGCTTGCGCCTCTATGGGCAGCTCGCCAATTTCATCCAGAAAAAGTGTGCCGCCATCTGCCGCTTCGACCAAGCCCTTGCGCATGGCCTGGGCGCCGGTAAAGGAGCCTTTCTCGTGGCCGAAAAGTTCGGACTCGATCAGGCTTTCCGGAATGGCCGCGCAGTTAACCGAGATCAGGGCGCCGCCGGTACGCGGGCTTTGCTCATGCAGCGCGCGCGCGACCAACTCTTTGCCGGTGCCGCTTTCGCCGCGTATCAGTACCGTGGTGGCCATGGGCGCGACTTTGCGTATGCGGGTGAATACATCCTGCATGGCGGCGCAGGAGCCGATCATGCCGGTGGTGGGATAGCTGCGCGCCACCACCTGCTTCAACACTTCGTTCTGAGCCTGCAGTGCGCGCTCGCGCAGTATGCGTTCTATGGCCAGCAGCATTTCATCGTGATCAAAGGGCTTGGAGATGTAATCCACTGCGCCCTGCTTCATGGCATCCACGGCGGACTTCAGATTGCCGAAGCTGGTCATGATGAGCACGGGAGCTGGGCGTGCGCGCTCGATCAGCACGGTGCCGGGCTCGCCGGGCAGGCGCACATCGGTGATGACGAGATCAAAGTCCTCGAGGTTGTAGCGCTCGGTGGCATCACTCACGGAGCCGGCTTCGCTCACGGTGTAATCATGCCGCTCCAGCAGGCGCTTCAGGCTGCTGCGAATAAGGGCTTCGTCTTCAACGATAAGGATGTGGCTCATGTTTTGTCCTTGGGTGAAACGTGACTCGCCGCGTGGCGGCATCGAGTGAATCGTGAGAAGCAAAAGGCATGGGAGCTTTCTTAGCTTCCACCGTTCACGAATCACGAGCCGCAGGCGAACTCACGTCTCACTGTCTTTTAATTTCCACGTCGTCCTGCCAGGCCGGCAACATGATCTGCACGATCACGCCATTGCCCTGATCGTAGTCCGCTTTGTCGATGAGTTGAATGCGGCCTTCGTGCTCTTCCACGATGCCATGCACAAGGGCCAGACCAAGACCGGTGCCCTTGCCGGTTTCCTTGGTGGTAACAAAGGGCTCGAAAAGCGCATCGCGGATATCGCCGGTAGGCAGGCCGCTGCCGGAGTCTTCAATTTCAAAACGTACGCGCGGGCCGTGGGTGGTGGCACGCGCGATGATGATGCCACCTTTCGGGCTGGCATCGCGCGCATTGCTGAGCAGATTGATGAAAACCTGAGTCAGGCGCTGATGATCGCCGGGCACCAGAGTGCCGGGTTTGCACTCGTTGTGGAATTCATGATCGCGCCCTTCAGGCCCTAGTTGCAGCAGCTGTATGGCTTCTTCCACGGCCGCGTGCAGATCAACCGGGACGCGGTGCACGCGCTGGTTGTCGGCGCGTGCAAAACCTACCAGCGATTGCACGATGCGTGAGATGCGCTGTGTTTGCTCGAGTATCTGTGTGCTGGCATCGCGGATATCGCCATCCTGATATTCCGCCTTCATATTCTGGGCGAGGCAGGCGATGCCGGTGACAGGATTACCGATTTCATGTGCCACACCGGCGGCAAGACGGCCGATGGAGGCCAGGCGTTCGTTGTGCGACACGCGCTGCTCCAAGCGATGTAGCTCGGAAATATCCTCCACCACGACCACTTGTGAATCCGGATGGCCGAGGCTGTCGCCCTCGCTGATGACGGCGCGGTTAAGGCTGACCCAGCGTGTTTCCCCCTGGCTTTCTACCGGCTTGCGGTAAATATGCGCGGCCGGTCCGTGCAGGAATTCAAAAAAGAGTTCGCGCCAGGGTGAGGGCAGGCTGGCGAGGCGTGAGCCGATTACTTCTTCATCGCTGATGCCGGTGAGGCTCATCATGGCGTGATTCCACGACAGGATTTCCAGATCGCGACCCAGTGAGCACACGCCTATGGGTAGGTCCAGCAAGGTCTGGCGATGAAAACGGCGCAGCGAATCCAGTTCGGCGGCGAGGCCTGAAAGACGGTCGCGATACTCCTCGAGACGGGATTCGATGTAGTGAATGTCTTCCGAGCCTTCGCTTTCCGTGCGCACCTTATAAGGCAGATGCTGATCGAGAATGTCCTGCGCCACAGAAGGGCCGAGCAGGCCGGAAAGATTGGACTCGATCTGGTCGCGCAAGCGCCGCAGGGTGTAAGGCCGGCTTTCACTGGGGTGCACGCCGAGATCGGCCATGGCCATCTGCACTTCACGCTCGGCGGTGATGCGTCCCAGCGGCTCTGAAAGTCCGCGCACGAAATCACTGATGCTTGTTGCAGAAAGTTCCCAGCGATATGGCCGGCGCAGATTGTCCACCGAGCAGGTATTGGCTGCGATCTGCTCGCTGGCCGTCTGCTTGCCCAGAAAGGACATCATTACGCCGATCAGGGCATTCACCAGCGTGGCGCCCATGCCCACGGTCTGCCAGTAATCGGTGTTATCCGTGAAAGAAACCGTGAGCCAGCTCTGAGTGGGCAAGAAGCGCTGCTCTATCAGATAGGGAATGACCAGCATGACGAACCACAGCAACATGCCCACGGAAAGGCCGCTGACAAAGCCAAGACGATTGGCGCGTGGCCAGAACAGCACGCCGATAAGGCCGGGGGCGAACTGCAGCGTGGCCACAAAGGTCAGCATGGCCATTTCCGTCATGCTGTGGCGTTCGTCCAGCAGCATATAGGCGATGAAGGCCGTCAGGATAAGGCCGGCAATCAGTGTTCGCCGCACCCACAAGATCCAGCGATAGATATTTTGCTCGGGGCGCGGCTGGTAGATGGGCAGCACCAGATGATTCAGGGCCATGGAGGCCATGGCCAGCGTGCTCACGATAATGACGCCGGAGGCCGCGGCGAGGCCGCCGATAAAAACCAGCAGAGGCAGCCAGCTGGAGCCCGAGGCCAGCGCCACACCCAGCGTGAAATAGTCCGGATGCATGATGAGGCCCAGCTTCAAACCGGCCCAGAGCAGGATGGGCACAGCCAGCGACATGGCAATCAGATACAGCGGCAGGCCCCAGCTTGCGGTGAGCAGGGCGCGCGGATTGAAATTCTCGGTAAAGGTCATCTGGTACATATAAGGCATGACCACGGCCGAGAAGAGAAAGGAGATGATGAGGCTGTGCCAGAAGCCGCCCTTGAGCGGGTCGTAGAGCATATGCAGCGCTTGTGGGTTGGCGGTGAGCCAGGTGTTGAGGCCGCTGCGCCCGTCCAGCACGCCATTCCAGGCAAACCAGCCGACACAGGCCATGGCGAGCAGTTTGATTAACGACTCCACGGCAATCGCCACCACCAGACCTTCATGCTTTTCGCGCGGCGAAAGATGGCGCGCGCCAAAGAGCACGGTGAAGGCCATGATGACGACGCAGAACACCAGTGCCAGCCACTGGTGCTGGGTGCCGGGGGTCAGTATTTGCGCGGAGTCCGCCACGGCGCGTATCTGCAGCGCGAGCAGCGGCATCATGCCGATTATCATGGCCAGCGTGGTCAGCGAGCCTACAGTCTGGCTGCGGTAGCGATAGGCAAAGAGATCGGCCAGTGAGCCCAGCTGATAGGTTTTTGCCAGCCGCAAAACTGGCGCCAGCAGCACCGGTGCCAGCAGAAAAGCGCCGGATATGCCGAGATAAAACGCCAGAAAGTTGTAGCCGGAGTGCTGGGCAAAGCCCACCACGGCATAAATGCCCCAGGCACTCACATACACGCCCAGCGAGAGCACATACACGGCGGGA
Organism: Moraxellaceae bacterium; assembly: GCA_050739955.1. Taxonomy (GTDB): domain Bacteria; phylum Pseudomonadota; class Gammaproteobacteria; order Pseudomonadales; family Moraxellaceae; genus UBA2031. Next base: position 47,262 of record JBOICI010000030.1, read on the forward strand.
TGTCGCACCCAGCGCACCGGCACAAGGCCGGACTCGCTGATATAGGCGACTACGAAAAGCAGGAAGAGATAGCCGACGCCCAGCGCCAGCAGTTCACCGGGACTGAAGGTCATGGCTGGACGAAACTCCGGCGCACTGAGGAATTACTGCGGCAGGTCATTAAGGTCGCGGCTCTTGCCGATCCAGAAACTGATGCCGATCAGCACCAGCCAGATGATGTAGGGGCGATACCAGGCCGTGCCACCTTCGCTCCACCACTCGATGATGGCGGGCGAGAGCAGAAACGCGCCGGCAATGAAGAGCAGGACAAGGCGGTCTATATACATGGCGGCACACCGGGGAAAGTGCGTGCAAGGTAGCAGTGCGGCGGTTTTCGCGCCATGCCTTCGCATTGGCGACTGCCGCTTTATACGGGCATCACGCATTTGAGTGATGAGGGCTGGAGACTGGTCTTTGTTCACTTATTTTGGCTGATCATAGGCTCAAATCAGTGCGGGCCTGCTTTGTCATGGCGCGCTTATTGTTCAGGTGTACGTAAATGCGGGGGTGCGTGGCGTGCGAATGCTGGGGATTGCCGGCAGCGATCTCATAACCTTGCCAATGCATGGTCTTTCATGGATAAGAATGGCCTGCGTGAAGGGTGCTGCGTTTGAGGGGTTTTTCCGTCTGGATTTTTGGCGGGATAGAGATGGTTTTCTGATTTTTTTGGGGATTAAAAGCTATGAGTTTCACCCAGATGTTGCTGGCTTGTGTGGCGCTGTCCTGCATGGGGACTGCCTTTGCTGGGGACGCCTATCTGCGTTTGCGATGCGAGGGTGACAGCGAGGGCGCAGATATTCGTATTAATGGAATACTCAAGGGCCAATGCCCTATCGATATTGCTGTGCCTGAAGGTGAAATCGCACTAAGTGCCAGTCGGGATATTGCTAAGGGCCAGTACCGTCTCTATGAAAAAAAGTTTTTCCTGTCGGCGGGCGCCACGAAGCGTGAAACCGTAGTGCTGGGGGAAGAGATCTTTTTTACCCCGGAAGGTCGCAAGCGGGAGAATGCTCGACTGGCGGCCGCCCAGGCAGCGGCCGATGCCGAAGCTGCGCGTCAGGCAGCCGCCCAAGAGGCTGCTCGCTTACAGGCTGAGGCAGATGCGCCACGATTGGCCGCGGAGGCTGAGGCTGCCCGCCTGGCTGCGATCAAGGCGCAGCCAGGCGCGGTGAAACGTTATATGGCGATGATGTCCAGCGAGGTTGACCTGCCGCCAGACCGAATGAGCTCTGCTCCTTTTACGGCTACCAGCGCCACTGTTTATGCGCCCTTGTCTCTGCCGATTTCCAGCACCATTGATGTGGCCGATGGCAAAGCCATCGTCATGACAGATCCGGCTGCCTTCGCGAATCCGGATTCCATGGTGGCTCAGGCCGGCGCCGTTAGCCTTGAGCGCGAAAGCGGGAATAGGTGAGTTGAGCCACTGATTGTGTGCAAGTTGTGGCGTCAGTTTTTTGCACTGCCATTCATTTTTTGGCTGGCAGTGGGCGACGAAGTGCATGCTGATGGTGTGAGCGCCGTGCGTGACGTGTTGCCGGCGCCACTGGCGGACATGACGCCGGCGGTGTTGCAGGCGTTTTTCGGGCAACATGCCGACGATCTGAATCTGTTTTGTTCGCCGGCGCGGCGATGTACGGATATTTTGCCGCGGCAACAATTATTGCAGCGGTTTTTGCGTGGCAGTTTTGCCCGTCTGCCGGTAGCGGCTAAGACCTCAGAAAAAGCAGGTACGGAGCTCTCCGTGACGGAAGCTGCGCCTTCGGCCGCTTATGCCTCTCATGCGGCAGCCTATTTCACGCAAGCGCAGTATGCCTGTCGCCACCCTCTAACAGCGGCTGTTTTGGAGTCAGTCTGGCAAATAAGTCCAGCCACTGTTGTTTGCCCGGATAGTGTTCCTTTTTGGATGGCGCGAGAGGGGCGCGCGCCGGAGCTTCGTTGGATTGATACCTCTCGTGTTTATTCTGTGCATTTGTTATTTGCCGGTTCTATGGGAGGGGGCATCAGCCGCTTTGGTCATGTCGGTCTGCGCGTTGTGCAATGCCATCCCCAGCGTAAGGAGGTGAGTGAGGAGTGTGAAAAAGACCTCTTCGATCACGTCACCTTGAGCTTCAAGGCCAATATCGACGAGCTGGGTCTTTCCTTGTGGAAGGGCGTTACAGGCGCTTATCCGGTGAAGCTGTATGCCAGTACCTTCATGGATACCTACCGCGAGTACACGATTGACGAGTTCCGTCCGCTCTATTCCCTGCCGCTGGTGCTTGATAGTCAGGATCAGGCACTGCTGCTGCGAGCACTGTCGGAGGTGCACTGGTCCTATCAGAATGAATATCGTTTTTTCACGCGCAACTGCGCTACTGAGCTGCAATGGCTGCTCGATGTGGTCAGCGCTGTTCGTGCGCCATCCCGCCCGACGTCGCTCGTGAAAAGGCGATATCGGCCAGATCATCTTTTTGCGGATGCCAGAGAGGCATCGGGATTTTCAGGTAATACGCTAAGCGATCTGAAAAGCGCAGAGCAGGGTGGTTATTATTTTCCGGGTGCTGAGGCGTACTACCAGATGGCTCTTGATGTAGTGACTGAGGGCTTGCCGCTGGCAGAGAAAGAAGAATTGCGTACGCCTGATGCGTGGCGGCAGCACGATGTGGCCTTCCGCCGACAGAAACTCCTGAGGATGGAGTCGGCAGGGTCGGCGAATGAAGTGCAAGATATTGGCCGACGCGCGCACGCTGGAATAGTGATGGAGTCTTGGGTGGAGCGTGGGCTAAGGCGGCAGATGCTGGCAAATTTGGCGCTTTATTACGGCGTCCTCTTTCGGGAGTTGGAGCGGCGTGATGCTTTTTTCACCGCTGAGGAACGTGGCTTGATGCAGTCTTGCGGAGCAATGCTGGGGGCTCGAAACCGGATTGGCGAAGCAGCGGCAGGTCTGCCCTTGCAAGTTTTTTTGCCCGAAACCTCTGAGTGCAATGTGACATCGCCGGCCATGCTTGCAGCGACAAAGCGGTTTTTCGAGGCATTTCCGGTTAGCCGTGAGGCCGGCAAGGATATTGCCGAGCTTGAGGCGACGACAGAGAACATTCGAATGTTGCGTGCTATTTCTGGGGATTAGTGCTGCGCAGGGATTAATGCCGCGCACGGTAGTGTCTGAGCGTGAAATAGTTGATGGAGTAAAAAAATAGTGGCGATTAAGTATAACGATTTTATGGCGGGTACGGCGCTGGTTCTGGTTTTTCTCTCTCCCTGTGTTTTTGCGGATGCACGTGCAGACAAGCTGAAAAATATGCAGGAGGCTTTTGCTCGCATGGATCGTGAAGACTTTCTTGAGGGCATAGAGGTGGCTGGCGAGTGCACGCAGCAGCGTGATTTTGCTTGCGCGGATAAGGCCTTGAGTGAGGTGAAAGAACTGGCAGATAGCGAGTCGGAGACCAAGCTTTGGAAAATGGCTACAGCCAATTTGGCAGCGGAAAAGCAAAGAGTGGCAGAAGAAAGCCGGCAGCGTGAAGATGAGTATGCACGCGAGCAGCGCGAAGAGGCGCGTCGTATCGCCGCGGCTGAGGCAGAAGAGCGTCGCCAGCAGCGAGCGCATGAGGAGGAAGAGCGGCGTAGAGCCATACAGTTTGGCCTGAACAGTTTGGGCATTGCAGTGGCCGGCAAAAATCTGGATAGCCAGCAGCTCAATACCTTGCTGGAAGCCAATGCGCGCGACTATCAGCAGGGTGGAGATGGCAGTAATTTTCAATCGAGCCTGAATCAGATGAAGGCAGACAGTGAGCGCCGTGGTCAGGAAAATATGCAGCGTTTGCACGAGCAGCAGTCGCAACGTCAGCGTGAGCAAGATGACTTGCGGCGTGCGATGGCCGAGCAGCGCTCCACGAGAGTCAATGCACAGGCGGCTCCGCAAGCGGCATCCGCAATGAGTGCTTCAATCCCTGCGGGGCCGAGCCAAGCGCAGCGCCAGCAGCAAGCGGAGAAGGCTCGTCTAGAGCGCGAGGTACAGCGCGCCGCCGAGATAAAGCAGCAGGAGGAGGTGGCTGCTTTAGCGGAGCAGGAGCGACAGAAAAAACGAGCTCAGGAAAAAGCAGAGCGTGAGGTCAAGCGTGCGGCTGAGCGGGCGGAAGAGGAAAGGGCCAAGCAGGAATATCTGCAGCAGGTGGCGAGGGGCGTCAAGCTGGGTGCCATGAAGTGTTATGGCGAATACCACCTGCGCGGAACTCGTCCCAATATCAAGCCGGAGCTGGTGGGCTGCGTGGATGTGCACTATCGCCTGCGCTGTTCGAGCAGCAATACCGTTTTCGGGCAGGGCGTTGCTCGTAATTTTGTGGGAATGGATGCCGGATGCTTTGGCGATACCTATCAGATCAGCAAGCCAGCCTGTCCGGTTGAAAGTGTGGTGGTGGAGGTGGAGAAGGCCACGCCTTGCGAACGCTAAGCGCTTAAAAGAAAAAAGCCCGGCAATGCCGGGCTTTTTTCTTGTGGTGAAATGTTGGGCTCAGGCGCTAATCGGGGCCGGCTTTTTCAGAATAAGTGTGGGAATAAATGCTGCGACCACGCCGCAAAACGCCATCACGGAAACCAGCGGCAGTATGGTGCCGTCATGCCAGAGACTCATGCTGGCGCCGGTGAGCGTGGCCAGTGTGAATTGCAGGGCGCCCATCAAGGCCGACGCGGTGCCGGCTTTGGCGCCCTGATCGGCCAGCGCGGCGGCGCCGCCATTGGGGGCAATCAAGCCCATGCTGGAGGTGAAAACAAACAGGCCGGCCAGTAGCAGTGGCAAAGTCAGCAGATGCAGGGCGGTCAGCGTCAGCAGAAGAAGACCGGCACTGGCAGCGATGATAAGACCGGCTTGCAGCAGGCGCGTCATATCGTGCTGGCGCAGCAGGCGCATATTGATTTGCGAGGCGGCGATGAGGCCGAAGGCATTGGCGCCGAACATCCAGCCGTATTGCTGTGGTGAGAGCCCGTGTAATTGCATCAGCACGAAGGGCGAGCCGGCGATATAGGCAAACATGCCGGAGAAGGCGAGGCCGCTGGCCAAGGTGTAGGCCATGAAAGGGCGGTGTTGCAGCAGGCTGGCATAGTCGCGCAGGACAAGGCCGAGGCGCAGCGGATGCGCTGTGCGAGTGTCGTGGCTTTCCTGCAGGGTTTTCCAGATCGCGAAAAGGCAGAGCAGAGAGAATGCGGCGAGCACAGCGAAGAGGGCGCGCCAACTGGCCACTTTCAACAAAAAGCTGCCTAGCAGCGGCGCCAGAATGGGCGCTAGCCCCATCACCAGCATGAGCAGGGAAAAAGCCTTGGCTGCTTCCTGCGGCTCACAGCGATCACGCACAACCGCACGCGCAATCACCATGCCGGCACAGCCACCCAAGCCCTGTAAAAAGCGCCACAGAATCAGGGCTTCAATACTTTGCGCGAGCGCGGCCCCCGTCGAGGCCAGCGCAAATAGGGCGAGACCGAAATACAGAGGTGGTTTGCGTCCGAAGCGGTCGCTCACGGGGCCGTAAAAAAGCTGGCCCAAGGCCACGCCTATAAAAAAGGCCGCCAGCGTGAGCTCGACACGACCGAGTGCCGATAGCTCGGTGGCGATCGCCGGAAAGCTGGGCAGATACATATCGATGGAGAGCGGCGCAATCGCAGTAAGCGCGCCCATCAGTATGATCCAACCGGGAAGGCGGGAGGAAGATGACATCGGCGTCCCTGTCGTATTGAGCAGAATGAATGGCTGGAGAACTTGCCGTGAGGAATGTTTGAAAACAAGCGGCTGAGCTGGTGCTGTCGCCGCTTGTTTTTAGCTGCCCCGTTTTTCAGCGGGCCGACTTTTTAGCAGGCCGGATTTCAGTAAGCTAAGGTGAAGCGCTGGCGCGAGTGCTGCGGGGCTTCCAACTCGTCGATCATGGCCACGGCGTAATCCGGCAATGAGATACGGCTTTCACCTTTGGCGTCCACCAGTAGTTCATCAGCGCCCAAGCGGAAGCGGCCGGTACGTTCGCCCGGTTCAATCAGGGCGGCGGGGCTGAGGAAGGTCCAGTCCAGTTCTTTCTCAGTGCGCAGATGCTTGAGCGATTCACGCACGGCGCCCGCCGCGGCTTTCCACTCGGCCGGGAAGTCGGGTGTATCCACCACATCCATGCCGCCACCCGGCACTTGCAAGCTGCCGGCACCGCCAACCACCAGCAGGCGTTTGACGCCAGCCTGTTTGGTCGCGGCAATCACGCTGTTCGTGCCTTTAAGTTGCTTGCTGGCGATATCGGAATCGGTCCAGCCCGGGTTGAAGGCGCTGATCACGGCGTCCAGGCCTTTGAGCTGTGCTGCCAGAGCAGCGGTGTCGTAAACATTGCCGCCCACCGCCTTGAGCAGGGGATTGGCCGCCAGCTTTTCCGGATGACGCACGATGGCCGTCACACGGTGCCCGCGGGCAAGGGCTTCGCTGAGGATGTGCTGGCCGATCTGGCCGGTGGCTCCGATAAGGGCGATATGCATGGTCTTGCTCCGTTGATTGTGAGTCGTCTTGCCGGTCGACTCGATGGGATTACTCTATCCACTTCACGGTTATGCGATTAGCCTGTTAGTCCAGCCTTCTTATTGAAGTAAAACTTAATAATCATTGCTCGCAGGAGCGGCTTCAGCCGCGAACTCTTAGGTCCAGGCCCAGGCCCAGAACGGAAAGTTCGCGGCTGAAGCCGCTCCTACGAGAAAAGAGCAATGAGGCGCCTGCGGCAAAGCGCAGCCCGAGTCGCGCCTCGGGCGCAGCGTGTTGTAGCCGTGCCAGCGGCGGAAACGTCATAAAGAGAAAAGTATGGAAAAGCTCAAGCGTATGGCCCTGTTTGCCCGCGTAGTGGAAACCGGCGCCATGAGCGCGGCGGCGCGTGAGTTGGGCATGAGCACCTCGGCCGTCAGCCAGCAGATACGCCAGCTAGAGGGCGAGACCGGCGTGGTGTTGCTGCATCGCTCCACGCGCAAGCTCACGCTCAGCGAGGCCGGGGCGGCGTTCTACGAGGGCTGCGCGGCCATGGTGAAGGCGGCGCAGGCGGCCGAACAGCGTCTGGCCGAATTGCGTGATGCCGCCGTGGGGGAGTTGCGTATCGCTGCACCCGTGGGCTTTGCCGGCACTCATCTCGCTGGTGCTTTGGGGCCTTTGCTGCAAAACCATCCTGAACTGCGTCTGCGGCTTTTTATTGAAGATCGCCGTATTGATCTCATCGAAGAACGTATCGATCTGGCCATACGCATAGGTGCGCTGGCGGACTCCAGTCTGGTGGCGCGCGAGCTCGCGCATTGGGAGATGGTGCTGTGTGCCGCCCCTGCCTATATCGCCCGGCGCGGCATGCCGAAAACGCCGGAGGATTTGTTGGCACATGACTGGCTGGTGCTCACCGTGCTGGAAACGCCGCATCAGTTGGAGCTGACAGGCCCGAAAAATGAAAACTTCCGTGCTCGTGTGGAAGCGCGTGTTGCCAGCACGAATTCGCGCTCATTGCGCGAGATGGCATTGGCGGGTGCGGGCATTGCCCGGCAGCCGCTGCCGGATTTGGAAGAGGAATTGAAAAGTGGCCAACTGATTCGCTTGCTGCCGGAGTGGCGAGTGCCTGCGATAGGGGTTTATGCCGTGACACCACAGCGCGATGCGCAGCCCGCAAAAGTGCGACATGCGATTGAGGCGCTTCGGCGTTATCTCTCAGTATGAAATATCCAGAAGGTTTTTTGCGCGGCTGATTGGTGGCCTTTTTTCATGGCCATCTCATATGAGCTGCATTAATGTGGCTCATGATTTTCACGGATCAGGAAAAAAATGAAAGCCCTTATTTCCTTCAGCCTTCTCATGCTTTGTGTCATGGCGGTCCATGCTCAGCCGGTCTACAAGACGGTGGGGCCTGACGGCAAGATCACATTTTCTGATGAGCCGCCGGCCGAAGGAAAAACAACGGCGCTGGACGGTTATGGGCCAGCGCTGCCCAAGGTTCCGGAAAAAAGCGCCAGTGAGCGTGCCGCCGCTGCTTCTCGCATTGCGGGTGATCAGTACAAGGCCAAGCAGGCTCAGGCAGGTTCCCCAGCAGCAACGCCGGCGCCTTTAGATCCGGCGCTGGGCCAAGCCATTGTCGGCGTATTGGGCTTTGAGGATCTGGTGCGGCAAATGGAAAAGCTGTGCACCACTACGCTGCCGATTTCATTCAGGAAGTATGGCGATGCCGCTTTTGACTGGCGCCAGCGTAATGCCGACATACTCAAGCAGGCGCGCAGCGCAATGGCTGGCGTGCTGAATGCCGATCAGCGTCAGAAATTCGAGAAAGTGGTGGAAGACAAGACTTTTCAGATGATGGATCCCATCGTCAAAGCGCCTACTGCTTCTCGCATACAGTGGTGCGATCAGTCTGCAGACGAAATCAACAGCGGCAAGCTGGACCCGCAAAAGAAGCCAGCATGGGTGTCGGCTCTGGCCCAAGCACGCTGATATGCGTATGCAGCAATTCCAGCGTCGGACTTTCGGTCGTTCACGAAGGCTTTCTGTTATCTACTTTCGCGGCGAACTGGCGACGGTATCGTAAAAGAAAGAACACGAGCACTATCAGCAAGAGTATTCCCAGTAGCGGGGCCAGCATAGCCAATACCGTGAGCAGCAAAGAGCCCAACCATTCGCCGGTAGCGACTACGGGATTGCCAAAGCCTCCAGTAGTAGCCGTGGAAGTCACTCTGGCCAGCATACTGCCCGCTTGCACCAAGCCCGCCATCCCTCCGCCCGCAATCAGGGCCAGCGCCCACTTCACGCCGGCATCTTCAAAGCCGGTGAGCAGAGCTGCCGTGGCCAGTGTGCCGGCGATCACAGCGCAAGGCGCGGCCATCGTATCCAGTAAATGATCGACGAAAGGAAAATAATAGCCGGCGATTTCCAGTAGCGTGGCAGCACCCAATGCTACGGCTGCCTCCGGGCTGGCCAGCCACTGCATTTCTGGGCTCAGATTCATGTCGCCAAAAAGTGCGGCCAGCGACAGCCCGAATAGCGGTAGAAAGACACGCAGGCCGGCGGCGGCCGCGAGCCCTACGCCTATCAGCAGGGCCATGATTTCATGCATGGTGTCTTCCTCGGTGGAGTTCGCCCTGAATAGACGGACTGTGCACAGTCGTCAAGCGGATGAGCAGGTGCTTGCAATACGGCAATGACGGCGCGATAAACGGGCGGTCATTACAAAAACAACTCTGCAAAATCAGGAGCTCTTATGCACAGCCCCATTCTCAATGCCGTTGTTGCTCTCGTGGTCTGGTCTCTCGTCATGTGGCTCTGGATGTATGCCACGCGCATTCCCGCCATCATGAAAATGAAAATGCAGCTGGATTCGGATGCGCCCCGCGGCGAGCAGATGAATCAGTTGCCGGCCAAGGTGCGCTGGAAGGCGGACAACTACAACCACCTGATGGAGCAGCCGACGATTTTCTACGCCATTGCCATTACACTGGCGCTGATGAGTGCCGGTGATGGCATCAATGCTACTTTGGCTTGGGCTTATGTAATTTTGCGCATTGCACATAGCTTTGTGCAGGCCGTGGTGAACAAGATCGAGCTGCGTTTCGCTCTGTTTGTCTTTTCTTCGCTGGCGCTGATTGCGCTGGCTTTTAATGCGGCACGTATTGTCTTGATGGCGTCCTGATCAGTCTGGCATCAGAACGAAGCCCTGGCGGGCCGGAATTTTTTCTGGTCGCCAGTTTTTAATGCCCCAGACAAGCAGCTCCCGCGGTGTGCGTGTCATGAGGCCGGCAGAAGGTTGCTGGCCGAGAAACTCCAGCGCCTTCCACACCAGACGGCCATCTGCCGGTGTGGGAATTTCGGTGGCCAAGGTTTGTTTGGAAAGTTTTGTTCCATCGGCGTGCAAGGCCAGCGGCAGATGCAGATAACGTGGTGTGCTGTGGCCCAGCATTTTCTGCAGCACGATTTGTCGTGCGGTGTTGTCCAGAAGATCGGCGCCACGCACAACATCCGTCACGCCCTGAAAAGCATCATCCACCACTACAGCAAGCTGATAGGCGAAGAGGCCGTCGCGGCGCAGGATGACAAAATCCCCCACGCTTTTTGCCACCTCTTCTTGCTGTGCTCCGAAGACCCTGTCGGTAAAAAATGTCATGTCCTCGGCAATGCGCACACGCACGGCGGCATCGCGGCGTGGAGACGTAAAGGCGCGACAATGTCCGGGATAAACAAGGCTGCCGTTACGTGCCAGATCGCTGCGTGAGCAGCTGCACCAAAAAAGATGGCCGGCGGCCTGCAGGGCACTTACCGCATCGTGATAGGCATGCAGGCGGTTGCTCTGGAAAACGAGCTCGCCGTCCCACTCAAAGCCATAGGCTTTCATTTGCGTGATGATGCGGCGGGCGGCGCCCGGCATTTCCCGTGGCGGGTCCAGATCCTCCATGCGCAGCAGCCATTTACCGCCAGCGGCGCGGGCATCGCAATAACTGGCGACAGCGGCAATCAGCGAACCGAAGTGCAGGGGTCCGGTGGGGGTGGGCGCGAAGCGGCCGACATAGCCGGGGGCGCTGGTGCTGCTAGGGAGCTGGGGCATGAGGGCGGCCAAGAAAAAACGCCGCGAAGGCGGCGTTTTCAGAAGATGGCAGCTGGCGGGCGTTAGCCCACCAACTGCTTTTCCTTGATTTCGGCGAGGCTCTTGCAATCAATGCAGAGCGTTGCTGTGGGACGGGCTTCGAGGCGGCGTATGCCGATTTCTACGCCGCAGTCATCACAGTAGCCGTAATCATCCTTCTCGATACGCTCCAGCGTCTGGTCGATCTTCTTGATCAGCTTGCGCTCGCGATCGCGGGTGCGCAGTTCCAGCGAGAATTCTTCTTCCTGTGTGGCGCGGTCATTGGGGTCGGGCAGGCTGCCGGATTCATCCTGCATGTGGTGCATGGTGCGATCCACTTCTTCCATGAGTTCGTGTTTCCAGGAACGCAGGATGATGCGGAAGTGGTCCAGCTGGCGTGGATTCATATAGTCCTCGCCCTTGTTTTCCTGGTAGGGCGCGGTGCCGTGGATGAGGACATTGCCGGCAGGGCCGGTGGCAGCACGGGCGGGTTTAGAGGCAGCCTTGACGGCGGGTTTTGCGACTACAGGTTTTGTGGTTTCAGTTTTCACGGATACGGCTTTGCTGGAAGTTGAAGGTTTTTCGACCGCAGCGACAGGGGCGCTGGCGGCAGAAGCGCTTGCCTTGGCTGCAGGAGCCTTGGCGGGTGTTTTGGCTACGGGAGCGGCAGTGGTCTTGCTCGCCGTAACGGGAGTCTTGGTGGCAGCGGGTTTAGCCGCCGGTTTTTTCTCGGCAGCAGCTTTGGCCGGTGCTTTGGCGGCCGGCTTCGGTGCTGCCGGTTTGGCGGCCGGCTTGCTGGCCTCGGTCGCCTTGGCAGGTTTGGCCGGGGCTTTAGTCGGGGTCTTGCTCACCGCAGGCTTGGCGGCCGGCTTTTTCTCGGCAGGCTTGGCTGCGGGTTTGGCCGGTGCCTTAGCTGGTGCCTTGGCTGGTGTTTTGGTGGCGGGCTTGGCCGGTGCTTTCGCGGGGGCTTTGCTGGCTGGTTTTTTCTCGGTGCTGGCCTTGGCGGGCGTTTTCTTGGCGGCAGGCTTTGCCGGAGCCTTGCTGGCGCCTGCTTTTGCCGGCTTGCTTGCCGGTGCAGGTGTCGTCTTCTTGCTCTTGGTCTTGTCTGCTGCCGTTGCCATTTTTGCCATTCCCTCAGGCGAGTAAAACGCCATCTATATCAAGAAGCGATTGGCCGGACAACCGTGCTTCCTGCTCGCTTGCCAAATCTGCCACGCCAGCGGCAAGTTCTAGCCGGCATTGCTGTTTTCCAGCCACAAGGTGTCACCGATCAGCTTGTAGCTGACGGGGGTGAGCGACTGCCCGTTACAGGGGCCGAACACACACAGACCATCTTCAATCTGGAACAAAGCGCCGTGGTTGATGCAGTGGATGTAGCGCTTTTCCGTATCCAGGAACTCGTCGGGCATGAAATTGAGTTCTATGCCCAGATGCGGGCAGCTGTTTCGGTAGGCGTGAATCTCACGGCCCTGTCGTATAAGCATGATTTCGCCATCAGGGGTGGCAACCCCTATGGAGTCCCCATCCGGGATGTCATCTATGGAGCAGAGTTTGTGCATGCCGGTCTCCGGAACGGCGGGCGATTATAGGCACGCGGCCGGGGCTGTCTAGCCCCGGTCGGCGGCGTTGAAGTCGCGCAGCAGCGCAGCATGGGCTTCCAGCGGCAGGCGCGGCCCGAACTGGCTGACCACGGCAGCGGCAGCGCGGCTGGCAAGAGCGCCGGCACGAGCATGCGTCCAGCCACGGGTGAGGCCGAAGAGATAGGCGCCGGCAAACATATCGCCAGCGCCGTTGGAGTCCACGGGGGTGGCGGCTGTGGCGGCGATATCAAGGCATTGTTTGCCGTCCCAGATCAGAGCTCCTTGGCTGCCACGGGTGATGACGATTTCGCGGGCAATGCTCTTGAGGCTTTCCAGAGCTGCGTCCACCGAGCTGGCATCGCTCCACAGACAGGCTTCTTCTTCATTGCAGAAGAGCAGGTCCACGCCATCATCCAGCATTTCGGCGAGGCCGGGCTTGAAGAAGCGCACCATGGCGGGATCAGAGAAGGTCAGCGCGATTTTCACGCCGTTGGCGCGGGCGAGGCGACGAGCTTCCAGCACCGCGGCACGGGCCGAGTCCGAGCTCACGAGATAGCCTTCGATATACAGCCACTGCGCGGCCTTGAGCGATTCCGGCACGAGCTCGGCCACGGCGACATCGGAAGTGATACCAAGAAAGGTGTTCATGGTGCGTTCGGTGTCAGGGGTAACCATGACCACACAGGTGCCGGAGGTGCCGCTTTCGCGCTCAGGCTTGAGGTTGCTGCTAACGCCGGCAGCGTGCAGATCATGCACATAGAAATCGCCGGTGCCGTCATTGGCGACCTTGCAGGAATAGAAGCTGCGGCCACCGAAGGCGGCGACGGCGATGATGGTGTTGGCAGCGGAGCCGCCGCTGGCGCGCTTTTCCAGGCCGAATTCACTGTCTAGCGCGCGTATCAGGGCCTGCTGTGGGGCTTCTTCTACCAGCGTCATCTGGCCTTTGGCGATGCCGTGGCGGCTGAGGAAGTCGTCGGTGACGCGGTATTCGGCATCGACCAAGGCATTGCCGATGGCATAAACATCAAAACGCGAGGAGCTCATGAAAAAAGGCCTGTTACAAAAGTCGGGCGATTATGCGGCGACGCTTCACTGCCCGCCAGTGCCCGCCGCGGCTAGAATCGGCGCCATCTGTTTTGCTCTAGGGTATCTGCCGGCTTCATGACTGCCTTTCGCCCTCGTGGCTCCTCTCGCGGCTTCATTCTCACTGCTCTCCTGCTTTTGCTCGTGATCTTTTTACTGGCCGTGGTGGGCGTGGGGCTCTATGTGCTCAAGCTGGACAGTACGGTTCGCGAAAAATTCGAGGGCAAGCGCTGGGCCATTCCTGCGCGTGTCTATGCGCGGCCACTGGAGCTTTATGCCGGCGCTCCGCTGGCTATGGCGGATGTGCAGGATGAATTACGCATACTCAGTTACCGGCAGCAAGCGACCACGGCGACCGGCAGCTGGCAGCAGAAGGGCAACGAGCTCTATGTGCATACCCGTGGCTTTACCTTTGGCGACAGCGTGGAAAGTGCACAGGTCCTGCGCCTGCGTTTCGCCGGCAACAGCCTCGCAGATGTGGCAAGTACCCTGCAAAGTGATAGAGGCGTGGTACGCCTTGAGCCGCTGGTTATTGGCGGTATCTATCCCAAGCAGAATGAAGATCGCGTGCTCATGCAGCTGAAAGAGGCGCCGCCGCATCTGTTGGATGCCCTGCTGGCCACGGAGGATCGTGCTTTTTATCGTCACCATGGTATTTCTTTGCGCGGTATTGCGCGTGCCGTATGGGTGAATGCCACGGCCGGCGGCCTGCATCAGGGCGGCAGCACACTGACGCAGCAGTTGGTGAAGAATTTCTATCTCAGCAATGAGCGCACCTTGTCGCGCAAGCTCAATGAAGCTGCCATGGCCTTATTGCTGGAAGTGCATTACAGCAAGCATGAAATTCTGGAGGCTTATCTCAATGAGGTGGCCTTGGGGCAGAGTGGAGATCGCTCCGTAAACGGTTTCGGTCTGGCCTCGCAGTTCTATTTCGGTCAGCCCATTTCCGAACTGGATCTGGCACAAGTTTCTTTGTTGGTTGGCATGGTGCAGGGGCCGTCTTTTTATAATCCGCGCCGTAATTCGGCGCGTGCGCTCAAACGTCGTAATCTGGTCATAGACAATCTTCTGGTGGAAAAAAAGATAACGGCCGAGCAGGCTGCAGTCGCCAAGAAGAAGCCTTTGGGCGTTATTGCCAAACCTACGGCGGCCACTACGGTCTATCCGGCTTTCATTGATCTGGTGCGCCGACAGCTGCACACCGAATACAAGGAAGAAGATATTTCTTCCGAGGGCCTGCGTATTTTCACCACCCTGGACCCGCGGGTGCAGAATGCGGCGGATGCCGCTTTCAGCGGGGCCATGGAGCGTCTGAAAAAATCCAGCCCCAAGCGTCTCGCCAATCTGCAGGGCGCGGCCCTGGTGTCAAATCCGGAAAATGGCGAATTGCTGGCCATTATTGGCGGCAATGGAGATTTCACCGGTTATAACCGCGCGCTGGATGCGCAACGGCAAATCGGTTCGCTGGTGAAGCCTGCTGTTTATTTAACGGCGCTGGAATCGGGGCGCTATACCTTGGTGAGCCCGCTGGATGATGGCCCGGTCTCTTTGCAAGCCCAGGGGGGACAGCTTTGGGAGCCAAAGAATGATGACGGTGAAAGCCATGGCATCGTGCCCTTGTTTGTTGCGCTCTCGCGCTCTTACAACCAGGCCACCATACGCATGGGCATGGATGTAGGCGTACCCAATGTCATCGGCACACTGAAAAAGCTGGGCGTCACGCAAAATATCAATGCCTATCCCTCGCTTATGCTGGGCGCCGTGAATATGTCGCCGCTGGATGTCTTGTCCATGTTTCAGGTCTATGCCAGCGGCGGCTTCCGCACCCCGGCGCGCAGTATTCGCGAAGTGGTGGATGCCAAGGGTAAGCCGCTCAAGCGCTATGGTCTTGCGGTGCAGCAGGCGGTGGATCCGGCGGCGGTGTATCTCGTTAATTACGCCCTGCAGCAGACCATGCGAGCAGGCACCGCAGCGAGCGCCTACAGCAGCTTGCCGGCGGATCTGGTCATGGCCGGCAAGACCGGTACCACCAATGATCTGCGCGATGCCTGGTTCGCCGGTTATACCGGCAATTATCTGGCCGTGGTCTGGGTGGGTAATGATGACAATCGTGCGACCGGACTGTTTGGCGCTTCTGGTGCGCTCCCCATCTGGGTGGACATGATGAAGCGCTTGCATCCGGTATCGCTGGTGCAGGTGCAGCCGGAAAATGTGCAGTGGCAATGGGCTGACCAGGAAAGCGGCAAGCTTTCTGCGGAGACCTGCTCAGGTTCTATCAATGTGCCTTTTCGCACAGACACCTTGCCGCAGGAAGCTGTGGCCTGTGCCGAAGGTGGCGTGCCGGCGGTGCTGGACAAGGTTTTCCATCGCGTTATTGACTGGTTCTGAGCCGCCTGTGGCGAATTACCGTTTCTGTGCGCTTTTTGCAAAAAGAAGCGCCTCCGCTTGGCAAGGCCGGGTACAGTATTCAGGGTCGTGACCTTGCGGCTAGCGTGAGGATTTACGCGGCCTTTGATGACGGCGTTATTTCAGCCAGGGAAAAAGCATGCAGCGCGTTTTTGTTTACCCTTTTCTTCTCGCGGCCCTCCTGCTCGCGGCCTGCAGTCATGCGCCGAGTCGCAATATTCCCGTCAGTGAAAATCGTCCTGCTGGCAGGCCCGCCACTTCTGCGGTGACGACAGCGCCGGTGCCGGCTGACGCGGCGCCTGTGTCGCCGGCGACGGTTTCGCCTACGCACGGACTGTCCTACCGGCCACCGGCACAGCCACAACCGCCGCGGCAACTGGCGGATGGTGCGCAGCTGCCGGCCGTGCAGGGCTTGCTCAGTGCGGCCGAACGGGCTGTGCGCAGCGATGATCTGGAGCTTGCCGCGGTGAGTCTGGAGCGTGCGCAACGCCTGGCTCCGCAGTCGGCTGTGGTTTATCAGCGTCTGGCTGATGTGCGTCTGCGCCAGAAGCGCCCGGCCGAAGCCGAGCAATTGGCGCGCAAGGCGCTGGCCTATGCGGGTCAGCCGGCACAACAGGCGCAACTCTGGCGTCAGATTGCCGCCGCGCGCCAGCAACAAGGCCAGATGCAGTCCGCCCACGACGCTCTGCAGCGGGCAATAACACTGGAGTCTGCCGGAGTGCTGCCGTGAGAATTACGCTGCTGGCTTTTCTTGCCCTCAATATGGCGGCTGCCGTGGCGCAGGAAAATGAATCCGGTAAAGCGGCGCCAGCAGAGGCTGAGGCAAAGACTGCTGCCAGCCTGCCAGCCGACATGGAAAAGAAACTGCTGGCTGTGGCCTCGCCAGAAGCAGATATCGGCATCAGCGGCCATGAGCCCACTTATATTGTGATGGGCAGCAATTGGCGGGGAGAGGGGGATTACGGCGCGAAATTCCAGTTCAGCCTGAAATTCCGGGCACTCAATCCGGATGAGCCGGACAAGACAGATTGGTGGGAGCGCTTTTATTTCGGTTATACGCAGACTTCGCTGTGGGATCTGGAAGCCGAGTCAAAGCCTTTTCGCGACTCTTCCTATCGCCCGGAATTTTTCTGGGAAGACCCCGGTTTTTCGCCGCTGCCTTCATTAGAAACACTGGCGGGACTGCGCATGGGCCTGGGGCATGAGTCCAATGGCAAGGATGGTGAGGACTCGCGCAGCATCAATATTGTCTATGTGCGCCCCACACTCACTTTTCCCAGCACCAAGCGTGGTTTTATCTGGAGTTTTTCGCCCAAGCTTTACGGTTATCTGGATCGAAGTGACAATCCTGATATTGCCGACTATCGCGGCTATGGCGATTTTCTTTTCAAGCTGCGCAAGGACGACAACTGGGAATTCGCTGCACTGCTGCGCAAAGGCACTCAGGGCAGCAAAGGCAGCATGCAGCTGGATGCGAGCTATCCCTTCCGCGGTTTTTTGCGTCAGCTCAACGGCTATCTCTATGTGCAGTACTTCAATGGCTACGGCGAGACCATACTCGATTACAACCGCAAACTACCTTCGCATATCAGTGTGGGGCTGATCGTGGTGCGGTGATGATGTGATGATGCTTCTGTCATGCGCGCCATAAAAAAACCGAGCTTGAGCCCGGTTTTTTTATGCATAGGTTCAGCGCTGTAGACTGGCCTCGTTGGTTTCCAGCGTGACTACGCGCCTAACCAGTTCGGCCAATGAGTCGGCCTCCAGCTTGATGAAGATACGGGCGCGATGCGATTCCACCGTGCGCGTGGAAAGATCAATCTGGCGCGCAATCAGCTTGTTGGGCAGTCCCTCCAGCATCAGTGCCAGCACTTCCTTTTCCCGATCGGACAACTGCTCCAGCTTGCCACGCAGGCTGCTGACATCAGCCTGCGTGCGCTGGCGTGCAATATCCTGGCTGATGCCCTTGTGTATGCTCTGCATCAAGGTCTGTTCATCGACAGGCTTGGTCAGAAAGTCCACGGCGCCACCCTGAAAGGCACGACGGCAGGCACTGATATCACCGTGGCCGGTGATGAAGATTATTGGAATGCTGATGCCGCGCTCTTGCAGCAGTTGCTGCAAGGTGAGACCGGAAATGCCACCCATGCGTATATCCAGCACCAGACAGCCTATGGTGTCGCTGCGCCAGGCCTCCAGAAAGGCTTCGGCACTGGCCAGACTTTGCACGTGCAGACCATAGGTACTGATCAACATATGCAGTGAACTGCGCACAGCATCATCGTCGTCTACCAGAAAAACGGTCGGCTCAAGCAAGGGAGTGTCCATGACGCATTTCCTCGGTGATGAATACGGGCAGAGAGAAGCGGAAGCAGGCGCCGCCTGCCGGCACATTATTGCCACTAAGCTCGCCACCGACAGTTTCCAGAATAGTACGGCTGATGCTGAGGCCCAGGCCCATGCCATCAGGTTTGGTAGTGAAGAAGCGCGTAAACAGGGGCGGGCTTTGCTGCTCGCTGAGGCCATGGCCCGAATCGGTTACAGCCACATGAACACGTCCGGCCACGGTATGTGTGGCCACCTGCAGGCTGCGTTGGTCTGACGGTGTTTCCTGCATGGCATCGATGGCATTGCGTATCAGGTTGACCATCACCTGTTCCAGTTGCAGGGCATCAGCACGTACCGGTGGGCAGGGTTGGGTGTTCAGGCTGACGCGTACGCTGGCCTCGCCCAGTTTATTGCCAAGCAGGGTGAGAGCATTGATGACTACCTGGTTGACCGCCACAGGCCGCATCTGCACGCCCTGACGTCCGACAAAAGCGCGCAGGCGCTCGAGGATGCCGGCAGCTCGGCGCGTCTGGTTAACCGATTCGGCCAGTGCTTCGGAAACCCGGTCGATATCGGGAGCATCATCCGCCAGCAGGCGCAGGGCGGCC
Organism: Moraxellaceae bacterium; assembly: GCA_050739955.1. Taxonomy (GTDB): domain Bacteria; phylum Pseudomonadota; class Gammaproteobacteria; order Pseudomonadales; family Moraxellaceae; genus UBA2031. Next base: position 65,868 of record JBOICI010000030.1, read on the forward strand.
TGATTAAAGCTCATGATGGCGGAGAGCGGCTGGTTCATTTCATGCGCAATGCCGGTGGCCAGTTCGCTGACCGTGTTCAGGCGCGCCATATGCTGCAGCATGAGTTCATGTTCATTGCGCCGATTCACACTGTGCGCTTCCGTTCCCTTTTGCTCCGGATACAGGCAGATCAGGGCAAAGTAGTTGTTATTGATGCGGGTAGGGATGATGCGGCCCTGCAGTGGCAGGCGTCGCCCTCCTGGTATGGCCAGCACCGTGCCGGTATCCAGCTGCTGTTCTGTTTGCGATTGCAGGCAGCGCACAACGGGATTGTGGCGCCAGGTTTGCGCCAGCTCGCGCTCAAGCTGGAAGCTTTGGCGCCATGTGCGTCCGCACAGCATCGCGACAGACTGCCCCAACAGGGCCGCGGCGGCAGCATTGGCTTCGCGTATGACCTGACTGGAGTCGATCAGAAGCAGGGGGTCGCGAGAACTGGCAAACAAGGGGGCTGTCAGGGCAGAAGTGTGACTCTGTTCCTGAGGGCAGTTGCGTCGTGTTGAGGGCTGGCGCAGTGTGCGGCGGCGGTGCGGGACCATCCATTCCCCCTGAGTGCAGGTACATAGCCTGCCTATTGTTAATTATTGTCAGCGGGCTCTATTGAAAACGGCAGTCAGGGATTGTTCAAGCTTTCCCGCTTTTTTCGTTCATTTAGCCACTCGGGAATTTCTGCGCTGTCATTGGCGTCGTCATTTTCCTGAGCGCTTGCGCCCAGTACGGTCTGTCCTTCCAGTTCCAGTGCTTTCACGCGAAATTCAAGGCGGTCGCCATTGCTGGTGTGGCCTATGAATTTCACCGGATAGTTGAGGTAATCCAGCGCCAGCCACACTTCATAACCACGCACAACTTGTCCTAGCGAGTCATCAAAGCGTTCGCCGGCAAGATGCAGAGTGCGCAGCGTCCCGGCCGGTAATTTTATTTTCTCTTCGGCAAGCGCCGCCAGACGCACCTGATACACGCTGTTGCCGGTGCAGACAAAAATGCTTTGTGGCTGGCCGTTGAAGGTGGTGGCGACATGGAAGGGCAGGCTGGCCATGTCTTGCGGAGTAACAGGCAAGGGCGCTGCTTTCGGATTGCCGCTTTTGCCGTAGCGGATTTCGCCATCGCGGTAGTCACAGGAAGACCGCACCTTTTCATTGACCAGCAAGCGATATTGCTCGGGCTGCAGGCCACCTTCCGGATTGATGCGGCCCTCGCTGTTAATGGCAACACTGAAACCGAATTTGCGCGCTTTCTGGGTAATGGAATAACGAAAGCCTTCCATCACCCAGTGCTGGTTGATGGTGAAAGAAATGCCGTTGTAGCGGGCCTCCAGCTGGGCATTCACCTGTATGGGAAAGGCGGGTGGGGGTTCGGGCGTGACGGGTGCCGGTGCGACAATTTCTTCAACTTTTTCTTCGGCGTCTACTTCGGCGGGCTGCGTTTCTTCGCTGGCCAATGTTTCTGGCTCGGGCGGCTTTTCAGGTTCAGTTTTTTCCGAGGCTTTTTTCTGGGCGGCCTTCTTCTTTTTTGCGGCGGATGCTTTTACGAACTGCATGCCGGCCGGCTTTTTCGCCGCAGCAGGGGGCGGCTTGCTCAGGCTGATCTGCTGCACATGCCCCGGCTTCTTGCTTTCCAGTATTTCATCCGGCGCCGTATAAAAATCGGGCAGGGCGATTTCCCCGCCCAGCACAAAGAAGAAATGCAGGAAAACGGAAAGCAGCAGGGCTGTCAGCAGTGTCAGTCGCCGTTTCTGCATGGCTTTTCTGGGAGCGTCCTTGCCTTAGGTTTGAGATCAGCGCTTCAGGGCGCGGCTGGCCGCAGCCGCGGTAGCGGCCAAATCGGCATCCGTATGCGCGGCTGAGACAAAGCCGGCTTCAAACGCCGAAGGTGCCAGATAAATACCTTCAGCCAGCATGGCATGGAAGAAATGCTTGAACGCTTCTACATCACAGGCCAGCGCATCGGCATAGCTGCCGACTTTTTTATCGGTGAAGAAAACGCCGAACATGCCGCCGACCTGATTGGTCGTGAGAGCCACGCCGTTTTCCTGCGCCGCCTTTTCCAATGCAGCACAAAGCGCCGCGGTTTTTTTGCTCAGGTCTTCGAAAAAGCCGGGTGCGGAAATCAGTTCCAGCGTTTTCAGGCCGGCACGCATGGCGATGGGATTGCCGGACAGTGTGCCAGCTTGATAAACCGGACCCAGCGGGGCGATTTTTTCCATGATGGCGCGTTTGCCACCAAAAGCACCAACCGGCATGCCGCCGCCGATAACCTTGCCCAGTGTGGTGAGGTCAGGTGTGACGCCGTAATGGGCTTGTGCGCCGCCGAGGGCGACGCGAAAGCCCGTCATCACTTCATCAAAAATCAGCACCGCACCGTGCTCGTCGCAAAGCTTGCGCAGGCCTTCAAGAAAGCCGGGCGCTGGCGGGATGCAATTCATATTGCCGGCCACAGGCTCAACGATGATGCAGGCGACTTCGCTGCCGCGCTCACGGAAAAAGGCTTCGGTGGCTTCGAGATTATTGAATTCCAGCGTGATGGTGTGTTTGGCGACATCGGCCGGAACCCCGGCCGAGCTGGGTACGCCGAGCGTGAGAGCGCCGGAGCCGGCTTTCACCAACAGCGCATCGGCATGGCCGTGATAGCAGCCTTCGAATTTCACCAGCACATCACGGCCGGTATAGCCGCGCGCGAGACGAATCGCACTCATGGTGGCTTCGGTACCGGAGCTCACCATGCGCACCATATCCATGGAGGGTAGGAGTTCGCAGACTTTATCCGCCATGCGGATTTCCAGCTCGGTAGGCGCGCCGAAAGTGAGACCGTTGACGGCGGCTTCTTGTACTTCGCGAATGACATCGTCGTGCGCGTGGCCAAGGATGGCGGGGCCCCAAGAGCCGACATAATCGATGTACTGGCGGTCATCGGCATCAAAGAGATAAGCGCCTTTGGCGCGTGAGAAAAATACCGGGGTACCACCGACGCCGCGGAAAGCACGCACGGGCGAATTCACACCGCCGGGAATATGGCGGCAGGCGGCGGAAAAGAGTTCGTCAGATCGGCTCATGGATGGCATTCCAAATATTGTGATTAGTGAAACGTGACTCGTGGCGTTGCCACTTCGGGTGAAACGTGAATCGTAAAAGCAAAAGCGTTCGTGGCAGCGCCATGTGTACCTTCGGTAAGCGCCTACGATTTTTCCCTCTCCCCGTAAGCGGGGAGAGGGTTAGGGGTTGTTGCTTTTACGATTCACGATTCACCGCTAGGCGCGAAGCGCCAGCAACTCACGTTTCACCCAAAGAGTAGGGAAAATTCGCGGGCACGGGCCGTGATGTCGGGCGCGCTCCAGAGATCGCTGATCACGGCCACGCAATGCGCCCCGGCTGCTATCAGCGGCGCAGCATTATCCGCAGTAATGCCACCAATCGCCACCACGGGCAGGCGAAAGCGTTCGGCTTTGCTAAGGCAGGAAATCGGCGCTTGGGGCGTGCCGGGTTTGGTCGACGAGGGATACATGGCGCCGAAGGCGAGATAGCTGGCGCCCTGATTGGCCGACTCATTGGCGTAATGCAGGGAGTCGTGACAGGTGGCGCCGATGATGGCGGCCGTGCCCAAACGTTGGCGGGCGGTGGCGATGGAGCCGTCGCCACGACCCAGATGCACGCCGTCTGCGCCGATGGCGGCGGCCAGCTCCACATCGTCATTAATGATGAGGGGCGTTTTGTATTGCTGGCAGAGCGCCAGCAATTGCTCGGCCTCATACCAGTGCCGATTGCTGCCTTGCAGGGATTTGTGGCGGTACTGCACCACGGCTGCGCCGCCTTCCAGCGCGGCGGCTACGGCGGGCAGGAGGTGGCCGGCCAGCAGTTTGCTATCTGTAATGACGTAAAGACCGCGCGGTAAGTGGCTCATGGCTGTATCCGCAATGGCAGGAACTGCCCCTCGTTGCGGGGCCGGTCTGCTCGCTGCAGGGCTTGTGCCACATAGGCTTCGGCGGTGCTGACGGCCAGCGCGAGCGAGAGGCCGCCAGCGATGCCGGCGGCAATGGCCGAAGCCAGCGTACAGCCGGAGCCGTGATATTCGCCGGGCAGCCGCGGCCACTGGCTTTTCGCCACCAGCCCGGCCGGGCCGTAGAGCTGATTGCAGATGGTGCTGCCGGGTTCGTGTCCGCCCTTGAGCAAGACATAGCGGGCGCCTTTGGCTTGCAGCACGGCCACGGCTTTGTTGAGATCGTTCTCGCCGGAAAGGCGGCGGGCCTCTACGGAGTTGGGGGTGATGACGGTGGCGCGCGGAAATAGCCGGAACAGGCCCTGGGCCAGATCGTCTGCCGCCAGATTGCCGCCGGAGTTGGCGGCCAGCACTGGGTCCAGCACCACGGGGATGGCGGGATGGGCGGCCAGCACTTCGGCAATCACGGCGGTGATGGCGCCCGAACCCAGCATACCCAGCTTAATGGCACCTACCGGCAAATCGGCCAGTACGGCTTCGGCCTGCTGACGGATGAGCTCGGGATTGACGGCTTCAAAACCATAAACCCGCTGTGAGTCCTGTACGGTCAGGGCGGTGCAGACGACGGCGGCATGCCCGCCCAGAGCTGCGATGGTCTCGATATCGGCCTGCAGGCCGGCGCCACCAGAGGGATCGAGCCCGGAAAAGCAGAGGGTGACGGGGCGCATCTGACGAGGGCTCATTAAAAGGGTCTCACCACAACAAGGATGACAATGGCCACCAGCGCCAGCACCGGCAATTCATTGAAGACGCGGTAGAAGACATGGCTTTTCGGGTTACGGTCTTGCGCAAAGGCCTTGAGGTAGTGGCCACACAGCAGGTGATACACCACCAGCAAGACGACCAGACTGAGCTTGGCATGCAGCCAGCCCTGGGTTTTATAGAAGGCCCAGTTCTGGCTCAGCATCCAGCCGCCAAAGAGCACCGTCAGGACAAGTGAAGGCCACATGATGCCGCGGTAGAGTTTGCGCTCCATGATCTTGAAGCGCTCACGGCCGGGCTGGTCTTCGGTCTGGGCGTGATAGACAAAGAGTCGGGGCAGATAGAAGAGGCCGGCGAACCAGCAGACCACGGCAATAATGTGCAGGGCCTTAAGCCAGAGCATGAGGGTTTGCTCACAGAACGAGGAAGATTTCGCAAGTCTGCCAAACCCTTGCGTTACATTGCTACCAAACTTTGTAGTTTGCCGGGTTGCCGGCCTTGGCCGATAATCCGGCCTCGTTTCTCTAAACAGACTTAATTCAGCAGGTGATTACGTGCTCAAGGTAGGCATTGTCGGTGGTACCGGCTACACAGGCGTCGAGCTGCTGCGGCTGCTCGCCCAGCATCCTCATGTGCAGCTCACAGCCATCACATCCCGTACCGAGGCCGGTATGCCGGTCGCCAAGATGTTCCCCAATCTGCGCGGTCATGTAGACATCGCCTTCAGCGAGCCCTCCATTGACGTGCTGGGCGCTTGCGATGTGGTGTTTTTTGCGACGCCGCATGGTGTGGCCATGAAGCAGACGCCGGAGCTGATTGAGCGTGGCGTGCGTGTTATTGATCTGGGCGCGGATTTTCGTATCGCTGATCCGGCTGTGTTTGAAAAGTGGTATGGCTTGCCGCATAGCTGCACCGACATTCTGGCGGAGTCGGTTTACGGCTTGCCGGAAGTGAATCGCGAAGCCATCAAGACGGCGCGCGTGATTGCTAATCCCGGCTGCTATCCCACGGCCGTGCAGCTGGGCTTTTTGCCCTTGCTGAAAGCCGGCTTGGTGGATGCCTCGCATCTGGTGGCTGATGCCAAGTCAGGTGTGTCTGGTGCGGGCCGCAAAGCTGAAGTGCATGCACTTTTTTCTGAGGCCGCAGAATCGTTCCGTGCTTACGGCGTTTCGGGTCACCGGCATTTGCCAGAAATTTCGCAAGGTCTGGCACAGATGAGTCCGGAAAAAATCGGCCTTACCTTTGTCCCCCATCTCTTGCCCATGATACGCGGCATACACGCCACGCTTTACGCCACGCTGAAAAAAGACGCTGGCGATTTGCAAAAGCTGTATGAAGAAACCTTTGCGGGCGAGCCCTTTGTGGATGTGATGCCAGCGGACTCGCTGCCGGAAACGCGCTCGGTCAAGGGTGCGAATACCTGCCGCATTGCGGTTTACCGTCCGCAAGGCGCGGATACGGTGGTGGTGCTCTCTGTTATCGACAATCTGGTCAAGGGAGCGGCCGGACAAGCCGTGCAAAATATGAACATCATGTTCGGTCTGCCGGAGACCGCTGGTCTCACGCAGATCGCACTGTTGCCCTGAGGCTGACGCGTGTTTCGTCGCGAACGCGAGCAGCTGCAGAAGCTGGTGCTGGTGCCTTACCGGCCCTTTCGCAATCTGTCGCTGGGTATTGGTGGTGTAATTCTCATCGTTGCGGCAGGCGTGGGCGGCTTTTATGCCGGCTCGCGTTATAGCAGCAGCATGGTGGGGGCAACGCCGGATGAAGTGCAGCGTCTGCGCCAGACCGTGCGCATGTACGCCGACCAATCCCAAGCCATACGTGATGAAGCCGCGGTTGCGCATCACGATAGAGAAATCGTGCTCGGAGCCACGGAACAATTGCGTCAAGAGAACAAGAATCTGCTGGAGACCATTGCATCGCTGGAAGATCAGTCGGCGATGTATAAAAAGCTGCTGTCGCCGCGCTCGGCGGCAACGGCGGGACTCAGTGTCGATCGGCTGGATTTGCGCCGTAGTACATCAGGGCGGATTGCGTATCGCCTGCTGTTATTGCAGTCCAGTTCAGCCGCAGCACAGACAACCGGAACGCTGGAGGCGCGTTTTGTCGGCGGCGGACGTAGTGTGGTGCTACCCGTCGGCGACAACCGCTTTGATTTCCAGTATTTCCAGAGTCTGACCGGGGAGTGGTCTGTGCCCGAGGGTTTTCGTCCCGAGCGAGTGGATATTGTGCTCAAGCCCGGCAAAGGGGCGCCGGTACAGAAAAGTTTCCGTTGGGAAGTGCAGCCTTAAGGATTGGCTACGTTTTCCGCAGTACGTATTGAGAGGTTCCGTCATGTTGGGCAAAAAGAAAGCCACGAGTAATTACAAAGGCAATAGCTACAAAGATCACAGCTTTGTCGCCTGCAATACCGAGGTCGAGGGCGATATCCGCTTTACGGGTGGCCTGCATGTTGAGGGTAAGGTCACCGGCAATATTCTGTCGGATGATGGCGCTGTGCATATTCATGGTGAGGTGACGGGCGAGATTCGCGCTCCCCATGTTGTCATCAATGGTCTGGTCAAAGGCAATGTGCATGCCGCCGAGCATATCGAGTTGGCGGCCAAGGCCGTGGTGCAGGGCAACGTCTATTACAAGAGCATGGAAATGATGCTTGGCGCCCAGGTCAACGGCAGCCTGCTGCATAGCGACAAGTCTCAGCCGGCGCGCATTGAGCACAAGCCGGAATCAGTGGCGGCCAGGGTTGAGGCGGCCACCAAGCCTGCGGCTAACGGCTGATGTCTAGGCCGGGTGGCATAAAGGTTGACGGTTTTACTCGGGTTTGTGGATAATCCCCTCCCCATAGTAGTCGCCACAGGTATCGCCATGAATGACATGGTCCAGGCCATGAGCCTCACGGACAGCGCCGCCGGTAAGGTGCGCAAGCTTCGCGAGGGAGAGGGCAATCCCGAACTCAAGCTCCGTGTGTACATCACGGGGGGCGGTTGCTCCGGCTTTTCCTATGGCTTCACTTTCGACGAGGAAGTTAAGGAAGGGGACACGGCTTTCACCAATGGTGACGTCACCATGCTGGTGGACTCCATGAGCATTCAATACCTCATGGGCTCCGAGGTGGATTACAGCGAAGGCCTGCAGGGCTCGCAGTTCAAGATCAACAACCCCAATGCCACCAGTACTTGCGGTTGCGGCTCTTCCTTCTCGGTTTAAGGCTTTGGCCTAAGAGCTCTTTAGATGTGAAAACGCCGGCTTTTGCCGGCGTTTTTGCTTTTAGCTTTTGCTGAAGAGCGGGCTCAGGCGGGATAAATGCCACCGAGGATGCGCGGCCCGGCCGCGCCAGTCACCGCCGCTAGATTACCGGGCAGACCGCGCAGGGTTTGCCGCGCCAGCCAGGCAAAGGCGGCGGCCTCCACCCAACTGGGTGCCAATCCGAAGTCGGCCGTGCTGTGCAGGGTCCATGCCGGCAGTAAGTCTTGCAGGCGATGCCAGAGCGCCGTGTTGAAGGCGCCGCCACCACAAAGCAGCAACTCTCCTTGTGGCAGTCCGGTGTTGTTGACGGCTTTGGCGACAGAAACGGCCGTGAGCTCCAGCAACGTGGCCTGCACATCTTCGTCCGCAATATTTTCGGCAAGGCTGGCAAGCTGGGTTTGTAGCCAGGCGAGATTGAAGTCCTCTCGGCCTGTGCTTTTGGGGGCGGGGCGCTTGAGGTAGTCATGTGTCAGCATTTTTTGCAGCAGGCCGGTGTGAACATCGCCACTGGCGGCCCACTCACCGCCGGCGTCGTAAGAGATGCCGCGTTTGAGCTGACTCCATGCATCCATCAGGGTGTTGGCCGGGCCGGTATCAAAGCCGTAAGCCTGCTCGGGATGCCTGGCTGGCAGCACCGTGATATTGGCGATACCACCTAAGTTGAGGGCAATGCGGTGGTGGCTTTCATGCCCGAAAACACTGGCATGGAAGGCCGGCACCAGCGGAGCGCCTTGGCCGCCAGCGGCCATATCGCGACGGCGAAAGTCGGCGACCACAGCAATGCCTGTTATTTCGGCGATGGTATTGGGGTCGGTAATTTGCAGGGTAAAAGGATGAGTACCCTGTGGCCGGTGGCGTATGGTCTGGCCGTGGCTGCCAATAGCACGAACCTCGGCGGCATGGTGCTCGCTGCTATCCAGTACGCCTTGCGCCGCGGAAGCAAACAGTCGGCCCAGCTCCACATCGGTACGGCCCAGCTTTTCGATTTCATCGGCGCCCGGCTGGGAGAGCGTGATCAAACGGGCTTTCAGGCCGTCCGGCAGCGGGACAGAATGAGTGCCGATCAGGCGCAGGCCTTGGGCAAAGTCCACCAAGACGGCATCGATCGCATCCATGCTGGTGCCCGACATTAGCCCGATATAAAGCTCGCTCATTCGTGTTCTCCCGGTAACGCCGCTAGGGTAGCGCAAGGCAGTGCGGCGGCGGCAGTGAAGATCGCGATCAAGATGCTAGAATCCGCGCCTTTCCCAAATACTGTTGTGAATCATGATGACGCCTGAAAAACAGCTCGAGCTGATCAAACGTGGCTGCGATGAACTTATCCAGGAAGAAGAGCTGCTGGAGCGCCTGAAAGAAGGCCGTCCGCTGCGCGTGAAGGCGGGCTTTGATCCCACGGCGCCGGATCTGCATCTGGGCCATACCGTGCTCATGAACAAGCTGCGCGTGTTTCAGGATCTGGGGCATGAGGCCATTTTCCTGATTGGCGACTTCACCGGGATGATAGGCGACCCCACCGGCAAGAATGTCACGCGTAAGCCGCTGACTCGTGAACAGGTGCTGGAGAATGCCAAGACCTATCAAGAGCAGGTTTTCAAGATTCTTGATCCGGCCAAAACCCGTGTGGTTTTCAACTCTGAGTGGATGGGCCAGAAGTCGGCTGCCGATCTGATTGGTCTGGCGGCGCAGTACACCGTTACCCGCATGATGGAGCGCGACGATTTCACCAAGCGCTTTGCCAGCCAGCAGCCCATTGCTATCCATGAGTTTCTCTACCCACTGCTGCAGGGTTATGACTCGGTGGCGTTGGAGGCGGATGTGGAGTTGGGCGGGACGGATCAGAAGTTCAATCTGCTGATGGGCCGCACTCTGCAAGGGCGTTACGGTCAGAAGCCTCAGGTTGTGCTGACCATGCCTATTCTTGAGGGGCTGGACGGCGTGCAGAAGATGTCAAAGTCGCTGGGCAACTATATAGGCGTCAGCGATGCGCCGGGCGAGATGTTCCAGAAGCTGCTGTCTATGCCGGACACGCTGATCTGGCGTTACTTTGAGCTTCTGAGCTTTCGTGATGCCGAAGAGGTGGAGTCTTTCCGTGGCCAGATTGAGGCGGGTCGCAATCCTCAGGAGATCAAAAAGCTCATCGCCGAAGAAATCATTACTCGCTTCCATGGTGCCGAGGCGGCGGCCAATGCTCATAAGGCCGCCGGCAATGTGTTGGCTAGGGGCGAGATTCCGCAGGATGTCCCGGAAGTGGTGGTTATGGCAGAGGGGCAAGTGGACTTGCCCTTGCAGGCCATCTTGACGCGTGCAGGCCTTACCAAGAACTCAGCGGCCGCCAAGGATGTTCTTCAGCGCGGAGCGGTTTTCGTGGATGGGCAATTGGCGGCTGCAGATATGCGTCTTCAGGTTGGAGCTACCCACGTTATTCAGGCGGGCAAGAAGGCAATTGCCCGCGTAACGCTGGGAAAATAAGCGTCTTGCTGGAAAAAGCAGCGGTTGAACGAGGTTTTTGGCTTTTTTTAGGGAAAGCGTTTGACACTGTTCCGGGGCTCCCTATAATGCGCCCCACACCGACGGGATGCCGCGACGAAAAGCACTAAGTGCTTAGTAATCAAGGGCTTGCGAAGGTTTAGATTTTTTCTGAAGAGTTTTGCGAAAGCAAAATAATTTAAAGAAAAAGTTGACACCGAGTAGATGCGCTGTAGAATGCGCCCCTCTCGAGTGAGAGGCCCCGATGACGAGTCAGGGTCTGATCTTTAACAGTTTGACAGACAACTTGTGTGGATTCTTGTTGTAGATAGGCATCGTTAGATGAATATCGAACACGAGAAAAAGCACAAATTTATTTGAGCGTTTTTTTGTAGTTCGAGCCAGATTGGTGCCCTTTAGGCACTATGAGAAATTAAACTGAAGAGTTTGATCATGGCTCAGATTGAACGCTGGCGGCAGGCCTAACACATGCAAGTCGAGCGGGGGTAGCAATACCCTAGCGGCGAACGGGTGAGGAATGCTTGGGAATCTACCTGGTAGTGGGGGATAACGTTCCGAAAGGAACGCTAATACCGCATACGTCCTACGGGAGAAAGGGGGGGATCTTCGGACCTCTCGCTATCAGATGAGCCCAAGCGGGATTAGCTAGTTGGTGAGGTAATGGCTCACCAAGGCGACGATCCCTAGCTGGTCTGAGAGGATGATCAGCCACACTGGAACTGAGACACGGTCCAGACTCCTACGGGAGGCAGCAGTGGGGAATATTGGACAATGGGGGAAACCCTGATCCAGCCATGCCGCGTGTGTGAAGAAGGCCTTCGGGTTGTAAAGCACTTTAAGCGGGGAGGAAGGTTCGTCACCTAATACGTGGCGAAATTGACGTTACCCGCAGAATAAGCACCGGCTAACTCTGTGCCAGCAGCCGCGGTAATACAGAGGGTGCAAGCGTTAATCGGAATTACTGGGCGTAAAGCGCGCGTAGGCGGTTGTGTAAGTTGGATGTGAAATCCCCGGGCTCAACCTGGGCACTGCATTCAAAACTGCACGGCTAGAGTATGGGAGAGGAAGGTAGAATTCCAGGTGTAGCGGTGAAATGCGTAGAGATCTGGAGGAATACCGATGGCGAAGGCAGCCTTCTGGCCTAATACTGACGCTGAGGTGCGAAAGCA
>JBOICI010000031.1:0-107292 GCA_050739955.1 Moraxellaceae bacterium
GCTAAAGCCCCTCCTACAAAACCAAACCAGAACAATCAGGCACTTTCACTTTCAACAAGGCTTTTTATACGCACCGGAATACCGGTCATATGCGCCTGATTGCTGAGCTTTTCAAAACTGCCGGGGCCAGTGGGCAAAAGCGCATTCACATTGCTGCCGGGATAGCGATTGGCCACGCGCAGGCCGGGCGTGCGCTGATTGCCCCAGCCATGCGTCATGGCTACCACGCCGTCACGCAGGCTTTCATCGTGCAGGATACTGGCCGTCACCTGCCCCCAATCGCTTTCCACCGTTACGCGCTCGCCATCGCTGAGACCCAGACGCTGCGCATCCGCCGGGAATACATGCAGAGGATTATCCTGCTGGTTCTTGCGCTTCAAGCCTTCCACATTGTGATACCAGCTGTTCTGCATATAGTTATTGCGCAGGGAAATCAGCTTGAGCTGGTCCGCCGGTTCTTGCTTGAGCTCGGCAAAGATTTCGCCTGAGCGCGCCATTGCTTCAGCAAACAGCGGCGGGCAGCAATCCACACGTTTGTCTTCAGTTTGTATCCAGTCCGAGTAAAAACGGCCGCCAGTCAGCGGCGGCAGAGCCACGGCGTTTTGCGGCGCCGCTTTCACTTTCTCCAGAGAAAGATCGGCATAACGCAGCATCTTGTTGAGGCGGGCAAAGACATCCGGCGTTTCGCTTTCCGTGAATACCGAGTTTAAGCCCAGGGCCTGCTCCAGCTTGCCGAGTATCCACCACTCCTCGCGGCGCTCATGCTGCGGCACCACCACAGCATCTGTGTACTGCACGAAGGGTTCGTACTGCATGCCAAGGCCGCAGATATTGATATCACGGCGCTCCAGCATATCGGTGCAGGGCAGAAGATAATCTGCCATTTCACCGGTGGCATTGCGAAAGAGATCCAGGACCACCACCAGCTCCAGATTTTCAAAAGCCGCACGCAGCTTGGCTTCGCCGCCCATGGAAAGCACCGGATTGCCGGCCAAAATCACCAGCGCGCGTATCGGATTTTTTTCAGAAACAATCATGTCGGCCAGCAGATTGCCGGGCATGGCACCGCGAATATGGCGCAGCTCGCCAAACTCGCTGCTGAAAAATACCTCATCCAGATTGACCTTGCCGGCCTTGGTCGCCGGGTAAAAACCCATGGAATACAGATTGCCGCCGGGCGCATCCAGATTGCCGGTGACAAAGCTCAGCATATTGAGCAGCCAGTAGCAGAGCGTGCCCTGCCGGCCCATATTCACACCCGTGCTCATATGCACACAGGCCGATTCGGCCCGGCCAAATTCCAGCGCCACCGTGCGTATGGTGTCGGCACTCAGGCCCACCACGTCAGCGACAGCATCCGCACTATGCGGCGCGATAAAGGCACGCAGGCCCTCAATATGATTGCCATGCTCACGAATCGCGGCCTCGTCAAAAAGACCGGCCTTGTCCATTTCATGCAGCAGGGCCGCCATGAAATAAAGATCCGTATCCGGCTTGATCTGCAAGACCTCACCGGTGGCCGGCGTAGACGATTCGATATGGCGCGGATTCACAAAATGTATGGTGGCGCCTTTCTTGCGCGCATCGCGCAACTGCCCCATGGGATCGGCCATGGACACAAAACTCATATGCGAGACCTTGGGATTTTCACCAAAGATCAGCGCGTATTTGGTATTCGCCAGATCCGGCACCGTATGCAGGGTGCTGGTTCCGAATACCGCTTCACTGCCGGCAAATTTATTGGAGCAATCCTGCGTGCCGGAATTGAAGATACGGCGGCAGCCCATTTGCAGAAAGAATGAGGTGAGCGCCTGCGTACCGAGCGCATTAAACGCTGTGGGATTGCCGATATAGCCGGCCACAGCATCGTGTCCGTATTTTTCCTGAATGCCTTTTAAAGCTGAGGCCACATCAGCTATGGCCTGATCCCAGCTGATGGCCTGGAATTCACCGGCATCGCTGCGCGCATTCACACGTTTCAAGGGCGCATTGAGCCTATCCGGATCATGATGAATCGCGTCGTAAGTCAGGCCCTTGTGGCAGGCAAAACCCTTGGTGACGGGATGCGCAGTGTCCGGGCGCAAACGCGAGAGACGACCGTCTTCCACCTCGGCCACCAGACCACAGGAAGGCTCACAGATACGGCAAAAGGTGGGAATGCTGGCTTTCATGGCGGGCCTCCGGGGGCGGACAGGTCTTGTTCTTGTGAATTCATGCCGGCAGCAATGATGGACGTTTTTCGCCTAAAAACTACTGGCCGTAAATGCCAGATGCGTTTGCCGCACGACCGCAGCGAAGCAAGATCAAGAAAAGCAGCCACTACACCTTGAATCAGCTTTAATCCCGCTACGGATTCATAGCCGAGACTGCCGATGAAAGCCCTGACTGCCCACCCTCTGCTACAGGCCAGCGCTTTGCTGCCTGCGGCGCTTTTGCTCAGCGCCTGCACAAGCAGCCCCCTGCAGCAGCAGATACTCCCCGCCACAGACGCCGCTCAGGCCGCCACACTGGTGCTCAGCAGCAAGAATGAGGGCGCTCGCAGCACGATTACCGTCGCCGCCATCAACGACCGTAGCGTGCTGCAAAAATCCAATCTGCTGCTCAAACCCGGCCACTACAAGCTGACACTCAAGATATTACAGGGCCCCGATCAATCCTTGAGTGATGGCAATATCCAGCCCACCGGGAAGACCAGCACCACGACGCTAGAGGCTGAACTCAAGGCTAGTATGCGTTATGTGCCGCGCAGCAGCATCAAGGGCCTGATGGTAAAGGTCAGCCTGGAAGAAGGACCCGCGCCTACTGGCAAATAAAAAAGCGCCCGAAGGCGCTTTTTTTATTTCACTGGAGCTCAGAGCTTTCCGTCTGCCGCCAGCTTCACATAGCTGGCATCAAAACGCATTTTCACATTCTTGGGATTACCCAATACTTTGCCATCGGCAAACTGGATGCCGATGGCATTCACATTGGGCGCGCCCTGACCCAGCAAGCCGTGATCAAAAGAGAATTTACGCACCAGATCCGTGGACGTCATAAGTGCCGGTGCTGCTGTAAAGGCCAGCGTTTCGGCGGGTGTATAAAACAGCTTGGTGGTTTTGAGCTGACTTTCGTAGCCGGGCAGATCAGTGCCAGAGAGTTTGGCCATCATTTCTTTGGCCGCCTTGGCCTTGGCGTCATTGGCGCTCATGACCTTTAGCGTTTCAAACCACGCCCCTACCAAGGCCTTGGCCAATTTTGGATTGGCTTTCAACACATCACTGCGTATCGCCAGCGTATCCAAAATTTCGCCGGGGATTTTTGAGGAATCAAACACCTCATAAGTACCCGGGGCTTTCTTCATTTCAGAAAGCTGCGGATTCCACGGCACTGCTGCCGTGACGCCCGCGGTTTTCCAGGCCGCCACAATGTCGGCATCCGAGGTATTCACCACCTTCACATCACGCTCACTCATGCCGGCCGTGGCCAGCGCACGCGCCAGCATGTAATGCGAAACGGAAAGCTCCACCAGATTCACTTTCTGGCCCTTGATGTCTTTCAGGGATTTCTTGCCCTTGAGCACAATGCCGTCATTGCCATTGGAATAATCCCCCACGATAACAATGGAGGTGTCCACACCGCCCGCTGCTGGAATGGTGAGTGCATCCATATTAGTCATGAGGCAGGCATCGAACTGGCCGGCGGTGAACTGGTTGATGGATTCGATATAGTCCATCTGCTTGAGATCAATGGTGATGCCGTATTTATCGGCCCACTTCTTCAGGATGCCGCTCTGTTGTGCATAGGGCCAGGGCATCCAGCCGGCATAAATACTCCAGGCCATGCGGAAGGATTTTTTCTCAGCCGCTGCAGCTTCATTGTTCAGGCCCACACCAATAAACAAGGCAGCGGCCGTGCACATGACAGCCGCGCCACGCAGAAAGCCCTGCATGAAAGCGCGGCGATTCATCATTTTCTTTTCGGGAACCATGAGTCTCTCCAATCAATCGATAAGCATCGGTCAGGAAGCTGGCGGACAGACTGAAGCGTTAAAGAAGCGGCTCCGGAGTCTGCCCATAACAAGAGAGGTCGCTTCTTGAGCGGTCCTCCCGGGCTTTTATCCCTCCGTGTAGCCGCATGATTCGCATTGCGAGGCATGAAGGCCGGCAGCTCTCGGACCAGTCATGCCCTGCACGCACAGGGCGTGAAAAGCACCGGAACCCTAGCCACCCTTTTTGACGCAAAGAAACCTGATGCACGCAGCACGCACATCGGCCCTCTCAAGACTGATTTTGCAAGGCGCGGGCCAAGATTTGCGCAACTGATATAAGTCCCCGATTTCACAGGACTCTTGGATACAAGACTGAATATTGCAGCGCCAGCATCTGCACTATCCCTGCACCAGCACAGGCCTTGCTGCACCGGCAGATGGCGCGAGCGCAATCGTTCTGCGCCCTCAGCTCTGCCCCGTCTTGGCGGCAAAGCCCTGAAAGCAAAGGTTTTGCGCGCGCTCTCTGCCTGCACGCTGAAAACTGGACCGGCTCTTGCAGAGCTCTTGATGCGGACATAAGTGCCCCAGCCTCCAGCTACCGGGCACCAGCAGCCGTAATTAGGAGAACATCAATGAAAGAAGGTCTGCTCACCCTGAAACAGCAAAGCCTGTCGGCCCTGCGCCACTTTCTCAGCCTGATGGGCCAACGCCACGAAGCCGCTCTGCAAGCGGCTCCGCTGCGACAACCTTTATCCTGACTTGCTGCATCCTGACCGGCCATGCTTGATGAAAGCCTTGGCCATGAAAAAAGGCGCCTGATGGCGCCTTTTTTATTGCCCCGCCATCTCAGGCGCGACAGATACTTTCTTCACGCTGTGCCGCTGCCGATTTTTTGGCGCGCGGAAATTGAAGAGCCTCATCACCCAAACTGCCCTGCTTATTATCCACCGGCACGGTACGCGTACCGTTTTCCATCTTGCCGCGGGTTTTTATTTCTACGCGACGATCCGGACGCAGGCATTCGATAAGCTCGCACTTCACCAGATAGTTGGGACACTCTTCTGCCTGCGTAATGGGCATGGAGGCGCCCATGCCAGCGGTTTCAATCGCCGCCGCTGCAATACCCTCAGCCACCAGTGCAGCTTTCACGGCCGCTGCGCGCCGGCGCGAGAGATCCAGATTTTTCTTGTCCGTACCGATGCGATCGGTATGGCCCACCACCGTGATCTTGAGATCGCTGCCCTTGCGACGCTTGATGATGCCGGCCATTTCAATCAAGGCATCTTTGCCTTCCGTGGTGAGATGATCGTCATTGAAGCGGAAGGAAGCATCACTATTGAGCACCAACGGCGCAAACACCACCTCGGTACGCGTTGCTGTCGGCGTGCTGAGAGGAACCGCTCTTGCCAGCAGCGTGGCACGAGCCTCTTCCGGCGTAGCACCCGCCGCAATCAATTTGGCTTCTTCTTCCGGCGAGACGTAGACATAGCCTGCATGCTCAGTGCCTGCATGGGGGCCGGCATCATCAGCCACCTGCTGCTCCTCAACTTTCTTTTCATCCTCTTTTTTCTTTTCCTTTTCCAGCTTCAGCTCCTCTGCTTCACGCAGGGCCACCACTTCCGGATCGCATTGCTTGACGGCCAGCGCAGGGCGCCATTCGGCGGTGCGCCAGCATTGACCGTTTTGGCTCAAGAGCAGCTTGCCCTTGGGGGTGGTGAGATAACCGGGTACGCGACTGGCAACCGGTGTCAGGCTGCAGGCGCTTTGCAAAAGAAATGTCCCGGCCAGCGCGGTGACGATAAAAATACGTTTCATGTCACCACCTGTACTGGAAGCTGAGAACGGCATTGTGTTCCTGCGTGGTACTGCTGAGGCGCCCCTCATATCCACCCCAGATGGCCAAGGTGCGACTGAAATACCACTCGCCACCCAAGGTGAGCTGTATCGCCGCGCTGTCATTGGGCGTGCCCTTGATGGAGAAGCTGTCGCTGGCGCCGGAGAAGCGCACCGTCTGCTCACGCTGCGTATCGCCAAAGGGCTGCAGCAAAGCCGCGCCGGCAATGAGCTGCGCCCAGCTTGCGCCAGACGTCAGCCAGGGACGCGAGAGCTCTATACCAAGACCGATTTCGCCCAGTACATCACTGGCCGCTTCGGTGGAAAGATCGGCAGGTCCTGCACCACTTTCCTGAATGGCATCACGATTAAGGAATTGCGCATCCAGCAAGGCATAAGGGCGTAGACCGTAATTGCCAAGATGCAGAGCAACACCCGCCTCGAATTCCGCCGTGGCCGATTGCACATCCACCACGGAAGCCGTTTTGGCAGACACCGCACCGATATTGCCGCTACGCGTCTGGTCCGTGCTCTGCTGAGCCAGAGTGAGTGCCGCCTTGTAATGCCAGCCGGATTTGCTTTCCCAACGCGCATAGCTGCCCAGGAATGCCGCCGTGGCATCGCCCTCGCCTTGGCGATTGTCAAAATCCAGCGCACCGGTCAGATAGCCGGCACCAAAGCCGAGAATAAAGTTGTCGCTCCAATAACCATCGATGCCCAGTGCCAGCAACTGGCCACTGAAAGTGCTGGCAGCACTGCCCACGGTGTCGTCACTGTCTTCATTCAGTTTGAAGCCGCTCATCTCCACCCACAGCCCCTCCACTTTCGAGGTGGGGCCATCGTAATGCTGCGTCGGATTAAACGAAGCGGCTGCTTCTTTTCCAAAACCAGCTGGCACCTCGGGCATCTGGCCCGAGCGCACGGCGGTCAGGCTTTTTTCCACATCGCCGGCATTGCTGCCGCGCGACGCGAGACCGAGACGGCTGCTGCGCGAAGTGAGGAGATGATTGAAACGGAAAGCACTGCGTGACGAGGCATCCACCGCACTGAGCAGACTATCGCCACTGAGCAGGGTATAGGCAGGCGGCGCTTCTTCCGCCGTCAGTGGCACTACCAACTGCACCAGCGCATTCGACGGATCTTCCGCCTCCAGCTTGTCCAGTGCGGCCGATACCTGCTGCTGATTCCAGCTGAGCCCCGGCACCGAGCCGAAAGAAGCCCCGTTACGGGTGAACTCCAATTCAACTGCCGTCGGCAGATAATTCACGCTGGTATTGATAAAGGCCAGATCGTTGATGACCTGATCGAAGGTGCCGCTCACTGCACTGGCCGTCAGAATGGTGAAGGTGCAGCAGCCGGGCTGCGAATAATCGCCCGGCGCCGGTTTCACACGCAGCTCGCCAGCCAGCGTGGCCGTGCCCGTCACCACGACCTTGTCGCTGGCACCGGTATCGTCCACTTCAATTTCCAGCACGCTGCCACTGCTCATGGCGAAATTGCCGCCGATATTCATGGTGCCGATGGAGTTGCCGGGAGCGAAGCGCGCACCGGAAGCCAACACAAGATTGCCCCCCAGCGTGCCCGTACCTTGCAGTAGCGCGCCAGAGGCCACATCCATATCGCCACCCAGTGAACCGTTGAGACGTATGCTGCCGTTATCGATATAGCTGTGGCCGACAAACGCACTGCTGTCGCCGGGCAGACGCAATTCGCCACTGCCGACCATGTGTAGATTGCCATCGCCACTCAGGCCGCCACTGATTTCTGCCACACCACTGCGATCCACAATCAGATTGCTGCCGTTCTGCAGATCAGCACCACCGCTCAAGCTGCCGCTGCTGCCCCCCATGCCCAGACGCACCGTACCGTTGGTGACTACAAGATCACCCATAAAAAGATGATCTCCGGTGAGCACAAGTTCACCGGTGCCCTGCTTCACCACATCACCATCACCGGAAACCACGCCGCCATATTGCGTGAGATCGTCACGCGCAAAAGCCAGTGTGGCGCCGCTATGTACCTGCACATTACCGAGCAGCGTGCCGACATAGCCTTCGCCTACCTGAAAAACACCTTCGGCAACTTCAATCGTGCCGGTTTGATCGGCGACACCGGTGTAGATCAGCGTGCCCGTGCCCGTCTTGATGAGATCACCGCTGCCGGTGAGCTGGCCATTGAAGTGCCAGGCATCGGCGCCTGCCACCTGCAGGCTGCCGTCATTGCTACCCAACTCCAGCGTGCGCGAAAGATCGCTGGCCAGTTGCAGGCCGCCGCCATTGAGCAGGATGGTGCCGCCGCCATAAGCGGCATCACTATTGCCGGTGACAAAACCTTCCAGCACGGTAAGGCCACCCGTAAATGAATTGCTGCCGGTGAGACTGAGCAGGCCCGTGCCTTTTTTCACCAACTCACCGGCACCGGTTACGGGGTCTTCCAGCACCAGCGTGTTGCTGCGATTCACGATGAGTTGCGCGCCCGAGCCAATAGCAATGTCTGCAGGAGCACCGAGCAGCGAGAAACCACTGCTGAAAGAGCCCGTGCTTCCGCCATTGCCCAATTGCACACTGCCCTGCGTGATTTCCATGCCGCCGTTGAGGCTGACATCACCGGTCAGTACCAGACTGCCCGAGCCCTGCTTGCTGAGACGGCTACTCGTTAGCAAGGCAGCAAAGCCGGTGGCACCCGTGATATCTCCGGAGGAATTTACGGTGTAGATACCGGTATCGATGACACCTGTACCACTGGAAATCTTGATGGGTCGCAACTCAGCGGTATCGGCCAGCAGTTTCAAACCGCCGCCATCCGTGAGCACCAGATTACCCGTGCCCAGAGCATCGGTATTAGCCAGCGCCACATAACTGCCGCTGCCCGCAACGACGGTGTCACCACTCATACTGGCGCTGGCAGTGTGCAGCGTCAGCGTGCCCGAGCCCTGTTTGAGAAAATCGGCACTGCCAATGAGCTGGCCGTAGAAATCCACATCTCCCGTCGTCTCGACAATGCCGACATTGCCCGCAAGATTGATATTCATATTGAAGCTGCCACCTGCAATGCCGAGCGCGCCGTTCTCCAGCGTCAACGCTCCTGTTCCTATGCTGCTGGGATCACTGAGACTGAGCAGCACGCCCGAGCGCACCGTGGTACCGCCGCTATAGGTGTTGCCGGCAGCCAGCTGCTGGCTACGGAAATCACTGGTGTCCACGCTCGTGATGATGCCCAGCGGCGCCCAGCTGAAGGCATAACCGGGACTGGTGAGGATAAGACCGCCGGTGCCGCTGATAACGCCGCCAAAAGCAGGTGCCGTACCGCCATTACCGGCGTCGTAATCCAGCGCAATAGTGAGATTGCGGCTGCCCAGATCAACATCACCGTCGCCCATCAAGGCGCTGATCTGGCGATTCGCTGCACCCAGCTGATACAGCGCATCTTGATTGACGGTGAGATCGCCTTTGGCGATGGCGCCGATCACCGTGCCGGACTCCACCACGGTATTACCTGTGCCGATATTATTGGCGGTCAGCGTGGTGATGCCTGTATTCGTGCCACTGCTGTCGCGGAAGGTCAGCGTGACATCACCATCCCAGCCAGTAAGCAGATTGGCGAGGCCGATATCGTTGCCGTCACTGTCGATATAACCGCCGCGCGAAGTGAGGGCGAAGCCGCGCAGATTGCCCACGTCCGCTGAAAAGCGTATGCCGCCACCATCCAGAATAAGATCAGGATTCACGCCCAGCCGGCTGTTGTCGTTAATGACCAGCGCGCCTTCACGCACAGTCCAGTCGCCATTAAAAAGGCTGTCGCCCAAGAGCAGAAGATCACCGCGGCCCACTTTCATGAGATCGCCCGTACCGCTGACATCGCCACTCAAGGTGGCTTCGCCGCTGTACACGCCGATACGGCCGCCGCCACTGGCCAGTACCAGTTCGCGATTCACATCCATACCGCTGGCCACCACCAAGCCGCCGTTGTCCAAGGCCACCACACCCGCCGAGCCCAGCGCACCCATGCTGCCGATGCCGACATTCACATCACGGATATAGGTGTCGCCGCCGTAGCTGTTATTGCCGCCGAGCAGGAGGGTGCCGTAAATGAGGTCCGCTGAAGGGTCGGTGGTATCCGAGGACACACCGCCACCGCCGGAAAGAATGAGATTCCAGGCTTGGCTGCCGATGCCACTGCCAAAGCTGTCGCTGATGCTGTCGTCTATACGTAGAACCTTGCCCGGATTCGCCGAGAGCCGCAGATTGCCCGCACCGGCGAGAAAAATACCGCTGCCCGCGGCCACGCCATTACTGCCCACCCCCACACCGACACCGGCCGTAACCACGTTGCCGCCCAGATTGCTGGCGGCGGTGAGTGGATCGCCGCCGGGATTGGCCGAACCACTAACCGAAAGCCGGCCGCCGGCCGCCACATAAATGCCGCCGCCAAGTGCATTGCCACCATCACCATCCGTGACCGCGCCATTACCACCAGCAGCGCTACTGCTCTGAATTTTTACGTCCTGCAGCTCTACATCGGCATTGCTATTGATTTGCAGCGCGCCGCCGGTGCCAGCGGCGCCATTACCACCGGCCACACCATCCGCACCTTGAGCCAGACCGTCTTTCAGGGTGAGGCCGTTGATCTGCACCAGCACACTGGTGCCCGGCGCGGCATTGGAGCCCAGCACCAGCAACTGCACATTCCCAGTGCCCGCCAAGGTTTTGCCATTGCCCTTGATGCTGACCGTGCCGATAACAGGGGGCAGTGCGGCACTCAGGGTGACGTCGCTATTGAACTCAATGAAATTGGCGCCGCTGCTGGCATTCACGGCATTGATCGCCGTTACGAGGTCGGCCTCGCTATTGACGACATAAGTAGCCGACAGCGCAGGCAGGGACAGGGCCAGCAGGCAGGCAGCCGCTAGCGGCTTGAGCGCAAAGGAAGACAGGGGGCGGGCCAACATGGGCTTGCTCCGTTTTTTATTGTTATTGGGGCAGCCATCCTGGCCAAGTATCCGGAGAGTCCCGGACAAGGGCGACAATATCCATCGCGCAGGACGCTGTTATAGCGATATGTCCACGCGGTCACAATTGCATCAGCTACACGCTTGGCTGGCCATTCCCGCCAAGCAGCGGAAAGTCCCGCCCCAAGCCGGTATACTCCGCGCCACTTGTGGCCGGTGCTCCGGCCCTTTTCTTTACAGCATCCTTGATTGCCGGCCATGCCGGCGCCGTCTCAGCAGGTAGCAGCACCATGGCTCAATACATCTATACGATGAACCGCGTCTCCAAGATCGTCCCGCCCAAGCGGGAAATCCTGAAAGACATCTCCCTGTCCTTCTTCCCCGGCGCCAAGATTGGCGTGCTGGGTCTCAACGGCGCCGGTAAATCCACCCTGCTGCGCATCATGGCCGGCATAGATACCGATATTCAGGGCGAAGCCCGTGCCCAGGCCGGCATCAAGATTGGTTATCTGCAGCAAGAGCCGCCGCTGGACGAAAGCAAAGACGTGCGCGGCAATGTGGAAGACGGCGTGCGTGAAGCGCTGGATGCCCTGAAGCGTCTGGACGAAGTGTTTGCCGAATACGCCGAAGAAGGCGCGGATTTCGACAAGCTCGCCAAAGAGCAGGAAAAACTGGAACAGGTTATTCAGACCTGGGATGCACACAATCTCGACAACCAGTTGGAACAGGCCGCCGACGCCCTGCGCCTGCCAGCTTGGGATGCCGATGTGCGCAAACTCTCCGGTGGTGAGCGTCGCCGTGTCGCGCTTTGCCGTCTGCTGCTCTCCAAGCCCGATATGCTGCTGCTGGACGAACCCACCAACCATCTCGATGCCGAATCGGTGGCGTGGCTGGAACGCTTCCTGAAAGATTTCCCCGGCACCATCGTGGCCATCACCCATGATCGCTACTTCCTCGATAACGTGGCCGAGTGGATTCTCGAACTCGACCGTGGCCACGGCATTCCTTGGCAGGGCAATTACTCCAGCTGGCTGGAGCAGAAAACCGCTCGCCTAGAAACGGAAAACAAACAGGAAGAAGCCCACGCCAAGGCGCTCAAGCGCGAACTGGAATGGGTGCGTCAGAATGCCAAGGGCCGCCAGAGCAAGAGCAAGGCGCGTATGGCCGCTTACGACGAGCTGGCCAGCAAGGAATTCCAGAAGCGCGCAGAAACTCAGGAAATTTATATTCCGCCCGGAGAGCGCCTCGGTGACCTCGTGGTGGATGTGAAGAACATCGCCAAGGGCTTTGGTGATCGCCTGCTGTATGAAAACGTTTCCTTCACTGTGCCCAAGGGCGCGATTGTCGGCATCGTCGGCCCTAACGGCGCCGGTAAAACCACGCTGTTCCGCATGATTACCGGCGAACAGAAACCCGATGCCGGCGAAGTGATCGTGGGCGAGAGCGTGAAGGTGGCCTATGTCGGCCAGATTCGCGACACCCTGGATGACAAGAAAACCGTGTGGGAAGAAGTGTCCGGCGGCTTGGACATCATGAAGGTGGGCGAATTTGAAATGCCCTCACGCGCCTATATCGGCCGCTTCAACTTCAAGGGCAGCGATCAGCAAAAACGCGTGGGCGAACTTTCTGGTGGTGAGCGCAACCGTTTACAGCTGGCGAAGATTCTCTCGGCCGGCGCCAACGTCATCCTGCTCGATGAGCCCTCCAACGATCTCGACGTAGAAACCCTGCGTGCGCTGGAAGAAGCCATCACCACTTATCCCGGCTGCGTCATGTGCGTAAGCCATGATCGCTGGTTCCTGGACCGCATCTGTACCCACATCCTCTCCTTCGATGGCGATGAAGTGGAATGGTTCGACGGCAACTATTCCGAGTTCGAGGAATACCGGAAGAAGAAGCTGGGCGCGAATGCGGGACCGCATCGGATTAAGTATAAGAAGATTGGTGGTTGAAAAACGGGGCATCATTTGATGCCCCGTTTTTTTATGGAAAAATATCCGCCATAAATATATTTATATGCCTAAACGGGAATAACCTATGAACAAGGATACGTCCATAAAAATAAGAAAGAACACAAAAATTGGCGCGCTTGATGCCGAAACTGATGCCGATTTTCTACAGGAATGCTTTATAAATAATGGCGACATTGATCAGCTTCTTAGCTGCAACTCGCCGGAAGCGATAGTTCTTGGAAGAACTGGCGCTGGCAAAAGCGCACTATTACTTCGCATTGAAGCAACAGAGCCTCACTGCAAAAAACTTGATCCAAACGAAATATCTTTTAAATACATCGAGAACTCGAAAATAATAAAAGTTCTTGAAGAGCTAAACGTTAACTTAGATCTTTTTTACAGACTTCTGTGGCGCCACATCTTAGCTGTTGAACTATTAAAGCTAAGATACGACCTCGACAACGAGCAAAAACAATCAAAAATGCTTCAAACATTTGAAGCAATATTCAGCAGGAACCAAGCCAAAAGAAAAGCAATAGAATATCTTCGAACTTGGGGAGACAAATTCTGGGAGAAAACCGAAGTTCGAATTAGAGAGATAACCAAAAAACTTGAAGGCGAAGTTGCAGCCAAGTTTAAAGCAATATTCGGTGGCTCAGACATAGATTTAGGCGCCGTAAAGAAGCTATCCGACTCAGAAAGAGTTGAGCTTACCGAAAAGGCCTCTGACATCGTAAATCAAATACAGACAAAAGAGCTGAGCGATGTAATTAAGCTTCTTGCCGAAGACATATTCGATGATGAAAAGCGAAAGCATTACATACTGATTGATCAGCTTGATGAGAACTGGGCCAATACTGAAACTCGCTGCAGACTCATTAGAGCCCTAATAGAGGAAATAAAAACATTTAGAAAAATAAAGCCCGCAAAAATTATCATCGCCTTGCGCGTTGACTTATTACAACAAGTCTTCGAAAAAACAAGAGACAACGGATTTCAGGAAGAAAAATACGAATCTTACATGCTTCCGCTTAAATGGGCCCGAAACGACCTTTTAAGCCTAATAGACATAAGAATTAACAAAGTATTTGAGAGGCAATATACAAAGCAAGACATTCACTTCAGTGACATCTTCCCAACAGCAAAATGGGAAACAGAAGCAAATGCATACATATTAGATCGAACGGCGAGCCGCCCAAGAGATGTAATGCAGTTTGTGAACGAATGTCTTCTTCAGGCAATTGACTCACCAAGAATATCTTGGCGATCTCTAAAGGCTGGCGAAGCCATCTACTCAAAGAAGCGACTAAACTCGCTATTCGAAGAGTGGGAGGGGATTTATCCTTCACTTAAGGAGTCCGTTAACTGTCTTCGAGGCCACCAAAGCAACTTTGGCCGAACAAACCTGACAACTGAATCAAACAAGTTCTCCGAGACCATCTGCAAAGTGTATGAGAGCAAATTCCAAGATGAGCTTGGAAAGATAATCGCCTCTTACTTTGACAAGAAAGAGGCAACTGATGGAGAGGTCACCTCCGCCCTGATTCAGTGCTTCTATAGAGTCGGCCTAATCGGCCTAAAACTTAATGCCACGGATACTTATTTGTGGTCTTACATTGACCAACCCCTTGTGTCTCGAAGTGAGGCAAAAAAGGCTCAGAGTATTCGCATTCATAAAATGTACTGGCGCGCACTTGATATATCAGATGAACGCGCATTTGACATATAGCACGCGTAGGGCGCAATAACCGAAGGGCATTGCGCCGCATTTCAAATCAATTTTTAAGTCCCCGTTGTTTATTTGATAGGGCACGTCCTCGCCGGACAGGCCCAAAGGGACCGCGTGCGCCCCGCAGGAAGTACTCTTGGGGTACGGCGACCCCTCTGGACTTCCCGCGCACCCCCCGTCACCTGCCCGCTTCGCGGGTTCCCTCCCTCCACAAAACCGGCGTCGAAGGGTCGCGCAGATTCGTCCGCTGAAGCGGGCCGGCCACGCGCTTGCACGCGCGCGGCGTTACGGGCGAGCGAAGCATGCTTCGCCTTAATTGCCCTCCACCCCTCCTCACCTGCGCTAATTTGTACATCCCTGTACAAATTCCCCTTGGCCGGTCTTGTTCCGGTCGGCAGGCTCAATGGGGGTTCAAGAGCAAAGCGGCGGTGCTCTTTTCTTCTTCTGTGAAAACCAAAAGCAAAGTCACTGGGTCCCGGCCTTCGCCGGGACGACGAATTAAAAATGGAGTGGCGCATTGCGCCACTCCATTGTCTTGTTCTGCTTTGGCTTTGCTTTCAGCGAGCGTAGCGACGCGTGCTTTTCAACTTCCCGTAGAGTGAGCCGAGCAGCGGAAGGGGCTGGCGGATCAGGGCGAGGACGTGTCTGAGTCTTTGCGCAGCAAAGGCGAGTTCCGCAGCCCCCGCCAGAACCTGAGCAGCACAGGGCACCGACGCAAAGCGTCGGCGAATGGCCCGGGTCGCCTTTCCTTTGCTTACGCATCCGCAGGCGAATGCAAAGGAAAGTGAGGCCCCGCGGGCGAGGCGCAACGCGATACGAAGCATCAGCAGAAGCAAGTCGCGGAGAAAAAACACATGCGGCGCAACGCCCTCGCAGAGAAACAACAGAAGCCCGTCGCGAAGTACCTCACCCGCCTCATCCAGACAACTTCCCCGTAAACTCCGCAATTCCAACCCTACAAAAACTCCGCTAAGGTGCCGCCCGCATTTCCCTGCTCCGGAGCTTCCTGTGTCTCTTGCCCGCTCACTTGCCGCACTCACGCTGCTAACCGCCACCAGCATCACCATCGCTGCCCCTGTCTTCCGGGTGGAGGCCGGCTATACGCAATTCCAGCTTGAGCACGAGATCAATAAAAGCCAGTACCTGGGCGGCCTTATCCTCGATCACCACAAAGACACTTTCGATTCCGGCAATGCCTTCCGCTTGGGTGCAGAGGCCGGCTGGAGTGCGGGGGAGAATCTGGAATGGATTGCCGGCCTGACTGCGGCCTATAGCGCCGATGCCGAGAGAGACAGTGATTTTGAAGCGTTCATTCCGGGCTTGGCACTAACCCTTTTCAATGAGCCAGATGCACTGGACGAGATGTATAGCTTCAGCCTGCATGGAGGCCTGCGCTGGCAGCAGAAGCTTACGCAGAAGCTGCGCCTGCATGCCGATGCCAGCCTTAGTCTCAATCAGTGGCGCTACAGCTTTTCGGAAGAAAGCACGGAGCTCATGATTGACCCCAATAACTCCCAGATCACGCAATTTGTTCAGGTCACCCGAACCATTACTGACGATGACCGCTATCTGGCCTTGGATGCCGCACTAGGCTTTTATTACGCCATTACACCTAATCTTGATGTGGTTCTGGATGCCGGCGGCTACTTGGCAGAGGATTATCGCAATCTGCAATACAACGCGGGACTACGCTACCAGTTCAAATAAAAAAGGCGCCGCAAGGCGCCCTTTTTACACCACTCCAAAGCGCTCTAGGCCAACTGCTTTTCCAGTATTGTGAGCGCCTCACTCAAATGCTGCGCCGCCAAGCGCACCGCATCACGCCACTCGCTGGCCGCCGCTCCATCTGCCCCATCCGTAATGAACTTCAAGGAGCAAAACGGTACTGCAAAATGCCGACAGACCTTAGCCAGGGCATAGGCCTCCATATCGATCACTTCCAATGTAAGCTGCGGATGCTTTTCTGTGACAAAGCTATCGCCACTGAAACAGATGGCCTTCGGCAAGCCCGGCAGCGCGATGCCGTAATCCAGATGAATATCGTCTTCATAAGGTGTTTGCCCCAGTGCAAACCCTAAAGCCGTGGCATCCATATCGCGCTCGAAAAACTGCTGCGCGCACACCACCTGCCCGGCATTCATATGATGCGAACCGGCAGAGCCCAGATTCACCACCAGCACGTCATCCCGATTCCGCGTGGCCAACACTTCAGTGAGCTTGAGCGTG
The DNA here is from genome assembly GCA_050739955.1 of Moraxellaceae bacterium. GTDB lineage: Bacteria > Pseudomonadota > Gammaproteobacteria > Pseudomonadales > Moraxellaceae > UBA2031. The sequence continues at coordinate 16,656 of JBOICI010000031.1, forward strand.
GCATTCACCTTGCCCACACCGGTATAGAGAATTTCATGACCGTGCTGGCCCAGAAGATTGCCGTCGTTCTCTTCGGGCAGCGCCATGACAATCAATAATTTACGCATCGGTCAGTACCGGAAGCAGGCGCGCGGCGCGAGATCGCCCCAGTGAAAATCATTGAGCGCCGCCAGATCAATCAGGGTCACGATGCCACTGATGCGATGGCCGGCCTGCTCACAGAGCTGACAGGTAGCGCGCAAGGTGCCGCCCGTGGCCAGCACATCATCCACCACCAGCACACGGGCCGCCGCAAACTGCGAAGACATCTGCAAAGAATCCTGTCCGTACTCCAGGGTGTAAGAAACCGTATGCAGAGGCGGCGGCAGCTTGCCGGGTTTGCGCACCAGCAAGAGCTCCTTGCCGCGGGCATAGGCCATGGCCGACGCCAGAATGAAACCACGTGACTCAATGCCGACAATCGCATCTATTTCTTTCCACTCTACTTCGCTAAAAAGATTAGCCATGGCATCGATGGTGTCGTTCAAACGCGTTTTCAGCAGCGGGCTGATATCGCGAAACAGAATACCTGCTTGCGGGAAATCGGGCGTGAGACGGATAAGGGCTTCAAGTTCGGCCAGCATGATGGGCACCGGTAGTTCTGTTGTTCAGGGCCTCGCTATCACTAGCGCGATGGTCATAGGCCGGATGGGGTAATGATCTGACTGAGCATGCAGGGGCAGATGCAGGATTGCGCCGCCTACTGCGCCGTCATTTTGCACTGGCTATTTTGCACCGGCCAAGCGGGCTGCGACTATCGGACTTGCGCCCGATTCCTCCCACCGCAAAACTCCGCTAAGGTTTCCCCAGCCCATAACAAGAACGGAATCTCCATCATGCCCCGTCCAAGCCGCCACCTCCTTGCCCTTGCCCTGCTAACCAGCAGCAGCGCCGTCCTCGCCAGCCCCGTCATCAATGTGGAAGCCGGCTATACCCAGCTCAAGATCGAGCAGGAAATGACCAGCAGCCAGAATCGCGGCGGCAACGTTATTGCTATTGAGCAGAATACCTACGATGTCGGCAGCGCCCTGCGCCTGGGCGCCGAAGCGGTTTTTGAAAGCGGCGAGGGCCTGGACTGGCTGCTGGGCGCCTCGGTCGTCTACAGCAGCGATACCGAGCAAGACACCGAGGGCACTTATCTCAATAGCGGCGCCCGCTTTTACGGCGTTAGCGCGCTGGACGACACCTGGCTGCTGGGCCTGCGTGGCGGTCTGCGCTGGCATCATGAAATTCTGCCGGCCTTGCAGCTGCATGCCGATGCCGCCCTCAGCCTTAATCGCCTGAGCACCAGCTATCAGGATGCCTCCACCTCTCCCGCTGAGAGCAGTGATGGTTATATCGCTGTGGATGCAGCACTGGGCCTTTACTACAACTTCACGCCAGATTTCGCCGCCGTGCTCGATGCCAGCGGCCAGTTCGACAATGAATACCGCAATCTGCAATACACCGCCGGCCTGCGTTACAGCTTCCGCTAAGACCTGCTCTCGCCGAAAAACAAAGCCCGGTCATACCGGGCTTTTATTTTGATCTGTCGCCTGCGTGGGACATGCCGCTTTCAATCCCTGAACATATTTCCACACTCCGCTAAAACCTGCGCAGCAAAAGCCCCTCATCACAGCCTCCACAAGCACACAGAGTAGAAGAGGCGTGAGGAGAAGCGTGATTAGTAATCTGAAGCTGCGCTATGCGCAGCGACTGCTCAAGAAAGCAAAACACACGCAGAGCGCACGCAAATTGCGCGCATAAAAAAGCCCGGCTATGCCGGGCTTTTTTCTAGACCAGTAACATCACACAGGGCGGATGTTGGAGGCTTGCTTGCCTTTCTGGCCCTGGGTCACGTCGAAGGAAACCTTCTGACCTTCGGTAAGCGAACGGAAACCGTCAGCCTTGATTTCGGAGAAGTGAGCGAACAGGTCTTCGCCACCATCGTCCTGAGTAATGAAGCCGAAACCCTTGGTGTCGTTGAACCACTTAACCGTGCCGGTAGCCATGATATTTATACCTTGTATAACAGTTGATCGGGCAAATGCCCGGGAAGTGCGGAGCAGTACAGGTAAAGACGGACTGGACGGACTGGCAAGAGCGAGAACGAAACGAGAAGGCTTTCTGCCTGTATGGCATGCGTGGGCGATATTGACAGCAAAATTGGGCAAGTCAAGTGCTTCTGCCTGCAAGCATCATCCTTGTTCGTGGGGAATCCGGCCCAGACGTCCTCAAAACCCATCGCGTCAAGCTCTTGGCCCTGTCGCCATCCCCCGCTCACCTCATCGGCTCGTCTCACGCCGCGCGCTCGTGGGCAGCGGCTTTGCAGACTGCCACCATGCCCCTGAAACGCATAGGGGAAGCCCGGCAGTGCCGGGCTTTTTCATTCAGTCCGGTGCCGGGTCTGGCACTTTCATGCGCGACTTCATCAGCCAGCGCAAAAGCAGGGGCAGCAGAGCAGCCACGGCCAGCACGGTCAGGGTGCCGGCATCCAGCACATCTTCCGGCGCGTTGATGCTGGCCAGGGCATGGCCGGCATTCACGAACACCACATCCAGCGGCAGCATGCCGATCTGGCTGACGATAAAAAATCGCCAAGCCGGCACACGTGTCAGGCCGAGCAGGAGATTCACCACAAAGAAGGGTGGCGTGGGCGCGAGGCGCAGGGCCAATAGATAGAGGATGCCGCCATCTTCCAGCCCCCGGTTGATGGGAGCCACCCAACGCGGCCAGCGTTTTTCCACCTGCTCACGCAGGAAATAACGCGACAGCAGCATGGCCAGTGTGGCGCCCGCACTACTGGCAAACGACACCAGCAATAGCGCCTGCCAGAAACCGAAAACAGAGCCAGCCAGCAGCGTCAGCACCGTGGCCACCGGAATGGACAGCGCCGTCGCCACGACGAAAAACACAAAAAAGCCGATATGTGCGAGCAGCGGCCGGGCCGCCACCCAGCCCTGCAACTGGCCGTGATGCGCTTTGATCTGGCCGAAATCCAGCCAGCCCCCAAAATGCAAAAGCAGAAAGCCGGCAGCAAACAGCAGCAAGAAGGCGAAAACGATCAAACGCCAGCGCATGAATAAACCCACCCGATAAGTGCCTCGACTATAGCGCCGGCCACGCCGGCACGCCCAGCTTTGCGCTGCAGACAGCGCCGCCATCCTTGGTTATGGTGAACCCCTTAACTCCAACAGGGCGCCTGACATGGTTCTGGACTCACTGCGCGAAGCCGGCGTGAAGCTGCTGCTCAACAAGTATTTTGAGGACATAGGCGTGATTGACGAGGTGGAGATAAACGCCAAGCTGGATAACGCCTCCCTGCTGATTTCCCCCCGAGGCGAGATGAACCGCGTACGTCTTGAAGTCAGCTATCGCGTGGCTGCCGATGCCTTTGTGCTGGAACACTTCAGCTGCGAGCGCGTGTGGATAGAAAACCTGCTCAACCGCTATGTAGCCGGTCTGCGCATCGGCATTGAAAACTCGCATGTGCAGGCGCTGCTCAAACACATACTCTGAACCATGCTTGCATTTGTCGGTCACGCCCCCAGCTAAGCGGCAACGCCACTTTGAAACATTGCCATGACCTCGACCCTGCTCATCACCTGTCCACATTGCCATCGCAAGAATCGCGTTCCCGTCGAGCGCATGAGCGAGGGCGGCAAATGCGGCGCCTGTAAAGAAGCTTTGTTCACGGCGGCGCCGGTGACACTGGACAGCCGCAACTTCGACGCCCATATCAGTGCCGACCTGCCCGTCGTCGTAGATTTCTGGGCGCCTTGGTGCGGGCCCTGCCGACAATTCGCGCCTGTATTCGAGCAAGCAGCTGCCGCACTGGAGCCCCGTGCCCGCTTCGCCAAAGTGGATACCGAAGCCGTACCTGAACTGGGCCAGCGCTTTGCCATACGCAGCATTCCCACTCTGATGATTTTCCGCCAGGGCCGCGAAGTGGCGCGCCTTGCGGGCGCCCTGCCGCCGGCACAATTCCGGCAGTGGCTGCAGCAATATCTCTGAGAGAAGGAAAACGTGCTCCGGCCGCAGCACTGCCGCATAATCGCCGCCCGCCTCAAACCCCCGACCGGAACCGCCCATGGAACGCAGACTCGACCTCACCATCTCCGACAGCCACCTTTGGCTGCGCGCCCGTGATTGCGAGGACGCCGAACTGGAACTGGGCGAAGGCAATCGGACCCAGGGCCTGCGCTGGGAAGACGGCATTGCCGTGATGGACCCGCTCTCTGACGAAGAATTCGGCGCTGATGTGATTGTGCGCACCCCCGAGCGCTTCTCCGCCGACAAGCGCGCTCAGCGCACTCTGAAAATTCCCTTCAGCATTCCGGAAGGCGGCGAACTGGTACTGGGCTCGCCGGAAGAAGAAATCCCGGTCGGCATTCCTCTTCCTGCCGGGGACTACACACTGATTTATGAAATCTGTGTGGCCCGCGATGTGTTCTACACGCTCACCCTGCTGCCAGAAAAACTGGAAGGCGCCAGCGCTCTCAAGACTGATGGCTGGGGCCTGAAAAAAGATCAGGCATTAGTCGCCGGCGCTTTCTGAAAATCTCTCATCCATAAAAAAGCCCGGCAGAAGCCGGGCTTTTTTATGCGCACGGGAAACTCCACTTCAGCCTCCATGCGCTGATATTCGCCACGCACCAAAAAACCGTAGCCGTAATCATACTGGACGCCAAGACCAAAGCCCGGCGTGAATTTAGTGTCATCCACGCTCTGACTGAAGTCCGCGCTCAAGGCAGAGCTATGCGTGAACTCAACCTCGCTCTTGAGATTCACGCCGTCTACACGCGCCAGCAAACTAAACTCTGGTGTAACCGGCCAAGTGGCCACCAGACCCAGCTCAAAACCGGATGCCTTGAGCATCACTTGCTCAGAGACATACGCACCGATCTTGTTGGCTGCATACAACTCGGGCTCTGCCCTGCCATAGCCACGATAAAAAGCCTCCAGCGCTCGCCAAGAGTTGAACTGATAGCCGCCCCACAGAAAAAGAAAAACCCACCTCATCGTTATTGGCATAAGCGCTCGCGCCCAGAATGGCGCTGTAGATGGCAAGCTGCTCATTCATGGACTGCTTGATCTCGCCGGTGTCGTAGCGATCCAGGCCAAAACTGCCCATTACATAGAAGCGGTCATCACTGTCCGATGCACTTGCAGTACCCGCAAAAAATCCCAGGTTCAGTACTACCACCATCGCATTCGAAGGCCCTGCTTGAGCGCACCTAATCCGCCAACAAAGCTGGTGCTTCCCGCTAATTACTCGCCTGAGCCCTGATGATAAAAATCCGATGCTACAAAAAACCGTTTTCGTATCACTGCCCTACTGCCACTTCAGCATCGCCATATCAGTAAGGACAGACCATGAGCCTTCCCGCCTACGACACCCGCCAGATACTGGGCCCCGAGTCCCTGATGTGGCGTTATTTTGGCGACGCCCGCCATCTGCTGTTTCTGGGCGGGGGTTCGGTGGTGCAAGTGGCACATCCGGTAGTGGGCAAGGGCGTGGGCGATCATTCCGTCTTCAAGACTGACCCTTACGGCCGCCTGCGCCGCTCCATCGATCTGCTCTGGCCCGTGGTCTACAACACACCGGCCGGTGTTCTGGAATATGGCAACAAGCTGCGCGAACAGCATCGAGCCATCAAGGGCACAGGCTATGACGGCAAACCCTATTTCGCGCTCAATCCCGAGCCCTATCTCTGGGTGCATATCAGCGCCTATGTGCTCTTCGTGGCGCTGGGCGAATTCATCGAGGGCCGCCCTCTGACACAGGCTGAAAAAGAACAGCTGTACAGCGAATGGCTGCAACTCGGTCGCCAGATGGGCGTGCGTGATGTCGATATGCCGGCCGATACGACCGCCTACTGGGCCTATGTGGACATGATGGTGGCGGAGCGTACCGAGCATAATGAAACGCTGGATTACGTAATGAACCGTGCTTACTTTGTGGAGCGCCCGCTGCCACCCGGCTCGAAAATTCCGCAAGTGTTATGGGTGCAACTGCGCAAGCCGCTGGGCCATATCAGCTGGATTTGCGGCCGCGCCGGCATGCCGAAGAGCTTCCGCCAGAAATTCGGTATCGAACTCAGCCGCAGCGAGGAAATCCAGTTCAAGGCTTTCTCCTTGGGCCTGCGCCTGATCTGGCCGCTGGTGCCTGAGCGAAAGCGCTGGCTGTATCCGGCCTGGCAAGCGATACGCGAAGCACGCCGGCACCCGGAGAAATTCCTGGCGCAGGAGACACTGGCCAAGGCCTCCGCGGCCTGAAGGCCGGCCAGTTGCTTAAGCTTGTAACAAGGACGTCTATAAAACCGTCATGTAAAACCTTGTTTAATTCGCCGCAGCGAGAACAATGGAAAACTTGTCCGGCCACAGGAGTGGCTGGCTTTACAGGCCCCGGGTCCGGGGCCATCAACGGACCTTGCAGGAGGCAAGCATCATGGAAAAGAACATCAGCATCATCAGCCGACTGAAGAAAATCGCTCTCACCTCGGCGGACCTCGGACGGGAAATCGCCAAGGAAAAAGCCAATCAGGTCAGCAACTCCTTACGCGGCAGCCGCGCCGGACAATTGCTGGAAAGTACGCGCGAACGCCTCGATCATGCCCTGAGCCGGCAACAGGCCGGAAATCCCAAGGCAAAAGCCGTCGCCCTCAAACGCAGCTCCGGCAAGCACCGCTTGGGCGCCGACAAATATTCTGCAAAAACTGCCCGCCTTTCCCATAACTGAGCCTCGACCGGCCCGGCAAAAAAGCCGCAAAAGAAAACGGGGTCCAGAGCCCCGTTTTCTTTTGGGCCGCAGCACTGACAAACGCTGCCCTAATTCCTCTCACCGGCGCTGCATGGCAGCCGGCACTGGCTTATCGTCAGGCTTTATTTTTTGCAGGCAGGGTCATGGACTTACTCATCACGATTTTCAGCTGGTGTCTCAGCATCGCCATCGGCATGGTGATCGCCCTGCATGTACTGGCACCTTTGCTGATCTGGAAACAACAGGGCATCACGGCGGATTACCGCCTGCAGCAATTGCCGGCCGAAGCTTTTCTGGCCGAGCGCAATGAAGAGTTCCGCGGCTGGCATAACGATCTGCTGGCCATGAACTTTGCCTATCTCGGCTCGTCACAACTCACGCTTAGCCACGCCAAAACTTTCGTCAGCCTCTATCGCCACGACAACGGTCTGGTCGCCACCGTCGCCACCTCAGCCAACGCCATGCAGGAAGTGAATATGCTGGAGTTCACACAGGTCTATGCCGATGGCAGCGTGCTCAGCAGCAATAACTCGACTCAGCTCGGGATTTTTCCTGCGCTCCCCTACAAGCAGTGTTATCGGCTCCCCGCCATACGCGATGCCCGGGCATTGATGCAGGCGGCGCTGCTTCTGCGCAAGCAGCGCCCGGGCGAGCTTGCAACGCTTAGCGCGGGCCGCGAATTCGAAGAAATAGCCGACTTCCTGAATCGCGAACACCAGGACCTGCTGCGCAAAGGCTATTTCGCTAGCGCGCTACGCCCGGACGGCCTGCGCGGACTCAGCCTCAAGGGCGCTTATCTCATGACCTGGAAGCTGCTCTGGCCCACGCGCCCTTGGCTGGATGCCGGCCAGCGCCGGCAAGGCATACGGGCTCTACGCAAGGCCTGAAAGAAGCATGAAGATTTCGCGGAAAATACCTTACTGCGAAAATACGCATGAAGCCGCGCCTGCGACAGCAACACCATAAACAATGCCCAATAAAAAACCCGGCTCAAGCCGGGTTTTTTATGAAGCATCAGCCGCTCAGATGGGCTTGATGTTGGCAGCCTGCTTGCCCTTCTGGCCCATGGTCACATCGAAGGAAACCTTCTGACCTTCAGCCAGCGAACGGAAGCCGTCAGCCTTGATTTCGGAGAAGTGCGCGAACAGATCTTCGCCGCCGTCGTCCTGCTTGATGAAGCCAAAACCCTTGGTGTCGTTAAACCACTTCACGGTGCCTGTTGCCATTTTTTGTATACCTGTAAAACATGTTGAGATTGGGCACGAGTGCCCGGGTAGTGCATGGAACCGGAACAGGGAAACGGAACTGGAGATCTGGCTAGAGCTAGAACTTGCAGGCGAGTTTTTCGGCCTGTGTGGGCATGCGAAGCGAATGATTCTCGTCCCGTACGCACAAGTCAAGAGGGATCACGGAGCAGTCATTACAGCCCATATGCACGCCGCAACATCGGCGCCACCCCACCTGAGCGCAAGCCCTGCACCGCCACGCCGGCGGCTACAGCCGTCTACAAAATCACAGCAGGACTAAACGCATGGCCGCCAAACGCGGTGCTACAACATGCCATGGCAAAAAGCAAAACCGAGGTCGCCGCCATGAGAAAAATGCTGAAAGAAAAATGGGAGCAGCTCTGGCTGAGCCTGCACGCACGCTGGACTGGCAGACGAGAGAAAAGTGCCCCCTCAGAGCCGGAGCCTGCCCTGCCTTTGCAGCGTCCGACCGTGATCAGCATTCATGCGGAAAAATCTGTGGCGGCAGACATCACGCCCTTGGTACCGGGCAGTGGTCAGTACCGCAGCACGCCAGACCCGGCTTTTGGCAGCCGCAGTGCGGCGCAACGCCAGGCTTATGAAAGGCTGCAACAAATGCGCGAAGCGGAGGCAAGCCGCAACGCCGCCGAGCACAGCCGGGAGCGTCAGGAACACAAAGGCCCACACTCGCAGGCCTCCTGATCGGGTTTAGTTGCGTCGGCTATCAGCGACAACCTTATTGAGCGTGCCCTGTACACGCGACCACAGCTCTTGCAGCGGGCTGGTGAGATTGGCGGCATTGGCCGTATTGAAAGTGAACAACAGACAGGCGAGCAGCACCAAGTCTTGCACAAGACGCATGACGATGACTCCGTATAAAGGGATCAACGCCTTGCCTGGCATACCCGGTTGAATGAACGAGGGCCAACCTTACCCAAAGACCGGTCCGCCTGAAAACTGAACGGCGGTGCAAAATCTTGGCTGCCAGCCCTCTTTTCCGGTCATGCCGACGAACTGCACGTTTTATGAACAAAAAGGCCGCCCCGAGGGCGGCCTTTTTCATACAAGAAACCGGACTCAGGCCCAGGCGCGCTTGAGGATGGCCAGCGCCTCTTCCCGATCTGTTTCTTTGGGATTGAAGATAATGGAGCCGTCATTGACGGTGAGGTCGGCCACGGCCGCCAACTGGTCTTCCGTCACCTTGCCGGTTTCCTTGAGGGTGCGCGGCAGCTTGCAGCGGTTATAGAGCTCATCGCGCATGGCGCGGATGGTGGCAATAGCCTTTTTCGCGCGCTGATCCTTGGGGGTAGTGGCATAAACATCAGCCCCCGCCAGCGGCAGCAGCAGCTCGCCGATACGCTCGCCATTCACGTCCTGGTTGTACTCCAGCACATAGGGCAGAAAGAGATTCATGCACAGGCCGTGCGGCAGATGGGCAACCGCGCCCAGCGAATGGCCCAATGAATGCACCAGACCGACCATGGCATTGGAGAAGGCGATACCGGCCATGGTGGAAGCCTGTGCCAGCTCAAGGCGGGCATCGGCATCAGCCGGGTTGTCCATGACGCGGAGCAGGTTCTCGCTGATCTTGCGGATGGCGCCGGTGGCGTAGGCATCGCTGATGGGATTGGCGGCGAGGCAGGTAAACGATTCCACTGCATGCGTCATGGCATCCATGGCGGTCATGGCGGTGATATGCGGCGGCAGCGTCAGCGTCATGCGCGGATCAAGAATCGCAGCATGGGGCATGAGGAAGTAGGACATGAAGGGCACTTTCACGCCCTTGTCGGTATCGGAAATCACGGCAGCGGCCGTGGTTTCGGAACCAGTGCCTGCTGTAGTCGGGACTACAAACAGCGGCTTGAGCGGACGCTTGAGATTGTGCGCGCCGGAGAAAGCGTAAAGATCATCGCCACCTTCAGACACCAGAATATTCACGGCCTTGCAGGTGTCGATCACCGAGCCACCGCCGACGGCGATAATGGCATCGCAATCAGCTGCGCGATAAGCCGCTGCGGCATTGCGCACGGTCTGCATACTGCTGTCCGGCGGCACATCATCGAACACGGCCGCAATCGTAGCTTCCGCACCCGCAAAGGCGGCTTCAATATGCTTGAGCAGACCCACACTCACCACGCCCTTATCGGTAATCACCATGGGGCGAACAGACTGCAGCATGGAAAGCTCGAAAGGAATGTGTTCCAGCGCCTTGTGGCCGGCAATCACTTTCACGGGACAGAAAAATTCGTAATACGGTTTGGCCATTTTTGTGTTCAACCTTTCGTGTAAGTCTTTTCAAAGCATCGCGAGCTAGAACCATGCAAGGCAGAAACAGACGAAGAAGCGGAGTTTACAAATCAGTAAATGAGCATCTGAGTCTGTTTAAAACGAAGCAGGGCCGACGCGCAGCAGCGCTTTAGGCGCCTTTCAACAAATTCGCTACTACGCGACCATAAATCCGCGTTGCCAGACCGAGTTTCTCGCCCAGCGTAATTGCGGGATAACGCTTCACCGCACGCTCGGCCACGAACTTGGGCAGAATCAGCACTTCCATACGCGTGAGGCAACGCACAAGACGTATGGCATGCGAAACATCGCCATCGACATAAAGACGGTCGTTGGCAAAAGCGCGTGCCGTGCCTTCCTGAAAAGAAAGCACAAGCATGGCGTGCGACATATGTTTGAAGCGGGCGCAAAGATCAGGCTTGCCCGAGAAATCCTTGAGCAGCGTGAGCGTGCCGTCGGCCTGTACCCGGGCGGTGAAATCAGGCCCGGAAGGCTGCACTGTCATACGCACCACGAAACCGGTTGGATAAGCCGATATCTCACGGCGTATCACTTCATCGGTCTGGCTGGCGGCGACCAAGCCGCGCCCCACCACACCCATCATGAGTTTGACGTAGGCGCGTTCGGCGTCAGGAAGAACTGTCTCGGTATTGAACATTTCTTGTTTTATAAACCTGTGTCTGAGGGCGACTACCACCATCACGAACTAGCCGTGATAGGCCATCACCAGATCAACTTCGTTTTTGGAACCCAATATCACGGGCACACGCTGATGCAATTCCGCCGGCTTCATACCGAGAATGCGTTCACGCCCCGTGGTGGCGGCACCGCCGGCCTGCTCGATCAGCATGGCCATGGGATTAGCTTCGTACATCAGGCGCAGCTTGCCGCCCTTTTCTTTAGTCTTGCTGTCCAGCGGATACATGAAGATGCCGCCGCGCGTGAGAATGCGGTGCACATCTGCCACCATGGAAGCCACCCAGCGCATATTGAAATCTTTTTCGCGCGGACCAGCCTTGCCCATGAGCAGTTCTTCTACATAGCGCTGCACCGGCGCTTCCCAGAAGCGCTGGTTGGACATATTGATGGCAAATTCTTTCGTGTCTTCCGGCACTTTCATCTGCGGATGCGTAAGCAGGAATTCGCCTTGCTCACGATCCAGCGTAAAGCAATCCACGCCCTTGCCCAGCGTCAGCACCAGCTGCGTGGACGGACCATAAACGGCATAGCCGGCACAAATCTGTTCGGTGCCAGGCTGCAGGAAATCTTCTGTGGTCGCCTTCCTTTCCTTGCTGCCTTTTTTCTTCAGCACAGAAAAAATGGTACCGACGGAAATATTCACATCGATATTGGAAGAGCCGTCGAGAGGATCAAACAACAGCAGGTAATCGCCACGCGGATATTCGGGAGGAATGGGATAAATCTCGTCCATTTCCTCGGAGGCCATGGCGGCCAGCGTGCCATTGGCCTGCTTGGACTGGATGAGGATGTCGTTGGACAGCACATCCAGTTTTTTCTGCGCCTCGCCCTGCACATTGTCGGTGCCAGCACCGCCCAGCACGCCTGCGAGCTCGCCCTTGCCGATGGCCACGCCTATGGCCTTACAGGCAGATGCCACCGTCTCCAACAGCAGGCGCAGCTCATGCGTGATGAGTGCGTTGTCACGCTGCTGCTCGACGAGATAACGGCTCAGGGAAATGCCGGACATGGGGGGCTCCATAAAACAGGGGTGGAAGGGTGCAGGATTATGCCGCCAATGACGAGCCGCCCCAAGCCGTCATTGGCGGCCGACATGGCGGCGTGATGGTCATTGTGAGGAACTGCTGGGGCATAAGACTTGTATGTGGGAGGGGCTTCCGGAGCGGCCTTTGTAGAGGTCGTAGGGTGTGCAAGCACCGCTTGCGCACGCGTCATACCGTGAAACAGAGAGTACTGGCAGCGTAAGTCCCGTTACGCGTGCGCAAAACCTGCGGTTTTGCACACCCTACGCCGTAGTGGGGTCGGGCTGCGCTAAAGCATACCCTTCGGTAAAGCCCGACCTACGAAACCAGACCCACAAAGCCAGATCAGCGCAGCCCAACCGGTGAAGCAACACCATGCACTCGCCAATGAAATCAGAGGCTGCGCAGACCGGCGCGACGCTGCTCGCGGTACTGGCGCGGGGTTTCGCCGGTCCAGGCCTTGAAGGCGCGGGTGAAGTTGGCCGGATCGCGATAGCCGAGACGACCGGCAATCTGCTCGATACTCAAGCGGCCTTCTGCCAAAAGCACAAAAGCCTCGTCGCGGCGCATATCTGCCGCCAGCTCGGAAAAGCTCACCCCATGCTCGGCCAGCTTGCGCTTCAGGCTGCGCGCCGACATGCAGCAGCGCGCCGCCACGCTTTCCAGATCCGGCATAGCACCCAGATCCTCACCGAGGAGGGCGCGCACGCGCGATACCAGCGGCTGGCTGGACAATGCGGCCAGCTCGCGCTCGCATTGTTCTCGTGCCAGCAAGGAGGCGGTGGCATCGGCCATGAGCAGGGGCTGTTGCAGCAGGACGGCAGGGAAGCGCAGTTGATTGACGCTTTTGCCGTAACGAATCGGGCAGGGCAGCAGATGGGCACAGGCGGCGTAATAGGCCGGCTCCGGGAAATCCAGCCAGATTTCCGCCTCCATGCTGTCTTTACCGGTGATATAGGCCCCGGCATGGCACAGGCCAACCAAGAGGCTTTCAAAGGGAAAAGCAAAGGGCAGCTTGATATCCACCGTGCTGTCTATCTGCACCACGGCCACATCGGCGGTGCCACCCGGCACCGAGCCCTGCTCCACAAAAAACCTGAGCGCCAGCGCACCACTGCGGGTGGAAAAGAACTTCTCGGTAAGGCTGATGGCATCGCCCAGAGTGGCGCTGGTCATCACGGCATAGCCCAAGAAACCATGGGCCGAGAGCTTGGTCTGCAGGCCGAAGTGATAGCCCAGCGCCGGCTCACCAGTGAGGCGCAGGGCGCGGTCAACCAGAATATTGAACTCCAGCGGCGTCAGGCGGGCATCGGTGGAGGCTGGGTCCAGACGCGCCAGCGCCGTGCCCTCCATCAGTTCCTGCGGCGCCACATGCCAGCGGGCACACAGCTCCACCAACTGGCGGGCATAGTTCACGGGGATGGCGGGCTGGTGCAAATCGACAGTCGGCATGAAGGCTGGCCCTGGGTAACTGTTTTGACTCGTTTTTGGCCCGTTCTGACCTAGCGGCCGCTCGGGAAGGCTGGCAATACTTACATCGTCCAATGACACATTCAATGAAGACGAACAGAAAGTGTCCAACGCTGTCCGGTGAGCGACCGGAATGCTAGCCGTAAAGACCGCCTGCGGTCACGGCCCGACAGCCAAGATGATATGCACAGGAGCCACAGCATGACTGCTCAAGCCAAGATCAAGGCCAGCTTCCCCGTCCGCCGCATGGACTTCGAGTTCAACGATGTGCCCAAGTACTGGATGCACAACGACCCTTTTCTGACCCACTTCCTGAGCAATCTGTCCTCGCTCTTCCCGGAAGGTGAGTTCTTCTTCGTGACCAGTATGCGCAATATCCGCGACCAGATTGCTGATCCCGTCATGCAGAAAGAGATTGGTGCCTTTATCGGCCAGGAAGCCATGCACTCCAAGGAGCACAAGGTTTTCAACGACTATGCCACCGCTAACGGCATCGACGTGGACTACTTCCACCGCCGCGTCGGCAAGCTGCTCAAGTTCGGCCACAAAATCCTGTCGCACAAGCAACAGATGGCTGTCACCTGCGCGCTGGAGCACTTCACCGCCACCGTGGCTGCCCAGCTCATGCGTCGTGAAGACTGGAACCAGCGCATGAACGATCCCACCATGCGCAAGATGTGGCTGTGGCATGCCGTGGAAGAGTCTGAGCACAAGTCGGTTTGCTTTGATGCTTATCAGGCTCTCTACAAGAATGCTTACGGCACCCGCTCCGGCGCCATGGTGATTGCCATGGTCATTCTCGCCGCCGTGGTCGCCGATCAACAGGTGCGCCTGATGAAGCAGGACGGCCAGCTCTTCAACGTCAAATCCTGGGCCAGCGGCCTTTGGAACCTGTTCGGCCGCAAGGGCTTCATCTCGCAGCAGATCCCTGAGCTGCTGGACTACTTCCGTCCCGGCTTCCACCCGGCCGATCACGACAGCATTGCGCTGGAGAAGAAGTACCGCGAACTGCTGGGCTTCCAGCAGGGCTAAAAGCTCGCTACCAAGCCCGTCATCACGGCGGGCCTTGTGCTGACTGCCTCGCCGACGCTACTTCTCTAACTCGTCCACCACCGCCAGCCCTTCGACGACCGAAGAAAGTCCCGGCGGAGCGCTCAGGGCGAACGGAGATTCATAAGCGGCCTAGAAAACCGTTCGTGCTGAGCCTGTCGAAGCACGTGCCCTAAACCGACATTATCGATTTACCCTTTTGCGGGCCCCAGTCCCTTGAAGCCGGGGCCCGTTTTTTTTGCCCCGCCGCGCCCCCGCCCTACAGATTTCCGTCACTCATCGGCCACACTGGCCCTCACTGACAAAAACTTGGCATTACTCCCCATGACCGTCCGGACGTTTCCGGGGAATACTCCCCCTCATTGCTGAAAGGAGAGTGGCCATGAATGCCAAAGTGCAAACCAGCACCGACAACAAGAAATCCTTCAAACGCACCAACAAGAGCGACATACAGCCGCGCCGTATGGATTTCGAGTTTGATCCCGACATTCCGCGCTATTGGTTTGGTGGCGACCAGTTCAAGACCATTCTGCTTACCGCCCTCTCCTGCACCTTCCCGGAGGGTGAGCGCTTTTTCGTGCGTGCGGTGCGCCATTACCAGCCGACCCTGCGCAGCGAAACGCTGAAAGAAGAAGTGAAGGGCTTCATCGGCCAAGAGGCACATCACGGCAATGAGCATGAAGTCTTCAACTCTCTGATGCAGGAAAAAGGCATTCCCACGAAGAAGGTGACCGACTTCGTGGAAAAAGGCATTGCCTGGCAGGAAAGAACATTCTCGATCGAGCGCCGCCTCGCCAAGACCTGCGCGCTGGAGCATTTCACCGCCTTGCTGGCCGAGACCATTCTGGAAAATCCGGATTTCCTCAAAGGCATGGATGAACGCATGTTGCCGCTCTGGCTCTGGCATGCCGTGGAAGAGTCCGAACACAAGTCAGTCGCTTTCGATGTATATCAGGAGCAGGTCGGCGATTACTGGATACGCGCCAGTGAAATGGCCGTCACCACGCTGGAGTTCACCGGCTTCACGATTCTCCATTACTTCCAGCTGCGCTCTGGCATGAGCGACAAGCGCGACTGGAAATCCATACGTGGCGGTTTTAACTGGCTGATGGGCAATCCCGTCTTCCTGCGCAAACTGGGCCCGGCCTATATGTCTTATTACAAGCGCGACTTTCATCCCAGCCAGCGCGACAGCCGCGCTCTGCGCGATGCGGGCCTGAAAAAACTGGCTGCACTGCTCAAGCGCCCGGCCCTGCTGGAGAGCGCCGCATGAGCATTCTGCGCAAGAAAAAAGGCGTGAAGCCCGAGAACAGCAGCATCACCGTACGCCGCATGGATTTCGTGTTTGACGAAAACGTGCCGCGTTACTGGGCTGATAACAGCCCCTTCCTCACGCATACGCTGAATGCCTTGTCCGCCACCTTTCCGGTGGGCGAGCGTTTCTTTGTGGATGCCGTGCGGCATTACCGCGACCGCATTACCAACCCGCAATTAAAGAAAGAAGTGAGCGCTTTTATCGGTCAGGAAGCCATGCATGCCAAAGAGCATGAAAGCTATAACGACCATGCCGCCGCTCACGGCTTTGACATGGCGAGCATCGAGCAGGAAATTGCCAGTCGCATTGCTTTCATGAAGGCCAATCTTTCGCCGGAACGGCAGTTGGCCATTACCTGCGCGCTGGAACATTTCACCGCCATCATGGCCGAAGCCATGCTGACCACGCCGGATATGTATGAAGGCTTTCATCCTTCCATTGCCAAGCTCTGGCTCTGGCATGCCGTGGAAGAAAACGAGCACAAGGCCGTGGCTTTTGATGTGTATCAGGAGCAGGTGGGCGATTACTGGATACGCGTGCGTGCCATGGCACTGACCACACTGATGTTCACTTTCAATCAGGCCCGCTTCCAGACCCGCCTCATGGTCGAAGACGGTCAACTGCTCAAGCCCATGGAGTGGGTCCGGGGCGTCAATCGTCTCTGGGGCCGCAAGGGCTGGTTTCGCAAACTCATCCCCGCCTATCTCGAGTACTACAAGCGCGATTTCCATCCCTGGGACAGCGATACCCGCGAGCTGTTGGAAAAATGGAAGGCCGAACTTCAGCTGGATGAGAACGCGGTGAAAAAAGCCGCGTAGGGTGTGCAAAACCGCCAGGTTTTGCGCACGCGCCTACCTGCCCAACATACGCACGCATACGCCACTGCCTGCAACTGCGTGCGCAAGCAGAGCTTGCACACCCTACATTCACGACAAACCTAGCGGTAGCAGAGCCCTCTGCTACCGCCTTTTTTTATGCACGCGCGTTGATGGGGTGTAGGTCGGGCTTTAGCCCGACACGGATGCATCTTCATGGCAGCGCCGTCGGGCTAAAGCCCGACCTACAGTCGCCCCTCGAGGGCATATCGTTCACGTCAAGAATTGTCCGGAACCGGCCAGCTCCGTAGAATCGCCCCGCCCACACAGCAAAACGCCCCTGCGCATGCGTCACAGGGGCGTCCGGGGCCCTGCTCTTGGCAGGGCGCCTGCATGCTTTCTCAGGAGCATGCTGCTGGCCGACATTCTACAAAGCCACGCCAGCCGGCGCCTGTGACAGATTGTCGCAAGCCCCGTGGCTACCCCATCCTCCGATTTTCCAGCACCGCCGAGTCTCCGTGAACGATCTCAATCCCCGCCAGCGCGAAGCCGTGAAACATATCAGCGGTCCCTTGCTCGTGCTGGCCGGCGCCGGCTCCGGCAAGACCTCGGTCATCACGCGCAAGATCGCCTACCTGATCCAGGAGTGCGGCATCAGTGCCGCCAAGATCGTGGCCGTCACCTTTACCAATAAAGCCGCGCGCGAAATGAAAGAGCGCGCCGGCAAGCTGGTACAAGGCCCAGAGGCACGTGGCCTCACGGTTTCCACCTTCCATAATCTGGGCCTGAATTTCCTGCGCCGTGAAATGGCGCACTTCGGACTCAAGAACGGCTTTTCCATTTTTGATGCTGAAGATTCGCGCAGCCTGATTGGCGAGCTGCTGCATCAGGAAAATGCCACCGACAAGATCGATCTTGTGCGCAATATGGTGTCCAGCTTCAAGAACGATCTCATCTCGCCGGAAGAAGCAGTGAACCGCGCCGAAGATGATGCCCAGTTACTCGCCGCCAAAGTCTACGAGGTCTACAACCGCCATCTGCGCGCCTATAACGCCGTGGATTTCGACGACCTCATCTTGCTGCCCACAATTGCCCTGCGCGATAACGCCGAGATACGCGAGCGTTGGCAGAACCGCATCCACTATCTGCTGGTGGATGAATATCAGGACACCAACTCCGCACAATATCTCTTGGTGCGCTTGCTGGTGGGCTCGCGCGGCGCGCTTACCGCCGTGGGCGACGATGACCAGTCGATTTATGCCTGGCGTGGTGCACGCCCAGAAAACATGGCGCAACTCACCACGGACTTCCCCAGCCTCACCGTGGTGAAACTGGAGCAGAATTACCGCTCCACCGCGCGCATTCTGAAAGCCGCCAATGCCGTGATCGCCAATAATCCGCATGTGTTCGAGAAGCAGCTCTGGAGCCAGCTTGGCATGGGCGATCCCATCCGCATCCTCTCCTGCCCGAATGAAGACGGTGAGGCCGAGCGTGTGGCCACGGATATTCTCAATCACAAGATGATGCACCGCACCGAGTTCCGCGATTACGCCGTGCTCTATCGCGGTAATTTTCAGTCACGTCTTGTCGAAACCAAATTGCGCGAACTGCAAATTCCCTACAAGGTCTCCGGCGGCCAATCCTTTTTCTCGCGCGCCGAAATCAAGGATGTGATGGCTTACTTGCGCCTCATCATCAATCCCGATGACGACAATGCCTTTCTGCGCGTGGTGAATACGCCCAAGCGCGAGATCGGCCCGGCCACGCTGGAAAAACTGGGCGGCTACGCGCAGCAACGTGGCTGCTCCATGCTCGCCGCCAGCGACGAAATGGGCTTGGGCATGCATCTCAGCGACCGCCAGCTCTCCAAGCTGCAAGATTTCACACAGTGGCTAGCCACAACCGCGCGTGAAGTGGTAGATGGCGACAGCCTCAATGCCATACGCCAGATGCTGGTGGATGTGTCTTACGACGATCATCTGCGTGATAGCTCCGGCACGCCGGCCGCCGCCGAGAAGCGCATAGAAAATGTGCAGCGCTTTATCGACAGCATCCAGAAGATGGCAGACAAGCAGGATGACGAAGACGACAAGAATATCGAGACCGTCATCCGCAAACTGGTGCTTATGGATATTCTGGAGCAGCAGGCCGAAGAAGAAGATCTGGATCGCGTACAGCTGATGACCCTGCATGCCGCCAAGGGTCTGGAATTTCCTTACGTCTACATGATGGGTCTGGAAGAAGACCTGCTGCCGCACCGCAACAGCATCGAAGCCGAGACCATCGAGGAAGAACGCCGCCTCATGTATGTGGGCATCACGCGCGCCAAGAAAGTGCTGACCATCACGCATGCACTGCGTCGAAAATCCGGTGGTGAAACCATGCCCACCACACCCAGCCGCTTCCTCGAAGAATTACCAGCCGACGATCTGGAGTGGGAAGGCAAAACCAGTAATAAAACGCCCGAACAGAAAAAGGCCCTGGGCTCGGCTCATCTCGCCGGCCTCAAGGATATGTTCAAGTAGCTGTGCATGAATCGCAGCTAGCACCACGGCTTCTGTAGGAGAGGCTTTAGTCGCGACTACCTGTTTGCAAAAAATTCATCGCGGCTAAAGCCCCTCCTACGCCCCCTCAGTCTGATTCCGGCGGATCATCCCGCCGACCTGCCGCTGACAGATTCGTTCTTGCACTCAAGCCCCCTCCGGCATAGACAGGAAGCGCGCACCAGCTCGCTGCCGGAGAAGAAAAAGAATGAATGCCAATCCCCTGCTGACCGCCTTTCTGCCTGCCGCCCTCGGCATCATCATGCTGGGCCTCGGCCTGTCCCTGACGCTGGCCGATTTCACCCGCGTCGCCCGCTTTCCTCGTCCAGTGCTGATCGCGCTGGCCTGCCAGTTACTGCTGCTGCCCGTGATCTGCTTCTTCATCACCTCAAGCTTTGGTCTGGCGCCAGCGCTGGCCGTGGGCCTCATGCTGCTGGCCGCCTCACCCGGCGGTACCAGCGCCAATCTCTACAGCCATCTGGCGCATGGTGATGTGGCGCTGAATATCACGCTCACGGCCGTGAGCTCGGTGGCCGCCATCCTCACCATGCCCCTGATCGTGAATTTCTCGCTGGCGCATTTCATGACGGCCGAACAGGCCCTGCCCCTGCAGTTCGGCAAAGTGGCACAGGTTTTTGCCATCGTGCTGGGGCCGGTGGCCATCGGCATGGCCCTGCGTCATCGCTTTCCGGTGTTCGCCGCGCGCATGGAAAAGCCGGTGAAGATAGCCTCCGCCCTCTTCCTGCTTAGCATCATCCTGCTGGCGCTGGTGAAGGACTGGGCCACAGTGCGGACGTATGCACCCATCGTGGGCGGCGCGGCGCTTTGCTTCAATCTGGCCAGTCTGGCCGTGGGCTACTGGGTGCCGCGCCTGCTCTCCATCGAGCGCCGGCAGGCCATCGCCATCGGCATGGAAATCGGCATCCACAATGGCACCCTGGCCATCGCGCTCGCCCTCAGCCCGGTGCTGCTCAACAACACCGTGATGGCCATTCCGGCCGCCATCTACAGCATCATCATGTTCTTCACGGCGGCAGTCTTTGGCTGGCTGGTGAGCCGTCAGCCCCAAGATGAGCAACAGGCCGGTTAAAGCGCCGGCATAAGCCAGACATAAACGGCCCATAAAACTGGGCATAAAAAAAGGAGCGCAATGCGCTCCTTTTTTAAGGCTGAGGTCCGGTGAATTACTTCACCAGATAATCCACAGCGGCCTTGATCTCATCTTCCGAGCAAGTCATGCACATGCCCTTGGGCGGCATAGCATTGAAGCCGGTGAGTGCATGCTTGTAGAGCGTGGCCTTGCCCTTGGCAATGCGCGGACCCCAAGCACCCTTGTCACCATGTTTGGGCGCACCGGCAGCACCGGTACCGTGGCAGGCGGCGCAGCTGGCGTTGTAAACCACATCACCGGCACGCGGCGCAGCGCCAGCAACCGGAGCAGCGGCAGAGGCCTGCACACCTTCACACTCCTTGCCTTCCACACAAACCTTGCCAACAGCCTGGATGCGCTCGGCCGTGGCGCGCTCGGTGTATACACCACGCTCGCCCAGCGGATATTTGGAAACGTCATGGGTAGTCTTGGCGGCCATGGCAGAACCGGCAACGCTGAGGCCCAACACGGCCAAGAACAGGGAAATCTTCTTCACAGCAACCTCGGCAATGGGCTTGAGGAATACGAAATAGGGGCAGCAAGGGCCCAAAAACCGCCGCAGTATACCCATAAAACTGGTGCGTCAAAAGCTGGCAATTCAACCGTTTGCTGGCGGTATACGCGCGCGTCATACCGCCTATTTTGCCGAGGCAGGGGCAGGCGCGGGCTCAGGCTTGTCGTCCAGCCGGTTCCAGAGCCGGTCTTCACTATTCATCTTCTTCAGAATGCAGCTCAGCGGGTCCTCGCCCTTGCAGCTGTCGTCCTTGCGACTGCTCTTGGGCTCCACCAGCTTGCCGCGCACATCACGAGCCTTGAGGAAGGCCTGAAAATCGGGCGACTCGCGCAGCAGGCTGCGCCCGGCGGCAATCAGCAGATCAATCTCTTCATTGGGCAACTCCAGGCTGGTGGGCAGGGAATTCAGATAACGGTTCACTTTTTCGCGCTTCTCGGAGGAGAAACGCACCTCCACCAGATGAAACTGCGTGTCTTTGCCGCGCGCGCGCTCCGCCTCCTGCAACTGCTGCAAGACTTCTTCAATCAGTGCCCGGGTTTCAGCCGTATACCGAGAAATCTGCACATCGGCCAAGGCGCCCACCGTGGTCGCCACCGAGGGCTTCTCCGCGGTCTGGTCTATGGATTTGCGCGGACTCACCGCGGCATCCACCAGAATCACCACGATGTGGCGCGGCAGATCGGTCTTATCCAGGCTGCGCATACCCAGTAGCTGCAAGCGTTCCAGCATGGCGCGCAGACCAAGATTGTCGGCAATGCCGCCATCCACCAGATGGATATAGGGCTTGGCATCGGCATCCAGATAACTGCGCAAACTGTCCACCAGCGCCGCCTCGCGCAAGCTGTGATCTTTGTCCTGACGCAGCAAGGGCAGAATGCTGCTACGGCTGGTATCGCACTCACCCGCGTGATTCTTGAGCACCACCGACTGGAACAAGACCGGTACCGCCGAAGACGCCGTAACCGCCTGCGCCACCTTGACCGGCCCTACATCGGAACAGATGAGATCGAAGAATTCCTGATTGAAGGCGAAGCGTGTGCCTTGGCTGATATCGGAGGCATTGATGGTGATAAAGGGGCGCTCACGCATTTCGTTAAACGTGCGGCCCTTGAATACCTGCTTGTCGTAAAACTCTATGGCCATCTCGGTGCGATCAAAACCGCTAAACACGGATTTGTACCAGTAGGCCGGATTAAAAAGCCGCTTGATCAGCGTGCCCTGCACACTCTGGCGCAGGAAGTCTTTTTCATAGTCGGTAAAAATCTGCTCGCCGAAGAGACCGTAATACGCCGCCGTAAAACTGCCACCGGAAACCGAGCTGATCTGATCCACCTCATCCAGCAGACGCACGCGCTTGCCTTCCTCACCCACCTGCGTTGCCGCCAGCTCCTGCAACACACCGTATGACAGCGCCGCCGCCCGCGTGCCGCCACCGGAAAAAGACAGGTAAACCGAGGCATCGCCCATATTGTTGAGCCGGTTGAGCCCGCGATAACCCTTGGCCGGATCAATCCGGGTCAGCCCCGGATTAGTCGGCGCGATGATGCTGGCGCAGCCGCTGACAATAAGCACGGCGCAGAAGCCCGCCATGCGCAGGAGCAGTCTCGGCTCCATGATGATTCCCCTTTTCCCTGAACGGTCAAAAAGCATCGCAAGCGCCGATCCTGCGGTGCCTCGCAACGATAGTCCATGGGCGGGCGGCACCTTGTGTGCCAAGCCTCAAATGAAACGGCCTTTTCCGCCGCGGCCTTGCTAGCATGGCCGACAGAGGAGAGTAACCATGAATGCACGATCAGGGATGAAGGGGCTGGCCGTTCTGTTGCTGGCCCTGACAGCACAGGCCGGGCCCGCCGCCGCGCAAAATGCGACTGAAGAAAAAGAACGCCCCACTTTTCAGCCTTGGCATAGCGCCAGCTTCAAAGAAGAATTTCGCGCGAGCAGCCCCGAAAAAACGCTGGCCGATTATCTCGCGCTGGAAGATCGCCTCTTTATCGAGCTGGATGAAAAGGTTTATCGCGAAGTGGATGCGCGTGAGAAATCCGTCGTGAATCGCTACTGGGCCGGCAGCCTGGCCGACCCGCGCACCAGTACCCCCGACTGGAGCCGCACGCAGATTTTAAAAACGGCTAAGCCGCGCGGCGGCGTGCTACTGATTCATGGCCTGTCTGACTCGCCCTACATCATGCGCGGTATCGCCACGCATCTGCAGCAGCAGGGCTGGTATGTGGTGGCCCTGCGCCTGCCCGGCCACGGCACCGCGCCCTCGGCGCTGCTGAAAGTAAAATGGCAGGATTGGGCGGCCGCTGTACGCTTGGCGGCGCGTGATCTGCAAAACACCGTGGGTGCGGATAAACCGCTGGTGCTGGGTGGCTTTTCCACCGGCGGTGCACTCGCCGTGGAATACGCACTGGCACAACGGCAGGGAGAAGACATTCCCAAGCCGGCACAACTGCTGCTGTTCTCGCCCGCTATCGGGGTATCACCGCTGGCGCGTCTGGCCGGCACCGTAGACATGCTTTCCGGCATTCCCGGCCTGCGCAAACTCAGCTGGGAAACGCTGATGCCGGAATACGATCCGTATAAATACAACAGCTTCCCGGTAAATGCCGGCGCGCAAATCTGGAAGCTCACGCAGCGCATCGACGACCAACTCACC
Organism: Moraxellaceae bacterium; assembly: GCA_050739955.1. Taxonomy (GTDB): domain Bacteria; phylum Pseudomonadota; class Gammaproteobacteria; order Pseudomonadales; family Moraxellaceae; genus UBA2031. Next base: position 40,204 of record JBOICI010000031.1, read on the forward strand.
GCCCTCAATAAAAAAGGCGGCGCCACCGGCCTGCCGCGCATCCTCGCCTTCCAGTCCGCCGCCGATGCCACGGTTTCCACCGTGGCCGTGATCAATGCGCTGTATGGCCGTCTGCCCAATGAAGGCCACCGCCTCGTGCTTTTTGATGCCAACCGCATGGGCAATGAACGCCAGATTCTGCGCCCTGCACTATTCGCCGGACGCCAACGCCTGCTCGACCAGCCCGCCCTGCCGTTTGATCTGGAAATCGTCACCAATGAAAAAGACGACAAACCCGCCGTGTACTCCTGGCTACGCCCGGCTGGCCGTGTCGACGTAGAGCACAGCCCAACCAGCATTCTGTGGCCGCGTGATCTCTTCGCCCTCTCGCACGTAGCGGTGCCCGTGCCGGAAGACGACCCCGTTTACGGCGCCACCGCACCCGCCAAACCCGGACAACGCATCTGGCTGGGCAAGGCCGCCCTCTATGGCGAACGCGACATGCTCTTAGTGCCGGAAACCGCCCTGCTGCGCCTGCGCTACAACCCTTTCTTTTCCTGGATGATGCAGCGCGTGGACGCGGCGCTGGAGCAGACCCACCCCGCGGCGGCGGCCGTCACGCCCTGAAAAAGGAAGCCACAGAGGCCTGAACAAAAGCCGGCAGCATCATGTAGAATCGCCGGCCTTGCCCGCCCAAGCGGCGGCACAAGCACTGCGCCTGTAGTTCAGCTGGATAGAATACTGGTTTCCGAAACCAGGGGTCGTGGGTTCGAATCCCGCCGGGCGCACCACACAAAAAGGGGAAGTCATTCGACTTCCCCTTTTTATTTGTACGCGGCGTGAGTGGACGACTTCATCTCTTCAGCAGCATACCAACTGGATGTTGGACGGCCCGCCTCCGGACTTGATCCAAGGGTGAGGGCAAAGCACGAATCAATCCCACCCCCGAACCCACGCCGAATAGCAGCCTACATACCGGCGCCGCTCTCAAATCAAACATCCGGCAGAAACGCTGCGCGGTCCCACCCTACGCGCGCTTGGTTGAACAGCCTTTCCATATATAGTTATCTACGCATCAAGCCTTGAAGAGACATTCAGCACTAAATCTAACCTATGGCGGCACATGATGAAGAAGAACTTCTTATTTTTAGTAATGGCAGCATCCATTTTACTTTGTGCGTGCATAAGCATTCAGCCCCTCCCTACAAACACCGGAAATAATACCCAAAAAAACACTCAAACAAGAGAAGTCGCTTGGCAAGAGATAGGGGGATTCTTTAACTCGCAATTCATATCCTCTTTAATCGGCGCACTTGTCGGAGCGTTTGCTGGCGCAGCTGCTGCACATAGAAGCGCTCAGGAGTCAAAGGAACGGGAGCGTCTCGATGATCAAATAAGAGCCATAAACGTCGTCATCACAGCAGCAGCTATCGTCTGCAACACATTAGGCTCTTTAAAAAAACAAAAGATATCGGCCATCTATAAAAATTTCCATGACCAAAGAATAGAGTTTGAAAGACTCATTTCAAACGCTTCACCCCCACCCGACACAGTTACGTTTGACTTTCAAAGAATAGAGATTCCATTCATACCTACCGATGTGATTAGCAAGCACTCATATGAAACACTGTCGTTGTCAGGCGTTCAGTTAGGCCTTGTAACCGCCATACTAAACGCACAAGAAGCATTAAATTCCTCGATAAAAATAAGGCAAAATATTATTGATAGATTCAGAGCCTCATCATCTGAGACTGACTTATCTAAAGCCTTCACCTATTTTGGCGTAAGATCGGGGACAGTATTAGACAGGGAATACTTAAGCTCCATTGAATGTATAAATCAGTATATTAATGACTCTATATTTTATAGCTCACAGCTTTGTGAAGAATTAATGAAACACGGAAATAGAATTCGAAATAATTACACAGAAACTCATAAAAGCAAGATCATGAAGGTAGCTCATGTCGACTTCTCAGAAGCGCAAAAAATTGGACTCATCCCTGACGAAGCCTATTATGAAAACTGGCTGTCTGGGTTTGTTGATGCCCCCAAAGAGCCTGAAATTCCCTTCTATAAAAAAATACTTGCCAGATTTATTCCCTTTTATTAACCATAAAAGACTCGCGCAGCAAGGCCTTAACTGCTCAACAGCGCCTTCACCAAAACCGCGCCATACCAAATCCCCGTTGTTTATTTGAATGGCCGCGCCCTCGCCGGACGGGCCCAAAGGGACCGCGATGCGGCGGCCCCTTTGGAATCCCCGCGCACCCCGGTCGCCTGCCCGCTTCGCGGGTGCCCTCGCTACACAAAACCGGCGTCGAAGGGTCGCGCAGATTCGGCATCCCGCCTCACCTGCGCTAATTTGTACATCCCTGTACAAATTCCCCTTGGCCGGTCTTGCTCCGGTCGGCAGGCTCTATGGGGGTTCAAGAACAAAGCGGCAGTGCTCTTTTCTTCTGTCGTGAAAACCAAAAGAAAAGTCACTGGGTCCCCGCCTCCGCGGGGACGACAGTTATTCTTTCTTGAGACTCGTCACCCCGGCGAAGGCCGGGGCCCATGCGACAGTTAAATGACAACCGAACTATGGGTCCCGGCCTCCGCCGGGATGACGAATTAAAAATGGAGTGGCGCATTGCGCCACTCCATTGTCTTGTTCTGCTTTGGCTTTGCTTTCAGCGAGCGAAGCGACGCGTGCCTTTGCTTTTCACCCCCCGTAGAGAGAGCCGAGCAGCGGAAGAGGCTGGCGGATTAGGGCGAGGACGTGTCTGAGTCTTTGCGCAGCAAAGGCGAGTTCCGCAGGCCCCGCCAGAACCTGAGCAGCGCAGGGCACCGACGCAAAGCGGCGGCGAACGGCCCGGGTCGCCTTTCCTTTGCTCACTATCCTTTGGCGACACCCTCGCGAAGCGAGGTGAACGCCCGTATTGTTGGGTGGCCCTAAGGGCGAGGCGCAACGCGATATCAGTAGAAGCAAGTCGCGGAGACCCTAACCGAGCCCTCAATCTCCCGAGAAAACATCCGGCGGAAACGCTACGCGGTTCTGCCCTATAAAGCCTTAACGAGCTGATAAGACGGCTGCGGGCTTCAGGCACTACGCCAGCGTAGAATCACGACTGCATGTACAAGGATGAATCCATGAAAACACCCATCACTCTGCTGCTGCTCGCACTGACCAGCTCCACCTTTGCGGCAGCGCCTTCTGCCGCCACCCAAGCGGAAGTCAGCCATCTCTTTTCATATCTGAGAAATTCCGGATGCAGCTTCAGCCGCAATGGCAGCTGGTATGCGGCCGACAAGGCCACCGCGCATCTGCAGCAGAAATACGATTATCTCTTGAAGAAAAATCTGGTCAGCTCCAGCGAAGATTTCATCGCACGCGCCGCCACTGAAAGCAGCATGAGCAGCAAGCCCTATAGCGTGCGCTGCGGCACTGCCGAGCCCACACCTAGCGGGCCATGGTTTCGGGCGGAGCTGCAGCGTTACCGACAGAGCAAGCCCTGATTTACGGCAAGGCAGGAGTGGCTGCTTTGCTCGCCTGCTCGGCCTCTGGTCCGGTATCCCATATCTTCCTTGTACCGCGCGGTGCAGACGCCCACGATGGCTCTCCAGTTGTATCGCTAAGGAGTATCTGCGATGGCCTTCCTGCTCGTGACCTATGAGCTCAAGCTGAAAAACGAGCATCCCCGCCACAAGGACATACAGCACTACTTGAGCGGCTTTGCCCCCATGACGCAGCTCACGGAAAGCAGCGTGGGCATCACCACCGCGAAAAGCGTCACCCAAGTCTATCTGGACCTGAAAACCTTTCTCACCGATCAGGACACTCTGCTCGTGCTGCCCTTGGGTGACTCTTGGTCCGGCCAGGTTTCCTCACAGCAAGAGAGCCACTACAACACCCTGCAGGCGCTCACCGCCGCCCTAGGTGAAAAGCTCAACCAGATCGTGACTCAGGTCGTGGTGCGCCCCATCGGCGATGTACTCAAGGAACTGGCTGACGCCAAAGCCGCGAAAAAGGCCTGAGCCCAGTGCCGGGCGCAAAGCCAGGCACCCGGCAGGAACAGCACGGCCGGCGCCGTATCAGCAGCTCTCGCTAAATCCCCCTGCATTGCAAAATCTCCCTTGAGCCTGCGGTGCCGACAATGGCAGCCTTCGGGCTGTCATTGTCTTTTCATGGCCCGGTCACAGAATCGACACCCGGCCACGTCAACCGGACAGCACACTGCCCCGTTTATTTGTCCTTGCCTCCCTGCAGGAATTTTTGCGCCATGCCCAGTCTTAGTCGTCGTCACTCCTTTATTGCCGTGATTGTCCTTGTTATTGCCGCAGGCCTGGTGCACGCCTTCTGGCCCAAGGCCAAGCAGGATGACAAGGGCAAGCCCCCCGTACCGGTGAAAGCGGTGCAGGCCCTGACACAGGACTACCCCCTGCAGTTAGTGACCGTAGGCCGGGTACAGCCTTCGGAAAGCGTGACACTGCGTGCGCGCGTGGAAGGTCAGGTGAAGCAGATGCTGATGAAAGAAGGCAGCAATGTGCGCACTGGCGATGTACTGCTCACGCTGGATGATGCCGAATTCAAAACCCGCCTGACGCAAGCCGAGGCCGTATTGGCCCGCGATCAGGCACAGCTGGCCAATGCCCGCACCGAACTGGCACGCAATGAGGCCCTGAAAGAAAAGAATTATGTCTCCGACGATATGCTGCGCGCCTCGCGCACCAATGTGGCCTCACTGGAAGCCACGGCCAAAGGCAGTCAGGCTGCCGTAGAAAATGCCAAGCTGCAGCTTTCTTACACCGTGCTGCGCGCGCCCTTTGAAGGCCGCATGGGCGCACGCCTGGTCTTCCCCGGCACCTCCGTTAAAACCAATGACACCATTCTGGCCGTGATCAATCGCGTGCATCCCGTGCAGGTAGTGTTTGCCGTTCCGGAAAAATTCCTGGGCTCGCTACAGCCTCTGCGCAGTGGCAAGAAAATGCCCGTGCTGGTGAGCTCGGATTCAGACAACACACTGCATGTGAATGGCCACGCCGACTTTATCGATAACACCGTGGACACCACCTCCGGCACCATTCAGGTGAAAGCCACCTTTGCCAATACGGATGACCGCCTCACGCCCGGCGCTTTCGTGAAAGTCAGCCTCGATCTGGAGACCCTGAAAGATGCCGTCGTCATTCCGGCGGCCGCTCTGCAGCAAAATGGCAATGACAGCAGCGTCTATATCGTGACGGCCGATCAGAAAGCCGAAGTGCGCAAGGTGGTGGTGCGCGACAGCCGTGATGATATCGCTGCCATTGCCTCCGGCTTGAACGTTGGCGACACCGTGATCACCGACGGCATCCTGCGTCTGACACCGGGCGCCCGCGTGAAAATTCTCAAGAATGAAGCGCCTGCCCCCGCTGCCCGGCAATAAAGGATTAGCGTCATGACAATTTCCGAGCTCTGTATACGTCGCCCGGTCATGACCACGCTGCTCATGGCGGCGTTCGTGATTTTCGGTATCGCCGCTTACCGCATGCTGCCGGTGAGCGAATTGCCCAATGTGGATTTCCCCACCATTTCAGTGACGGCCTCACTACCGGGCGCTTCTCCGGAAACCATGGCCTCGGCCGTGGCCACACCACTGGAAGGCCAGTTTTCCACGATATCCGGCATAGATTCCATGAGCTCGGTGAGCTCACAGGGCAGTACGCGCATCACCATACAATTCAATCTGGATCGCAGCATTGATGCTGCGGCGCAGGATGTGCAATCCGCCATTTCGGCCGCCACGCGCAAGCTGCCGCCGAATATGCCCTCGCCGCCCTCGTTCCGAAAAGTGAATCCAGCCGATTCGCCCGTGTTCTATATCGCCATGTATTCAGAAACGCTGCCGCTTATACAGGTGAATGAATACGCTGAAACACAGTTGGCGCAACGGCTCTCTACCGTGCCCGGCGTGGCACAGGTAAACGTCTTCGGCTCGCAGAAATTTGCCGTGCGTATACAGGCTGATCCAGATCAGCTCGCCGCGCGCGGCATGGGCATTGATGAGCTGCAACAAGCCATCAGCAATGCCAACGTCAATCAGCCGGTGGGCAGCTTTGATGGCAGCCAACAAACTGTGGCTATAAAAACCAATGGCCAGCTGGAAAAAGCTGACGACTATCGCTCGGTTGTTGTGGCTTGGCGCAATGGTGCGCCAGTGCGCTTGGGCGATGTCGCCACCCCTATTAACAGTGTGGAAAACAATAAGGCCGCCAGCTGGTTTTATAACGGCGGTGGCGATAATCGCCGCGCCATCATTCTTGCCATACAGCGCCAGCCCGGCGCCAATACCGTGGCCACCGTGCAGGCCGTTAAAGACATCCTGCCCAGCTTTACCGAAAGCTTACCAGCCGCCATTAAACTGGAAGTGCTTTACGACCGCAGCGAATCCATACGGCATTCCATTCTGGATGTGCAGTTCACCTTACTGCTGGCGGCCTTTCTGGTTGTGCTGGTCATCCTGCTCTTTCTGCGTAATTTCTCCGCCACGTTGATTCCGGCACTGGCCCTGCCCATTTCCATCATCGGCACCTTCGCCTTCATGCATGCTTTGGGCTACAGCCTCGACAACCTTTCCCTGCTCGCACTCACCTTGGCGGTCGGCTTTGTGGTGGACGATGCCATCGTCATGCTGGAAAACATCGTTCGTCACATCGAAGAAGGCGATACACCGTGGGAGGCCGCACTCAAGGGCTCTAAAGAAATCAGCTTCACCATCATCTCGATGACGGTTTCGCTAATGGCCGTTTTCATTCCCGTGCTTTTCATGGGTGGCATTGTGGGCCGCTTGCTGCATGAATTCGCCGTCACCATCTGCGCCGCCATTTTTGTCTCCGGCATTGTTTCTCTCACGCTCACGCCCATGCTCTGCAGCCGTTATCTCAAGCCGCATAGTGAGCAAAAGCATTCCCGCTTTTTTAACTGGAGCGAGGCCCAGTTCCAGCGCCTGCAAGGTGCTTATGAGCGCACGCTGGATTGGGCATTGGCCCACCAGAAAATCATGCTCTGGGTTTTCCTCGGCACCATCGTGCTCACCATCGGCCTCTTCAAACTGACTTCCAAAGATTTTCTGCCCGGCGGCGATACTGGACAGATTGTGGCCTTTACCGAAGGCGCTCAGGACGCCTCCTTCACCAGCATGGTGGCTAACCAGCGCGAAGCCGCCGCCATTCTGGCGCAGGACCCGAACGTGCATGCCTTCATGTCCACGGTGGGCGCGGGCGGTGCACGCCCCACCGCCAATACCGGCACCATGTTCATCACGCTCAAACCGTTTTCCGAGCGTGAGCTCAGCGCAGATGAAATCATTCAGGAGCTGCGCCCCAAGCTGGCTCATATTCCCGGCATTAAGGTTTCGCTGCAAAACCCGCCCCCCATACGCATCGGCGGCCAGCTCACCACCGCGCAATATCAATACACCCTGCAAAGCACCGATATTGATGAGCTTTATCAGTGGTCCGGCACCTTGCTGGATAAAATTAAAACGCTGCCCGGTTTTGTGGATGTGGCGACCAATCTCAATGTCGGCAGCCCTACACTGGTCTTGAATGTGGACCGTGACAAACTAGCCGCGCTAGGCTTGAGCTATGCGCAAGTGGAAGACGCACTGCAGAGTGCGTTCAGTGCGCGCCAGATTTCCACGATTTACGGCAGCGCGAATCAATATCAGGTGATTCTGGAATTACTGCCGGCCTTTCAGGCTGATCCCGCCAAACTCTCACGCCTCTATGTGCAAGCTGCTAATGGCGGCAAGCTGATCCCGCTGGATGCCGTCACTTCTGTATCACGCCAGTCGCAATCACTTACCGTGAACCATAGCGGCCAGCTGGCGGCGGTAACGATTTCCTTCAATCTGCAACCGGGCGTATCGCTGGGCACTGCGGTTGAACGTATACGGGCCGCCGAAGCGGAGCTGAATATTCCCGCTACGCTCACCACCGGTCTGCAGGGCACGGCGCAGGCGTTTGAAAAATCTTTTGCCGGCATGGGCCTGCTGCTCTTGATTGCCGTGATTGTGGTGTATCTGGTGCTGGGCATTCTTTACGAAAGCTTCATACATCCGCTCACCATTCTTTCCGGCTTGCCATCTGCCGGCCTTGGCGCCCTGCTTACGCTGCTGATTTTTGATTCGCCGCTCAGTCTTTATGCCTTTGTCGGCGTCATCATGCTGGTGGGCATCGTGAAGAAAAACGCCATCATGATGATCGACTTTGCACTGGAACGGCAGCGCCATGGCGTCGCCCCTTTTGATGCCATACGCGAAGCCTGCCTGATACGTTTCCGCCCCATCATGATGACCACCATGGCGGCGCTGGCCGGCACACTCCCGATTGCTCTCGCCATAGGCGCTGGCGCTGAAGTGCGCCAGCCTCTGGGCTACGCCGTCGTCGGCGGCCTCATGGTTTCGCAATGGCTCACCCTCTATCTCACGCCGGTGATTTATCTGTATCTCGACCGCTTCTCGCCCAAGGCAGAGACTGCGGAAAATGCCGAAGCGGCATGATGCAATGAGGACAGGCTATGCAGCCGAATGCCGTTCGCTGGCAAAACGGTGCGGCACCTTGGGCATTGCCGATATAGCAGGCTCAGCGCCGCCACCTTCCCTACCCTTAGCCGAAGGGGATATCCGCAAAACCAGAGCGGCCCTCAGTGCTCACTTACCCAGTCACCACAAATGCGATACGGAGCCAATGCTGGGCTCGGGCTAGAAAGAAGTAGGGGTTTTACTGCCGGAGAGGGAATCATGGCCAATCAGCTCACGATGAGCGAATGCATAGATAACTGCCTGGACTGCCACCGCGTTTGTCTGGAAACGCTGGGCTATGCCCTGAAACAGCAGGGGAAGCTGGTGCGCGACACGCATCTGCGCTTACTGGTGGATTGTGAACAGATATGCCAGACCAGCGCCGATTTCATGCTGCGCAGCTCAGACCTGCATACGCATACCTGCAAAATTTGCGCGGAAATATGCCAGCACTGTGCCGAGCTATGCCACAGCTTTTCTGAAGACCAACAGATGCAAGCCTGTGAACATGCCTGTCGCCGCTGTGCTGAATCCTGCCAGCAGATAGCCACGGCCGCCTGAGCGCATAGCGCCCATAAAAAATGCCGGCATCAAAGCCGGCATTTTTCAGGCGAGCAATTGCTCCCGCATCAGATTAGCGATAACCGCCCTCAATGAGCGACTCGCTCAAGCCTTTAGAAAAAGCCTTAGCGCTTCAGTGTCTTCACGCCCTCGGCAGTACCCAGCAGCAGAACATCGGCCGGACGCAGGGCAAACAGGCCATTGGTGACCACGCCCACAATATTGTTGATGCGCTCTTCCACTTGGCGGGGCACGGAAATATCCAGATTCCATACATCCAGAATCACATTGCCGTTATCCGTGATCGTGCCTTCGCGATAAACCGGATTGCCGCCCAGCCTGACGATTTCGCGCGCCACATAGGAGCGCGCCATGGGAATCACCTCCACCGGCAAAGGGAAAGTGCCCAGGCGATCCACCTTTTTGCTGCCATCACAGATGCAGATGAATTTTTTTGACACCGCGGCCACGATCTTTTCACGCGTGAGGGCGGCGCCACCGCCTTTGATCATTTCTAGCGCAGCATTAATCTCGTCGGCTCCGTCCACATAAACGCTGATGCTGCCCACGCTATTGAGGTCCAGCACTTCGATGCCGATTTTCTGCAGACGCTCGGCCGTGGCCTTGGAGCTGGCCACCGCGCCGGGAATGTCGTCGCGGATAGGCGCCAAGGCATCGATAAAGAAATTGGCGGTGGAGCCGGTGCCCACGCCCAGGATTTCGCCACGCTCCACATAGGCCAGGGCCGCTTCGGCAACGGCTTTTTTGAGGGCGTTCTGATCCATGGTCATGACTCCGGGTAGGGCGAGGGGCGAGAAAGCGCGGATTATATAGACGGCAGCCACGCTTGTAGACCGCAGACCGCAGGGTACTGGTAACATCGGGGGCTTTCCCGTGCCAGACCTGCGCCGCCATGTCCGAAAGTCCTCTGCTGCAAACCTATGTGAAGAAGATCCTGCGCGCCCGCGTTTATGACGTGGCCGTGGAATCGCCGCTGGATGAGGCCCGCACCCTGAGCCGGCGCCTGAAAAACCGTGTCCTGCTCAAACGCGAAGACCTGCAGCCGGTGTTTTCCTTCAAGCTGCGCGGCGCCTACAACAAAATCGTGCACCTGAGCCCGGAGCAGCAGCAGAAAGGCGTGATCTGCGCCTCCGCCGGCAACCATGCCCAGGGTGTGGCACTGGCAACACGCGAGCTCGGCATCAAGGGCGTCATCGTGATGCCGCAGACCACCCCGGACATCAAGGTCAATGCCGTGAAAAGCATGGGCGGCCAAGCCGTGCTCGCTGGTGACTCCTATGACGAGGCCTATGCCCACGCCGTAAAGCTGGCCGAAGAAAAGAGCTACACCTTCGTACACCCCTATGACGATGCCGATGTGATTGCCGGCCAAGGCACGATCGCCATGGAAATCCTGCGCCAGCACAGCGGCGAAATAGACGCCATTTTCGTGCCCGTGGGCGGCGGCGGCCTTGCGGCTGGCGTGGCGGCCTATGTGAAGTATGTGCGCCCGGAAATCAAAGTGATTGCGGTAGAAGCGGAAGACTCTGCCTGCCTCGCTGCCGCCATGAAGGCCAAGAAGCGCGTAACGCTGGACCATGTCGGACTTTTTGCCGACGGTGTGGCGGTGGCACAAATCGGCGCTGAAACCTGGAAAGTGCTGAAAGATCATATCGACGAAGTCATCACCATCAGCACGGATGAGATGTGCGCTGCCATCAAGGATATTTTCGATGACACGCGCTCCATCGCCGAGCCCGCTGGTGCGCTGGCACTGGCCGGACTCAAGAAATATGTGGCCCGGGAGAAATGCGAAGGCCGCACGCTGATCGCCATCGATTCCGGCGCCAATATGAATTTCGATCGCCTGCGCCATATATCCGAGCGCACGGAAATCGGCGAGAAGCGCGAAGGCGTATTTGCTGTGACGCTGCCAGAAAAAGCAGGCGCCTTCAAAGCCTTCTGCCAGGCACTGGGAAAGCGCAATATCACGGAATTCAATTACCGTTATGCTGACGCAAAGGCCGCCCACGTTTTTGTTGGACTGCAGCTGCGTGGTGGCGACGAAGAGCGCCATGACGTCAAGACTCTGCTGGACAAAAAGGGTTATGCCGCGCTGGATTTATCTGATGACGAAATGGCCAAGCTGCATATCCGGCACTTGGTCGGCGGCCATGCTGGCATCAGCGATGAAAAGCTTTTCCGTTTTGAATTTCCGGAGCGCCCCGGTGCCCTGATGAATTTCCTCACGCGCATTGAAGCACGCTGGAATATTTCTCTCTTCCACTACCGCAATCACGGCGCTGCCTATGGTCGCGTGCTGGTCGGCCTGCAACTGGGCGGACGCCCGCATAAAGAGCTGCTGGAGTCACTGACCGCCGTGGGCTATCCCTTTCAGGAGGAAACGGATAATCCGGCCTATAAGTTGTTTCTGGGCTGATCATTAGCGCGACTAAAGCGTATGTCTTATCAATAATCAGAAGGCCGGCGGCGGCGCCAGTGACGCCAGCATGAGCACCGCTGCCTGCTGCGCTTGCTTGCCGCCCCCCATGGCACTCACCACCCAGCTGCCGCGCTTCACGTCCGGATGGCCACTATTTTTCCAGCGTCGGAATTCACGATCCGGCGTATGCAACATGGCGGCCAGCCAAGCCGCCTCTGCGCGATTAAGCTGCGCCGCCGGCTTGCCGTAATAAACTCGTGCCGCATTTTCTGCACCACAAATATTCTTTCCCCATGGCGCCACCGCCAGATAAATTTTCAGAATACGCGCCTTACCCAGAGTCTCCTCCATCTCTACGGCATAGAGCAGTTCACGCAGCTTGCGCACATGTGTGCGTTCGCTACCGGTGAACAGCAGCTTTGCCAACTGCTGATCCAGCGTGCTGCCTCCGCGCGCGATAGAAGTTCGTAGATGATTACGCTGTAGAGATGCCAGCAATTCTCGTAAGTCATAACCCGGATGTTGATAAAACCGCTGATCCTCAGCAGCAATGACAGCACGCGGCAACCAGCGCCCGGCCGATGCAAACGCAGCCAGCGGCGCACCCGGGCACTGCACCTGAGGTAGCCGGCTGCGGAGCAACTCTGTGCCCAGCCCGCTGACACGGAAATTCTGCAAGGAAGGCTGTATCGAATAAGTAGCCGCAGGCAGTTTCACACCAATATCCATGGCCAGCGTGCCCTGGATTCGGGCCCGCGCAAGCTCCGGTATAGACGGCCCGAAAAGCGTATAAATATCAACGATGGCTGTTGCCGGCAGTTGCGCATGAAGTTGCATTCCCTGCGCGTCAAAAGGCGCACGAAAATGCAGCCCTACTCGCGAGCTTAAACGCAGCTCGCCAATCAGAACCTCATCATCACGCTGCAGACTCAGTGTTATGACGGAAAAATCCAGAGCCTGCTCACTCAGGGCTGGAATCTGCACGCGGCAAGGCCGGCATTGCAGCTGCAAGCGCCCCCTTGCCTCTTCTTGCCAATACAAGCGCCCCCAAGGACTAGCCATTTCGCGGCCGTGTAAAACATGAATGATCTGGGGCTGCATCAGCACTTTCAGCACGGGCGCCAAAGCCAGACGATACTGCAGCGGACCCAGCCGGACACGATGAGCCCACTCGCCTTCAGCCGCCTGCAGCAGCACCCCGAGGGTGAGTAGCAGCAACAGGAGTGACGCCAGGAAAACCAGCCCGAAGCGCCGCAGCGTTTTCACAAGGCCTCCGCTGTCGTCACAGCCAACCAAGGCCCCTGCGACTGCGCCATCACTGCGCTCCAGTACCAGCTGGAGGTATCGGTGAAGCTACGGTCGCGGCTATCGCTGATGCGTTCACATACACGCAGGCGCTTGCCCGCGCGCTCTGCCACGAAACAGCGCGAGAGACGCTGCTGTATATCGCGCTCCAGATGCTCATCACGGATGGCGTAACCGAGGCCACGATAACAATCACCCGCCGGATGCAACATGCGTGTAGGCGCCGTCACCTGTCGTAATACCAGCTGACGATCACCTGCTCTGAAACGGCGTATGGCCCCCGGAAAATTCGCAGCGAAACGCTGCTCGACCGCAGTCAATTTCAAAGGTTGTAGTGGCTCCCCCTCCCAGCGCTCCGGCCACACAAACGCAATCGATGTCGACGAAAGTGCATGGATAGGCTGCTGCCATAGCGGCAGCAAGGCGCAGGGAAAAAGCAGCAGTAATAAAATCGCTTTTCCATAGGCAGCTCTTGCCTCTGGCTCATGGCTGCGCGGCATCGACTCCTGCGCAACTCGACGGCTCATCAGACCGAACACCACCATGCAGACCAGTGATAACACCAACAAGCCCGTGCCGGCATGCATCCAGGATGGCCAATCCCAGGCCGCCGCTTCGCGCAAAACCAACACGGTATTGCGCACAATGTTTCCGATAATCACCGTGAGGCCAATCAAAGGCAGACGCAGCAGAAAGACACGATCCGGCAGACGCACGCTGAAGGCGGCAACGCAGGCCATGAAATACGCAGTCCACGCCATATGTATGCCGGAGCAAGGAGCGTCTACCAGAATAAGATGGCCCTCCACCATGAGCGCCGAGCCAGTGCGCTCCACGACCAGCCCCAGCAGGCGCAATATCCAGAGACTGGCCTCCGCTGTCACCACTCGCAGCGGAAAGCCCGCATAGAACTGCAACGACGACAGCAAGGGCAATGACAACAAGGCCAGCCCAAAATATGGCAACAAAGCCTGGCGTCGCGATGCCATGCCGGCCAGCAAACAACTGATAGCCAGTACAGCAAACACAGCACGCAAGAGCATGGGCAGCCCTGTCATGCCAATACTGGCGCAAAGCGCCAATGCAGCCGCCCCTAGCGCCGCCCGCAAAGACAAGGTCGGCGACCATTCGCGGTGACGCCACCACAAGGCCACCAGCAACACTGTCAGCGCCACAAGACCCAAGGGCTCATCCGAACCGTCGCGCATACGCGCGATGCTCCACAGCCAGACCGGCCACATCGCCAGCACCATCAGCAAAAGGCAAAACATGGCAGGCATGGCCTGCACCGCACGCATTAATCGTTGCAAGCGTGCCGAGGGAAAGCGCTGCATCAGCAAGAGAGAAGTCATGACGAGGGACCTGTAGTCATGCAAAAGATGACGCCCGCCCCGAAAGGCGAGCGTCGCGTCTCACGCCGCGTTCCGCTGCGCCTGTTCACGGCGTAGCCAGAACAGAAAACACAGCCCCGCCACCAGCAACATGGCCCAGGTCTCAGGCTCAGGCGTGGCCGGCACTTCGCTGCCAATGGCGAGATTGCTCACGCCTTGGGGCAGGGGTGAGGGCTGATTCACGCTCTCGCTATCGCCGCTTGTGTTTCGCACTTTCTGGTCCACGGCCAGAAAAGAGGTGTAATCCGTGAGCAAGTTGTAATTCAGACCCAGCTGCGTGATTGCCTCGGCATAACTATCGCCACCCTCCAGATTCTTCTGATCAGTCAGTGTGCTGATACGGTGACGAGCCCAGAGATAACGCAGGGCAGCATTGTCCTGACTCTGCTTGTCCGCGGTGAAACTCAATTCCTTGCGATAAATGCCGTCGGCACTGTGACCCGTGAGCACCAACTTACCGCGTGCTTCGCCACGATATTTTCCAAACACCACAACCGGGCGCTGTGCCATGACATCGGCTAATGCAGGCGGCTCAATATCATAGGCATCGACCCCCTCGAAGCTGGCTTTGATATGCGTGAGCACCGGGGAATCAATCATGCGGCGCAGGCGCTCGGCCTCCTGCTCGGCATCCTTGTCATTGGTCACAATAAAAGGCTCGCCCTGACCGGCACGCGCCATGCCTTCAATAAGATGACGGTTCACCGAAGAACCAATGCCGAAAGCAAAAAGATTGGCGTGATCCAGATTACGGCGAATGAGATCGAAGGCTTCGGTTTCCACATCAACATAGCCATCGGTGACCACAACGATGCTGCGCGAACGATCGTTATCCAGCTTCATGGCCAGAGCCCGGCGCAAGGCGGGTATCAATTCGGTGCCGCCGCCTCCACCCTGTTGGTCGATAACAGCAATGGCACGCTCGATATTGGCCGGCGTTGCCGGCAAGGACTGAGGGGCCAGCAGGGAATTACTGCCGGCAAAAAGCAGCACATTGAAGCTGTCGCTGGCGCGCAGACTTCCGATTAAGCGGCGCAACAAGGCCTTGCTGGTGTCCAGCGGATAACCGTGCATGGAGCCCGAGATATCCATGATGAACACATATTCACGCGGGGTTATTTTCTGCAGTGGCACTGCTTTGGGTGGAGCCAGCATGGCCAGAAAGAAATTTTCATCCTGGCCCCTGAACAACATAAGGCCGGACTCTATGCTTTCGCCATTCAGACGAAAGTCGAGAATGAAATCGCGGTTATTGGCATTGCGGGCATCCGCAAGCGCAATAGCCATACCGCCCTTTTCCTTTTTCACTGCTATGCGATGCGAATCCGACCAGACTTCCTGCACAGCCACGGGGCTGCTCAAATTCAGCTTGAGATCAAAAGCACTGCTTGCCTCCTGCTCGGCCTTGAGAAAAGGCATGGCGGTCCAAGCTTCCGATACCCCCTTTTTCTCTGCTGAACCTGCATAGCGTGGCCCCACCACCGTGGGGAAAACAAACTGATATTTTCCATCCTGCGGCACCAATAACTCGGTGTAGTGCATTTCTACGCGCACATCATCACCGGGCAGGATATTGGCCACATTCATCTGGAAAACATTGGGCCGGTGCTGCTCCAGCAGTGCCGCCGTCTTGCCTTCGGTCTTTGCTGCTTCGTATTCCACGCGCGCCTGCTGCTTCTCTTTTATCTTTGCCGTGAGCAGACGATCCCCCAAGCGCACATTCATGGCATAGACCGCAGCACGAGTGGAGCCGGGAAAAACATAACGCGCTTCCAGCGGTCGCTGACCTTCGTTTTTGTAATGCTGGGTAATCGTGATATCAGCGATAACGCCAGCAATCTTCACATCCACGCTGGTCGCCAGCAGCGGCAGGCGGTCCACGGCGGGATCATTACTGTCGACAAAGAAATAGGGCGATTCCGATTTTTCAGCAGCACCCTCCTCTTCCTCGGCCCGCGCCACGGGCATGAAGAAACTGAAAGCCAGCAGCATGGCGATGCAGCGCTGCCAGGCCAACCGTGATGAAGCCGGATTGTGCGCAAACATGAAAAACCTCCTCGTCCGGTGGACCGCTCCTTATGGGCGGTTGACGGAGGCAGCATGGCGCGGAGACAAGAAGACAGTTTGAAGACAGGCCCGCACTGTATGCGGGCCAGGAGAAAAGCAGGTGAAATCGGCGTGAAGTGTTAGCGCGGCAGTATCAGCAAAGCCTGAGCTCCGCCGTCGGGATGATTGGCCAGCTCGGCGCGACCACCGTGCAGGGCCGCAATCTCCTGCACAAAAGACAAGCCCAGGCCAGTACCCTTTCGCGCCGAGTGCGGCCGCGGCAGTGAGAAGAATTTCTGGAAAACCCGATCAGTCGCGTAATCAGGAATGCCCGGCCCCTGATCGCGGAAGACAAGGCGTAACTCCCGTACATCCTGCTCGGCGCGAATGCAGACCACGCCGTCCTGCGGCGAGAAATCAACGGCATTATCAACGAGATTGGTGAGCGCTCGCCGGAGCAGAAAGGCATCGCCACTGACAGCAACATCTGCCGCAACATCGATATCCACCCGAATATTCCGGGCCAGTGCCAACGGTGAGGCGGTTGCCACTACATCTTCCAGCAAGGGCCGCAACGATACCGGCACCGGATTATCCAGAGTACGACGACGCTCCAGCGCCGCCAGCTCCAGCATGCGATCCACCAACTCCTGAATGCGCTGAGATTCGCGCGTGATATTACCCAGAAAACGCTCACGCATTGCCTCCGGCAAAGGCTCTTGCAAAAGCTCCGCGGCACCACGTATGGCCGAGAGCGGGCTCTTGAGCTCATGCGTGAGGGTCTGTACGTACTCCTGCACATAGCTGCGCCCGGCCAAGGTGTCGCGCATATCGTGAAAAGCAGCCCGAAGATCCACACGAAACTTTCGCAGCAGTCCTGAAATACGCAGCGGCTGGCCTAAGCGGCGCTGCTCGCGCACATAAGCCGCATAATCGCGCAGCAGGCCGAAGGGACGCACCAACCAGATAGAAGCAATCAGTGCCAGCAGTAATACCGCCAATACTGAGCCGGCGCCCACAATGATGATCTTGCGACGCGCCGCCTCCACATAGGGACCAAAGCTTTGTACCGGCTTGCCCACCGTAACAACACCAATAATGCCGTCGGCGCTGCGTACCGGCGCCCCTACATACATGACAGCAGTCGAAGCATCGTTCGGTACATCGCGCGAGGTGCGAGCTCCGTAATGGCCAGCCAGCGTCTGCTGCACATCACGCCAGCGCGAGAAATTCTCGCCCTTGTGCAGCCCCGTGGAATCGAAAAGCACTCGACCATGGGCATCCGTGACATAAAGGCGAAGTTCGACGCGTGATTTTCGCACCCCGAAGATTTCAGCCTCGACAGGACGCGCATAAACAGCCTGGAACAGCATCGGCAGGGAGCCGACATCAATGGCACCATCGCGCACACCTTGCTCGAGCAGACTGGCCATGACATGCGCTGTCTCCACCATGGACTCTTCCGTGGACTCGCGGTAGCGCGGATCAAGGTCAGTGGTAATGCGATACAGCAGGAAGCTGGCACCCAGCACATACACCAGCAGAATGCCGAGAAATATGCGTGTGCGTTTGCTCATGGAGAGTCCGGATAGCGCTCGGCCAGTGCATAGCCGGTGCCACGGTGCGTGCATATGGCTTCTACAGCGGGAGCCACGGCCTTGAGCTTTGCACGCAACATCTTGATATGCGTATCCACCGTGCGATCAGCACTCACCTCCGGCGCCTCCCACACCTGATACATCAGCTCCTCGCGGGTATAGACACGGCCCGGATGCAATAAGAGCTGGCGCAAAATTCCAAACTCATAACGCGACAAATCGAGCATCTGGCCGTAATAGCGTATCTGACGCCGACCTTCGTCGAGCCGGAAAGGCAGCGTGCTTGCCGGCTCCTCTGGCTTTAGCGCTTCCGTTTTTATTGCCGCACGAGTGCTACGACGCAGTATGGTGCGTACCCGCGCCGCCAGCTCACGCGGACTGAAGGGCTTGGCAATATAATCGTCAGCACCAAGCTCAAGGCCGACAACACGATCTATCTCGTCACTGCGGGCCGTCAGAAAGATGACCGGCACATCACTCCCGTCCTTCATCTGCCGGAACAGATCAAAACCACTGGTATCCGGCAAGCCGACATCCAGCACCACAAGATCCGTGCCCGCCTCGCGAAAAATCCGCAGAGCTTCCGCGCCGGTCTGGCACCAGACCACATCAAAGCCATTACTGGTCAGCACATAACGGATGGCATCCGCAATCGCGGGCTCATCTTCCACTATCAGAATGCGAGGCTTGGCAGACATGATTCATCCTTGATGACGGGCACGCCACAAGTGCGCGCCCGTCACGGAGCTTGGCATACTCTCTTTGCCGGCCTCAAGCCGGCAGGATGCGGGCAAAAATTGCTTTCAGATATTCCGTTTCCGGAATGGCGGGATGCACGGGGTGATCGCCACCCTGATGGCCGTGATGGATGATTTGCGCCGAGCGATCAATATGACGCGAACTGGCACGCAGCACTTCTACCAACTCGGGGCGACTCAGGTGCAGTGAGCATGAACCGGACACCAGCAGACCATCCAGATTCACCAGACGCATGGCCAGCTCATTAGCGCGCCGATAAGCCCCCAAGCCATTCTTATGATCTTTACGGCGCGTAATAAAAGCAGGCGGATCAAGAATCACTATGTCGAACTTCTCACCGGACTGCTTGAGCGAGGCCAGCACTTCGAAGGCGTCACCCTGCAGGGTTTTTACTTTATCGCCCACGCCGTTCAGCTCTGCATTCTTGGCCACCATAGCCAAGGCGGACGCCGAAGCATCCACACAAATCACTTCAGCAGCCCCAAATGCTGCAGCTTGTACGCCCCAGCCACCCGCATAGGAAAAGACATCCAGCACGCGCTTGCCTTTGACCAGCTTCGCCAGCTTGGCACGGCTTTCGCGGTGATCGTAAAACCAGCCTGTTTTCTGGCCGCCCTGTACCGGCGCCAAAAACTTCACACCGTTTTCTTCCAGCAGCACTTCGGCAGGCACATCGCCAGCGGCTACTTCCACATAACTGGGCAAGCCTTCCACTTCACGCATCTTGCCATCGTTCTTAAACAGGATGCCGGCAGGGCTCAGCACCTTCTGCAAAGCCTCAACGATTTCGTCTTTTACTTTTTCCATGCCAGCGCTGCCGATCTGCACCACGCAGATATCGCCAAAGCGATCCACTACAAGACCGGGCAGGAAATCGCTGGCGCCATACACCAGACGGTAAAACGGCTTGTCGTAAAGCATTTCACGCAGGGACAGCGCCACCTGCAGGCGATGCACGAGCAGGGACTTATTGAGCGGGTACTTTTCATCACGGCTAACAATGTGGGCACAGATGAGCGCATTCGGGCTCATGGTGGCAATACCCAGCGGCTTGCCCTTGCTGTCTTCCACACGCACCTGATCGCCGGCCGCAAAATTCTTCAGCGGCGTCGCCGCCACATCAACTTCATTGGAATAAATCCAGAGGTGGCCTTCGCGCAGACGGCGGTCCTCCTGGGGCTTGAGTTTGAGAACGGGCAGCACGGCAGTCATGGCAACACTCCAAAAGACAAGCGCCCCCGGCTGAAACTCAGGCGGGGGCGCTTGTCAGAACAACTTTACTCAGCCCCGACGGGCTGCCACTTCAGATCAAGTTCACGTGCAGCACGCACATCATCGAGACGACGCACCGGCTGCGTATGCGGCGCACCCTTGACCACTTCCGGTGTAGTGCGGGCTTCTTCACGAATCTTTACCAGTGCATCTACGAAAGCATCCAGCTCATCCACGCTTTCCGTTTCGGTAGGTTCGATCAGCCAGCATTCCGGCACCAGCAGCGGGAAATAGGTAGTGGGCGAATGGAAGCCGTAGTCCAGCAGACGCTTGGCAAAATCCATCGCCGTTACGCCCAACTCTTTGGCTTCTTTGGCAAAAGTAATGATGAATTCATGCGAAGCACGACGCTCCGGATAAGCCAGCTGGAAACCTTCAGCGGCCAAACGAGCCATCATATAGTTGGCATTCAACGTGGAGTATTCACCGACACGATGCAGGCCATCACGACCCAGTGCGCGGCCGTAATAATAAGCACGCAGCAATACGCCAGCATTGCCCATGAAAGCAGACATGCGACCTATGGTCTGCGGCATCTCTTCCGGGCCTACCCAGTAATAAGAACCGTCTGCATGCTTACCGGCAATTGGCGTTGGCATGAAAGGCAGCAGACGCTCGCCCACACCCACAGGGCCGGCACCGGGACCACCACCGCCATGCGGTGTGGCGAAGGTCTTGTGCAGATTCATATGCAGCACATCGAAGCCCATATCACCGGGACGCACCTTGCCGAGAATGGCATTAAGGTTGGCGCCGTCGTAATAGAGCAGGCCGCCCGCTTCGTGCACGGTTTTCGCAATATCTTCAATCTGCTGCTCGAACACCCCGCAGGTAGAAGGATTGGTCATCATGAGGCCGGCGGTTTGCGGACCGACAGCCGCCTTCAGCGCCTCAAGATCCACATCCCCATTGGCCAGCACGGGAATTTCACGCACCTTGTAGCCACACATCACCGCCGTAGCAGGATTGGTGCCGTGGGCTGCGGAGGGAATCAGCATTTCCGTGCGCTCATGATCTTCACGCGCTTCGTGATACGCACGAATCATGGCCACACCGGCAAACTCGCCCTGCGCACCGGCCGCCGGCGTGAGTGACACACCTTTCATGCCCGTGACTTCTTTCAGCAATTCCTGCAGGTCATACAAGCAGGCGAGATAACCCTGCGAATGCGAGACTGGCGCCAAGGGATGACGTGCCAGAAAGCCCGGCAGCATGGCGGCCTTGTGCGCACCCCGCGGGTTGTACTTCATGGTGCAAGAGCCCAGCGGATAGAACTGGGTATCAATGCTGAAATTCTTGCGCGAGAGATTGGTGTAGTGCCGCACCACCTGCAGCTCGGAAACTTCCGGCAGCACAGCACGCTGCTTGCGGCGCATACCTTCCGGAATATCGGTGAGCTCATGGCGCGCACGCGGCGATTGCGAATGGGCGTAACGGCCTTTGGCGGAGCGTTCAAAAATAAGCGTCATGGGAGTCTATGCCTCTCCAGTTTTACGGTTGCGACACTGCTGTGCGAGATGCAATGCGCGAAGCCGTGAACGAAGTTTGATGATTTCAAATGAGTGAGCGGCGACAAAGCAGTGCGCTCGCACAGCAATGTCCCGTAGGGCGTGCTCAGGCGGCCCGGCAACTGCGTTGCGCACCTTGGCAAAGGATGACCTTTGCCGGCAGTTCGCGCCTTGCAGCCGAACCGCCTGAGCACGCGCAATTCGTAAAACTGGAGAGGCATAGACTCCTAGGCCTCGCGCAGCGCTTTTTCGAGAGCAGCGACATAACGGGTAATGTCGGCGTCCGTTTTTGTTTCCGTAGTGCAGACCAGCAAGGAATTACCCAGCTCGGGATAATCCACGCTCAAATCAAAACCGCCGAGCACTCCGTTATTCGCCATATGTTCCAGTACCGGCGCAACGGCCTTGGGCAGACGCAGCACTTTTTCGTGGAAGACCGGGCGATTGAACACACGCTCGATATTGCCGAGCTTGCTGGTTGCTTGCGACAACTCACGGATATTGTGATGGGAAGCCAGCGCCACGCGCTCCAGACCTTCAGCACCCAAGAGGCTGAGATAGATCGTGGCGGCCGTCATGGCCAAGCCCTGATTGGTGCAGATATTGGAAGTGGCCTTGGCACGACGGATATGCTGCTCACGCGCCTGCAAGGTCAGCGCATAACCGGGCTTGCCTTCGAGATCCACGGTGCGACCGATGATGCGGCCCGGCATCTGACGCACGATTTCCATCTTGCAGCAGAGGAAGCCGACATAAGGACCACCGGATGACAGCGGAATACCGAAGGGCTGACCTTCACCCACAACGATATCGGCGCCGGCCTCACCCCATTCACCGGGCGGCGCAAACACCGCCAGCGCCATGGGATTCACGCAGGCAATAACCAGCATCTTTTGCTTGTGGGCCCAATCTGTCAGCGCATCCGCCTCTTCCAGCACGCCGAAGAAATTCGGCTGCGGAATTACGATGGCGGTGAAATCACGATCTTCGTAACGGCTCAGCGCCGCCGCATCAAGATGACCACCGGACTTGTTGTAGTCCAGCTCAACGATTTCTATGCCCTGCATTTCCACAATGGATTTCAGGGCAGCGCGATAGAGCGGGCTCACCGAGCGCGGCACCAGCACACGCTTGGATTTGGACTGCTTATTGGCGCGCACCGCCATGAGCACGGCTTCAGCCAAACCGGAAGCGCCGTCGTAAACCGAGGCGTTGCAGACATCCATGGCGGTGATATTCGCCATCATGGACTGGAATTCGTAAATCACCTGCAGCGTACCCTGCGAGGCCTCCGCCTGATAAGGCGTGTAGGCCGTGAGGAACTCACCGCGCGAAGCCAATTCCCACACCGCGGCCGGAATGTGATGCTCATAGGCACCAGCGCCTATAAAGCAAAGATCCACGGCATCGGACTGTGCGCGCTCACGCATCTGGCGGGTGACTTCCATTTCAGACTTGCCTTCGGAAATGCCGGCGAGTGCGTTACCACGCAGATGCACCGGAATTTCATCGAAGAGGGTTTCTATGGAAGACGCGCCGATGGCATCCAGCATCTTGCGTACGTCGTCATCGGTATGGGGAATAAAAGGCATGGTAATGATTCACTAAAGAGAAAAATGTGTAGCAGCGGTCTTGGTGGTGAGGCCTGCTCCAGCAAGAACAAGCTCGCCCCAAACGCGCCCTGAGAGCGAAGCAATCAGTGGCCTTCAGCTTCCACTTGAGCTTCGTACTCTTCGGGGCTAAGCAGATCATCCAGCTCGACCGGATCGCTCATGCGGATTTTGTACATCCAGCCATCGTGATAGGGATCGCTATTGATGATTTCCGGCGAATCAGAAAGCGCCTCGTTGATGGCAATGATTTCACCAGACACCGGCGCATAAATATCAGAAGCGGCTTTCACCGACTCCACCACACCGGCTTCGTCATGCGCGGCGACAACATCGCCAATATCCGGCAGCTCGACGAAAACGAGATCACCCAGTGCATCCTGGGCATGGTCGGTGATACCAACCGTGGCAATATCGTCTTCCACACGAACCCATTCATGGGAAGGGGCGTATTTCAGTTCAGCGGGCGTTTTGCTCATGATGCTGGCCTCGAAGGTTAATGCGGTTAATCGTTAATCAGGAAAAAACAAACTCAGTACAGGGCTTTGCCGTTGCGCACGAAGGGTGCTTTCACAATGCGGACCGGCAGGCGCTTGCCACGAATTTCCACTTCAGCACGATCGCTAGTGCCTGCCGGAATACGTGCAAAGGCAATGGCGCGCTCCAGCGTGGGCGAGAAAGTGCCGGAGGTGGTTTCACCTTCGCCTTCCGCCGTGATCACTTTCATATGCGAGCGCAGCACGCCCTTCTCTTCAAGAATCAAACCGACCAGACGGCTTTTAACACCGGCCGCTTTTTCGGCTTGCAGAGCGGCCTTACCGATAAACTCATGGGGCTGCTCATCGCTGCCCCAGACTATGGTCCACGCCATATTGGCAACGAGGGGCGACACGGACTCATCCATATCATTGCCATACAAATTCATACCCGCCTCAAGACGCAGCGTGTCACGGGCGCCCAGTCCGCAGGGTTTTACACCAGCAGCCATCAGCTCCCGCCAGAAAGCACCGGCTTCAGCATTGGGCAGCAGGATTTCCACGCCGTCTTCACCGGTATAACCGGTGCGCGCCACAAACCACTCGCCAGCCTCATCGCCCTGGAAAACTTCCAGACCATTGACGAGACCCGCTACAGACGGCTTAACGGCAACAACAATAGATCGCGCTTCTGGGCCCTGCACGGCAATCATGGCCAGATCTTCGCGCTCTTTCAGGGTGATGCGGAAATTCGCCGCCTGCGACTGCATCCAGGCCAGATCTTTTTCACGGGTGCCGCAATTCACGACTACACGCCAAAGGCCGGGATTGCCGGTGCTGGGTTTGTAGACGATGAGGTCGTCGATGACGCCGCCATCTTCTTTCAGCATGCCGGAATAGAGCGCTTTGCCTGGCGTCTTGAGACGAGCCACGTCATTGGCCAGCAGCTTGCGCAGCCAGGCCTCGGCGTCCGGGCCTTCCAGCTCAAGAAAAGTCATATGGGAAACATCGAACATGCCGGCCTTGCGGCGCACAGCATGGTGCTCCTCCAGCACGGAATCGTACTGCACGGGCATATCCCAACCGCCAAAATCGACAATGCGGGCCTTGAGGGCTTGGTGTTCGGGATAAAGCGCGGTCTGGCGGCCCATGGCGAACTCCGTAAGAGGCGCCGGACAGGAACGAGCCGGGCGCAAAGCCGGGCATTTTACACGGAGAGGGGGGCGGGCTCCATGGAAGGAGCGGGCTCTTTGATGACGTTTCCGGATGGGCGACAAACCAACGGGCCAAAGATGGCCCGTTGGTTTTATGAACAATCAGCCGTGCAGCTTGGCGGCTACCTCCGCCACATGCTTACCCTGGAAGCGGGCACCGGCCAGCTCGTTTTCACTGGGCTGGCGGCTGCCGTCGCCATTGGCAATGGTGGTGGCGCCGTAGGGGCTGCCACCGGTGATCTGGCTGTTATCCATCTGGCCGGTAAAGCTGTAAGGCAGGCCGACCACGACCAGACCGAAGTGCAGCATATTGGTGATCAGGGAAAACAGCGTGGTTTCCTGGCCACCATGCTGGGTAGCGGTGGAGACGAAGGCCGAACCGACCTTGCCGTTCAGGGCGCCGCGCGCCCAAAGGCCACCGGCCTGATCAAGGAAGCTGGCCATCTGCGAGGAGATGCGGCCGAAGCGGGTACCGGTGCCGATGATGATGGCATCGTAGTTTTCCAGATCAGCGATCGTGGCTACGGGCGCGGCCTGATCCAGCTTGAAGTAGGACTTGCGGGCAATCTCTTCCGGCACGAGCTCGGGTACACGCTTGATGTCTACGATAGCGCCAGCTTCACGGGCGCCTGCAGCTACGGCCTCGGCCATCTGCTCGATATGCCCGTAGGCGGAGTAATACAGAACCAGAACCTTAGCCATGATGTGCTCCTTGGAATTCGGTACGCGGAAACGCCTTGTGTGGGGCCATCATAAGAGAGTTGCAGCAGAGTGATATATCCGGGGCATCGGGAAAGACTGTTGCTATTACTGCAACGATGGGCCGACCCGCTTCTTGAGCTGACGATCATGCCAGCCTGAAAGCAGTAGCAAGGCAGCCGCCGCCCCAATCAGGCACAACAACATATCCCATTGCGTATCCCAGACATCTCCCTGCGTACCCAGAAAAGCCTCGGCAGCCTGTCCGTTGACCACGGCCGCAAACCATTCGATGAATTCGTAGCAGGCACTAAAGGCTAAACAAAGGGAGAGCACAAACAGCGCCAGCCAGCCGCCCTTCACTACCTTTTTCCGAAGCAGGATTTCACGCGCCAGAATGGCCGGCTCAAAGCCCTGCATGAAATGACCTAAGCGGTCGTAATGATTGCGCTGAAGATCGAAGACGTCCTGCAGCCAGAAACCCAAGGGCACTTTGGCATAGGTGTAGTGGCCGCCTGTGATGAGCACGAGGGCGTGCAGAAAGATCAGCGTGTAAAGCAGAGGTGTCAAAGGGAAGCGATCACGCGTGAAAACCAAAAGTGGTAATGCGATAAGCACCGGTGCCACTTCCAGCCACCAGGTGAGCACATCCTCGGGATGGAGGGCGGACACAGCCAGCGCCAGCAAGGTCAGCACAAATAAAACCAGCGGCAAGCGCTCCTGCTTTTCCATGAACATCATCCCTGCAAATCAGTCCGGTGCCTGTGCGGCCCGTGGTAAATCACCCGTCATCCCCATCGCCACGCGCGCGAACTCCTGCTTCAGCGGCAACAGACGGTTGGTTGCATTCAGACCGATATTGCGCGCCACCACCATGAGTGGATTGTGGCTGGCAAAAAGACGGCGAAATCCCGTCATGCTGTTGAGGATGAGCGCATTGTGCGCACGCCGGCGGCGCGAATAACGCGACAGCGTCTCCTGAAAATACCAATTGATGCCACGCTCCTGCGCACGCAGGATTTCTTCCGCCAGCACAGCAGCATCCAGCAGGCCCAGATTCACGCCCTGCCCGGCCAGTGGATGTATGGCATGTGCGGCATCCCCAATCAGCGCCAAACCTTCGCGGGCGTAATCCCGAGCATGCTGGGCACGTAGCGGGAAACTGAAGCGACGGTCACAGCCGGTCACTTCGCCTAAGGTGTGCTCAAACGCAAAGCCCAGCTCACGACAAAAGCTCGCGTCATCCAGAGCCAGCAGGCGCTGTGCTTCGGCCTCATCTTGCGACCACACAATGGACGAGTGATGCGCATCGCCATCCGCCGTTTGCAGGGGCAGGAAAGCCAGCGGCCCCGTGCTCATAAAGCGTTGCCAAGCCGTGTACTGATGCGGATTCTTCGTACGCACTGTGGTGACGATGGCGCGCTGGCCGTAATCGGTTTCTGAAACAGAAATGCCCGCCAGCTGGCGCACGGCAGATTGCGCACCATCGGCTGCAATCACCAGACTGGTCTTTATTCTTTCGCCGGAGCTCAGGCTCAGTAGCCAACTTTCCGGCAAGCGCTCCAGCGCTGAAAGCTGTGCCGGGCAAAGCAGCTCAATACCCGTGGACTGCGTGGCCGCCTCCGTCAGCGCCCATTGCAAAAGACGATTTTCCACCAGCACACCGAGATGACTTTCTCCCAGCTCACGCGCATTGAATTGCAGGCGACCACTGCCATCCGCATCCCAAACCGTCATGGCCTCATAGGCGCATAGCCGCTGCGCCGCCATGGCCTCCCAAGCACCAACATGACGTAACAAATTTTCAGAGGCCCGAGTCAGTGCGGAAACGCGCGGCTCAAAGGCATCCTCTTTTTGAGGTGCAGTAACGGCAGCACGCTCCAAGAGAATGATGCGCAGACCAGAATTCTTCAGCAGGGCCGCCAACAGCGAGCCCACCATGCCGGCACCGACAATGACAATGTCGGCGTTGCGTTCATTCACGGCACTCATTGGTTTAATCCCATGGCATAGCGCGCCAACGCCTGCTTGGCGGCAGGCAGTAAATCGAAAGTCACCATGCCGACATTGCGCGCCAAGGCGAGGCCGGGGGTATTGTTGGAAAAGCCGCGCACAATGCCATCGGAAAAACGGATGACATTAAGCTGATCTTGCGTGCGGGCTTTTTCATAATCCTGCAGTAGAGAAAAATCACCGAGATCATGACCCTCACGGTGTGCGCGATGCAGGCGCTCGGTGAGAGCCAGACAATCCCGCAGACAGAGATTGAAGCCCTGCCCGGCCACCGGATGCAGGCTATGCGCAGCATTACCGATAATGACAGCGCGTGGTTGCGACTGCACATGCGCTACCGTCAACGCCAAGGGAAAGGCAAAACGCTTGGCGGTTTTAACAAAGCGACCTGCACGCTTGCCGAAAGCCTGTTGCAGCTGCGTCAGAAAATCTTCATCGCTGCAATCAATGAGAGGCTTTTCGGCTCCTGCCGGCAGCGTCCACACCACGGAGCGTCGATCTTCCGTTAACGGCAACAAGGCAATGGGCCCGTGGTCGGTAAAACGCTCGAAGGCGATATTGTCATGCGGCAAATGTGTAGCCACTGTCGTTACCAGCGCCACCTGATCATAGGGCGTTGTTTCCGCACTCACACCGAGAAATTGGCGCGAGAGAGACTGTGCGCCATCGGCCGCCACCAGCAGCGGCGCCGCCAAAGAGAACGTTTCACCATCACGCTGCAACTCAGCCGTCATGACCTTGGCGCTAGGCTTCAAACCTGTGAGTTTCACACCATCAAGAATGCGTACATTGGGGCAGGCCTTGAGGGCTCGCAGCAGCACCAGCCCCAGCCACGCGTTTTCCGTTACCTGGCCAAAACTCTCCACTTTTTCTTCTTGTGCGCTGAGGCGCGCCATGCCGAAACGGCCGCGCTCGGAAACATGAATCTGATGTATGGGCGTGGCATGGCTTTGCAACTCATCCCACAGACCCAGCTCGCGATATGTAGACACTGTCTTGCGCGACAAGGCCGTATTGCGCGCATCGAAACTGGGGCGATAGGGCAGCGGCTCGCCGGGCAATACCGCCGGCAAGGCAATGGCTTCCACCAAGGTGATACGCAGGGCTGGCGCACGCGCCAGCAACAGGGCCAGGGTCACACCCACCATGCCACCGCCTACGATGACTACGTCGGCAGCCGTATCTACTGCTGCAATTTGTCCTGACATCACTCACTCTTCACGAAAATCGTGCCACCCGTCACATAGTCCGGGCCTTCAGGGGCTACGGGCTCCGTATAATCGCACAAACGCCCTCATGCGAAGCCTTTATGAAAATCCCCAAACATTTCATGACAGCGGCACTGCTGCTAAGTCTATTCAGCCCGCTGCACGCAGAAAGCCCCAACACAAACACTCCCTCCAGCACAGGCGCCAGCCCATCAACGCCGATAGCCCCAGCTGCCACCGGCACTGATATCAGCTCACCACCGGCTGATGCCGCGACAGTAGCGGCGCCGGGCCCGCGCATCTATCTCGTCACACGCATCAAGCTGTCCGGCACCGACCTCACGCAAGTGGTCTTCTTCCAGCACCCGGCCATGAACACCATGGAGGCCTGTGAAGCCGAACGCGCTGGCGGGCTCATGAACAACTGGACCTATTTCGGACGCTACTACCTGAAAACACTGAAGGGAGTTTCCTACAAGGTGGATTATCGCTGCGTGGAGAGCGATATCCGTCTGGCTTACTGGCGCCAAGGCACGCCTAACAATATTTCTTATCTGGTCCGCACGACAGACAACAAACTACAGGCCAGCAGCCACGAAAACTTCTTCGACTGCCGCCACGCCTTGCGCGTCGTGGCCAAGGAAGAAAGTGTAGATAATTTCTGCGGCGTTTCATCGCAGGCGATACTCAAAGAGCTGCCACCGGAAGCTGCGCCCACTACAACAGCACCATGACACGAGACATTCATGCGCACTTCGGCCTTGCTCAGCGCCCTCTGCATCAGCTGCATCAGCCTGCCAGCTCATGCCGAGCTCTATCTGATCAGTCGTAACAAAATTGATGGAACCGACCTTACTGGAGCGACATTCCTCAGAAGCTCACAGATGACAACCATGGCCAGCTGCGAGGCGGAAATAAAAGCAGCTCGTACAACCGGCTTCCAGATCTTTTCTCGTCTTTATGTGAAAACCCATAAAGGATTCAGCGCACAGATGCAGCTTTACTGTGCCGAGTCCGAACAAAGCATCAGCCCTTTCGCACCCAAAGTACTGGGCAGCTACACCTACCTCGTCACCATTGCAGGCAACCGGCTACAGCTGCAGGCGTTTGAGAATCTAGGCCAGTGCACCGGAAAATTGGGAGCAGGCAAGCAGACATCAAATGTCCAGTTTTGCGCCAAGAGCACTCAGAGCCTGAAGCCCTGAGCAGCCCTCAGCAGCCCTCAGCCCTGCATCAGAGCCTCGATCTCGGCCACGCTCTTGGGCACGGCATGGGTAAGGACTTCGCTGCCGGTCTTGGTCACCAACACATCATCTTCAATGCGCACGCCAATGCCGCGCCATTTTGCATCCACTGTCTCGCAGTCCGGCGCAATATAAAGGCCGGGCTCAACCGTCATCACCATGCCGGGCTCAAGTTCACGCCAGCGATTATCCACTTTGTAATCACCCACATCATGCACATCCATACCCAGCCAATGGCCGGTACGGTGCATGAAAAACTGGCGATAGCTTTCCTTCTCGATACATTCGACCTTGCTGCCCTTGAGCAGACCGAGATCAATCAAGCCCTGGGTGAGAACATCCACCACAACTTCGTGTGCCGTATTCCAATGTGCGCCCGGCTTTACACTGGCAATGGCCGCCAGCTGTGAATCCAGCACCAGCTGATAAATGGCCTTCTGCTCGGGCGAGAATTTCCCATTCACCGGAAAAGTGCGGGTAATGTCGGAAGCGTAATGATCCAGCTCGCCGCCAGCATCAATGAGCACAAGATCACCGTCCTGCATGGCGCGGGTGTTTTCCACATAATGCAGGATGCAGGCATTGGCACCCGAACCGACGATGGTGTTGTAGGCCGGCGCCTGACAGCCGTTTTTCATGAACTCATGCATGAGCTCAGCCTCCAGCTCGTATTCCTTCATGCCGGGCCGAGCCATCTGCATGGCACGCACATGGGCATGCGCTGAAATACTGGCCGCCTTGCGCATCACGCGAATTTCTTCCGTGGATTTGAACAAACGCAAATCGTGCAGCAGGTGATCCAGCATGAGGAACTCACCCGGCGCATGCAGACCCGCACGGGATTTGGCACGTATGCCGCTGACCCAGCCCATGAGACGCTGATCAAACAGGGGCTGTGCCCCCATGGACACGAAAACGCGCTCGCGGCCCTCGATCAGACCGGGAATGATTTCATCCAGATCGGTGATGGGAAAGGCATCGCTGGCGCCGAAATCACTGACAGCACCTTCAGGCCCGGCGCGGTAGCCGTTCCAGATTTCCATTTCGCGATCACGCTCGCGACAGAACAGCACATATTCACCCTGCGGCCGCCCGGGAATCAGGCAGATCACGGCCTCGGGCTCGGCAAACCCGGAGAGGTAAAAGAAGTCACTGTCCTGACGATAACGGTATTCGGTATCGCGGTTGCGGCGGTAATGCGGGGCCGCGGGCAGGATGGCAATGGAGCCCGGCCCCATCATATTCATCAGGGCCTGGCGACGGCGGGCGAATTCAGTGGCGGGCAGCAGGGACATAGGACTCGCAGCTTGGCTGTAGAGATTTAATGGAGAGTGGGTGGCTCCGCACCCTCTTCATGTTCACGCTGCTCTTCTGGCGGCGCCAACTCCTCGAAGAGATGAATTACCGCCATACGCACGAACTCATAAAGCTCGGCATAGGCCGATTCATCGGCTTCGTCATTATCCTGAGCCGAGGCATCCACGCCGGAAACATGCACAATATCCTGCAGGGTTTCGCGCACGGACTCAGCATGGACTCGAGTGTCATTGGGGCGCACGGCGGTACCGAAGCCCACCAGAAAGCCCTGACACCAGTCGGACAAGGCGGTCACGCGCGCCGACAGGTCGTCATCGTCATCTGGCAGCAGCGGAGCAAAGACAAGCTCGCTATCGCCAAGGTCTTCCAGGGTCTTGAGCTGTAACTGCCAGAGCGCCGCCATGGTCTCGTCGGTAAAAACCTGATCGGCCTCGGCATGGGTTTCCAGTACTTTCTGCAGGGTGGTGCGATTAAGACGGGCACCACCTGAGAGCAGGCCGGTCAGCACGCCATGGAGCTCAGAAGCAGTACAAGCCGTGTTGAGACGGGCCAAGACATTAGCCAGCTCGTCGAGGCTGGGCACGGAGGCGGGTGGGTGCATGGGAACCGTCCGATTGACCCTAGATGAAATGAAAATCTATAGTACCCCCCACGCCGCCCTTCGGCCATCCTTGTGACTACCGACCCGCCATGCTCGACAATGACATCAAACTTCTGAGCGAACGCATCGACAGCCTTACCGAGCTGTCCTCGCGACTCATGGTGGAGAACAAGAAATTGCGCACCCAAGAATCGGCCTTATTGGCCGAGCGCGACGAGCTGCAAAGGAAAAACGAGCTGGCCAAAGCCCGCGTTGAAGCCATCATCCTGCGCCTGAAAGCCCTGGAGGCCCAAGAATGAGCAGCGAAACAAGTACGCTCGAAGTCTTTATTCTGGACAAATCCTATCGCATCAATTGTCCAGAAAACGAGCAGGAAAGCCTGCGCTCTTCCGGCCAATATCTGGATCGCAAGATGCGCGACATCCGCTCCTCCGGCAAAGTCATCGGACTGGAGCGCATTGCCGTGATTGCAGCGCTCAATATCACGCACGAGCTGCTCAACGCCTCGCGCAGCATGGATGCGCAATCGGATTCCAAGGCCGAACTGGCCAAGCTCATCAGCAAAATTGAAAAAACGCTGGATCATTACCAGTCGCTGGATGCCTGAGCCGCTCATACGGAATTAACTGCCTCAGGGCAGAATGGCCGGCGCAACATCCCTGCAACAAGCCCTTCATCATTTTCCTGATTACCTGAATGCGGGCTTTGGTATACT
The DNA here is from genome assembly GCA_050739955.1 of Moraxellaceae bacterium. GTDB lineage: Bacteria > Pseudomonadota > Gammaproteobacteria > Pseudomonadales > Moraxellaceae > UBA2031. Next base: position 72,706 of record JBOICI010000031.1, read on the forward strand.
GCGCCCGTGATCCCCTGAAGTGTTTGCCAGTCGGTCCAATCCCCTGAGCCGATTTCATCTCCCCGGGAAGTTCACGTGATTGTTGTGTGCATGTCCGCCCGCCGGAAAGCCTGATACAGCCACTGGGCCTCCCCCTTGAACCGCTGGGTTCAAGGGTAAAGATCGACAGCGGCACTTCGGAGGACACACTTTTTTATGTCGTCGCCCTCTATTAAATCTGAAAAGCCTTCACCGCTTTCCGCCACTGACCGCGCCATCTTCCGGCGTGAATTGCGCCAGCGCCGTCGCGCCCTTTCTCCCGCCGAACAGAAAATCGCGGCCCGTAATCTCGCGCTACAACTCAGCCAGCTGCCCGCTCTGAAAACATCACGCCGTATTGCGCTTTACTGGCCCGTGGATGGCGAAATTGATCCGCGCCCGCTCAGCCGACTGCCGCACTTCACCCAGCATGAATTCTTTCTGCCCCAACTCGCGGCCTTTCCGGCAGGACATTTGCGCTTCGTGCGCTGGCAAAAAAATGGCCGCCTGCAAAAGAACCGTTTTGGCATTCCCGAGGCACGCCGACATCGGGCACTCCCTGCCCGAAAAATGGATGCCATCCTGCTTCCACTGACCGGCTTTGATGCCCACGGCAATCGCCTGGGCATGGGCGGTGGCTTTTATGATCGCAGCCTCGCCTTCAAACGCCGCTGTGGCCACAAGAGTGCTGGCAAGCCACTGCTGATTGGGCTTGCTCACTATTGTCAGCAAGTGGCTCAGCTAGGCAGCGCAGACTGGGATGTGGGCTTGAATCTGGTGGTTACAGACCAGAAAGTTTTTCGCTGAAATACACAGGCAATAAAAAAGCGGCCAAGGCCGCTTTTTTATTGCTCACTGCCTTATCAAAAACATCAATACCCAAAACGTTCCAGCACCCAAGGCACCACCTTCTGCATCAGCCTATCCACATCGGGCGCTGTCTTTTCGCCAAAAGCCGGCTCGAAATAATGCTCGGCATCCTCCTCGAGAAAAGTGCAATCCGGCGACTTCACGGCAGACCACATGAGCTTGGCATCCTCGGGATGGATTTCCTTATCACGCAGGGCATTGGCCATCAGCACCGGCACTTGCGTCTGCGCGATATTGCGACAGAAATCCGCATTGGATGACAAGCCCGACCACGTGGACAACCAGGCCGCCGGCGTTAGCAATCGGCCAAAGCCCGTGAACTGAAAATTCATAAGATCGGGTCGCTCGGAAAACAAGGATCCATAGCCACGGCGGCTAGGGTCCAGCGACAAATCCGTATATTTGGGATTGGCCATGGTGCGATAAATCGTCATCACCGGCTCGAAAGCGGCACGTCGTCCGATTTGCTGGCGTGCAGCAAAATCCAGCTGCCCCTTGCTGCTCTTGTAAGTCTCCTGTGCCTCTCGTGCATCCTGCACCAGCGCCCGCGCATGATCGTCCAGACGCTGTACACGTGCTTTCTGTGCCATACGAAATTTCGCTAGAAATTCTGCACTGTATGAACTGGATTCCGGCGGCTCGCGAAAGCCATTTTCCGGGTTATACATGTCCAGCTCGGGACTACTGAGCAGAGGCAGGCCTTCATTCACCACCGCCGGATCCATACAGCCCATGAGGATATGACCTTCACCGGCATGCGCACTCACCACAATGAGACCATCAGCCGGCACCATGGCGGCCATATTGAGTTTCGTGGGTTTACCGGCGGGGTCCTGCGCAATACGCGAGCCTACAGCTTTCTCAGCCTCGGCCTGATAAAACGCAAACAGAGAGCCACCGCCGGAATTACCGAAGAGCAGCACTTTTTCTGCGCCCTGATCGCGCAGATATTGCACACCCGCGGCCACATCCAGAATCAGGTCTTCATGTATGGCCGTGGTGTCGTTATTGAGGCAACGCGTACCCAGACCCAGCACCGGAATTCCGGCAGCCACAAAAGGAGGAATGCAGTAGTGGCGAGAAAAATCCGCGCGCGGATGCATGACCAGCACCGCTACTTTTTGTCGCACTGCCGCCACTGGGGCGTAATACAGGCCGGTGATCCAACGCATATCGGCCGCCTGCAAATGCACGGGGCGTTGCTCAGTGCCGGCTGCCAACTCGCCCTTGTACACAAAGGGCATGCCCAACCAGTAGGTCTTGGAAATCAGGATCATGTTTCTTTACTCGAAAAACGGTACGGCTCGCCTCTCACCGAAAATATTTCAATGCCGGCGAGGAAAGGAATTTATATATAGAGTTTGACTTTGGGATTGCGCGCGCCCTTGTAGGCATCTTCGGGAATCTGTTCTTCCGGCGTTTCGAAGAGGGCTTTGTAGGCATCCTCCTGCGTCATACCGAATTTTTCCTCGTCAGTGTCGAAGGTGAATTCGATCATCAACATATTGGGGTCAATCACGTAGAGGCTGTGGCAAAAATCGTGATCAGTCTCGCCTACCATCATCACGCCCTGAGCCTTGAGGTGATCGCGAAAAGCCTCCCAGCTCGCGCGATCAGCCATGCGGAAGGAAACATGATTGACCCAGATGGGCATACCAAGCCCGGTCGACGGATCGGTACGATAGTCCGCGTTTTCGCCGACATTATTGATCTCGAAAAAGCCTAGCGCCTGGCCGCCGCCCATATCGAAAAAGAAGTGGCGAAAATAGCCCTTCTTGAGACGGTGGTTTTCCACATGAATGAGAGGCATGCCAAGTTTGTGGTGATAAAACTCGTAAGTGGCACGCGTACATTTTGTGCCGTAGGCGATGTGATGTATGCCTTGGGTAGGCACATCGGGCAGGCTTTGCATGAGGAAGGCTCCTTGAGTCTGACGACAGGCTTCAAGAAATAGCAGGCCGATCCGCCTCCAGCCTCCTCATTCACCCCGCCTGCAGAAAAATTATGAGCCCCTTTAAAATCAGAGGCTTGGCGATCTCCGGAATTATCACTGCGGAGCTGGTGCACCGGCATCACGACGATACTGGCCCGGCGCCTTGGCCATGATTTCGCGAAAAGCCGCATAAAAAGCGGAGGATGAGCTGAAGCCCACAGCCAGACCCACATCGAGAATGGCGGCATCCGGCTCCTGCAACAGCCGCACACAGGCTGCCGCCACGCGCCGCTCCTTGAGATAAAGACTGAAGCTGCGCCCCAGCTTTTCATTCAGCAACTCAGACAGCTGATGCGAGCTCAAACCCAGTGCCTCCGCAAGCGTCGGCAAGCTCAAGTCTTCGTTCTGATAGAGATGCTCCTCGTCCATCAGCCGCGCGAGCTTGGCAACGGCCATGTCTACATCGACATGGGCCAAGGTTGAGCGACGATAACGCTGGGCCTCGGCCTCTTCTTCAGCAGCCTCGCTGACTACCGCCATGAGGGCGGGATAACGCGCCTCCAGCAGGAAGAGCGCCATTAGCAGCAATGGAATCAGAGCAAGGTAGACCGCATCAAAGGCCGCATTCAGCACCGCACCCAGTAAAGCCGCCGCCGCTACGGCCACACCGACAATGGCAAAGGCCAGCACCAACCAACGCTCCAGCCGCAAACGCCCGGGCAGACGCAGCCGGGCAATGGGCCGGAATACCGCCAGCATATACAGCGCACCTGAGCCGGAAGCGGCGACCAGCCACCAAGGCTGACGCAGGGCTTGGTCTGGCTGCCACGCCCCAAAAGCGAATAGCGCATAGCCCAAAGCCAAGGCGGCCGGAATGAAATGTAAAAGCTCGCGGGAAGTCGCGGGTCGGCCGCGCAGCCAGCGCGCATGCAACCAACCCAGCGGACCCACCAGAAAAAGAAAAGGCATACAGAGAAAAAGCAGGGCTGGAAAATCAGCAATCACGCCACGCCATACCGCCAGCCAGCTGAGCTGGATGATGGCCAAGGTCAGATACAGCAGGAGCAGCCAGGGAGAAGGCGGACGCGGCGCCAATGCATGCGCCGCTGCAAACAGCAGCGGCAGGGCCACGCCCAGAAACATCCAGCCATTGATAAGAAGTGCTTGCACGGTTTGTGATTGTTTTTGCCGACAGAGAGGGGCCGAGTCTAGGGCCTGCGCACAGGCTTTTCGAGCACCCGCACTTCCTCAGTACAACTTCCACCTCTGCAGTGATAAATCCGGAAGCGGTCAGCCCGCCATCCCGCTAGCATCGCCCGCACTTTTCCTGCCCATGCTGACAGCCGCTCCATGCCCGATCTTCTGCACGCCCTGCTGCTTCTGGTTTCCGGCATTGCCGCCGGCTTCATCAATACCGTGGCCGGCGGTGGCGGCCTCTTCACCCTCGCCGCCCTGCTCTTTATGGGCATCCCGGCCGATATCGCCAACGGCACCAATCGCGTCAGCGTCGCCATCCAGTCGCTGGAGGGTGTGCGCGGCTTTCATCAGCACAATGTGCTGGATACCCGCGCCATTCTTCCGCTCATGGTACCCACCCTGTCCGGCTCCCTGATCGGCGCCCTCACCGCCTCATGGATGCCGGTGTGGCTGCTCAAGCCCCTGCTGCTCAGCACCATGATGGCCATGGCCACCCTCATGCTATTCAAACCCTCGGTGATGACGCCTCCCGAAGGCGCCTTGCCGCTCAGGCTAGCCGAGAGCAAAGCCGGCTGGTTGGCGCTTTTCGGCGCCGGCCTCTACGGCGGCTTCATACAAGGGGGCGTGGGCTTTCTGCTGCTGGCGGGACTGGTCGGCGTGATGCATTACAGCCTGGTGCAGGCGAATGCCTTGAAGCTGGTCTGTACCGCCATCTTCGGCGCGGTGGCGCTGACCGTGTTTGCCTGGCGCGGACAAGTGCTCTGGGTGCCCGGCCTCATCATCTCGGCCGGCACCCTCATAGGCGTGCATGTATCCGTGAAGTTTGCCGTGAAGGCCAAGCAGGAAACGCTGCGGCATATCCTGCTGGTGACGGTGATAGGCGTGTGCGGGGCGGCTTATTTCCGCTAAGCCCCGCAAGGCGAGAGTCTCTTAAAGACCGATATTGAAACCCAGCCACCAGCCCATGCTGCTGTCGACTTCATAGTGAGCAGTCCCGGCCACAGGCAGCTTGCCCGCCAGTTCGGCATCCAGCCCCACAATACCGTAACGGCCACCCAGCTCGATTTCCGCACGCTGGCTGATAGCCAGATTGAGGCCTAGACGGGCGCCATAAATCAGGCCGTTATCGTCGCCGCCGTTATAAAAGCTCTGCGCATCCACATCCAGCCAGCCATAACCCAGCTCGCCACCCACAAAGGGACGCAGCTTGAGGTTGCTGGAGGAAGGCAGGGCCGGGAAGAAATAGTTGTAACTGAAGTTCAGCAGACTGAGATCAACCTCCCCACCAATCTGGTAGCCGCTCCACTCGCCAATGATGCGGCTGCCACCACCGGGCTGACCCACACCGATGATGAGGCCCAGGCTGGTATTGCTGTTCAGCGTATCCGACTCATCCACGCCGGGCGCCGTTTGATGCACGTCCAGATAGGACCTGCCGACTTGGGCACCGAGAATGACATCGGCAGCGGCCGGCAGAGCCGGGAATAGGCAAAGCAGTAGGGCGAGGCGTTTCATATGAGTTCCTTCTCCAGAATGAGGGCTCACTGACTGTAGCTCCGGAGCCCCATAAAAACATCGGGGCGATGGCATTTAACGCAGTGAAAGCACCGCCCAACTATTGGACGCGGCATGAGCCCTTAGCGGCTCGTCCGGGTCTACCGCCACGGGATGCGTGGCGTATTCCAGCAAGGGAATATCGTTGCGCGAATCGGAGTAGAACCAGCAGCCTTCGGCGGTTTCGCCGGTCTCGGCCAGCCACTGCTCCAGACGCTCGATCTTGCCGTGCTGGTAGCAGGGAATGCCGGCCACACGGCCGGTATAGCGGTCGTCCTTCATCTCCGGCTCGGTCGCAATGAGGTCGGCAACGCCCAGTTCGGCCGCAATGGGGCCCGTAATAAAGCGATTGGTGGCGGTGATGATGAGCAGACGGTGACCGGCGTCACGATGCTTTTGCAGCAGCTCACGGCCCTTGGGCAGGATCATCCGACTGACATGGCTTTGCATGAAATCACGATGCCAAGCCGCCAGCGTTTCCGGGGTTTGCGGCACCAGCACGCGGTAAACGAACTCGTTATAGGCGATGACATCCAGCTCGCCGCGGCAGTAGTCGGCATAGAAAGCATCGTTCTGCGCCCGGTAGCTGTCCGCATCCACCAAGCCCCGGCTGATCAGGAACTCGCCCCAGGCATGGTCGGAGTCGCCAGCCAAGAGAGTGTTGTCGAGATCAAAGATGGCAAGGGTCATGGCGGGCTCCGGACAACAATGCGGAACAAGCCCGCTCAAGGCCGGGGATATTAACGACTTGCTGACGAAAAATCCCGCGCCGAGCTTGCCCCGGGCAGCCCCTGTAGAGTATTTATAAAACAATGACTTGGAGGACCAACCTCCGCAATTTTCTGAGACGCCGCCGTGATAGACGCCGATGGCTTTCGCCCGAATGTGGGCATCATCCTTAGCAACACCGCCGGCCAGGTCCTCTGGGCCCGGCGCTCAGGCCATGACGCCTGGCAATTCCCGCAAGGCGGCATCAGTGAAAACGAGTCGCCGGAAGAGGCCATGTACCGCGAACTCTGGGAAGAGGTCGGCCTGGAAACGCAGGACGTGAAAATCATTTCCAGCACACGCGGCTGGCTGCGTTATCGCCTGCCGCGGCGCTTTGTGCGTCATGACAACAGCCCGGTCTGCATAGGCCAGAAACAGAAATGGTTTCTGCTGCAGATGCTCAGTGATGATGATCGCGTCACTCTGACGCGCACGCATCCCGCCGAATTTGATGGCTGGCGCTGGGTGAGTTACTGGTATCCACTCAATCAGGTGGTGTCCTTCAAACGCGAGGTCTACCGCAAAGCATTGATAGAACTGGCACCACGCCTGCTTTCACGCTGAGCACCTTTTTTACTTCTGGCTGCAAGGCCACAACCCCGGAACTGCCATGCTGCTGGACAGGTTACGCAAGATCGTACAGGACGTGGACTCGGCGCCGAATTTTACGTCGGCGCTGGATACCATGGTCACGAGTGTGCGCGAAACCATGGGCACCGAGGTCAGCTCTGTCTATCTGGTGGATGACAAGAGCAATCGCTACATCCTCATGGCCACCGAGGGCCTGAATCCGGAATCCATAGGCACGGTTTCGCTGGCCATGAATGAAGGCCTGGTCGGCCTTTGTGGGCAGCGTGAAGAACCTATCAATCTGGACGACGCCTCGGCGCACCCGAAATATCATTACCTGCCGGAAACCGGTGAAGAGAAGTACAACTCTTTTCTGGGCGTGCCCATCATGCACCGCCGCAAGGTGCTAGGCGTTCTGGTCGTACAGCAGCGCGACAAGCGCAAGTTTGATGAAGCGGAAGAAGCTTTTCTCGTCACCTTGTCGGCGCAGCTTTCCGGGGTTGTGGCCCATGCCAAGGCCATAGGCGCATTTGATGCACTGCGCGCGTCCTCGCCACGCGCCAATAATACGCGCATTTTTCACGGCATCTCCGGCGCTACCGGCATTGCACTGGGCCGCGCCATCGTCATGTATCCGCCGGCTGATATCGACTCCGTACCGGACCGCGCAGCCGATGATCCTGATGGCGAAATCGCCATCCTGCACGCCGCACTGGAAAGCGTGCGCGAAGACATGCGTCGCCTCGACCAGAAAATGACGGGCGCCATGCTGAGCGAGGAACGCGCGCTCTTCGATGCCTATTTACGCATGCTGGACGACGACGCCTTGGGCGCCGAAATCGAAGAACGCATCAATGCCGGCAACTGGGCGCAAGGTGCCTTGCGCGAAGTTATCGAGGATCACATGCAGGCCTTCGCGGCCATGGAAGATGCGTATTTGCGCGAACGCATGGCCGATGTGCGCGATATAGGCCTGCGCATACTCGCCGCCATGCAGAATCAGGAAGATGCCGGCCTGCGCGAATTTCCCGATCACTCCATTCTCATCGGTGAAGAAATTTCTACCGCCATGCTGGTGGAAGCACCGCTGGAAAAAATCGCTGGCATCGTCACTGTGGAAGGCGCAGCCAATTCACATATGGCGATTGTGGCACGCGCCCTTGGCATCCCCACTGTGCTCGGTGTTTCCGATCTTCCGGTCACCCAGCTCGATGATACGGAAATGATTGTCGATGCTTATCAGGGCCGAATTTATGTGCAGCCATCGCGCCAGTTGCGTTCGCGCTACAAGGACATCATCAAGGAAGAGCAACAGCTGGTTGCCGGCCTTGATGCTTACCGCGATGTGCCCGCCATCACGCCAGACGGCCACCGCATTGCCCTTTATGTAAATACCGGCCTTATGGCCGATGTGGCGCGCGCCAAAGATCGTGGCGCCGAAGGCGTGGGCCTGTATCGCTCAGAAATTCCCTTCATGCTGCGCGAACGCTTTCCAGGCGAAGAAGAACAACGCGGAATTTATCGCCAGCAACTGGAGGCTTTTGCGCCCCGCCCCGTCACCATGCGCACACTGGATATTGGCGGCGACAAAGATCTGCCTTATTTCCCCATCGAGGAAGACAATCCCTTTCTCGGCTGGCGCGGCATACGTATCACCCTGGATCACCCGGAAATTTTCATGGTGCAGATACGCGCCATGCTGAAATCCGCCATCGGCCTGGAAAATCTGCAAATCCTGCTGCCCATGATTTCCTCTGTCTTTGAGGTGGAGGAAGCGCTGCATCTGATACATCGCGCCGTCATGGAAGTGCAGGAAGAGGAAGGCGTACCCGTCACCATGCCCAAGATAGGCGTGATGGTGGAAGTTCCTGCCACTGTTTTCCAGATTGCCGACATGGTGCAGCTGGTAGATTTTGTTTCCGTGGGCTCCAACGATCTCACCCAGTACATGCTCGCCGTGGATCGTAATAATGCGCGCGTGGCAGAAATCTACACGCCCTATCACCCCTCGGTTTTGCGCGCGCTGCAAATCGTGGTGGATGAGGTACACAAAGCCGGCAAGCCTGTAGGTATTTGCGGAGAAATGGCCGGCGATCCCGGCCTCGCGCTACTGCTCATGGCCATGGGCTTCGATTCTCTATCCATGAGCGCCAGCAATCTGCTGAAAGTACGCAAAGCCATCTGCAATACACCGCTCATGCAGGCGCGCGGCCTGCTTGAGCAGGTAATGCAGGTAGACAACGCTGCGGTGATCAAGAGCCTGGTTGAATTCGAACTGGAAGACCTCGGCCTCATGGACCTGATACGCCCCGGCAAGAAATAGCCGGGACATACAAGAGACGGCCATGCTGGACATCCGCACACTTTATTTTCTGCTCACCCTATCCACGGTGGTCGCCGGCATTTCCGTCTTGCTCATGCATATTCCTGAGCCGGCGCGACGGAAAAGCGCCATTGCCTGGGGCATAGGAAATTTTCTGGTAGCCATCGGCCTTTTTCTCGCCGGACTGCGTGATCACATTCCGCTTTGGCCCTCTGCCGTGCTCGCCAACATCCTGCTGATGACGGGATTCGTACTGCTTTATCTGGCCTATACCGCCCTACTGCGCAAGCTACCGCGCCTGCATCCTTTCGCGATTGGCGCTATCGCCTATGCGATTTTTTTCCACTGGCTAGTCGAATACAGCGGCGCCAGCGTGGCACAACGTATTGGCGTGGTGTCGATTGAAATCGCGATTTTATCAGCCTTCATGATACGCAGCGCGCATCTCGGCCAAGATGACTACACGCGATCCGCCACCCGATTGATGCAAGCTTTTTATGGCATCGCTCTGGTGACCGGCGTAATGCGCGGCGTGCATTCGGTTTTCTTCGAGCATGGTGCGCAGCAGGTTTTCGAGGCCACCATGGTTCAGGTGGTGAGCTTTCTGGGTTATTTCTTTGCACTTATTGGTGCCGGCATTGCCTATGTGCTGACCCTGGGTTCGCTGACCTATCGTGATCTGGCCATCGTCGCCAATAAAGACATGCTTACTGGCGTGCGCAACCGCCGCAACTTTCTGGAAATGGCCGAGCGCGATCTGGCTCTGGCGCAGCGCATGTGGCGCCCGCTGACGGTACTCATGCTGGATCTGGATCACTTCAAAAATATCAATGACAAATTCGGCCACCTCGCCGGCGACGAAGTCCTGCGCCGTTTCGGCACCATTCTGCGCAACTCGGTACGCGAAGTGGATCTGGTGGGCCGCTATGGCGGCGAAGAATTCTGCATCGTGCTGACCGACACCGCACCTGAAGCGGCCCAGCACACCGCCGAACGCATACGGCAGCAATTCTCGGCACAAGACATCAGCAGCAATGGCAAGCGCATCGCAGTCAGTGTCAGCATAGGAATTGCTGGCATGAACGCAGGCGACTCGCGCAGCATTCAAGAGTTACTCAGCGCGGCTGATGCCGCGCTCTATACCGCCAAAGACGCCGGGCGTAATTGCATACGTTTCAGCAAAGCGGCCTGAGACATAGCCCTCAGGTGCGCGACATAAACCCTGCCCAGTTTTTTCAGCCTTGCTGCAAATCAAACGAAAACTGCGAGCGCTCGCCGGCACCATCACCATCAAAGGTCTGCTCCACAAACAGCACACGCTCCCGCCCCAGCAACAGCACCGTAGAAGCCCGCGTTCCGTATTGCGGCGAAGCGATAAATAGAGGCGACAGCATGCGCTCCATGGCCAGGCCCACGCCGGTATCCGGCAAGGCATCATCATCGGCCTGACTATCGTTCCTTAGCAGCGCCAGCAAATGCTCCGACTCTAGTGCCGGCAGTGCCTGCTCAAGACCCGCCTTGGCTTTCTTCACCTTGGGCCAGGGCGTATCCAGCAAATGATTACTGAGGCCGTGCACGCCCGGACTTAAGCGTGTCGGAGCCGTACCCCGATTGCTGACCACCACCAGCGCCTGCCCGTCACCCAACAGCAGATTGAAGCCCCCGTAATGCGGACCTTCTGCTGCCACTTGCATGGCGTAGTCCCAGGCACTGTCCTGCCCCTGCAGAAAGCTGCTCACCAATAGCCCGCGCGAGCGCTCGCCGGCCGGGGCCTCTGGATCGCGGTAATTGGTCAGGGCGGCGAAGCGGCCCTGCCGGGTCACGCCCAGCCACGTGCCGCCCGCCGCCAGATCACGACCCGCCAACAGCCGCGGCGCCTCTGGCCAGAAGCGCGCGGGCGTGGTCGGCCGCCGATAAAACTCGTCACGGTTGGCCATGACAACAAGGGGATAGTCGGGATGAGCCTGCCAGGCCAGAGCAATAAGACACATGCGGATGTCCGGTTTACGAAAAGCGATTCATACGGGGCACAGGCCATGGGAGAATGCCGGGCTTGTTGTCATGCCCCGTGCTGGCGTATCGCCTGACCGTGGCCCCCAAGGGAAGAAAAAGCATTGCTAGTCTATCCACATATTGATCCTGTCGCCGTCAGTCTGGGCCCGCTCAAAGTGCATTGGTACGGCCTCATGTACCTCTTCGGTTTTGCCGCCGGTTACGCTCTTGGTCTCTGGCGTGCACGTCGCAGTGGTGGCCTGTGGACCGATGAAATGCTTTCCGACATGGTCTTCTACATTGCCATGGGTGTGATTCTCGGCGGGCGCTTGGGCTATGTGCTTTTTTACGGCTTCCCGCGCTTTCTCAACGATCCAATCTGGGCCTTGCGCGTTTGGGAGGGCGGCATGAGTTTTCACGGCGGCCTGCTCGGCGTGCTGGTGGCCATGGCCATTTTTGCCCGTCAGTACAAGAAGAACTGGCTGGACATCATGGACTTCGTCGCGCCGCTGGTTCCGCCCGGCATTTTCTTCGGCCGCATCGGCAACTTCATAGGTGGCGAGCTCTGGGGTCGCCCCGTTGTTAATCCGGACTATCCGCTGGCCATGATTTTTCCGCATGTCGATAGCGTGGCACGCCACCCCTCCCAGCTCTACGAAGCGGTGCTGGAAGGCCTCGTGCTTTTTGTGCTGCTGTGGTGGTTCTCGAGCAAGCCGCGGCCACGTATGGCCGTGGCCTCACTCTTTCTGATCGGCTACGGCCTCGCCCGCTTCATCGTGGAATTTTTCCGCATGCCCGATGCGGACAAGGGCTTTATTCTTTTCGATTGGATGACCATGGGCCAGATACTCACCACCCCCATGATTCTGGGCGGCTTGGTGCTCATGCTGCTGGCCTATCGCAATGAACGTCTCAACAAAACCGGCGGAGTACGCGCTTCGTGAAACAGTATCTGGATTTCATGCGTCATGTGCGCGAGCACGGCACTTTCAAATCAGACCGCACCGGCACCGGCACCTATTCCGTTTTCGGCTACCAGATGCGCTTCAATCTGGCTGAAGGCTTTCCGGCCCTCACCACAAAAAAACTGCACCTGAAATCCATCATTCACGAGCTGCTGTGGTTCCTGAAGGGCGATACCAATATCAGCTATCTGAAAGAAAACGGCGTTTCCATCTGGGACGAGTGGGCTGACGAGCAAGGCAATCTGGGCCCGGTTTACGGCTATCAGTGGCGCTCCTGGCCAGCGGCCGACGGCCGCCATATTGATCAGATCACGCAGGTCATCGAGCAAATCAAGAACACGCCGGATTCACGTCGCCTGATTGTGTCGGCCTGGAATGTGGGCGAAATCCAGAATATGGCGCTGCCGCCCTGCCACGCTTTTTTTCAGTTCTATGTGGCTGACGGCAAACTCTCCTGCCAGCTCTATCAACGCAGTGCCGACATCTTTCTCGGCGTGCCTTTCAATATCGCCAGCTACGCCCTGCTCACCCTGATGGTGGCGCAGGCCTGCGATCTGGAGCCGGGTGATTTCGTGTGGACGGGGGGCGACTGCCATCTCTACAGCAATCATCTGGAGCAGACCGATCTGCAACTCAGCCGCGATCCACTCGCGCTGCCACAGATGAAGATCAATCCGGCCGTGAAAAATATCTTCGATTTCACCTACGAGGATTTCACATTGGAAGGCTATGAGCACCACCCTCATATCAAGGCGCCGGTTGCGGTATGAGTGCAGAGGCGGTGACTGAAAGAGATGGCAGACCACGCCTTGCCCTGATTGCGGCCGTTGCCGAAAACGGCTGCATAGGCATTGATAACAAACTGCCTTGGTATCTGCCCGAAGACCTCAAGTATTTTAAGGCCGTGACCTCGGGCAAGCCCATCATCATGGGCCGCACTACCTTTGATTCGCTGGGCCGCGCCCTGCCCAACCGCACCAATATCGTTATTACCCGCAATGCTGGCTTCACCGCGCCGGAAGGCGTGCGCGTGGTGCATTCGCTGGAAGAGGCCATCATGCTTGCCGAGTCTGTTGCCCATATCAACGGCAATGATGAAGTGGTGGTGATAGGCGGGGCGCAGATTTACGCCCAAGCCCTGCCGCGGGCCGACCGGCTTTATCTCACCGAAGTGAAAAAATCCGTGGCGGGTGATGCCTTTTTCCCCGCCTGGGAAAAATCGGACTGGAAGGAGATTGGCCGACAGGAACATCACTACGAACCGGCCGGACTGGATTACAGCTTCGTGGTTTACGAGCCGCGCTAATTCTTCTCGCCCTCCATAAAAAAGCCCGCAAATGCGGGCTTTTTTATGGAGGCAAACTGGCCTGCTCAGCCCGCTCCAACATTCATCACCGCCGGCTCGCTTTCCGAACAGCCGTGGTCATTACAGAGGGCCACCTTGATTTCATACGTACCAGGCTGATCCATGGACACATCCACCGTGGCCTGCTGCTGCTTGGGCGTCTCCGAAGCCAGATCACCGGACTGCACTTCCTTGCCATTCACATACACGGCCCAGTGCCGGCCATTCTCGCCCCAGTACATATTCCAGGTGATGGGCTGGGCGCCCGGAACGGCGCGCCCGCGCATGGGAGCAATCTGCGGCTTGCCGGGAGTCATCAGGCTGCCATCCTTTATGACAGGCGCCGTTACCGCCGCCGTCGGCGCCAGCTTCTGTTCCGTACCGCAGGCCGACAGCAGGACTGCTGCGGCAAGTGCTGCAAAAAGAGAAAGGGAACGGAACATGACATCAACCTCAAACAACTCAATGAGGTCGATTGTAGGGAGCAAAACGAGGCTGATCATCAAGCAATATGACATTTTCCGTCATGTTTGCTCACTCTGTGACAGCCCGCGCACTTGTGACGACGGCGGCATCACAGGCAGACGGTGTTATCAGCCGGCGAGACTGCCGTGAATGCTGGCCAGCACATCCATGAGGTCGCGCGCCCGTGCCGGCTTGGACAGGGCAAAGGTATTGGGAATGAGCGTCTTGTCCGGCGAGGCATAGGCCACGATGGCACGGGGCTTGGTCTTGAGCACGCCGGGTCTGTGGGCATCGGTATCAATAATGACCACATCGGCCTCAGGCTCTTCGCTGTACACCCACTCGGCCCCCTGACTCTTGCCAATGATGCCGACCAGCGACTTGATCAGGGCCGTATCACGCTCGTTCATACCCGAGCAGGTAATGGAGTATCTGGACATCGCAGCCTCGTGCGCACGTGTGCCAAACGGCACATCCCTGGTTCAAGAAGGTATCGCGGGAAAAGCCCGCAACAAGTTTGCGAGGAAAGCAGATTGCACGCCGGCTTGGCAAGCCTGAAATAGGGAGGAATACAGTGCTGCGCCGCGTTGCTTAGCGCAGACCTATACGCCCATGGAAAGCCTGCAGCTTTGCCTCAATGGCCGGCTCCAGATCCATGCCGGCGCTATTGAGAAAGCCGGCAATCATTTCGTAGTGCCCGATCAGCAGGAGGATTTCTATCAGCAAGGGCTCACTGTAATGCCCCGCCAGCACCTGCCAGGTTGCCTCGGCGATACATTTGTCACGATGCACTTCATCGCAGGCCAGCATCAGGGCACGCTCACGTGGCTCCGTCCAGGCCACCGGGCCCTCCGCCACACGCCGTATATCTTCATCCGTCACGCCGGCGCTGAGCGCGATATCTACATGCTGCCCCCACTCATAACGGCTGCGGCAGTTCCAGCCCGTGCGCAGAATGATTTTTTCCCGCTCCGGGGCTGGCAGGCGGCCATAGGGCATAAGGCGCGAGGCGAAAAACAGCCAGGCCCAGAAAAGCCGCGGATTCAGATGCAGCACCGTGAGCACATCCGGCATCTCAGCCCGGCCGAGCAGGCCCGTCAGCCGCGACATGCCGCGAAACAACCAACCACGCGCAGCTACTGGCGGTGCCGACAAGCGCACCGAGGGCGGAAACATCCAGCCCTGTTCAGGCATCAATTCATTCACGTGCAGCCCTCCTGCCCAATCATTGCGAGGCGCTTCCGGATTTTTCCAACGCCGCCTGCTGGCGCCGGTATTCGCCCGGCGTCATACCTGTGCTCTGGCGAAACCAACGCAGAAAGGCCTGATGCGTGCTGAATCCCAGCAACTCGGCAATCTCGCTGGCGGAGGCCTGTGTGCCACAAAGCCGCGCATGCGCCATGTCCATGCGCGCCGCATCCATGATGGCGCGCCAGCTCGTGCCCAGCGCCTGCAAATGGCGATGCAGGCTGCGCTCGCTCATGCCCAACTGCTGCGCCACCATCTCTCGGCCGGGCACGCCATCTGCCAGCATCACCTCCACCAGATGCCTTACCGCATCGGCCAGTGAGGTCTCGCGACTACGCTGCCGCAGCAATTGCAGAGCGTGTGCCTCCATCAACTCCTTGAGCACAGCATCGCCATGCGGCAGCTTCAGCCGCAATGCATCAACAGCCATTACCACCGAGGAGTGCTCACCGGCGAAATAAACCGGAGCCCGGAAAAAATCTGCGTATTCGCGTACCCGCTCGGCATCCGCCGGACGACTGTGCGCCAGATGCACGGCGCGCAACTGCTGCGCTTTTTCGCCCAGTAATAGCCGCGAGATCACCACAAAAATACCTATTACATAATCCGTGGCCTGCCGCCGGAAGGCCTCACCGCCGGCCAAACACTCCCACACCACTTCCACCGTACCCGGCCCGAAGCGCAGCGAAGTACGGCCGATATTGCTGAGCAGCCCGTTGTAGCGCACCAATACTTCCAGCACATCGCCCAGCGTGGCCGAGGCCTGCAGGATGTAGCCCAGCACGCCGAAAGTGGCTGGCCGTATATCACTGGCCAGATGCAGACCCAGCAGCGGATCGGCATAGCGCTGTGACAAACGCACCAGCAGGGCCTCGACAGCCGAGATCGACAGCAGTCCATCCGGGTCGGCCAACTGCGCAGGCAGAATGCCGGCCTCATCGAGCAAGGACTGCATGGGCAAACCAGCCGCCTCGCCACGGGCAATCATGTGCTGCAGATGGCGCACCGAGATCCAGGCTAGAGCCTCAGCAGGGGCGGAAGAGGACATGTATCAAGCCTCAGGAAAGGGACAACCCGATGGTGGCATATCGTAGCGGACTGACAATGGCGTGGCCGATATAGACACAGATTGTGGCCGCCCAGGAAACTTGGCGCCGACCGCCTGAGGCACACACCATGGCCGTCAGACTTCCGCAGGAGCTGTCCCGTGCACAACTTCCGTCACCAGAAATGCTTTATCACCGGCGCCGCCAGCGGGATTGGCCGGGCTGTGGCCCAGGCCGCCGCTGCTGAAGGCGCCGAGCTATTCCTGACCGATATCAATGCCGCCGCCCTGGAGGCTACAGCCGCCGCTATTCGCAATAGCGGCGGTAAAGTCAGCGCCCTGCGCGCACTGGATATTGCCGATCACTCGGCCGTAAAAAGCTTTGCCGATGCCATCCTGCAAGAACACGGCGCCCCGGATGTGGTGATGAATATTGCCGGCATTTCCATCTGGGGCCGCGTCGACCAGTTGGAAATCAAACACTGGCGGCAGTGTGTGGAGATCAATCTCATGGGCCCCATACATGTCATCGAAAGCTTCGTGCCCGCCATGATGCAGTCGGGCCGTGGCGGCCATCTGGTGAATGTATCCTCGGCCGCCGGCCTTTTTGGCCTGCCTTGGCATGCCGCCTACAGCGCCAGCAAATTCGGTCTGCGCGGCATTTCCGAAGTGCTGCGCTACGATCTCAAGCGCTACGGCATACAGGTGCATCTGGTCTGTCCCGGCGGCGTAGACACCGGTCTCGTACAGACCATACAGATTGCCGGCATCGACAAGAACGACGCCGACATCAAAGCCCTGACCAGCCGCTTCCAGAAACATGCCGTGAGCCCGGCACAGGCCGCCAGCGCCATCCTCAAAGGGGTGAAGCAGGGCCGCTACCTGATCTACACCTCTTTCGACATACGCTTCGGCCACTTCTGGCAGCGCAAATTCGCCTGGCCGTTTGATCGCGTCATGCAATTCATGAACGATCATTTGCAGGGCGTGGCCGCTAAGAAACTGAAGGACAGGCCGCAGGCCTGAAGAGAAAAACCGGAAAGGAAAGTGCGGAGTCTGAAAACAAAAACGCCGGCATAAGCCGGCGTTTTTGTGGGGATTCATGGTGGCCCAGCCCAGAATCGAACTGGGGACACGCGGATTTTCAATCCGCTGCTCTACCAACTGAGCTACCGGGCCAAATGAGGCGCGTATTAAACCCGCGACCTCTGTGGGCGTCAAGGCAAAAACAGCGGGTTTCTGGCGAAAAATCAGGTGCTTCCACAACTGCTCAGCAAGCACACAAGAAGACTAGAGCTTCTTGTGGCTGCCGTCGCAAAGCGGCACCGTGTCCGTCTGCTTGCAGCCGCAGAACCAGACGATGCGCGTGACCTGGCTTTCATATTTGAGGGGAGTGAATTCCGTGCCCTTGTGGGAGCCGTCGCAAAAGGGCTGGGTCTGGCTGCGGCCACAACGGCACCACCAGTAAGTTTGCCCAGGCTCTACCTCGACCGCATAAGGACGTGCAGGGTTCTCGCTCATGCCATGCTCCTTTCCGGCTTCTTCTTATTGTTATGAAAAGCAGCCTAGCAGGCGGGGCACAGCCAGCCCGACCACCCGTCAGGCTGGCCGGAAGTACATATCAGGGCAGAGGGAGGTCGGGCAGACGCGGGGAGTGGGCATCTGCCACATCAGCTACATGCTGACTCGTGGCCGCACTATCCAAACGCGAGAGCAGGCGTATGAGCTCAGCGCGGGCCTCCGGCGACTTACGCAGCTCCATGGCCGCCTCGAAATAATGCCGAGCCTCTTGCCAGCGCCGGTTCTGCAGACAGAGGCGCCCCAGCGCCAACATCAGCGCCGGATTATGCGGATGCGCCTCTTTCCAGCCTTCAGCGCGCGCCAAGGCCTGATCCGGACGAGTGCTGCGCGTGCGCCCATACACCTCGACACCGGCATTGCTCCAGTTGCGTGCCAACGCGTCGGCCAGCAAAGCCTCGGCCTCGTCATCAGCACCCACTTGCAGCAATTCGCCGGCATAGCTGGCCAAGAGATCGTCATCACTGCGCAGCCGGCGCGACAGGGATTCCCAGTATTTGTTCAGCTTGCGAACTGCAAAGGCGCGATCAGCACGGCTGCCGGTAATGGCGATCCAGGCCAGCACCTCACGATGCGCCCTTTTTTCCAAGGCTTCGTAATGCGGATCATCGCCACCCAAACGCTTTTGCAGACCAGGCAGAATTTCCGCGAGCTCGCCCCACTTCTGCAAACGCGTTAGTGCCTCCACGCGCAGCATCAGCACCTGATCATCCTTGCGATATTTGTCCGAGAGCCGCAGCAGCAAGGCCGCGGCCTGCTCCCAGCGCCCGGCGGAAAGCAGCAGGCGCGCGCGCGCCAGCCCCACCGCCAAACGATTCCCGCGCTCTTCGGCCAGCACGAGATATTGCTCGGCGCGATCAAAATCCTGACCATGCGACGCCGCACGGGCCGCGGCCAAATACGCCGGTAGCGGCTCGGAAGAAAGCCGGGCGGCACTGAAAAGCAGGCGCTCGGCACGCCGCCACTCGCCCTGCTCCAGCGCCACGCTGCCTTCATGAAAAGCACGCGCACTGCGCTCAAGATTGCGCGCCCGCGTCCAGCGCTCCCAGAGATGATTGACGCCGAGCAGACCGATAAGCAGATCGATAAGCACCACCGCCGCCACCAGACTGGCAAACCAAGCCAGACCTGCCACCCACAAACTCATCTCCAGCGAAGTCAGGCGCCAGCTCAGCAGCACATAACCGGGGTCCTGCAGCAGCCACAGGCCGAGCATGGCCCCCAGGCAGAGCAGAATCAGGAGCAGCAGCAGACCGCGCTTCACGGCTTGCTTCCGAGAGCGGCGGGAGCACGCGAGACATTGGCAGAAAGCGCATCCAGTGCCTGCATGGAAGCCGCGAGATCCGGCAAGGCCGGGCGTATATCCACAGCTGCCAGCGTATTCAGCTCCTGCTGAAGACCGTTGAGCTCAATCTTGGGCAACAAGGGAAAGTAGCGAAGCAGCCGCCCCTTTGCTGTCGTGATACTGGCTTTGTAAATTGCCGGCTCACCACGCAGCAGGGCCAGTTGGGCCTGCGCAAGATCCAGCCGCACCGCCTCGCGCACCAGCGCACGATCCGACTCCGGCAGTAACTGCTTCAGCGGCTCTTCATGCTTGCGCACGGTGACAAGATCACGGATTTTCTGCCAGCCCGAATCCAGCAGACTGGAGGACGACGATTCCTGCGCCGGCACCGGCGGCGGCAGCACTTCTTCACGATGCAGTCGCTCGCTGGCCACAATGGGCAGCTGCAAGGTGGCCATATGTTCGCTGAGCGCACCGAGGCGCAGATAAATGCCGGCCACATCCACATTCAATGCCGCCGACAACGCAAGTCTGTCCTTGGCAATAGCCTGGCGCAGAGGCAGCAGCTTGTTGTCACCATGCGCGGCCAGCAAACGATCCGCCACATCGAGCAAGGTGCGAGCACCCACCACATCACGCGTCAGCAAGAGATGCTGCTGGGCCAGACGTAAGTAATGATCGGACTCACTGAGCAACCAAGCACGGCGCTGATCCGCATTGAGCGTGTCATCCCATTTCGCCAGCTGTGCATTCAGCACATCCAGCTGGCGGCCACGCAGCGTGAGATCGTCATTCAAACGTTGCTGCTGGCGCTGCGCCTCGACAAAACGGCTCTCCAGCGTCACCAGTTTTTCGTGCTCGCTGCGCAAGGCATCGCTGTCATCGGCAGCGATCTTCCAGACATAGGCGGCGATCAGCACCGCCAGCAGCGCCAGCATATAGGCCAGCCAAGGCCGCGAGCGTATTGCCAGCACGGGGGCAGCCACCAATGGCACACGGGTAGCGGTGTTTTTCTTGTCAGGCGTCATGAAAAATCCTTGTACGGCAGCCGTCACGAGGCTTCCAAAATAATGAAGGGCGCCGCAGTTATCAATGCGCGCCGCAGTCTTCCTGCAAGGCATGTAGCAGACTGAGTTTATCCGCACCTTGCGCCTGCACTACACGGGCACCGGCGGTGCGACCCATTAGCGCCATGCGCTCGCTGACCACCAGCCAACGCGGCAGCACGGCTTGTTCTGCGGCCACTTCCTGCCAGTGGCGCAAAGCATCGGGGCTGGTCAGCAGCACGATATCGGGCGCTGGCGTCAAAGACTGCCATTGCGCTCGGGCAGCTGCCGGTAATTCCCGGTGATACAACTCGAGTACATCAACTTGCGCGCCGCGCGCTTCCAGACCACGGCGCAATAATTCGCGCCCGCCGACACCACGCATAAGCAAGAAACGTTTACCGGCCACATTCTGCAAGGCCGGCAGCTGTAATAAACCTTCGCTGTCCGCACGCTCCGCCGGAATTTCCACATCCAGCCCGGCAGCGGCCAACAATTCTGCCGTGGCATGTCCAACGGCATACGTTCTTAGCTGCCATGGCCATTGCGGCCAGAAGCCGGCGGCGGCATCCAGCCCGAAGCGCGCCGCATTGGCGCTGATGAAAAAGACACCGTCATATCTGTCCATATCCATCAGCAGCCGCTGCTCTGCAGCCGACAAATCGCGCACTACAATTTCCAGCAAAGGCAGCTCGCTCACCATCAGGCCGGCGGCACGCAATACCGCCGTCAGTTCAGCGGCTTGATGCGCAGGGCGAGTATTGAGTATGTGCAAACGACCCGTGGACATGCTTTCTCTTGGCCGCCAAACCGCGGCAGCAAACTCAGTTTCCGTATACGGCCTGCAGGATGCGCCCCGCACCTGCCGCCAGCAAACGATCCGCCAAGGTCTCACCAATTTCTTCGGCCGCGCTGAGCGCACCGCGGATTTCATCCGTGATGATTTCACGCCCATCAACGCTGCCCACCAGCGCACGCAAATGCAGCTCGCTCCCGTGAATTTCGGCGAAGCCGGCAATCGGTACCTGACAACCGCCTTGCAGGCGGCGATTCATGGCGCGCTCCGCACGTACACGTGCCGAAGTTTCTGCATGATTCAAGGGCGCCAATAATTCAGCGATACGAGTGTCACCCAGACGCGCCTCTATACCCAATGCGCCTTGTCCCACTGCTGGCAGCGAAAACTCCGGCGCAATATTGCTGCGTATGCGCTCATGAAAACCCAGACGCTTGAGACCGGCACTGGCCAGAATCAGGGCGTCGTATTCACCGGCATCCAGCTTGGCCAGACGCGTATTTACATTGCCGCGCAAATCCTTGATGACAAGATCCGGACGCCGATGCCGCAGCTGGCACTGGCGGCGCAGACTGGACGTGCCCACCACCGCGCCTGCGGGCAGAGCATCAATGCTGGCGTAGTTATTG
Organism: Moraxellaceae bacterium; assembly: GCA_050739955.1. Lineage (GTDB taxonomy): Bacteria > Pseudomonadota > Gammaproteobacteria > Pseudomonadales > Moraxellaceae > UBA2031. Next base: position 94,333 of record JBOICI010000031.1, read on the forward strand.
GAAACAAAAGCATCGCGCGGATCTTCGCGCTCACCGATGGCGAGCAAACCAAGACCTTCCGGAAATTCCATGGGCACATCTTTCATGGAATGCACGGCAATGTCGGCACGGCCATCCAGCAAGGCAACTTCCAGCTCTTTCACGAACAGGCCTTTGCCGCCGATCTTGGCCAGTGGCGTGTCGAGAATCTTGTCGCCCTGTGTGGTGAAGGTGACGAGCTCAACACTGAGCCCGACATGCAGGCGCATGAGTTCAGCGCGAACGAATTCAGCCTGCCAGAGAGCAAGCGGGGATTTGCGGGTGGCGATACGAAGCAAGGCAGACTGGGACATTACGAAAACGCGGCTTGGCGAAAAAAAGCGAGTGTAGCGGGATTCGGCCAGCGGGTCGCCGCCCGGCCGAATCCTGCAAATACATCAGCGACGACGACCGCCGCCACCGCCAGCACGCGGCATGGGGCGAGGCGTTGCTGGATAGATGGGATGCGCCGGGCGCGGCGGGTCTGGACGCACACCCCCGACAGGAGGATGCGGATGTATAGGCGGCCCGACGATCACAGGGTTGTATCCGTCATACCAGTAATTGTCGTAGCCCCAGGGGCCATACCAGCCACTGTGGACACTGACCCCGCCACTAACCGTGGCCGATGAGCAGGCGGTCAGCAACTGCACGAAAGCAAAGGCCAGGGCCGCCAGCAAAATCCGGCGTCGCCCGAGAACAGAAAACAAAGGCTTCATTTCGTCACCCCCGGCGTCGGTATCTCAACGGCAGGCGCTGTCTCCACCAATGCCAGGGTGGCGCCCAGAGGATCGGCCACCACCACCAAGCGATGCTCTTCATCCAGTGCCTTGGGGCCCAGCAATACCTTGCCGCCCAACTCGGTCAGGCGGCTTACAAAAGGCTCCAGCTTGTCCACCGCCAGAAAGCCCAACCAGGCCGGCTTGCGCCCAGCTGGCACCGGCGCCATACCACCATGGGGCTGGCCGGCCGCGGCCAGCAGGAAATCATCGGGGCGTTCGCTACGGGTATCCGGCTGACTTTCCCAGCCCAGCACCTGCAAGAGGAAGTTGCCGGTCAGCGAGGTATCCGCCGTGAAATACTCGGCCCAGACCCAACTGCCCGGGGGCAACCCGCCACCACTGGCATTGGCTATGAGGCCCAGCGGCACACCGTCCGGCGCAGCAATCAAAACGGCCTTGCCGCGATTGGGCAAGTCGGTCAAAGGTGCCAGCTGACGCGCACCGGCCGTGACTGCCGCCGCCGCCGTGGCCTCCGGATCATCCACGCCCAGATACACCACCCAGGAGGCCTTGCTGGTACTGCCTTCGCGCGCAGGTCGCTTCATGATGCCAGCCACCGGACGACCATCCGGACGACGCAGCACGATGCTGCCATCGGCCGCCGGAGCATCCGCACTCCAGCCCAGCCATTGCGTATAGAAATGGGCACTGGCTTCCGGGTCAGCACTGAAACAGTCAGTCCAGGCAAAGCCCCGTGCCGGCACGGTTTCGGCCAGCGCCGGCACGGCCGACAACATTCCCAGCACCAGCCAGAGCCGGGCCCACAGCGCTTTCTTCATGACGTCATCCTGGACAGCAATTGAGGCAGGAAACTTAGCAGCCCGACAAGCAGGCGGATAGAGGCATAAAAAAACGGGGCACAAGGCCCCGTTTTTTTATCGTCGGCTCAGTTGCCGTAAACGATGGTGGTGTAATCCGCGATCACGCCAAGAATGACTTGGGATTCGTGATCAACGTGGTGAATCTTGGTGATGCCGCCATTCTTGGCCGCGGTATCAATGCTGGCATCGCCGGTCGCATAGAGACCGAAGATGGAGCGGGCATAGGCACGGCCAACCTTGGTCGGCTTGTCGGCCGAACCGGTAATACCGACCGGGCCTGTGACATGGGAATAGAGGAAACCGTTGACGGGGGCATTAGCCACCGCACAACCGGACAGGGCAATGGCCAGAGAGCTGGCAGCGAGCAGGCGCTTCATGGAAGGCTCCTTATTATTGTTTACAGCTGTTATTTGTCTGCCGCTGTTCTGGGGCGGGCGCGACGCCGCGCTGACTTTAGCAAGTAAGTGAGCCTCTGCGAAGCGGCACATCCCACGGCTGACGACACGTCCTGCCGAGCCGGCAGGGCGTGCCCGCAAGGGCCGGCAATCGCCTCAGAGCTTTTGCATGGTCTCGCGCAGATCCGGCAGATGCCGGCGACTGACAACCAGTCGCTCCTCTATACCCTTGATGCGCACCTGATACTGCCCCGGCGCCACCAGCTCGAGGCCATCCAGATAATGCAGGGCCAGCAGGGCATTGCGGTGTATGCGTATGAAACGTATGCCGAACTCGTTTTCGAGATCTTTCAGGGTTTCATCTATCAGCACTTCGCCCTTGCCGTGGCGCACTGTCACGTATTTCTGGTCAGCCAGAAAATAGCGCACATCATCCACGGGAATCAGCTCTATGCCGCGATGAGTCTTGGCCGTGATATGACTGCGACCATTGTTCTGACTATCGTCGGCACTGCTTTTCACCGCCTCAAGCTGGGCTCGGTTGACGCGAGTCGCTCGCTCCAGCGCCTCGGCCAGTTGTTCACGCCGCACTGGCTTCAGCAGATAGCCCACGGCCTGCACCTGAAATGCTGCCAGCGCATGCTCATCATAAGCCGTGCAAAAAATGACGGCGGGCGGCTGCGGTAATTGCGCCAGCTTTTCGGCGCAGGCCAAACCATCCATTACCGGCATACGCAAATCCAGCAACACCACATCGGGCTGCAGGCGCGTCACCTGAATCAGAGCGTCTTCGCCGTTCTCGGCCTCTCCGACCAGTTCATAGCCTTCCATTTCCCGAAGAAAGCGGGCCAGGCGCTCGCGTGCCAGCGCTTCATCATCACAAATCAGCACTTTCATCTCATACTCCTTCAGCCTGTTCTTCTACTTCTTCTTGTTTCTTATGTATAGCCACCAGCCCTCCCTCCTGTGCTAAGGGATAGGAAACCATGGTGGTGAACACATCCTTGTCCGCGCTCATGCTGAGACGGGCTTTTTCTCCATAGTGCGCAAGCAGACGCTGCCGAATATTGGCCAGTGCCATGCGGTTACCGCGCGTATTCGTCGTTGGCGGTGCCACCGGATTGGTGATGATGATGCCAACATTCTCGCCATCGTAATTCACAGTGATGCGCACCACACTCGGCTCAAAACGTGGCTCTACACCGTGATAGATCGCATTTTCGATCAAGGGCTGCAGAGTCAGGGCCGGAATGCGCAGATTTTCCGGCACCGTATCCAGTTTCCATTCCACGCGCAGGCGCTCGCCCAAACGCAGTGTTTCTATATTCACGTAATGCTGGCAGAGCTCCAGCTCTTCGCTCATGGCAATTTCGCCCTCTGCCTTGAGGCTGGCGCGAAAAAGTTCGGAGAGATCTTCCACCGCTTGCTCGGCCTTGTCTGGATCGACATGAATGAGGCTGGCAATAATATTCATGGAGTTGAAGAGAAAGTGCGGACGTATGCGCGACTGCAAAGCCTGCAGGCGAGCAGTGAGCTCGGTGCGCTGCTTGGAGCGCAACTGCTCCTGCAAATAGAAGTAACGCATGATGAGGCCGACGATGATGGCCCCCATCATGAGATTGCGCAGCAGGTCCTGCAGGCTGACGGTCTCGTAGAAAGGATTCAGGCCGGCAAAACGCAAGACCGGCCCGGACAACCAGGTAAAGAAAGCCACCAGCGCCAAGACCACCACAAAACAAAGTCCCGCCGCCGTGGAGCTGGGCAGACGCTGCAGCCAGGGCCGCAGATTGCAGAGCAGAGCCGCGCTCACCAGTGCAATCCACTGCACCAGAAAGGAAATCAGGGCCAGCCTGTCCCAGGGAAAAGGCGTGAGTTTCTGCAGGCCGGCCAGCACCAGCAAAAGCGCTAGCAGCTCGGCAGCAAGGATGAGCATCAGGAGGGGTTGGGTTGCACAGAAATCAGGCAGAAAGAAATCTTCAGCGCCTGCTTCTGTGACCTGGTTGTTATTTTTCTTGTGGCGCATGTATCGGAGTCTGCCCACATGGCCGACAGACGGCAAGACGGGCAATGAGACTGACTTGCCGGTATAATGCGCGCCGTCCCCCGTTTTGCGCCGTCTGCCGGAATTCAGGAACGACGGCCTCTTTTGACTGCAGAGCCCTTCATGAGCCAGCCCTCCCAGCCCTCCGCGTCCTCGATGTGGGGCGGTCGTTTCAGTGAAGCCACGGATGCCTTCGTGGCTGAATTCACCGCCTCGGTGAGCTTCGACAAGCGCCTTTACCGCCACGACATCATGGGCTCCATCGCCCATGCCACCATGCTGGCCAAGGTCGGCGTACTGACCGAGGCCGAGCGCGACCTCATCGTGGACGGTCTGCGCCAGATCCAGTCCGAGATTGAGGCCGGCCAGTTTGAATGGCGCACCGATCTTGAAGACGTGCACATGAATATCGAGCACCGTCTTACAGACCGTATAGGCATCGCTGGCAAGAAGCTGCATACCGGACGCTCGCGTAACGATCAGGTGGCCACCGATGTGCGCCTTTATCTGCGTGATGAAGTCGATGCCATACGGGCCGAGCTCAAACGCCTGCTTGGCGGCTTGATCGAGCAGGCCGAGAAAGAGCACGCCACCATCATGCCCGGCTTCACCCATCTGCAGACCGCGCAACCGGTGACCTTCGGCCATCACCTCCTTGCATGGTTCGAAAACCTCAAGCGTGATGACGAGCGCCTCGCCGATCTGCGCCACCGCATCAACCGCATGCCTTTGGGCTCAGCGGCTCTCGCCGGCACCACCTACCCGATTGATCGCGCCTATACGGCCGAGCTGCTGGGCTTTGAAAGTGTGTCCGAGAATTCTCTGGATGCCGTCAGCGACCGCGACTTTGCCATCGAGTTCTGCGCCGCCGCCGCACTCATCATGATGCATCTTTCACGCTTTTCCGAAGAGTTGGTGCTCTGGGCCTCGGCACAATTCCAGTTCGTGAATCTGCCCGACCGTTTCTGCACCGGCTCCTCCATCATGCCGCAGAAGAAAAATCCGGATGTGCCGGAGCTGGTGCGCGGCAAGGCCGGGCGCGCGTTTGGCCACCTTATGTCCCTGCTTACCCTGATGAAGGGCCAGCCCCTGGCCTATAACAAGGACAATCAGGAAGACAAGGAACCGCTGTTCGATTCGATTGATACCGTGCGCGGCTCACTGCGTGCCTTCGCCGACATGGTGCCGGCCATCACACCGCGCCGCGAAAACATGCGCGAGGCAGCACGTCGTGGCTTCGCCACCGCTACCGATCTGGCGGACTATCTGGTGAAAAAAGGCGTGGCCTTCCGCGATGCTCATGAAATCGTCGGCAAAGCTGTGGGCTATGGCGTGCACAGCAGCAAGGATCTGGCAGAAATGTCGCTGGCCGAGCTACAGCAGTTCTCAAGCGTTATTGCTGATGATGTATTTGCCGTGCTCACACTGGAAGGCTCGGTCAATGCCCGCAATCATATCGGCGGTACCGCGCCGGCGCAGGTGAAAGCGGCCTGTGCCCGTGCCCGTGCCCGCATCGCCTGAATGGCGAGTCGCAGGCACCGCTATACAGAAGCCGTAACTGTGCTATCACAGTACGGCTTTTTTTCAGGGCCTGTCCGCGCAGCGGGCCGGCTCATAACAAGGAAGACTCACCGGAGTTGATCATGCGCCACTCGTCCCGCGCCCTTACAGCACTCGTTCTTGCTGCCATTGTTGCCACCCCCGCCTGTGCCGCGACCACCGGCACCAGCAGCACCAGCACCGCCGCACCGGCTGCTACTGCCAGCACCGGCACTTCCGCCATGGGCATGCTGGCCCAGTTGCCCGCCTTCCTGAACAAAATCGACAGCCTGCGCGGCAAGGCACTGACCGTTGCTGAAAAAGCTACCGTCACGGATGCCGTCACGCAGGGCAATGGCGCACTCAATGGCATACAGAATAAATTCCTTGGTGGTGTTGCATCAGCCACTGGCCTTGATGCCGCCACCCTCGGCGCCATCATTCCTTCTGCCACACAGCCGGTGAGCAATTCCGACCTCACCAGCAAGCTGGAAAGCAAATTAGGCAAAAAGCTGGGCTTCATGCAGAGCACTGGCGTGAAGGCAGCCAACAGCCTGCGCAACAGCTCGCTGGACAGCCTCAAGACTTCCCTCGCCAGCGGTGTTGCCTCCAAGGTGGGCATGGACCCGGCCATCATCAGCGGCCTGCTGCCCATGCTGGGCTTCTGATTTTTTCAGACCCCATAAAAAAGGGATTTATATACATAACTCCCTCATCTTGTTTTTCAGCACCGTCGCCCCGGCGAAGGCCGGGGCCCAGCGACTTTGACAGATCAATAAACAAAGAAAGTCACTGGATCCCGGCCTTCGCCGGGATGACAGTCCAAACAGGGGCTTAGGTATATAAATTCCATAAAAAAAGCCGGCATCAGCCGGCTTTTTTATTTCATGCCATTTGCACTCAGGAGGCCGCGGCCTCGCACCCCTCCGAACTGGCACTGACAATTCGATGCCGGCCCGCATGCTTGGCCTGGTAGAGCGCTGAGTCCGCTGCATCCACCAGCGTCTGTGCCAAGCCCGATTGCGGCACGCAAGAAGTCAAACCCATGCTGATGGTGACATGCCCCGCCGTGGGCGATGCTGCGTGCGGCATATTCAGTTTATCTACCGCCTCCTGTATGCGCTCGGCTACCTCACGCGCGCCCTGCACCGTGGTTTCCGGCAACAGGACTACAAACTCCTCTCCGCCATAACGCGAAGCCAGATCCGCAGGACGGAACATACAGCTGTGTATGGCTCCGGCCACAGCTGCCAGACAGTCATCGCCGGCAGAGTGCCCATAGGTGTCGTTGTAGAGTTTGAAGTGATCCACATCGATAAAGATAAGGGCCAGCTCGTGTTGGGCACGCTGTGAACGCTCCCACTCCTGCACCAGACGTTCGTCAAAGCTGCGGCGATTGGCGAGACCGGTCAGTGCATCCTGACGCGCCAGGCGATCTAGCTCCCGATTCAGCCGCTCACGCTCGCTGGACTCGTAATTGAGCAGCAAAGACTTCAGGAAGCTGATGCGCTCCTGGCGCTCCAGCAGCCAGGACACAAAAAGACTGACGCTCAATGAGCCAAAGAAGTAGAAGAAGAGCAGCCACCAGTCCGGCATATAGCCCAGCACCAGCGCAGCCGCTATGCCTAGCACGCCGCCAACCACACAGCTCAGCGCCGACATCGTCAGGCTGAGGCGCAAGGCCAGGGTCACGATGGTAATGAGCAGCATGACCACATAGGTCATGGTCTGGGCGAGGCGTGGACTGGAAAGCATGATGCTGAGCAGCATCACATTCACCATGATGAACACGCCCACCGTGCCCAGCAGCCCCTGATAATGCAGGCGCCAGCGCGGGAACTGGAAGCAGAATGCGGCCGTGATGACAACGCCGGTATTGCCCAGCGCCGTCCACCACCACAGCTCACCCTCCGCCGCCTGCAACTCCAGACCGAAGCCATAGCGCCCGGCGAGAAGGATGAGAAAGCAGAAGGCTACCGCCGCCGGGGCTCCGACCTTGATGACGCGCTCGAATTCCTGCTGACGCTGGTGATTGAACATACGCCGCAAAGGCCCAGGCAGCGGCACGACAAAGGGAAAGTCCGCGACAATGCGCTGAACTTCCTGCAGTTGCACACCGGCAGGGAGATGGTCGTTTTCGGTCTCCGCCAGTTGGGGCTGGGCAGGATGGTTTTTATTCATGGCTGGTGGTCTGGACTGCTTGGTCAAGGCGCACGCAGAACTACCGCAAGCTTCGGGGGAAAACCATGAAATCCTGACAGATTGCAGAAACTAATCAGTCATACTGACAGGTGGCAAGACAAGAGGCCGGAAACTGGCAGCAAGCCTTTCTTCTTTTTGTACGTAGCATGAGCCGGGAGTCTGCGAGTTAAGCCCCGGAGCCGACTCCCACGCCACAAGCGGTGAGCTGATGGTCATTTCATGGCGACCAACAGTAAGGCCGGTTAGCCCGCCACTCTCACGGGCTCGGCTCCTTGGTGCGCCACAATACGATGGCGGCCGGCATGCTTAGCCGCGTAGAGCGCCTGATCCGCCATGTCCAGCAAGGCATGAGCCGAGCCCTGGCCGCCCGGCGTGAGCACGGCCAGACCTATGCTCACCGTGACATGTCCGGATACCGGCGAACTGGCATGAGGGATGGCCAACAGATCCACGCCCGAGAGTATGCGCTCACCTACCTCAGCGGCACCGTCCATATCCGTATCCGGCAGTACAACCACAAACTCCTCGCCGCCATAACGGGCCGCTACATCACCCGGCCGCCAAGCCGCCTCGGCCAAAGTCCGGCCCACAGCCGCCAGACAGACATCACCGGCAGAGTGGCCATAGGTGTCGTTAAAAGATTTGAAGTGATCCACATCGATAAAGAGCACCGCCATGGGCCGCTGCTCGCGGCGCAGACGCTCCCACTCCCGCTCCAGCAGCACATCGAAATAACGGCGGTTAGCCAGACCCGAGAGTGCATCCTGATGCGCCATCTGCTCCAGCACCTGATTCAAGCGCGCGCGCTCCTGCGCCTCGTGTTCCAGCAGCAGGCCCTGCAAAAAACTGATGCGTTCCTGCCGCTCCAGAATGGCGCCCACGATAAGCGTGACCACGAGACTGCCCAGCGTGAACCAGAGCAACATGGACCAGTCCGGCTGCCGGCCCCATCCCGCCGACGCCAGAGTCACCGCAAAAATAATACCGAGAAAGCCTGCAAGCCCCGAGGCCCAGAGCGCTATACGCAGTGCCAGAATCTGTATGGTGATAGCCAGCATGCTGACATAGGTCAGCGACTGCGCCAGCCTGACACTGTCAATGACAATGCTGCCAAACACGATGATGCCCATATTCAGCAGGCCCACACCCACCAGCAAGAGCTGGTAATGCGGCAACAGGCGCGGGTGCCGTATCACCGCCATGAAACCGCCCAGAAGGAAAAACTGCAGCGATATCACTCCTAGCCAGAGCTGGCCATCACGACTGCCCAGATCGCCATTACCAAAGTTGCTCCAGCCCAGCACGCCAACACCCAGCACCAGAATGAGCAGCAAAGGCCAACCCAGACGCACCAGCGTGTCGAAGTCCTCCCGCCGCCGCTCAGCAAAATGCCCAGCCACTGCCGAGGGCAAAAAGCACCAAAGCAGGCGCCCCGTGAGCACACGACGGATCTCGCGCACGGTTTCTTCAGTAAAAGGGAGGTAGGAACTGCTCATGCGGTCATGCGGGTCTTGGGTGACTGGCCATCCGCTTGTTTACACGAGCACCGCTCGTGCAGAAACGAATGCCCGACGAACGTAGCGCTCTGCGGGACTTGCCGCCTGCTGTACAATCCGCGGCCAATCCCTGCCGCAGCAATCCGAGGCAAGCCCGATGTCTGCCAGCCCTTCCCGCACCATGCCCGCCGCCCCGGCGCTCTTCAGCCACGAGAAATTCTGGGCGGAGTGTCTGGGCCCTGCGCCTTTCCTGCCCATGAGCCGGGAGGAAATGGATCAGCTCGGCTGGGATGTCTGCGATGTCATCGTGGTCACGGGTGATGCCTATGTCGACCACCCCAGTTTCGGCATGGCCATCATCGGCCGCCTGCTCGAAGCCCAAGGCTTTCGCGTCGGCATCATCGCCCAGCCCGATTGGCAGTCGGCCGAGCCCTTCAAGGCGCTGGGCAAGCCTCGCCTGTTCTGGGGCATCACGGCCGGCAATATGGATTCCATGATCAACCGCTACACCGCGGACCGGAAAATCCGTTCGGACGATGCCTATTCACCCAATGACGAAGGTGGTCGTCGCCCGGATCGCGCCAGCGTGGTGTATGCCCAGCGCGCGCGCGAAGCCTATCCCGATGTGCCCCTGATTCTCGGCGGCATCGAAGGCTCACTGCGCCGCATCGCGCATTACGATTACTGGCAGGACAAAGTTCGTCGCTCCATTCTGCTTGATGCCAAAGCCGACCTGCTGCTTTACGGCAATGCCGAACGCGCCATTGTTGAAGTCGCCCACCGCCTGAACCGTGGCGAAAATATTCAGGACATTACCGATCTGCGTGGCACCGCCTTTGTGCGTCGTGACACACCGGAAGGTTTTTTCCAGATCGATTCCACACAGGTGGATGCCCCCGGTCGTATCGACCAGATGATCAATCCCTATATCAATACGGCCGATCCTTCGGCCTGCGAAGTGGAAAAGCAGAAAGCCGAATCGGCCGATCCGCTGGCGCTGGACGATGGCGGCGCCCAGATCATTACGCTGCGTCCCAGCAATGCCTTGAAAAATCGCATGCCGCCACGCGAGAAGTGCGTGATACGCCTGCCCTCTTTCGAGCGCGTGAAGCAAGACCCCGTGCGTTATGCCCACGCCAATCGCGTGCTGCATCTGGAAACCAATCCGGGCAATGCGCGCGCACTGGTACAGCGCCACGGTGACCGTGATGTCTGGCTGAATCCACCGCCGATTCCGCTCTCCACGGAAGAAATGGATTACGTTTTCGATCTGCCCTATGCCCGCGTGCCGCATCCGTCTTATGGCGGCGCGCGCATACCAGCGCATGAAATGATCCGCTTCTCGGTAAACATCATGCGCGGCTGTTTCGGCGGCTGTACTTTCTGCTCCATCACCGAGCATGAAGGCCGCATCATCCAGAACCGCTCACACGAATCCATTCTGGGTGAAATCGAAAAGATGAAGGGAACTCCGGGCTTCACCGGCGTGGTGTCCGATCTCGGCGGCCCTACCGCCAATATGTATCGCATCGCCTGTAAATCGCCGGAAATCGAAGCGGCCTGCCGCAAGCCTTCCTGTGTGTACCCCGGCATTTGCGACAACCTTGATACCGATCACTCTTCGCTGATTGATCTCTATCGCAAGGCACGCAAGATTCCCGGCGTGAAAAAAATCCTCATCGGTTCCGGCCTGCGTTACGACCTGGCCGTGCGCTCACCAGAATATGTGAAGGAACTGGTAACGCATCATGTTGGCGGCTACCTCAAGATTGCCCCCGAGCATACCGAAGGCGGCCCGCTCTCCAAGATGATGAAGCCGGGCATAGGCGCTTACGATGAATTCAAGGCCATGTTCGAGCGCTTCTCGAAAGAAGCTGGCAAAGAGCAGTATCTGATTCCTTATTTCATCGCCGCGCATCCGGGCACTACCGATTCCGACATGATGAATCTGGCGCTGTGGCTAAAGAAAAACGGCTTCCGTGCCGATCAAGTGCAAACTTTCTACCCTTCGCCCATGGCCACCGCCACGGCGATGTACCACTCCGGCATGAATCCGCTGAAAAAGATTTCGCGCATTAGTGGCGAGAAGGTAGATATCGTGAAGGGCGATAAGCGTCGTCGCCTGCACAAGGCTTTTCTGCGCTACCACGACCCAAATAACTGGCCACTCTTGCGCGAAGCGCTGAAGGAAATGGGCCGCGCCGATCTCATTGGCAATGGCAAGCATCAGCTGATTCCACGCGACCAACCTGCGGGTACTGGCACCCGCAATGGCAGCTATACAGCGCCACGCAAAAAGAACTCCAGCGAGGGCGAAGGCGTATCGCTGAAAGTGAAGCCACAAAAAGGCCGCCTGCTCACGCAACACAGCGGCCTGCCGCCGCGCGCCGATGGCCGCAAGCGTAAGCCGCTAGGCAGTAAATGAGCAGACCAATGAAGCCGACACTGCCCTCACAGGACGATGTGCTGGATTTCTGGTTTCGCGAGATTCCGGAGTCACTCTGGTGGGAAAAGAATCCGGCTTTTGATCGTCGCCTGCAGCAACGCTTTGCTGAGCTACATAGCGCGGCCCGACAAGGCGAGCTGTGGAGCTGGCGCCGCGACATTCATGGCCGCCTGGCCGAAGTCATTGTGCTCGACCAATTCTCGCGCAATCTCTTTCGCGACCAGCAGCAAGCCTTTGCCTGTGATGGCATGGCACTGGCCCTGACCCAAGAAGCCATTGCCACGGGCGAAGCACAGGAATTGCCCACCAAACAGCGCGTCTTTCTCTATCTGCCCTTGATGCACAGCGAGTCTGCCCTCATTCATGAACAGGCGCTGAAGCTGTTTGCTGAGCCCGGCATGGAATTCAATCTGGATTTCGAGCGGCGCCATAAAGCCATCATTGATCGCTTTGGCCGCTACCCGCATCGCAATGCCGTGCTGGGGCGCGAATCGACAGCAGAAGAAATCGTCTTTCTGCAAACGCCGGGCTCGTCTTTTTAAGCGCCTGCAAAAATCATCCTTCTACCAAGGAGACAAACATGTCCATTGAAAAAGCCGTACTGGGTGGTGGCTGTTTCTGGTGTCTGGATGCTGTCTTTCGTGAAGTGAAAGGCGTGAGTCGCGTGGTCAGCGGCTACGCCGGTGGCGCTCGCCCTAACCCCACGTATGAACAGATTTGCACAGGAGCTACCGGCCACGCCGAAGTGGTGGAGCTCACTTTTGATACGGACGTCATCACCTTCCGCAATCTGCTGGGCATCTTCTTCGCCATACACGATCCCAGCACCCTGAATCGCCAAGGTAATGATGTCGGCACGCAGTACCGTTCTGTGGTGTTCTGCCAAAGCGAAGAGCAGGCCACCGAGCTGCGCGAGGCGATTGCCATCCTTGATGAAAGTGGCGCTTATAAAAATCCGGTCGTGACTGAGATTGTGACTCAGGCCATCACCGAGACCACTTCCTTCTGGCCCGCTGAGGACTACCACCAGAATTATTTTGTCCAGCATCCGGGACAGGGTTATTGCCAGTTTGTGGTCGCGCCCAAGGTAGCCAAGTTCAGACAGAAATTTCCGCAAATGAAAGAAGGCTGATTCATTCCCTTGCGGAAGGAACCTTCTTGCTTGTAGGTCGGGCTTGAGCCCGACATCTACCTTCATTCATCGCCGCGTCGGGCTAAAG
>JBOICI010000032.1:0-39522 GCA_050739955.1 Moraxellaceae bacterium
CATCTAAAGAACATAAAGTCGCTGGATCCCGGCCTTCGCCGGGATGACAGAGCATTTAGGGAGTGGTGTATATAAATCCCTTATTTTTTCAGGCCGTGCTGTCCCGCCCAGTCGCGCGCGAACTGCGAGGCGGTGCGGCCAGAGCGGTTGCCGCGCAGCTGTGCCCATTGCAGGGCAGCGCTGCGGCTGGCTTCGTTCAGCGGCATTTGATATTTGCCCAACCAGGTTTCCACGGTGCGCAGATAGTCATCCTGACTATTGGGGTAGAAGGTTAGCCAGAGGCCGAAGCGATCTGAGAGTGAGATCTTGTCATCCACGGCCTCGCCGGGATGGATTTCGCCATTGTCCGTATATTGCGCCTGCTGATTTTCGGCATGAAATTCCGGAAGCAGGTGGCGGCGGTTGCTGGTGGCGTAAATGATCACATTGTCGGCGCCGGCATGCAGGCTGCCATCCAGGGTGGTTTTAAGGGCGCGGTAGCTGGCGTCGTCGTCGCTGAAGGAAAGATCATCGCAATACACGATGAAATGCTCGGGCCGGGCATGCAGTTTTTCCACGATGTCCGAAAGCTCGTGCAGCAGGTGTTTATCGACTTCCACCACGCGCAAACCTTGTGCTGAAAACTCATTGAGCAGGGCTTTTACCAGTGAGGATTTACCGCAGCCGCGGCTGCCGGTGAGCAGCACATTATTGGCGGGCAGGCCGCGCACGAATTGCTCGGTATTGCGGCGTATCTCGGCTTTCTGCCGGTCGATATTGCACAGGTCGTCCAGGCGTATGGGGCTCAAGTCGCGCACGGTTTCCAGATAGCCGCCATGCGGATGCGCGCGCCAACGAAAAGCCAGGCCTTGGCTGAAGTCGGGTTTGGGGGCGGGAACAGGAATGGCGGATTCCAGCGTGGTGATGAGGCGCTGCAGCTCAGTCAGCAGTACGGCGTTCAGTGCGGCGTTTTCGTTCATTGTGATCACCATAAAGCAATGCAGTCATATGGAGGCAGCAGGGAGGTGCTGTTCGCTGGCTTAAGCCTTGTGCCAGACACTTGAGTGCCAGCTCATCCGCGCATTTGCGCCAGTGCTCAAGTAGCGATGCCTCCTCCGCTCAGGATGGGCGGAGGAGGGCTATAAAAACTTAAGGAAATTTAGCGCCCTGGGTTGTGCCGTGATGGGTTTCGGCATCGTAGCGGAGGTCGGCCTGCCGCATTTCACTCAGCACGACATTCAGTTTTGCGTCGGCTTCATCGCAAGTGCTGGCTTGCAGGATCTGCTGCATCTTCGCGAAACCGTGCTGGGCGAGTTGTACATGGCCCTGCTCGTGGCGGGCCAGATTGCCCAGATAGCTGTTCCATTTCAAGACCAGTGCGGCATCGGCTTCACGTGGTGGCTGCCAGCGTGGCAGACGCACGCGCACGCTGGTATCCAGGCTGGCAGCACTCAGGTCGCAGTCACTCTTGCCGAAGCCGGGCCAAGCCCAGCGCACATTCCAGCCGGTATAGCCGTCGAAGCTGCCGTGGGCGTGGCCGCGATTGAGCGCCTCGCGAATTTCCCCCGTGCTGCCGCCATTCACGTCGTAGTAGTCCATGTCGGCATCGGGGATGCGTATCTCCAGAATGTCCTGACGGGTGTTTGTAATGAATGGCGTGGATGAGCCCGGAGCAAGCGCTGCGGACAGACTGACCGGAGCCAGTGTCAGGGTGTGCGGCTGGCGGCCCAGCAGCCAGAACAGGGCGCCGGCCGCCAGCAGCAGGAAAAAGAGTTTTTTCACGTCGGTATCGGGGCAGGCCGGCGGCTGAAGGGCAGTTTCTGAGTATACGGAGCGGTGCCGCAGAAGCGTGCGCCTGCGTGTACAAAAAAGTCCTGCTGGCGGGAGTTACCGGCGTGCTAAGCGAAGCCTATAATCCGCGCCGGTCGAATACCGGTCCCCCATCATGATGTCTGCCAGTTCTGGTTTCCTTTCTCGTCTTTGCCTTTCCGCTTTTCTCTTCTTGAGTACGGCTCCTGCCTTGGCGGGTATGGATGCCGGCGTGCTGGCTTTTGAGAGTGAGCAATTCGATATTGCCCTCAAGGAATTCACGCCGCTGGCACGCGCCGGCAATGCCCGGGCCATGGGCTATATGGGCCGCATATTGGAAGCGCAGGACAAACTGGCCGAGGCATTGGTCTGGTATCTCAAGGCCGCGCAGAAGGGCAATGCCGAAGCGCAAGCGGCGTTGGGGCGTCTTTACGATGCCGGTGAAGGCGTGGCGCGCGATGAAGACGCTGCACTGTCCTGGTATGCCAAGGCTGCGACGCAGGGCGATGACGAGGCTCAGCTCGCACTGGGCGAACATGCAGAAGACGATCTTAATGACAACAAGACGGCACTGAAGTGGTATGAAAAAGCCGCGGCACAAAGCAATCCGGATGCGCAATATCGTCTGGGCCTGTTGCTGATTGATGATGATTCCGGCGTGGCACGCGATGTGCCCCGCGCCTGGATGCTGCTCAGCCTGGCCGCAGAAGGTGAAGTGGATGAGGCCGCGCAGGCGCGCGATGTGCTGGAGCTGGAAATGGAGCCGGTAGAATTGCGCAGCGCCGAGAAAATGTTGCAGGCCTGGAAAAAATCCCACTAAGAGTGCTCTGCTTCACGCCGGAAACCATGCGCCCTTCGACAAGCTCAGGGCGAGCGGTTTTTGCTCCGTGGATTGATTAACCGTTCGCCCTGAGCTTGTCGAAGGGCATTCACTCAGCTGTGATTTAATCAGCGCTTCTCCAGGTGAACGGCTGTCCGCATTGCGGCTTTCTGGTTATTCTCGGTGCAGTTCCCGCGAGCCATCTTTTTCTGACAGCAAACGGAGTTGTTTTTCTATGCATGCCCAGTCCGGCATCCTGCCACTGCCTTCCCGTTTTGCCCGTTTTCTGGTGCTACGCCGCAACGATCTTGCTCTGGATGACATCAAGAGTGCGTTGCGCGAGCTGGCTGTCACGCGCCGTCGTTTGCAAACGCAAGATCCGGCGGCAGGTCTCACCACCGCTTTGGCGTTTGGTGGCGAGCTTTGGCGTGAGCTGCAGGGGCCGCTGCCCTCGGGCTGGCACGAGCTGTCCGCCTTGCAGGGAAAATTCTCCATGCCGGCCGCCAGTGCCGATCTCTTTGTGCATATCCACAGCGAACGCTTTGATCTTTGCTACGAGTTGGCGCAGGTATTGATGGCCCGCTTCGCCGGGCAGGTACAGGTGCTGGAGGAGTGTGCCGGTTTCCGTTATCTCGATAGCCGTGATCTCACCGGCTTTATAGATGGCACGGAAAATCCGCAAACACCCGAAGAGCGTGCGGAAGCGGCGTTGCTGACGGAGGGTGAATTTGCCGGTGGCAGTTTTGTCTTTGCCCAGCGCTATGTGCATCACCTTGATAAATGGCATCGCCTCGGCGTGGATGCGCAGGAGCAGGTGATAGGCCGCAGCAAGCTGGAAAGCATAGAGCTGGATGAAGCGGTGATGCCGGAAAACTCCCATGTTTCCCGTAATGTCATCGAGGAAGACGGCGAGGAGCTAGCCATCCTGCGTCACAGCTTGCCCTATGGTGATGCCGGCAGCGAGCACGGCCTTTTCTTTCTGGCCTATACCCACGATCTTTCCATCATCGACCGTATGCTGGCGCGCATGTTCGGCACCACGGATGATGGCATCAGCGATCGCCTGTTGAATTTCGTCACACCCGTCGGTGGGGCTTATTTCTTTGCCCCTTCGGAAGAGATGTTGGTCACTGTTGTGGGCGAAGACTGATTTTCGGCGATAAAAAAGGCACTGGGCCCCGGCCTACGCCGGGGCGACAGATTTTATTTTATGAGGCACAGGTGGAAAGAGAGCAGCACAGAAGAAGGTGCAGAGCATCGTCTTTTTGCCAAGCGTTGAGCTTTTACGCCTCCCGAGCGTGCGATGATTGGCGCACTGTCGGGGATTGGGTGAAGTACTCCGATGAGCTTGCACCGGCTGTTTATTTTCAATCGCGTTGCGTCCTGCCGACTGGGCTTCATCCGGCGTGGGTTGGACTTTATCCGATACTTTTCCCGGAACTCATTACCGGCCTGCATGCGGAATCACTGACATAGCTGAAGCAAGCACTGGCCGCGTGCGCAAGCGAAGCTTGCACACCCTACGGACTGCTTTACCTACGTCCCGGAAGAAATAAAACGAACAGAGGGTGATTGCGAGTCGCGCATGCGCGAGCGCCACCCACACATCATCAGCAATAGCAGCGAAAAGAATTAGATAAAAGGCTCTCCGCAGGAGTCGCCTTTCCTTTGCTTACTTTCGTTTGGCGATTCAAACGAAAGTGAGGCCCCGCCGGCAGGGCGCAACGCGATTGCAGAGAAACAAAAGAAGCAACCCAGTCGGAGCACTTCACCCAATCCCCGACAGTGCCCAAATCTCCGCACTCCCGGGCAGGTGCCAAAGCAAAAGCTCGGTACGCGTGGACAGAGCGAATATTCAGGCAGCTGGTTTAGAGTTGATATCGGTGGCTTACACCTCTACGCGGCTAAGCCACCCGACGGTCGATTTGGAAAAGACAAGACTCAGGACCGCACTTCCACTTTCCCCGCTATCCACATAGCCAACAGCGTCATGGCCATGGCGCCATAACCCACCAGCTCGTAATGCAGAAGGCGGCCACTGGCATCTTGTGTCAGCACCAGCGTGGGCCAGAGGGCGGCCAAGCTGGCGGCCAACTGCTGCAGGGCAGCATTCATGCTGAGGAAGCGGCCGCGCAAGGCCGGTGTGCAGGCCGATGTGATCATGGCCATGGCGGGAATCAGGCGACCGGAAATGAACACCATAAAGACGGTAGTGATGGCGAGCACCGCCGCCAAGGGCAAGGGCGGCAGATGCGTGAGCACTAGCAGAGGCAGCAACGATATCGCACCCAGCCAGCGCAGGGTGCGGGCTTTGCCGAAGCGGTCGGCCAGGCGGCCGATCAAAGGCGCGGTGAAAAGCGTGGCGAGACCCCCGCAGAAATAAATGAGGGAAAGCTGGGCTTCACTCAAGCCCACATTCTTCACCATATAAGGACTGATGAAGGGGATGACGCTGAAGCCAGCCAGCATGAGTGCGCCAATGAGAATAAAGGCGCGCCAGTGATTGCCCACACTGAAGACCTCATATAGGGTGCGCCGAAATTCCAGCGGGCCTGTGCTGTTGCGGGCCGGTATGGAGGGCAGGATGCGCAAGGCCAGCACGGCTAAGACAAGACCGCTGGCGGCCACAAAGATAAAGGGCGCACGCCAGTTGAATTGCGCGGCGAGGAAAATCCCCAAGGGGACGCCGGCAACGGCGGCCACTGAAAACGCCGCCATCACTTTGCCGGTGGCGGCACCGCGCCGTGCTTCTGGAATGCAATCCCCGATATAGGCCAGCACATTGGCGCCCAGCACACCGCCGAAAAAGCCGGCCGCGAGGCGGGCGATCAAGAGGCTGTGAAAATCCCAGGCCAAGCCACAACTGGCCGTGGCCAGCAGGAAGCCGGCAAAAATCACCAAGAGCATGCGGCGGCGATCGAAGCGGTCGATGACAAAGGCAGAAGCAAATCCGGCGAGACCTGCGCTTAAGGTATAGGCCGCGACCAGAAAACCGAATTCGGCCGGACCGATCTGCAAGAGACGCATGAGCTGCGGGCCCAGTGGCATCAGCACCATGAAATCGACGATGTGGCAGAACTGCATGCCGGCGAGCAAAAGGATGAGCCGGTTTTCATGCTGGGCATTAAGCGGAAGAGAAAGGGGCATGAAGACTGCCTGAGTGGCGGCGCCGGAAACTAGCACCGGTGCCGATTGAATAAAAGTGACTGATACGGACATTGGCACAGGGATTGCTGCTTACCCGCTACACAGGAATTACGCAGTACTTAAGGTAGACGAGCGATGCTCAAGATTCTTCTGGTCAACGATACCAATAAACAGGTTGGCCGTTTGCGCGCTGCTCTTGTTCAAGCGGGCTTTGATGTGGTCGAGGAGGTCTCTTCGGCCTTCATGATTCCGCGCAAGGTAGCCGAGATCCAGCCCGATGTGGTGATGATAGATACCGAATCGCCCAGCCGTGATGTGCTGGAGCAAATCGTGATGGTGACGCAGGACGAACCACGTCCCATTGTCATGGTGAGCGACGACGGTCAGCCGGCGGCCATACGTGCGGCGATCAAGGCCGGTGTCTCGGCTTATGTGGTGGAAGGCATTGATGTCGCCAAGCTGGAATCCGTGCTGGCTGTGGCTCAGGCCCGTTTTGAGGCGGATCAGGCCTTGAAGCAGCAGGTGAAAGTGGCCGAGGGCAAACTCAACGAACGCAAGACGGTGGAGCGTGCCAAGGGCCTGCTTATGCAGCTGCGCGGACTCAATGAGGCCGATGCCTATAACGCCATGCGCAAGATGGCCATGGATCGCAATATCCGCATTGTGGAGGTGGCCGAGAAGCTGCTCTCCATGAACGATCTTCTGACCTGAGCACTCCTCACTATGGTCAGCGACGGCGCCTTGTGGCGCCGTTTTTTTTGGCATGCATTTTTTGCAGAGCAGAAGAGCTTGGCAGTGGCCGCAGCGCTTTTTGTGCGCGCCGTACGCACCTATTGCACCACCGCTCCGGCGCGGGCGTGGCCAAGGCCGTGCACCATTCCCGGTTTTGGGGCAAAAAGCGCACTCAAATGGTGAAAACAGGCTTTTTCAAGGGATGCTAAAAGCTGGCACGAGGGTTGCTGTGTAACTTGGTGTGAACTCAGATGCTCCAGTGTCGGGGCGAGTTCAAGCTTCTCCTGTGTCGTGCGTGGATGCTCCCGGGTCGGGAGACCCGTTTGAGCATCAATCCCGGTGGCAACACCGGCGAGGACAATGGCGTCCTGCGGAGTAATCCGCAGGCGCCTTTTTTTTGGCCTGGAGTCTGCATAGATAGCGACAACGCTGTTTACAGGCTTCTGTGAAAACGAGGTGTGAGATGGCGGATCGTGACGAACTGAAGAGCATGTCCAAACCGGCGGATGAGAGTAGTGCCGTTGACACTGGGCGTCGTCAGTTTTTGAAAAGCTCCATGTTGGCGGCAGGCGCCGCCGGCATGATGGGAGGACTATCCATGCAGATGCCAGCGACCGCTTGGGCGGCCGGTTCCGACAAACCTGAGAAGGAAGAGGTCAATATCGGCTTTATTCCCCTTACCGATTGCGCCCCTGTGGTCATCGCCTCGGTTCTGGGTTTCGACAAGAAATACGGTCTCAAGATCAATGTCAGCAAAGAGGCCTCTTGGGCCGGTGTGCGCGACAAGCTCATCAATGGTGAGCTCGATGCGGCCCATGTGCTCTACGGCCTCATCTACGGCGTACACCTCGGCATAGGCGGTCCCAAGAAAGACATGTCCGTGCTCATGAGCCTGAACCAGAATGGCCAGTCCATCACTCTGTCCAATCAGTTGAAAGAGAAGGGCGTCACCGATGGCAAATCGCTGAAGCGTCTGATCGATACCGACAAGCGTGATTACACCTTCGCCCAGACTTTCCCCACCGGCACCCACGCCATGTGGCTGTATTACTGGCTGGCATCGCAGGGCATCAATCCCATGCAGGATGTGAAGACCATTGTGGTGCCACCACCGCAGATGGTGGCCAATATGCGCGTGGGCAATATGGACGGTTATTGCGTGGGTGAGCCTTGGGGTGCGCGTGCCATTGCCGACAATATCGGCTTCACCGTCACCACCACACAGGGTATCTGGGCTGACCATCCGGAAAAGGTGCTGGGTTGCAGCGCCGATTTCGTGAAGAAATATCCTAATACCGCACGTGCCCTGATCATGGCTGTGCTGGATGCCTGCCGTTATATCGACGATGTGAAGAATCGTCCGCAGGTGGCCAAGCTGATTTGTGGCAAATCCTATGTGAATGCGCCGGAAGAAGTGATTCTCGGCCGCTTCATGGGCCACTACGACAATGGCATCGGCAAGAAATGGGAAGACCCCAACTCCATGCAGTTCTTTGATGGCGGCAAGGTGACCTTCCCCTATTACTCCGACGGCATGTGGTTCCTCACTCAGCACCGTCGCTGGGGTCTGCTCAAGACCGATCCGGATTATCTGGCGGTGGCCAAATCCATCAATCAGGTGGATCTCTACAAGCAGGCAGCGACGCAACTCAAGGTGGCTCTGCCATCGTCGGCCATGCGTTCCAGCACCTTGCTCGACGGTAAGGTTTGGGATGGCAGCGATCCCAAGGCTTATGCCGCGAGCTTCGCCATAAAGGTCTAGGCGGTTGCTGCGCGTCGGCCAAACGCCGGCGTTCCTGCAGTTCCTAACGATTCATGCAAGTGCGACACCCACTGCTCCGTCCGGAGCAGTGTGGACCCTTTTTGCCTGAAGAAAGGCAAAAAAAGCTGCCTGAAAAAGGTGTGGACTGGCCCAAGCCATCGGAGAAAGCCATGACAGCATTGATGACAAATCTGGAGAAAGCGGTGGAAAGCATCACGCCCTCGCGGCGCGAGAAATTCGAAAGCTGGCTCAAGTCAGTTTCCTGGGGCAGCGTGATTAGCCGCACGCTGGCACCTTTGATGGGTATTGCCATCTTCGTGATGGTGTGGTCCGTGCTCAGTCACTTCCGCACCGATTTGCCCGGACCACTGGTGACTTGGGATGCTGCCAAAATCCTGTTTTCCGATCCGTTTTATGTGAATGGCCCAAATGATCAGGGCATAGGCTGGAATATCCTGCGCTCACTGGGCCGTGTCGGCATGGGTTTCGGCATGGCCGCAGTGGTCGGTATTCCACTGGGCTTCATGCTCGGGCGCTTCCGTTTCTTGAACGATATGTTCTCGCCCATCATTTCCTTGCTGCGCCCGGTTTCTCCACTGGCTTGGCTGCCCATCGGCCTGCTCGTGTTCAAGGCTGCCGAGCCGGCTTCCATCTGGGTGATTTTTATCTCCAGTATCTGGCCCATCATCATCAATACCGCGGTGGGCGTGTCGCAGGTTCCGCAGGATTATCTGAATGTGGCGCGCGTGCTCAATCTTTCCGAGTGGAAGATTTTCACCAAAATCCTGTTCCCCTCCGTACTGCCTTATCTGCTCACCGGCATCCGTCTTTCCATCGGTGTAGCCTGGCTCGTGATTGTGGCTGCAGAAATGCTCACCGGCGGTGTAGGTCTTGGCTTCTGGGTCTGGGATGAATGGAACAACCTCAATGTGGCTCACATCATCATCGCCATCTTTGTGGTCGGCATTGTCGGGCTTTTGCTGGAGCAGTTCCTGATCCAGATCGCCAAGCGCTTTACCTACGAAGCTAACTGATTTTCCCCTCACCCCAACCCTCTCTCCATAAACAGGGAGAGGGAAAAAAGGCCAAGGTCATCTCCCCGCAGACGGGGAGAAAAGGAGAGTTGTCATGAATGCCAATGCGACGAAGAAGATTGTCTCGATTGAAAATGCCGGTATGAGCTTTCGTACCAAAAAAGGTCTGTTCACGGCACTGCGTGATATCAATCTGGCTATTACGGAAGGCGAGTTCGTTTCCCTTATCGGGCACTCCGGCTGTGGCAAATCCACACTGCTCAATCTGATTGCCGGTCTTACCCTGCCTACTGATGGCGGCCTTATCTGCAATGGCCGCGAAATTGCCGGGCCGGGACCGGAGCGTGCAGTGGTGTTCCAGCATCATTCCTTGCTGCCCTGGCTTAGCTGCTTCGACAATGTCCATCTCGCAGTCGAGCGCGTGTTTGGTGCAAAAGAATCCAAAGCGCAGCTGAAAGAGCGCACAGAAAAAGCCTTGAATCTGGTGGGACTGACGCATGCCCTGAAGAAAATGCCGGGCGAAATTTCCGGCGGCATGAAGCAGCGGGTGGGCATTGCCCGTGCCCTCGCCATGGAGCCGCAAATTCTGCTCATGGATGAACCTTTCGGTGCCCTGGATGCACTCACGCGTGCGCATCTTCAGGATGAGCTCATGAAGATTGTGGCCAAGACTGGTTCAACTGTGGTCATGGTGACGCATGATGTGGACGAGGCAGTGCTGCTGTCAGATCGTATCGTGATGATGACCAATGGTCCGGCGGCCACCATAGGCGAAATTCTTGAGGTCGATCTCGCGCGCCCGCGTGACCGTATGGCACTGGCAGAAAACAGTGACTACCACCACTGCCGCACAGAAGTGCTGCGCTTCCTTTATCAGGGACAGAAACGACCAGACGCGGCCTGATCCGGGCTAGCGCTTAACACCCCTCCCGCTCGGGAGGGTATCTCTCTGCTTGTTTTCTTGATGGTGTTTTTCACCGTCACAGCCCCGGCTCGCCTGGAATCCGGTGGCTACTGCATGACGTAAGCCAGGAAATTTTTTCACACAGGTCATAAAAAGGGGAACGTTGTCATGAAGCATTCAGTGATTTTTTCTTCAGTGGTATTGGCAGGGGCAATGGTAGGGGCGGCACATGCTGATCCCATGGAAATTGCCCTGTTGCAAGAAGCCATTTTCAGCGGCAAGACCAGTCTTGATCTGCGCCTGCGCAGTGAGTGGGCAGATGATTCGGTGAAGCAGGATGCCAATGCGCAAACCCTGCGCACTGTGCTGGGCTATAAGACGGGTGATTACCACGGCTTCAAGGGCTTTATCGAATTTGAAGATGTCGGAAATTTTGGCCGTGAGTATTACAACAGTGGTATCGCCGGCGGTAACACCAAGTACGCCACTATCGCTGATCCGGAAGTCACTCAGGTGAATCAGGTTTTCCTGGAAGGCTATGGTGCCAAGGTCGGTCGCCAAAAAATCGTTTTTGATAATGCCCGTTTCATTGGTGATGTGGGCTGGCGCCAGAATGACCAGACCTTTGATGCCGTGGGCTATAGCAATAACAGCCTGATCAAGGATTTCACGTTCACACTGGATTATGTGAGCAAGGTGAACCCGCCCAATGGCATTACCCGCCCTGTACGCGCCCCCATGGTGAATCTGCGTTATGCCGCATTCCCAGCCGCCAAGGCCAGTGTTTTCCACTACGCCGTGGAAGAGAAAAGCTCAGCTTCGGGTGGAAATCTGATCGCCAACTCCTGGCAGCATGATGGCCTGCGCGTGGATGGTGCGATTGCCGACTTCCTCTATGAAGCTTCGTTTGCCCAGCAAAAAGACTATGCCGAGGGCGCCACTCCCGATGCCAATTATATGGATCTGCAGTTGGGCTATAAATTTGGTGCGGTGACGGTAAAGGCTCAGCACGAAGTACTGGAAAAGGGCTTCAAGACCCCGTTCGCCACACTGCATGCCTTTAACGGCTGGGCGGACCGCTTTCTGGCAACACCTACTAACGGCTTGCAGGACAGCAATCTGAAGCTGCTGGCGAAATTTTATGGCGTGAATTTTGTGCTGGCGGGTCATATGTTCAAGGCCGATGAAAATGGCGATAACTTCGGTAATGAAGTCGATTTCTCGGCGGGCTACCAGATTTTCAAAAACCTGAATGGTCTTGTGAAGTTTGCCAAATACACCGCCGATACCGACACCGCCGCCCTGACCGGTACCGTGGCCAATAAGGATTTGTCCAAGGTCTGGCTGCAGTTCGCCTACAAAATGTAAGCGCCGGAGCGCAGCTTCCGGACTTGCATGATCAAACCCTGTGGCACTCATTCCTGCTCTTGCTCCTGTTTCTCTCATAAAGGAGCAGGAGCAAGGGCGGGAAATATGAGGCAGCCCGGTGGCCTATAGCCCCGGGCCTTTTTCTTTTCTGTGGTATTCCGCCCTGATGGCGGGCTAGGAGAATTTTGGACGGCATCATGAGTGCGATTGATTTTTCCATGGATATGCAGCGCCAGCCCGATCCCAAAGGGGATAGGGTCAAGATTGTCATGAGCGGAAAATTTCTGTCGTATAAAACCTATTGATACGGATTTTATCTCGGTGCTTTTAGCGCCCGCCGTATTCCAGTGCCAGTGCGATCACCAGTCGTTGCACCAGCTCATAGGGTATGGGCTGCTGCAGTGGAAATTTCAGATTGCCTTTGGGCCCGCGCCACGGTGCCAGTTCTTTGACGAGAGCGGCATCTTTGACCGGCGGATAAATGCCAATGTGCTTTTGAAATGCCGCGAAATAGAAAAATACCCGGTTCAGGCGCAAGGCCGGCATCTGGTAGGCGATGGTTTCGCAGGCCTCGGGCACGCTGCTTGTGGCGATATGACGAAGCTCACGTAGCAGGGCCTGTGCCTCGGGAGCTGCCGCCGCGATATAGCTGTCGATATCGCTAGGGTGCGGGGCTGTCATGGCAGGATTATTTCTTGGCGCTCGCGGTAGCTGGCAATTTCAGCAGCAGTTTGTCTACGGCCTGTTGCAGCACAACTTCATTCAGCGGTTTGTTCACATTCACATCTTTGGAGACAGTGCCGCGCCAGACCAGCTTGTTGGTTTTGGCATCGTGTATGTCGAGGATGAGAGTGCCTTCATGGAAGGTGACGGTGCGGGTGACGGCTTCAGGTGGTCCATAATAGCCCCAGCCATAAGCACCGCTGCAGGCATAAGGACCACAGACCACGCGCGGAGCGGCAGCATACATGGGCTCGGTGACCAGCTCGGTCTGTTTTTCAATGCCGGCGTGATAGTGCACCAGCCAAGCGGCTCCAGCCGGATCCACCAGCTTGTAGCCACGCTTGGCCAAGCCTGTATCAAGAGCGGTTTGTACCTTGCTGGCGATGATGTCGTTATTGACGCGATGATTTCCCTCCCCCGGAATATGATCCTGCGCCGCCCCCCAGGCGTAAGTGCCGGAGCCGGGCATTTGTACGGAAGGGTCTTGCTCAACGACGACTTGCGCACCGCAGGCAGCGAGCAACAGGGCCGTCAGCGATAGTGATAAGCCTCGAAGTGACGGGGACATTTTCTTCTCCATGGCAGACGCCTTTATCGGGATGGGCTGGTGGCGAAAAACACTTTTAGCAAATGCCGCGCCTGCCTGCCATCATAAGCACATGTCTGTATTTCGTCTGTCTCGTCTGCTGCCTGCGCTGTCTGCCTTTTTATTGGCGGGTTGCCAGAGTGCAGCCTATTACGCCCAAGCCGCACAGGGGCAAACCGCCCTGCTTATAAAGCGCCAGCCAATTGCGCGCCTGTTGAAGGATGAAAATACCGCGCCCGAATTGCGGGCCCGACTGGAAACGGTGCAGCGCATACGCCAGTTTGCCGCCAGTGAACTGGGACTGCCGGCACAGAAGCAATACGCTACTTATGTGGAGCTGGGTCGTGATTATCCGGTGTGGTCGGTGATGGCCGCGCCTGAGCTTTCTCTGACATCCAAAACCTGGTGCTACTGGTTTGTGGGTTGCTTGGCCTATCGCGGCTTTTTCCGTGCCGATATGGCGCAACGCTATGCCGATGAGCTGGAGCAGCAAGGGCTAGATGTGTATCTCAGCGGTATTCCGGCCTATTCCACCTTGGGTTGGTTTAAAGACCCGGTGTTGTCCAGTTTTATCACGTTGCCAGAGGCTGATCTGGCGGAAATGCTTTTCCACGAACTCACGCATCAGGTGCTGTTTGTGCCGGGTGATACCACCTTCAATGAAAGTCTGGCGGTGGCCGTGGCGGAAGAGGGATTACGACGCTACAGCCTGCAATATCCGCAGGATTTAGAACGTGTCGCCCGCGCTAAAAAACGTCGTGACGATTTTGTGCGGCTGGTACTGAAATACCGTCAGCAATTGCATCTGGTTTATGTCTCCAAGCGCAGTGATTCTGAAAAGCGGGAGGCCAAGGCCGGAGTGCTTGCGGATTTGCAGGCGGCTTATGCGGCACAAAAAGTGGAGTGGGGCGGCTATACCGGCTATGACGCCTGGTTTGCTTCTCTTAATAACGCCAAGCTCAATACCGTAGGCACGTATTACGATCTGGTACCGCCCCTGCAGCGTTTACTGCAGCAAGAAGACGGTGATCTTGGAAAATTCTTTGTCGCCTGCAAGGAGCTGGCGAAGCTGGATGTAAAAACCCGACGGCAGCGGCTGGATGCGCTGCTGCCCTCTGCAACAGGCCATGTTTCCTCTTTATGAATATTCTGACTTTTACTGAAAAACGGCCGGCACTGGCTTTCAGCGATTATCTGCGCAGTGTGGGTATCGCCAATCGTGTGGAAAAAACGGATGCCGGCTTTGCCATTCACCTTGAGCAGGAGGCGGATCGCGATCGTGCTATCGCCGAGGCACAGGCCTTTGTGACGAATCCGGATGATCCCAAATTCTGGCAGGCCTCCTGGCAAACGGGCGCTGTGCAGAAAGAAGCGGTATATGCCGATACGGTTCGTGAGAATTGGCTGGCCACCTGGTGGCAGCGTGGTGGCTGGGTAACGCGCATTGTCACCCTGTTCTGCGTGCTGGTGTATATCGCCGAGCTGATCGGAGGCGATGCCGTTATCAAGGCGCTGGGTTATGCCGATGGCATCAGTCTGGTGGCCTTGCAGGGCGAATGGTGGCGTTTGGTGACGCCGGCCTTTGTGCATTTCAGCGTAATACACATTGTGTTCAATATACTGTGGTGGTGGGAGTTGGGCGGCCTTGTGGAAAAAGAGCAGTCGTCCTGGCGTCTGCTGGCGCTCACGGCCGTCATCATTCTGGTGAGCAATGCGGCGCAATTCCTGAGTTATGGCTCAGGCTTCGGCGGCCTTTCTGCCGTGGTCTATGGTCTGCTCGGTTATCTCTGGCTGTATCCGCTGCTGGATCCCAATGCTGGTTTCCGTCTGCGCAACAGCATCGTGATCTTTATGCTGGGCTGGTTGGCCTTGGGTTATACCGGCATCTTCGATGCCATCTTTGGCCCCATCTCCAATAACGGTCATCTCGCCGGTCTGTTGGTGGGTTGTGCTCTGGGTGTATTACTGGCGCTGATCAATTACAAGAAAGCCGCCGTCGAAGAGTAGGCATGCAGAAATAAAAAAACGCTGGCAATCGCCGGCGTTTTTTTATGGAGCTGGAAAATTATTTCTGGGCCTCTGCCTTATTTTTTCGCAAGCTCGGGTGTGAACGTAGGGGCCTAACGCGGCTTGGCGTGTTCCTGCCAAGCGTAGCCAATGCGGATCGGCGTGGGCTCGTCGAATTCATGTGCCAGCATTTCCATGCCCACAGGCAGCTTGCCTCGTGATCTGGCAGGAGGGCGTCCCTCTAATTGCGACTAATTCTCATTTGTGCTTGAATGGCGCGCCCTGACTGCCAAGTGCTTGTGGCCAGACAGGCAGGTCAACCGCCAGCGGCCAGCAGCGTTATAGCGCACTGGCCCGCCCGCCCAGCCAAGAGCCCGAATTCATGTCTGTCGATTCCCCTGCTGAAAAACAGCCTGATCCGCAGCGCCGAGCCTTCTGGCTCAAGACCTTGCATCAGTGGCACTGGATCAGCTCGGCACTCTGCCTTGTGGCCCTGCTGATCTTTGCAGGCACCGGCATCACCCTGAATCATGCCGCCGATGTAGAGGCGCATCCGGTGGTGAGCAAGCAGGAGGGCGAGCTGCCCGCCAGCTTGCTGCCACTACTGGATAAGCCCGAGGCCAAGGACGAGCCCCTGCCAGCTGCGGTGGCGGACTGGCTGGCCGGCAATATGAATGTGCGCACGGCAGGACGTGCCGCAGAGTGGTCGGATGGCGAGATTTATATACCGCTGCCGCGTCCCGGCGGGGATGCCTGGCTGAGCATTGATACAGCCGCGGGCACGGTGGAGTACGAAAAGACTGATCGTGGCTGGATTTCCTATTTCAACGATCTGCACAAAGGTCGTAATACCGGGCCGGCCTGGAGCTGGTTCCTCGACATATTTGCGGTGGCCTGTTTTGTGTTTGCGCTCACGGGTCTGTTTCTTCTGCAACTGCATGGCGGCAGCCGACCCGCCACCTGGCCAGTGGTTGCGCTGGGTGTGCTGCTGCCTTTGCTGCTGGCACTACTGTTTATCCATTGATGGGGAATGATGATGCGTAGTTTTTCCGTGACTTTCGTACCCGCCGCGCTGGCTGGTCTTATGGCTGCTCCTGCGCTGGCGGCTGATCTTGATGTCAAAGTCGAGCTACCCAAGCTCAATGTGGCCGAATATCACAAGCCCTATGTGGCGGTGTGGGTGGAGCGTGAAGACAACAGTGTCGCGGCCCAGTTGGCAGTCTGGTACGACATCAAGATGAAGAACAACGAAGGCGTGAAGTGGCTGAAAGACATGCGCCAGTGGTGGCGCCGTGGCGGTAATGATCTCGCCATGCCGGTTGATGGTATTAGCGGTGCCACACGTGCGCCCGGTGAAGAAACCTTAAGTTTCAGCAATGGCAAGGCGCCGCTGGGCAAGCTGCCGGCGGGTAATTACAAGCTGCAGATTGAAGCGGCCCGTGAAGTGGGTGGACGTGAACTGGTCAGCATTCCGTTCAGCTGGCCGCCTAAAAAGGCTGAGACCTTGAGTGCCAAGGGCACGAGTGAGCTCGGTGCCGTTTCCGTACAGCTCAAGCCCTGATTGCTGCGTGCACAGTTAATACTGACGAAAAGAATTCCGAAATTAAGGAGAGTTTCATGAAACCTGTTTTCAAGAGTCTGACCCTGGCTATGGCCCTCAGCCTAGCTCTGACCGTGCCCAGCATTGCTGCAGCCCACCGTGGCTGGATACTGCCTGCAGCGACGGTATTCTCTGGTGAAAAGCCGGTCGCCTCTTTTGATGCCGCCACTTCCAATGATCTGTTCATCGCCGATCACAATGCCATGAATGTGGAGAGCCTGAAGATTCAGGCTCCCGATGGCACGGAAAGCGCACCGGAAAATGTGGCCAAGTTGCGTTATCGCAGTGTGTTTGATGTGGCGTTGACGCAAAAAGGCACATGGAAGCTTTACACCGCCTCCAGTGGTTTGAATGCGCGCTGGGAAGAGGCAGGTCAGCGCAAGTCCTGGCCGCCGCGTGGTACGGCTCCCACACCAGAAGGTTTCGAGAAAGAAGTGCCCAAGAAGGCAGACAAGCTGGAAGTCACCCAGTCTTCGCGCCGTTTTGAAACTTTTGTCACCTCGGCCAAGCCCACCACGACGGTGTTCAAGCCCAGCAATGTCGGTCTTGAGCTGGTGCCGGTCACTCACCCTAATGATCTTTTCTCCGGTGAAGCGGCTACCTTCCAGTTCATCATCGATGGCAAGCCGGCAGCTGCTACCAAGATTGAAGTGACGGCAGGTGAGCGTCGTTATCGTAATGCCGAAGAATCGGTGGAATACACCACCGACAAGGACGGCAAGGTCAGCATTAAGTGGCCGGCGGCCGGTCAGTATTATCTGGAAGCAGAATACGAAGACGCCAAGGCTTCCAAGCCTGCGACCAAGCGCGTGGGCCGTTACACGGCCGTGCTTGAAGTGCTGCCGCAGTAATTGTTTTTCTGCATCATGCACACCCGCTGCCGGTAACGGCGGCGGGTTTTTTTCATTTTCTGGTGATGGTTAATGCCTGAACGTCGCGTACTGATTCCGCATGATCTTGATGACACGCCGCCGCCTGCGGGCGCCGAGCTGTATCAGTTGCAGGGCGAAACCATGGGCACGAGCTGGTCGGTGCGCATGGCCGGCCCGCGTGGCCTCATGCCGGATATGCTGCGCATGGGCGTTGAGCGTCAGCTCGCCAGTGTGATTACCGATATGAGTACCTGGCAGGCGGATTCTGCACTCAGCCGCTTTAATCGCGCCGAGGCCGGCAGCTGGCATGAGTTGCCACCGGATTTCTTTACTGTGCTGGATTATTCCTTGGAGCTGGCGGCAGAGAGTGGCGGCGCTTTTGATCCCACTATCGGGCCACTGGTGAATCTCTGGGGTTTTGGTCCCGAGGGCCAGCGCAGTGCAGTGCCTGAGCCGGTGGCTGTGGCCGCGGCTAGTGCCCGTTGCGGCTGGACGCGCTTGCAACTGGATGAAGAAAATCTGACGGCGCTGCAGCCGGGCGATGCTTATGTGGATTTTTCCGGTGTGGCCAAGGGCTTTGCCGTGGACAAGGTTTCAGCGTATTTGCTCGCACAAGGATTTCCCAATCATCTGGTGGAAATCGGCGGTGAATTACGCGGTGCCGGCATACGCCCCGATGGTCATCCTTGGTGGGTAATGCTGGAGCCGGTAAAAGAAAAAAACGAGGGCGTGGACGCGCCAGCTTTGGAAGCCATGCCTTTAGAAGCCGGGCCTTTAGAAACCGCGCCTTTAGAAACAGTAGTGGCCCTGCATAATCTGGCGGTGGCTACCTCCGGGGATTATCGCCGCTATTTCATGGACGGCGAGCAGCGTTTTGCGCACACGCTTGATCCGCGTACAGGCCGGCCGGTGCGCCATGCGCTGGCTTCTGTGACTGTGTTGCATGCGGAGTGCATGCAGGCTGATGCACTGGCCACCGTGCTCATGGTGCTGGGCGTAACAGAAGGCATGGCTTGGGCAGAAGCGCATGATCTGGCAGCCTTATTCGTGGAACGCCGTGATGGCGGTTTTATCGAAACCATGACACCGGCGTTTGCGGCGTATCTGGAGTAGCCCCGCGCATGAATAAGCGTTTCATTTCTCTCCCTGTACTCGGCAATGCCATCGCCTTGCTGGTTTTGCTGCTGCTGGCTGTTCTATTGGGTCGCGTGCATGAAGGCATGCTGACGCTGCCCGCAGCGTATAGCTCGCGCATCACGTGGGCCGTGGTCGCCACTCTGCTGTGGTTGGCGCTGTGCGCCGGCATTTTTCTCGTCCGCCGTTACCGTCATAAGCAGGCTGAGAAAAAGATTGCTGCCATGGCCGCGCAAGGCACGGGTCGGCCTTGGTTGGTGGCCTGGGCAAGTCAGACCGGCTTTGCGGAAAAGCTGGCGTGGCAGACGGCAGAAACCTTGCAGTCCGTAGGTCTGCCGGTGCGTTTGCTGCCGCTGGCACAAGTGAATGAAAGTGTTTTGCGAGAAACCGAAAACGCGCTCTTTGCCGTGAGCACCACCGGTGAGGGCGATGCCCCGGATGCGGCACTGGGATTTGCGCGGCGGCTACATGAGTCAGCACACGATTTTTCCAGTCTGCGCTACGGCCTGCTGGCACTGGGCGATCGCAGCTATACGCATTTCTGCGCCTTTGGCCACAGCTTCAATAACTGGTTGCAGCATAGCGGTGCGCAAACGCATTTCGATATGGTGGAAGTGGATAACGGCGACGCCGCTACCTTGCGCCATTGGCAACATCATTTGTCCGTCATTACCGGGCATACGGAAATGGCCGACTGGAGCGCGCCGGATTACGGACGCTGGCGCCTTGATGAGCGTGTCTGTCTTAATCCCGGTAGTGCCGGCGCACCGGTTTTCTTTGTGGCCTTCACGCCCTTAGAGGGTGAGCCGCGTTGGCAGGCTGGCGATATTGTGGAAATCGGCCCGCGCAATGCGCTGTCTGCCATTGAAGAGTTCTTGCTGCTGCTGGCGCTGGATGGGCATACCCGTGTGATTGATGACGGTCATACCTGTAGCCTGCATGAGGCGCTGGCTTCACGCGCGCTGCCGCAGGATTTTGCTGCGCATCAGGCCCTGCACGGAGCCGGCCTGCAGGCCCTGCTGGAGCTGAAAGCGCTGCCTCATCGTGAATATTCCATTGCCTCAGTAAGCGCTGATGGCCGTATTGAGCTCATTCTGCGTCAGATGCGTCAGCCTGATGGCCGCCTCGGTGTGGGCTCGGCTTGGCTCACCGAGCATGCGCCCGTGGGCGGCGAGATCGCCCTGCGCATACGCGAGAACCGCAGCTTCCAGGGCCCTGTCGATGACAGGCCGCTCATTCTTATTGGCAACGGCACCGGCATTGCGGGTTTGCGCTCGCATATCCGCGCGCGTGAATTGCAGGGCCGAAAACGCAACTGGCTGCTTTTCGGTGAGCGCAATGCGGATTGCGATTTCTTTTTCCGTGAGCAGATTGAAGGTTGGCAGCAGAGCGGCGTGCTGGAGCGACTGGATCTGGCTTTTTCTCGCGATCAGGAACAACGCATTTATGTGCAGGACCGTTTGCGCGAAGCTGCCGATGTGCTGAAGGAATGGGTGGAGCAGGGCGCGGCGATTTATGTCTGCGGCAGTCTGGCCGGCATGGCTCCTGCCGTAGCGGCAGTCTTGAAAGAAGTGCTGGGCGAAACCTTGCTGGAGCAGATGGCCGAAGACGGCCGTTATCGTCGCGATGTTTACTGAGGCCTATTGAAATTTGCTGAAGTCTTTTGCCCGTGGAAGCCCGTTATGCGCGGGCTTTTTTCTGGCGGCCCGGCTTTAATGTATTTTTTTCCGGGAAATGCCCTAGTGTCGGGGCTTATCTAGACTTATGCGCCTTTCCCCAGCTTGGCGAGGCCGCCTGAGATACGACAACAAGACATCAGGATATCCCCTATGAAGCGCCGCCTTTTCGGCCTGCGTCGGCGCCATAGCCAGGCCGTACCGCGCCCTGTTCCCGGCACGCTGGCCGCAGAGCTGACCTGCCACGATTCTCACGAAGTACTGCGCCTGCTCACCCACGATGGCTATACCTTGGTGGGCCAATGGTGGTTGCCGCAAGGGGCGCCGCGCGGCGTGATTTTGGTGGTGCATGGCACGGTGATGAACGCCGGTTTTTACAAGGACTGGGCGCGTCATGTCACGGGTTTTGGCTATGCGGTGTTCGGCATTGATCTGCGCAGTTGGGGACAGTCGCAGGGCCGGGGCGTGCGCGGGCTGATCAAGCACTTCAAGGAATATCTGCTGGATGTGGAAACGGCGGCGGCGCATGTGCGCGAGCGTTTTCCGGGGGTGCCGTTTTTTCTACAGGGCGAATCGCTGGGAGGTGGCGTGGTGCTGATGGCCGATATCAGTGGCCGTGTGCCCAATGATGGCCTCATTCTGAATGCACCAGCGGTGATTGGTAATCCCGGTTTCGGCTTTCTGCGCGCGCCGCAGTTCTTCACGAATTTTTGTCTGGATGTGCTGAGTCGTTTGGCGCATCTCTGGCCGACCTTGCCCTTTTTGCCGCCGCATCGATGGGCCATCGGCATGGTCTTTGTGGATGCAAAGGCCACGCAGCGCTTTTTTGATGATCCGCACAATACTCGCAGCTGGGTGCCTTTGTTCTATATCACCCAGACGAACAAGCTGATGAAGCATGTGCGCAAATATGCTGACACGGTGAAATCGCCGCTGCTCATTTTGCATGGCACTAATGACAGGTTGGTGCCGCTGCGCTCCAGCCAATGGTTGTTGGCGCGGGCCACCAGCGAGGACAAAACCTTGAAGGTGTATCGAGGCCTTTCCCATGCCGCCTTGCATGTCGAGGGCAATCAGCTGCTTTGGGCCGATACGATCCAGTGGCTAGAGGAGCGGGGCCTGTCGCCGGACTCCACTCCTGACTCCGAGCGTCTGCGAACGTCCCTGTAGGGAAGGCGTGGTGAGGCAGGGGGCGCTTGATGCGGAGTCACCCTGGAAAAGAAAAACCCCGGAAAACCGGGGTTTTTTTAGCTTTCAGTATTCATGCGTGGGCATGTGAAAACATGTACTTGGTGCGCCAGAAAGGACTTGAACCTTCACGCCTTGCGGCACTGGAACCTAAATCCAGCGTGTCTACCAATTCCACCACTGGCGCATCGGGGCGCGACTATAGCAAAAGCCCGCGCCGGATAGCAGCCGCTATTTCGTGGTGGCAGTCGGGATGGTGCGGGCGGCGCTGCGTGCGGCACGCAGGAAGTCTTTTTCGTAATAGGCGGAAGCCAGCTGGTGCAGATCGGCATTCAGCTTTTCACGTAGCTGGGCGAGGCTGAGAGGGCTGCGGTCTATGCGGCTAACGCCGAACTCACCAAGGTCTTGCATCTGTTTGGCGGTGGACTTGAGCAGTACATAAAGCCAGGTCCAAGGCGATCCGTTGGCGCGGAAAGGAATGCGGTAGTGCTCCAGGCGGGCGCGCAGCAGGGCGGCATCATCAATACGGAAGCTGGTGGGCAGCACTTGCTCCAGCAGGGCATCAAGGCGCTGCCAGATCAGGCGCTTTTCGGCATCGGAAAAGCGGTTCCAGTCGATGACTTCGTGCAGATAGCGGCGGCAGCCGCGGCAGACCACATCACCGTAGGTGGTGGAGCAGATGCCGACACAGGGCGTGGGTACCTTTTCAAACAACATGGCTGACCCCAAGGCAGCTGGGCGGGTGATGCAGGGCGGCTACCTTAGCAGATAGTGCCGTTCTAACAGATAGTGCAGTCCTAGCAGATCGTGCCGTTTTGGAGGAGAGTGTGGCGGGCAAAGGGGGTGGGGCAACAGCTCCGTCCTTGCCGGAATGTGACGCCAGTGTTTGACCGCTGCGTCTGATTCTGCGAAAAAGGCGCGGCTTTTGTGCGGGGCCTCCACAGGGTGCTCGTCATTTTTCAGGGAACATGTCCATGCAAGAGTTTTATCCTCTTATCAAGCACGTCCATATGGGGGCTGTGCTGGCCAGTGGGGGCTTCTTCCTGCTGCGCGGGCTGTGGATGATGCAGGAATCCAGCCTGCTCAACAGCAAGCTGGCTCGAGTGGTGCCGCACATCATTGACACCGTGCTCTTGCTCTCGGCCATTACGCTGGTGGTTATGCTGGGCGGCCTGCCGGTCTGGGTGCAGGTGAAGATAGTGGCGCTCTTTGTCTATATCTTCCTCGGGGTGCTGTCTTTCCGCATTGCCAAGGGCTATGGCAGCAAGGTGATGGCTTTCTTCATGGCGCTGGCCGTGTTTGCCTTCATCATGAGTGTGGCCATTACCAAGAACCCGCACGGCTTCCTGAACTTTCTGTTTTGAGCGTTATTTTGTAGCTCAGTCGTAATACAGGCTTTCTTGCCCGGGGCGCTTTTGTTACAAATCGCGCACTGGCAGGGAGGCCCCGTTTCATGGGCGTTAAGCCCCTGTTCATCATCAAGGAGATTCACTATGCGTAGCCTCTTCATTACTGCCCTGGCCGGTGCCGTTACTTTGGGTGCCCTGTCGGGTTGCACCACTAATGCCTACACGGGTGAGCAACAGGTCAGCAAGACCGCATGGGGCGCTGGTATTGGCGCTGCCGTGGGTGCCGCTGCAGGCGCCGCTACTGGCGACAACTCCAAAGACCGCAAAGAGCGCGCTCTCAAGGGTGCGGCCATTGGTGGCGTGACCGGCGGTGGCGTCGGCGCTTATATGGACTATCAGGAAAAGAAGCTGCGTGAGCGTCTGCAGGGCGTGGGCGTAGGTGTGCAGAAAGACAAGCAGACTGGCGCCATCACTCTCATCATGCCGGGCAATATCACTTTCCCGACCGGCCAGAGCAGCGTGAAGGGTGATTTCTACTCGGTGCTGGATGCCGTGGCCGATGTGCTGAAGGAATACAACAAGACTTCCCTCACCATTTCTGGCCATACCGATAATGTCGGTCGTGACGATGCCAACAACAAGCTTTCGCAGGACCGCGCCAACTCTGTGGGCCAGTACCTGATCAGCCGCGGCGTGGCCGGTGGCCGTATCAACTCGGTGGGTTATGGCAAGTCGCAGCCTATCGCTGACAACTCCACCGAAAATGGCCGTTCGCAGAACCGCCGCGTGGAAATCCGCATCAACCCGCCCGCTTCTGTCTGAGCCGGGTGAAATAAAAAAAGCGGGCCTTGTGCCCGCTTTTTTTATGCCTGTTTTTTAGTCGGACCTAGGGTGTGCAAAACCAGAGGTTTTGCGCACGCCTAATGGCTCCTGTCTCAGCTGATCTTGCTGCGTGCGCAAGCCGCGCTTGCGCACCCTACGCATGCTCTGCTTTGACCGGTTCCAGACTCTCCAGCGTGGCGTGGATTTTCTGCAGGGCGATGTCGATTTCGGCGCGGCTGATCACCAGCGGCGGCGTCAGCCTGACCACGGTTTCGCGCGTGTCCTTACTCAGAGCGCCTTGTTTGAGCAGGGCCTCGCAGAAGTGGCTGGCCGTGCCCCAGGCGGGCTCCAGCTCCAGTCCGATAAAAAGACCACAGCCTCGCACTTCACGTATGGCGGCATGTTCTAGGCGGCGTAACTCCGCCAGAAAATAAGCCCCCAGATCACGGCTGCGTTCGGCCAGATTTTCATCCATCAAGATATCCAGGGCTTCAAGGCCGACGCGGGCAGCCAGTGGATTACCGCCGAAAGTGGAGCCGTGATCGCCGGGGCCGAACACGCTCATCAGCTCTTCACTGGCCAGAAACAGCGAGACCGGCAGCAGGCCGCCGCCCAGTGCCTTGCCCAGCATGAGGCCGTCCGGCTTCACCTTTTCGTGGTCACAGGCGAGTAGGGCGCCGGTGCGGCCGAGGCCGGTCTGGATTTCGTCCACCAGCAAGAGCACACCGCGCTCGCGACAGAGCTTGGCCACGCCGGCCAGCCAGCCCGCCGGCGGGATATTGATGCCGCCTTCGCCCTGCAAAGGCTCCAGCAGGACTGCCGCGGTGTAAGGGCCGATGGCCTTTTCCAATGCGCGCAAATCGCCGAAAGGCACACGACCGAAGCCGGGTGTGGCGGGGCCGAAACCGGCGCGGTACTGCTCATTGCTGGAGAAGCCGACGATGGTGGTGGTACGGCCATGGAAGTTGTTTTCCATGACGATGATTTCGGCCTGACCTTCCGGAGTGCCGCGTACCACGCTGGCCCATTTCCGGGCCGCCTTGATGGCGGTTTCCACCGCCTCGGCGCCGGTATTCATGGGCAGGGCGCGGGCCATGCCGGTGAGGGTGCAGGCGCGCTCTAGGAAAGGGCCCAGCCATTCCGAATGAAAGGCCCGTGAGGTGATGGCGAGCTTGCCGATCTGGTCGCGCGCGGCGGCCACGAGGCGGGGGTGGCTATGGCCGTGGCTGACGGCGGAATACGCGCTCATGAGATCGAGATAGCGGCGCCCGCGTTTATCCCAGAGCCAGACGCCTTCGCCACGGATCAGATCCACGGGCAGGCTGCTGTAGTTATGGGCGCCGTAGCGCTCTTCCAGCGTTTCCTCGGCAGGGAGCTTGAGATTGGTGTGAGCCAGAGCAGGAAAGGACATGGTGCCTCCTTACTTCTTCGTGCTTGCCTCTATAGGCTGGGTGTCCAGAGGGTGATGGTCTACAGCTCAGGACAGTAGATAAATCGGCCAAGGCCGGTTCAGCGTTTTTGTAGCAGGGATGACAACAGCTTAGGCAGCAAGCGCCGGGTCTGCCCTTGGGGATCGCGTGCCGGGTTGAGTTCCACCACTTCTATACCGCGCAGGCGCTCCTTGCCCGGTTGCTGGCGCAGATAGCGGCACAGCTGGCGCGGGCTGAGGCCGCGTGCTTCTGGCACGCTGACTCCGGGGGCCAGCATGGGCTCCAGCACATCCAGATCCAGACTCACGCCAAAGCCGCCGGGGGCAGCGGCCACCCGTCGCCATGCCTCTGCCAACACCGTGGGTAGGCCACGCCGCTGTACCTCTTCCATGGTGTAAAAGCGCACGCCCAGACGGGACAGGCGCTCCGGCTCGCCACTTTCATAGCTGCGCACGCCGATGATGCAGCAGTAGCGCGCTTCGATGACGGGGCAGATCCCGGCAAGACGGATGAGACTGGTATTGCCTTCACCCAGCAGCACCGCCAGCGGCATGCCGTGCACACGCTGGGTTTCCGAGGTTTCTGGCGTGTGCGCATCCATATGCGCGTCTATCCAGAGCAGGCCCAGTGGCTGGCGCTGCGCCGCAGCGATGCCGGACCAGCTACCGATGGCGCAGGAATGGTCGCCACCGATGATGACGGGTGTGACACCGCCCCGGCGCAGACGGCGGGTCTGGCGCATGAGGCGTTCGCTATTGCTGGCGATGGTGCTGCCGGATTGCCCGGGCAGGGGCGAGGCCTCGCGCACGATGCCGCGCCAGAACACTGGCTGGCGCAGGTTTTTCTTCCAGCGCCGGAACTCGTGTTTGCGAAAGGCTTGCGGCCCGTGCCGGCAACCGGCATGGGCACCACCGGCGGAAAAGGCCGCTCCGACAACAGCAAGACGCATGAAACCTCCTTGTGATTCGCGGCCCTGAGAAAAGGGTCTGGGCGTGCCTGAACATCACCTGCGTACAGCTTGAAGGCTATTTATGACTGTAGACATTGCAGCATGCATGCCGCCTCCGGAACAGGCAGAAAAAAGCCGGCGTTTGCCGGCTTTTTGTGTGCTTGTGAGGGGCCCGGGTAAGCCGGGTAGAGTGAGCTCAAAGATCGTGGTAAGGCCCATTCCACAAGAACAGAGCACTAAGCGCCTGTGGCGGAGCGCAGCCCGGATTCATTCCGGGCGCAGCGTGTTGTCGGCGCCTTGAGCGACGGCAACGTCATCGAAAGGCATCAGCCCGGATTCATTCCGGGCGCAGCATGTTGTCGGCGCCTTGAGCGGCGGCAACGTCATAGAAAACCGCTTCAGTCATCCTTGCGGCGCAGCTGATCCGATTTGCGCTGCATGCGGTAGATGGGTGACAGCTCGTCCTGCGAGCTGACGTTCACGCCTAGGTCCTGGAGCACGCCGTTTTCGATGCTGAAGATGAAGCCGTGCACCGAAAGCTGCTGCCCGCGCTTCCAGGCATCCTGAACAAAGGTGGTGTGGCAGACATTAGAGACCTGCTCCACTACATTGAGCTCGCAGAGCCGATTGAGTTTCTGCTGTTCATCCAGACTCTCGAACTCGTCTTCATAGACGCGGTAGATGTCCTTGATATGGCGCAGCCAGTTGTCGATGAGGCCAAAACCGCGGTTGTTCAGGGCGGCCTGCACGCCGCCGCAGCCATAGTGGCCGGTGACCAGGATGTGCTTCACCTTGAGTACTTCAATGGCGTACTGCAGCACCGACAGGCAGTTCATGTCGCTGTGGATGACGAGATTGGCCACATTGCGGTGAACGAACACTTCGCCGGGTAACAGGCCCATGATCTCGTTGGCCGGCACGCGGGAGTCGGCGCAGCCTATCCAGAGGAACTCGGGGGTCTGCTGCTTGGCCAGGCGGGTGAAGAATTCGGGGTCGTTGGCGGTCATGCGCTCAACCCAGGACAGGTTGTTGCGGAACAGGTCTTCCAGCATGGGGCTTCCTCTACACAGATACAGATTGGCTGATGCGGGCCACCACTCCATTGCCACCATTCCATTAAAGAAAAGGGGGGCGGGGCGGCCATCATGGCGACTGAGCGGCCGAGTATCGCACAAGCCATGCCATATCCCTGCGTTGGCCTGCCTGACAAAGCCTGCTGAGGCTGTCGCCTGTGCCCGGGTTTTCAGGGTATGCTCTGCCGCCGGGCTTGCTGTGACTGCCCCGGAAGACCATAAAAAAAGAACAAGAAGAACGGAGTAACGAGAACATGCGGCAACTGCAAGCCCTGTTCCTTGCGATGGCAGCACTGGCCCTGACCCTGAACTTGGGTGCCTGCTCCAATCCGCAATACCTGATCCATCCCACCAGCAATCCTATGGCCACCCAGAGTCGTCAGACCGTGGACAGTGCGATTGCTACCACCACTTTCCAGCCGGTGCGCTGGGGCAGCTTCCTGTTCCCGGTCAAGGGCGCCATGTTTAAGCCGGTGCAGCCGACGGACTCGCGCAATGCCATCGTCTATGTGTATCGCTCGCAGTCGGCGTGGAACGATCAGGAAATCCAGTCGCCTGGTTTCTTCATCAATGGCGAATTCATGTCCGGCCTGAAGAGCGGTAGCTATTTCTGGTTTGAGGTGCCGGCCAGTAATTACAACTTCACGGCCAAACGTCCGCTGGCGATTTTCTACTTCAATACCATTTTCTCTACCGACATGACCTTTGTCGGTGGCGAGCGCTATTACTTCCGCTACGACGAAGAGAATCTCGGCCCGAAAAAGCCGGCCAGAGGCACGGCCTTGCTGGTGCTGGGTCCACTGCACCAGCAGCCGGAAAGTACCGCCTTGATGGAAATCACCCGTACCCGCTCCATGGGCGTGGGCCGTGTGCTGATGGCCGACGAGCAGCCACAGTGGACGCCGTTTGATGTGTACGCCGATGCGCAGCCTGTACCCAAGGAAAGTCTGGATGCCACGGCCAAGAAAATGACCATGTTGCGCAGTGAAGAAGAAATTCAGGCTGAGCAAGATCCGGAAGGCATTTTCGAGCAGGCCAAGTCGGGAGAATCGCACTGGTGGAATCCCACCACCTGGTGGTGAGGTTTTCGCTGAACAGGAAAGGGGCCGCGAGGCCCTTTTTTTATGGAATTTATATACCTAAGCCCCTGTTTGGACTGTCATCCCGGTCAAGGCCGGGATCCAGTGACTTTCTTTGTTTGTTGATCGGTCAAAGTCGCTGGGCCCCGGCCTTGACCGAAGGAAATCCCGTGGGACGCCGGGGCGACAGTGCTGAAAAACAAGATGAGGGAGTTATGTATATAAATCCCCTTTTTTATGGGCGCTTCTCGACTGAGGCCAGCGTGCTTGTCGCCTATGCAGGCATCCGCTACTGTCCAGCGCAATTCATCCGCACGGTGTTGTCATGAGCGCATCTTCAACGGCGACCACTCCCTCACGCATGCAGTGGCAACAACTGCTGTCGGCACAGCGCTTCAAAGTGAAAGCCGGCGTCATCATTCCCGGTGATGCTGTGGCCAAGAGCGATATCGATGCCGGCCTGCGTACGGCGTTTCATATCGATCACGACCGCCTCGTTTTCTCCACCGCCTTTCGCCGCCTCGCACGCAAGACCCAGGTGCATCCGCTGGCGGTGAACGATCATATTCACAACCGCCTTACGCATTCGCTGGAAGTCGCCAGCGTCGGCCGCAGTCTGGGTAATCGTGTCGGCCTCATGCTGCAGGAGCAGGGCGTGCTGCCGGCGGGTTATCACGCCAGTGATATCGGCGCCATCGTGCAGGTGGCCTGTCTCGCCCACGATATCGGTAATCCGCCTTTTGGCCATACCGGTGAAGATGCGCTGCGTACCTGGTTCTGTGATCCGGCACATGCGCGTTACCTCGAGCCCTTGAGCGACGGCGAGCGCCTCGACGTGCAGACCTATGAGGGTAATGCCCACGGCCTGCGCATGGTGGCCACGCTGGAGATGTATTACGGCGAAGGCGGTATGCGCCTCACCGCCGCCAGCATGGGCGCGTTGGTGAAATATCCGTGGACGGCAAAAATGGAGCCAGTGCTGTCCGGCAAAAAGCCCAAGGGAAAGTTCAATATCTACACCGCCGAGCGTGATTACTACGCCATGGTGGCGGCCGAGCTGGGCTTGCTCAAGCTGGGTGAAGACCGCTGGGCGCGACATCCGCTGTCCTATCTCATGGAAGCGGCTGACGATATCTGCTACGCCATTCTCGATCTGGAAGACGCCGTGGAAATCGGCATTCTCGCGGTTGAAGAGTTCGAGGCCGTAGTGCATCCGGTGCTGGAGCCGGAAAAGCTGCGCTCGCCACAGGGCCCGGACCGCCGCAATGCCGATGTTATACGTCGCTACTGCGCCGCCATGCGCGGCATGGTCATCGGCAAATGTGTCGAAGAATTTGCCGCCACCTTCATGCGTCATCACAACAGTATTCTGGAAGGTGGCCTGCCGGCACCCAGCAAGGATTTATTGGATCTGGTGAGTGCGGAAATATCCAGTCTGCTCAAAGGCGCCAAGGAACTGGCCAGCGAGCGTGTCTATCGTCACCGCAGCAAAGTGGTGAAAGAAGTGGCTGCCTATCCCTGCCTCAAGCTGCTGCTCGATGCACTGATTCCCGATGCTTATGTGTTCTGTACGCAGGGCCCCAAGGCGCTCAATACCCGGCAGAAAACGCAGTTGGCCCTGTTGGAGCGGCCCTTGGTGGAAGGCGAAAGCCCCTATTCGGCCTATATGAAAATTCTCGATTACATCGGTGGCATGACGGATAACTACGCCGCCACGCTGGCCAGTGAAATTTCCGGCGTGAGTATTACTTGAGCGGGTGCGCTGCTGTTTTTCTAATGGGCGAGGTTAGAAGCGATAGAAAAGGCTTCAACGGGATCCACCACCTTAACGCGTGGGCGACCCTGCAAGCGGCCATTGCAGATTTCATGCTCATCCAGCATCAGCCAGTTTTCCTTGCCCAGCATTTCTGGCTGCCGTGACTTGATCAGATTTGCAAAGTCCTGAGCAGATATCGTGGGAGTGGCTAGCTGCTGCTTCATAAAATCCTGCAAAAGCGCATCCACTGTTTCGGCAGCACAATGTTTGTTAGTCCCCATCACGCCATTAGCGCCACGCTTTATCCAGCCCACGGTGTATGCGCCGGTTCGTGTCTCTGCTTCCTCCATTACACGGCCGTGAGTGTTGGGAATTCTGCCCTTCATAAAGGGCAGATCTTTTATGGATGAGCCCAGATAGCCTACTGAGCGCAGTAATAGAGATGCCTGCATTTCTTCGGTTTTTTCTGTGGGTTCGGCATTAACACTCTGCGCACCCATGACTAGCTGATTCTGTGTGAAACGCACGGATGAAAGCGCAGTGTCGCCGATTATCTCGGCAGGAGAAAGCTGATAACGCAGTACTATTCGTTTTCTGTTGCCAGTAGGTTTGCGTGCTGCGATTTCACGGCTCAGCTTGAGCTGAAGTTGACGGCGGCTGTCGCTGGGGGCAGGTGGTGAAGCGGCAATACCTGCATCAATATCCTGTGGATCAATGATCACATCAATATTCTTAAGATAGGTCAGTGCCAGCAGCTCAGGATTGGTATAGGCCGCCTCCATGACGCCGCGCCGGCCAACCACGACCACCTCTTCAATCCGGCTTTCTGCCAAGGCGGTTAGGGCATGGTCGGCAATATCGGTTTTCTTCAGGATATCCAACGGCAGTAGCAGGGTGCGCGCTACATCAAGCGCCACATTGCCATTACCGATAACGATGGCGCGCTTGCCGCTGAGGTTGAATTTCTTATTGCGATAATCCGGATGACCGTTATACCAGGCCACAAACTCTGTGGCGGAATGGCTGCCGTGCAAGGCCTCGCCCGGAATATCCAGATTGCGATCAGTCATGGCGCCAACGGCATAGATGACCGCATGATGCGATGCGGCCAGTTCTTCGTGGCTGATGTGTTCACCCACTTTCACATTGAAATAAGGCTGCACGCGCTTATCGGCGAGTATCCATTTGAATTGTGTAATGGCTTGCCGGGTATGAGTATGGTCGGGTGCAATGCCGAAGCGGGCCAGACCATAGGGCATGAGCAGCTGCTCGATAAAATCGATTTCAACATTCAGATGCGGTGTTTTAAGCAGGTGCTCGGCGGCATAAAGTCCAGATGGGCCGGTGCCTACAATCGCTACTCTCAGTGTGGAAATATTCTGTGGGGCTGCTTTTTCTTGATTGCGCAGAAAATAAGGAAGCGGCGGCGGCGCTGAGCCGCGTGTGCGGAAATGCTCTGCATTGATGGCAGCATAGCGTTTCAGATCAGGAGGTAGACCGTCTTCTGGATAAATGGCCGAGACCGGGCAGACATCCACGCAGGCTGCACAATTGATGCAGGTGGTGGGATCGATATACAGCATCTCGGCGTGGGCAAAGTCTTTCGCCTCTGGCAGGGGGTGTATGGCATTGACCGGGCAAACTTCCGTGCAGCTGGCATCGTTGCAGCAGGATTGTGTAATGACATACGCCATGTCTTATTTCCCTGCTTCAGCGAGAGA
Source organism: Moraxellaceae bacterium (assembly GCA_050739955.1). Classification (GTDB taxonomy): domain Bacteria; phylum Pseudomonadota; class Gammaproteobacteria; order Pseudomonadales; family Moraxellaceae; genus UBA2031. Next base: position 31,521 of record JBOICI010000032.1, read on the forward strand.
GAGCTTTTCAATACTCACGGGAATGCCGTTCAACCAGGCATTGCCGGAAGGCCTGTCAATAAGATGCGCAGAAGTCGGTGTCAGCTGGTTGTAAGAAGCACCACCGGCGGCAACAGCTGTATGCCAACCGCCTTTATGTCCCCAGCCCTGCGGCATGCCGACTGTGCCCGGCATGATTTCTTCACTGACTTCAAGTGGTACACACACTTCACCCCAAGGTGAACGTACACGCACCTCGGTGCGATCCAGAATGCCGGCGGCACTGGCATCGCTCGGATGCAGTTTTATACGGCAACGCCGATTGCTGCTCATAAGTTTGGGCACGTTGTACAACCAAGAGTTATGCGAGCGGTATTCACGTATGCTGAATAGCCTCAGTGGAAACTCTGCCCATTCTTCTGATGCTTTCATCAGCCGATTTATTTCTGTCCTGATCTGCGGATGTGCCATATGCACACGTTTGTCTTTATGCCAGAGCTTGTGGTCCAGTACGCCAACAGGACAGGCGGCAGCGGTTTGAATAGCACCTTCATGCGCGAGCAGTTTGCGCCGGTTCAGCTTCCAGGGGTGCAGGCCGAACCAGTCGCCATGCCGGCTCAGGCGCACAGAAAGATCGGCAATGAACAGGGGCGAAAGTCGTATGCCTGCTTTGCCCAATAACTGCGATCCCGGCAGCAGCGAAGGCACAATACCGAGGTGGCGGCATATCTGGTCGATAATCCAAGCATCATCACGTGCTTCGCCACGTGGTGGTACGACGGGCGCCACCCATTGTGCATTCGGTACGATGGCGTGTTGCTCGGTATAAACCGGAAATTGTTCGCGCTCCAGCCAGAGCGTGGGCGGCAATATCCAGTGTGCCAGCCGGCTGGTGTCTGTTATGTAGGGGTCTATGCACACCAGCAGTTCAAGCTGTTCAAGTGCGGCTTCCATTTCCTGATTGCCGGGTGCACTGATGGCCGGATTGGCCGAGCAAATCAATAAAGAGCGCAGTTGGCCTTTGCCCGGTGTGGTGATTTCTTTGGGCAGGCAGGAAAACGGAGCGGCGCCCATAGTCTCAGGTACTTTTTCAACGCGTGTATGCCAACGGCCTATACCGCTCATGCCGGCCCAAAAGGTGCCGAGTTCTTTGTCGATCAGCGGATCACCGAAGACCATGCCGCCGCGCTGGTCCAGATTGCCGGTGACAATGGCGAGTGCATCCAGCAGGAATTTTGTCAGCGTTGAAAATCGGCCCAGTGAGGCGCCGCAGCGCCCGTAAACACAAGCGGATTTGGCCTTGGTCAGTGCTTCTGCCATTGCCCGGATCTGTGTTTGCGCAATGCCGGTTTCAGTTTCAGCGCGCGCTAGTGTCATGCTGCTTAGCATGGTGTGTAGTTCAGCAATGCCGCGCGTTTGTTGTTTTATGGCAGCATGACTGTGCCAGCCCTCATCCAGAATCAGCTTCAGCATGGCACCCAGCAGCCACTGATCACTTCCGGGCCTGATGGCCACATGTTCAAAAGCCGCCGCTGTTTCCGAGCGCCGCGGATCCACCACAATGACACGGCCTCCGCGCGCCGGAATATCCATCAGCACCTGACGGATATTGCCTATGGTGACGAGACTGCCGTGTGACACAAAGGGATTGGCACCGACTATGAGCGCGAAATCCGTTTTGTCGAATTCCGGTAGGGGATTCACGCCGGGATGGCCATATAGCATATGGCTGGCGGCGTAATAGTTGTTCACGTCCAGCGAGGCAGTGGTGTAGTTGTGGCGGGTTTTCAGCGCAACGGCCATGCCCTGTATGGCGGAGGCCCCCGAGAGATTCCAAGCCGTAGGGTTTCCCCAAGCCACGCCTATGCCGCTGTTGCCGAATTTATTCTGGATAGCCCGCATACGCTGCCCGATATCAGCCAGCGCCTCATCCCAACTGGTTGGCTCGAAACGGTTTTCTCCTACACGTCGCAAAGGTTGCAACACGCGGTCCGGATCATTGATGACGGCATCGAACTGCACGCCCTTGGAGCAGGCGAAGCCTTTGGATGAGGGGTGGGATTCATCGGGGCGTATGCCCAGCACCTGACCATTCTGCGTGGTAACGACCAGGCCGCAGGAGGACTCACAGATGCCACAGAAGGTTTTGCGCTGGGTAGGTCCACGATCCGGGGCCGGCCATGCATGCGTCATAGAGTTCACCATCATCGGGTTCTTGTTGTTGCCTGCGATGACTGCAAGGGCAGGAGTGTGTGAGAGCGCAGTGTAAGTTGAGTGGCTGCGATCAACTTGATAAATTGCGACGATATATTTGACTTTTTGCGACAGGGAGATGAGCTATGTCTTATTTTGCGCGTGCTGGCGCCTTACAGGGTTTCCCTGAGCTGGTGCGGGAGTATGGACAAAGCCCGACGGACATCCTGCGCGAGGCCGGCCTGAGTCAGGCTGTTCTCTTCGAGCCGGATTTGTATGTGCCCTTCATAGCGCTAGCCCGGGCCTTCACGCTGGCAGCCGAGCGCTGCGCGGCGGAGGATTTTGGCGTTAGGCTGGGGAGTAGTCAGGGGCTTGAGGTTGTAGGCGCGTTGGCCTCCTGCATGGGCTTGCAGCCGACCATGGGCGATGCCCTGCGCATCATGTACAAGAATCTCGCCTTTCATGCGCGTGGCGTGCATATCGATGTCCGCTTTGAGCCGGCGGCGATTGATCTGCTGGTGCGTTTTGACTTTGCCCGGGAAGTTGATTGCAAGCAGCTGACCGGCGTCAGCATTGCCCATCTGGAACGCGCCATTTCCCAGCTCAATGGCGGGCAATATCCCTTGCAGAGTGTGTGGCTGGATATTCCGGCGCCCTCATCAAAAGCGAGCACCTTTCGTGAAGTGCTGGGCTGTGCGGTGCATTTCGAGGCGGGTGAAAACCGTATGCGCTATGCATTTACGGGAGATTTCTTTTCTACGCCCGTCAGTCTGGATCAGGCCTTGAGAGAGCACTTGAGTCATGTCTGGCGCCTTGACCCGGGCCAGCGTGAAACGGCGGCAGCTTCAGCTCAGGTGGAGCGCGTCATAACCGCGCTGCTGCCGACCGGAGAATGCCATCTGGAGGTCGTGGCAAAATTGCTGGGCTACTCTCCCCGCAAGCTACAGCGGCTTCTGTTTGAAAACGGCACATCATTTTCTGCTGTTCTACAGGCCACCAGAAGTCGGCTTGCTTGTCAGAACCTGATGTTTTCCGACATGGATATCACCACCTTGGCCATGAATCTGGGTTTTGCAGAGGTGGCGATTTTCAGCAGGGCCTTCAAGGCTTGGACGGGCTTGTCGCCCCAAGCTTGGCGCAAGGCTAGGTTGAGCGTGGGCTGAGTGCAGATTCAATACGGATCAGTGCTGAAAAGATTCAGCCCTTACTTTGCTCAAGAGCGGGCTTCGCTTTCTTCTCTTTTGGCTAACAACAGCGCCTGCCAATGCCGCACGCTCATGGGCAGCGGCGGGCTGGGCTCGCCATGGGCCAGTGGCACGAGCACGGTTTTCGGTTCCACACGCTTGCCCTTTTCCGTGAAAGCCATGCGTGCTGCGGCGGTGGCGTAAAGCTCGCCATCGGCATGAAATTCATGGGCGATGAAGTAGTAGCGCGCATCCCAACCCAGCACACGGGTGGTGATGGTGAATTTCTGGAAGGGCAGCAGGGATTTGAGATAGCTGATCTCGATATTGGCGACGAGAAAGTTGCCGCGGCGGCGGAAGATGGAAAAGATGCCGGTGCGTATGCTGTGCTCCAGCCGGGCCTTGTCCAGAAAGCTTAGGTAGCGGGCGTTGTTGAGGTGCAGGTTCAGGTCGATGTCGGCAAGGCCGACACGATGCCGTGTGACCACGGGCGCCAATACATTCTTGGTGGGGTAGAGGTCCCATTTGCAGATCAGGGTAAGGAGAAAGCGGAAGAAGGCGGCCATCAGGGACTCTGGTGCAGGTTGACGATACGGAAGGGGGCCTTTTAACGGCCCGTGACTTCATCGTCAAGAGCCGGTCAAGTACTGGCCAAGGGCCGGCCAAGAGTGTCTCAAGCAGCCTGTCAGGCGGCCTGACAAGGTTGGAGGGTGGTGATATGCTCCCGCCCCGACTCGCTAGTCGCTCTCCCAATTTCCCGCATTTTGAAGGATATCAGCATGGATCTTTCCAATAAGGTTGCCATCATCACTGGCGGCGCCTCCGGCCTCGGTCTGGCCACGGTAGAGGCCTATCTCGCCAAAGGTGCCAAGGTTGCCATTTTCGATCTGAACGAAGAAGTCGGCCAGAAGACGGCTGCCACACTGGGCGCCAATGTGCTTTTCGTGAAAGTGAACGTGGCTGACGAAGCCTCGGTTCAGGCCGGCATCGATGCCACGGTCGCCAAGTTTGGTGCTGTGCATGTGGCGGTGAACTGTGCCGGTATCGGTTCCGCTCAGCGCACCGTGGGCAAGAACGGCCCGCACTCCCTGGAAATCTTCAACAAGGTTATCGCCGTGAATCTGGTCGGTACCTTCAACGTGACGCGTCTGGCCGCTGTGGCCATGCAGAAGAACGAAGGCCTGACCGACAACGAGCGCGGCGTGGTGATCAACACCGCTTCCGTTGCCGCTTTCGACGGCCAGATCGGCCAAGTCGCTTACTCCGCCTCCAAGGGCGCTGTGGTCGGCATGACCCTGCCTATCGCACGTGACTTAGCCTCCATCGGCGTGCGTTGCTGCACCATTGCCCCGGGCATCTTCAATACGCCGCTGATGAATTCCGCTCCCGATGCCGTGAAGCTGCCGCTGATCGAAATGACGCAGTTCCCCAAGCGTCTGGGTCTGCCGGAAGAGTACGCCAAGCTGGCTGTGCACATTGCTGAAAACACATTCCTCAATGGCGAGACCATCCGCATTGACGGCGGTATCCGCATGGCACCGAAGTGAGTAGATGCAGGTGATCGTTTGATCGCTTCCTGCTCTGCATAAAAAAGCCCGGCATCGCCGGGCTTTTTTATGGGGCATGAATCTTGTTATCAGCGCTGAAAGCGATCGTCCGCTTTCACCTGCCAGATATCCAGATCGTGACGCAGTATGCCGGGTGCACTTTCCTGCACGGCGTGTACGGCATCCAGTAAACCACTGGCCGCCAGGTGATCCGTGGGGCTGGCACCGTTACCGGCGTGGAAGTCGATGCTCACATAACCCAGCGCGTCGCTGCTTCGGGTGTTGAAGCGATAGCGCAGAGGCGCGCTGTTGCCTGTGCGTTGGGTCCAGACTGAGTCGTAGCTCACATGCTCACCCAGCGTACGGCAGACACAGAGCTGTTCAGCCGCCGGTGTTTTATGGGGGCTGAGGCGAGCAGAGGCGGGGGCTTGTGTGCGCAGGGCCGAGCGCGTGATATCGCCGCCCACTTTGCCCTCACCAAATACAGCTTCAGAGAGCAAATTCAAACCCGCTTCGTAATACGCGCCCGCTTCGGCACTTTGTGCCTTATCGCTTGTTGGTAAGCCGCCATCTTCTACATCACGCTCTTCAATCAGTTCGACATCACGGATATTGCGTGTGATGGAAGCAAAGGCGCGATTGAAGCGCGAGATCAGGCTGCTCTGAAAACCGCCGCTGCCATGAAAGCTGGATTTGCCTTCCTTGCACGCCGCCAGAATGTCAGCGCGAGGTAGAGCCTCAGCCGGCAGGGTGGAGACCACATTAAAACCAGCGCGTAAAAGCTCAGTGATGCGAGCAGCGCTGCTACCCGCTTCCTGCTCGGTGGCGCTAGGCAGATAAATCACGCAAGCACTGTCGCTTGGCGGCTTTTCTGTAGAAACCACTACGCCGGCAAGATGCAAATCCTTGCGAGCTTCAATGCGTTTGGCGATCAAATCAGCCAGCGGGCCCGTGCCCAGAATGGCAATAGAAATAGCTTTCATGGTCATGCCTCCTCCAGCGTATAGCGCGGTGTGAGATCGGGCGTGACTACGCCTGCCGGTGCGGCACATACGCCGGGAATGGAGCTCAGGATGGCGTTCACGGAAATATCAGTCACCGCCGACCAATCGGCCTTGAAAGAATCGTCATCGGGCTCGGAGCGGAATTCGATGCGGCCGGGCGAGCCCTCAATGGTGATGAGGTGGCCGCCGGCCAGACTATTGGGGTGATCCGGGCCCAGATGTGCATTGCCGCCGCCCACATGCCAGCACTCTTCATTGGTCATGAAAAGCTTGCCGTCGAGATAGCCGCGATAGGTCATATGAATAGCGCCCACGGTGCCGGGTTTAATCACGGTGCCGCCGGCTTTTACTTCCACGCGCGCGGCAGAGGGATATACATGGCGTTCAACACGTATGCGCTCCGGCCCGGCGCCATAAAGCGCGTGCGCCACATTGCCCAGCACATCGTTGAAATAGAAATGCTGCATGAGAGCGATGGCGTGATTGGAATCCACCTCGTGCAGTTCACAGCCAAAGCCAAGACTGGAGAGACCGCCCCACATGCCATCGGGCGCGGCGGATAAATCACCCACTTCCAGAAAACGGATTTCGCTCACTTCTTCCATCAAGCTGGCGAGGCGCAGCACAACTTGCTCCACCATCACGCCGGGATGCAGGCCGGTGCCGAAGAGCGAGGAATTTCCGCGCAGACAGGCCTCGTGAAAACGCTGGCCGGAAACACGGCGCGGCAAGACACGCTCCACGATGCGGGTGCCCATTTTTTCCAGCAAGGGATGCAAAGCCTGGCCGGGTTTTGAATCCACCGCTTGCATGATGCGTTTGAGTGCGCCCAGCGCCTGTTTTTCCTGCTTACTGAAAATATTGCCGGTCACTTTCATATTGGCCACCGTTCTCAGCACGGACAGCGCTGACTGCGATTCCGACAACCAGTTATGCATGGAGGGATTGTGATGTGAGGCACCGGAGACCACATTTTTGCCCGAGGCCAAAAGATCCAGTACATCGTGATCCGAGCCTTTGAGCAGGGAAGGCGTGGTGGGCGTGTGCACCACGCAATCGGCCTTAAGCGCGAGAATTTCGGCTTTGGAGGTGGTGGCTTTCACACCCACGGGCGGCAGGCCGACCAGTTCACCGATGTCTTTGCCGTGTTTATGCGGGCTGAAGACTTTCACGCCCACTACTTCGAATTTTTCCAGATTGAGCAGGGCGGTGCGCAGGGCACGGCCGCCCATATCGCCGGGGCTCCAGATGATGAGACGGTGAGGACGCGGCTGTGTGCCTGCCGGCGGCTTTTTTGCACCTGTCATAGGTGGCTCCATGCTCGTTTTTATAAGATGTCCGGAGACTAGCAATGATGAGGGGTGGACTGAATGGCCGGGTTTTGTGGCGAGAAGTGACGGGAAGTGTGTGGGCTGGCTTCCTGCAGGCCGGGCTTTAGTTCGGAGCTTCTCTGTTGTTTGTTATTGGCCTTTGTATACGGGGGACGGGTTTTTGCTTTGGCGACGGCCCGGGAGGGCGGGGATTTTTGTACTGTCGGGGATTCGGTGAAGTGCTCCGATGGGGTTGCCCCGGCTGTTACTTTGCCAAAGGGATTGCGCCTCCAGCGGGCCTAACTTTCTTTGCTTTGCCTAAAGAAAGTAAGCAAAGAAAGGCGAGCCCTGCGGGCAGCCCTTCATTTGGCTCTGTCCTTTCTTGTAGCTGATGATGTCCGGGTGGTGCTCGCGCGTTTGCGACTCGCGATGGCCTTCCGCTTTCTTGCCACTGTTGGGGCCGTAGGTGCAGAAGACCGGAGCTTAATAAGCAGGGATGTTCGCTGTACTTTACTTCTGCTCTTCACTCTTTCATCTGGCGCCGTATTCCAAAAGCGAAAAGCACGCATTGCTACGCTCGCGCAAAGCAAAGTCAAAAAAAAAATCCTAGGCAGAGGAGGCTATGCCTCCTCTGTCGCCCCGGCGTAGGCCGGGGCCCAGTGACTTTGCTTTGGATTTTTTCACAGACGAAGAAAAGAGCACCGCTGCTTTGTTCTTGAGGCCCCATAGAGCCTGCCGACCGTAACAAGACCGGCCAAGGGGAATGCGTACATGGATGTACGCAT